>JBIIVD010000024.1:0-38633 GCA_044339635.1 Steroidobacteraceae bacterium | reverse complement strand
AGTACCCGATCGCCCTGTTCGGCGCGCTGCGCGCCGGGGCCACGGTGGTCAACACCAACCCGCTCTACACCGCGCGCGAGCTCGAGCACCAGCTGAAGGACTCGGGCGCCGAGGTGGTGGTGATCCTAGAGAACTTCGCGCACGTACTGCAGGAGGTCATCGCCCATACCCGCGTGCGGCGCGTGGTCGTCACCAGCGTCGGCGAGATGCTCGGCTTCCCGAAGGGCGCGATCGTCGACTTCGTGGTGCGCCGCGTGCGCAAGCAGGTGCCGGCATGGTCGCTGCCGGGGCACCACTGCTTCCGCGACGTGCTCGCCGCGGGCGCGCGCCATGCGCTGCGCCAGATCGACCTCGGCCACGACGACCTCGCCTTCCTGCAGTACACCGGCGGCACGACGGGCGTCTCCAAGGGCGCGATGCTGAGCCACGGCAACATCGCCGCCAACGTCCTGCAGTCGACGGCCTGGACCGAACCCGCTTGGCCGAAGGACCAGGCGGGCATCGCGATCACGGCGCTGCCGCTGTACCACATCTTCGCGCTCACCGGTAACTGCATCCTGTTCCTGCGCATCGGCTGGACGAACGTCCTGATCACGAACCCGCGCGACTTCCCGGCCTTTGTCAGAGAACTGATGAAGCACCGGTTCACGTTCATCTCCGGCGTCAACACGCTCTTCAACGCGCTGCTGCACACGCCGGGCTTCGACAAGGTCGATTTCGGCGCGCTGCGCTGCACGCTCGGCGGCGGCATGGCCGTGCAGCGCGCGGTCGCCGAGCGCTGGAAACAGGTCACGGGCTGCATCCTCACGCAGGCCTGGGGCCTCACCGAGACCTCGCCCGCGGCCTGCATCAACCCGATCACCGAGGAGTTCAACGACTCGATCGGGTTGCCGATCTCCTCGACCGAGATCGGCATCGCCGACGACGACGGCAACATGCTGCCCATCGGCCAGTCGGGCGAGATCTGCGTGCGCGGCCCGCAGGTCATGAAGGGCTACTGGAACCGGCCGGAAGAGACCGCCAAGGTGATGCTGCCCGACGGCTGGCTGCGCACCGGCGACATCGGCCGCATGGACACGCGCGGCTTCGTCTACATCGAGGACCGCAAGAAGGACATGATCAACGTGTCCGGCTTCAACGTGTACCCGAACGAGGTCGAGAGCGTCGCCATGACGCACCCGGGCGTGCTGGAAGCCGCCGCGGTCGCCCAGCCGAGCGAGCACTCGGGCGAAGCCGTGGTGCTGTTCGTGGTGCGCAAGGATCCGGCGCTCTCCGAAGAGGCGGTCATCGAACACTGCCGCACCGAGCTCACGGGCTACAAGGTGCCGAAGCACGTGTACTTCAGGAAGGACCTGCCGAAGACCAACGTCGGCAAGATCCTGCGCCGCGAACTGCGCGACGAGGCGGCGAAACTGGTCTAGCGCGCGGGGCGGCGCCTCAAGACCTGGCGTCGGGGTCGAACAGCCGCCGGTGCTCGAGGATGGCGAAGCGGTCGGTCATCCCGGCCACATAATCCGCCACCACCCGCGCTCGCGCGGCGCGGCCGCCCGCGGCCTCGGCCTCGGCCGCCGCGCGCCGATGCTCGGCGGGCAACAGGTCGATGTCCTCGAGCAGCGCCTCGAAGAGCTCGCGCAGCACCCGGCGCGATTTCTCGGTCATGCGCAGCACGCGGCTGTGGCGGTACAGGTTGGCGTTGAGGAAGCGCTTGAGCTCGAGATGCTCGGCGTACACCGCCTCGCTCATCGACACCAGCGGCGCGGGCTGCGCGCGCACGGCGTCGATCGACGTCGGCGCCGCGGCGGCGAGGCGCGCACCGGTGGTGGAGATCACATCCCCCACCACCCGCCCGATCATGCGGCGGATGGTCTCGTGGATGAGCCGCCGCCCGCCGAGACCGGGATGCGCCGCGAGCGTCTCGTCGTGCGCGCGGCCGAAGAGCGCCACCTGGCGCAGCGCCTCGACCTCGATCAGCCCCGCGCGCAGGCCGTCATCGACGTCGTGGTTGTTGTAGGCGATGGCGTCGGCGAGGTTCGCGAGTTGCGCCTCGAGCGAAGGCTGTCGGCGCTGCAAAAACCGCTCGCCGAGCTCGCCGAGCCCGCGCGCGTTGGCCGCCGAGCAGTGTTTGAGGATGCCCTCGCGGGTCTCGTAGGTGAGGTTGAGGCCGTCGAAATCGGCGTAGCGCTCCTCCAGCAGGTCGACCACGCGCAACGACTGCAGGTTGTGCTCGAAGCCGCCGTATTCGCGCATGCACTCGTTGAGCGCATCCTGCCCGGCGTGGCCGAAGGGCGTATGGCCGAGGTCGTGCGCGAGGCAGATGGCCTCGGTCAGCGCCTCGTTGAGGCCGAGCGCGCGTGCGATGCTGCGGCCGATCTGCGCGACCTCGATCGAGTGCGTGAGCCGCGTGCGGTAGAGGTCGCCCTCGTGGTTCACGAACACCTGAGTCTTGTAGACGAGGCGGCGGAAGGCGTTGGAGTGGATGATGCGGTCGCGGTCGCGCTGGAACTCGCCGCGCGTGGCGGGCGGCGGTTCGGGGAAGCGGCGGCCGCGGCTGGTCTCGTCCTTCGCGGCATACGGCGCGAGCGGCGCGTCGTTCATCGACGCGCTGTTGCGCGCGTCGTTCACGCGAGGTGCTCCTGCAGCGTGGCATCGAAGGCGTCGGTCGGCCAATCCGCCGTGACGAAGGCCTGGCCGATGCCCTTCAGCAGGACGAGGCGCACGCGGCCGCCCTGGATTTTCTTGTCGAGCTGCATCGCGGCGCGCGCGGCCTGCGGCGTGACCGCACCCCGTGCCTCGGTGCGCAGCCCGAGCCTTGCGAGCAAGGCATCGAGGCGCGCGGCATCGGCAGCCGGCAGCCAACCGGCGCGCTGCGACATCCCCGCCGCCATCGCGAGGCCGACCCCCACCGCTTCGCCGTGCAGCCACGGACCGAAGCCGGTCACCTGCTCGATGGCGTGGCCGAAGGTGTGGCCGAGGTTGAGGAGCGCCCGCTCGCCGGTCTCGCGCTCATCGCGCGAGACGACACCGGCCTTGATGGTGCAGCAGCGGTGCACGGCATGGGCGAGCGCCGCCGGGTCGAGGGCCAGCAAGGCATCGGCGTTGGCCTCCAGCCACGAGAAGAACGCCGCATCGCAGATGAGCGCGTGCTTGACGACCTCGGCGAGGCCGGCACGCAGCTCGCGCGGCGGCAGCGTGGCGAGGGTCGCGGTATCGGCGATCACGGCCCTCGGCTGGTGGAAGGCGCCGATCAGGTTCTTGCCGCCCGGGTGGTTGACGCCGGTCTTGCCGCCGACGGAAGAGTCCACTTGTGCGAGCAGGGTCGTCGGCATCTGCACGAAGCCGATGCCGCGCTGATAGCAGGCGGCGGCGAAGCCCGCCATGTCACCCACCACGCCGCCGCCGAGGGCGACGACGAGATCGTCGCGCGCGAAGCGGTTGGCGACCAGCGTGTCGAGGATGCGCGAGACGGTGGGCAGCGTCTTGTGGCGCTCGCCGTCGGGCAGCACGATCTCGAGCAGCGGGGTCGCGCCCGCCGCCGCCCACGTCGCCTGCAGGCGCGGCGCGTAGAGCGGCCCCACGATGTCGTTGGTGACCACCGCGATCCGGCGCGCCGGCAGCACGGCGGCGAGCAGCGCCGCATCGCCCAACAGCCCGTCGCCGATGTGGATCGGATAGGAACGGTCGCCGAGGGGCACCGTCAGTGCAGGCATGGCAGCGGTCACGGTCCGAGTATACGACCGGGGCTCGCGCCATCGGGCGCCGGCGCCGCAGGCACCGGCGGCGGCAGGGCGGCGATGATCCGGTCGACGAGGTCCTGCACCCGGGTGCCGTCGGTGCGCAACGTCAGGTGGGCGACGGACTCGTAGAGGGGCGCGCGGAGGGCCATGAGTTCGGCGAGCCGCGCCATGGGGTCCGCGGCACCCGCGAGCAAGGGGCGGTGGTTGCTGCGCCGCACGCGCTCGGCTTGGCGCGCGACCGAGGTCTCGAGGTACACCACCGTGCCGCCCGCGCGCAGCGCCTCACGGTTGTCGGGCCGCAGGATCGCCCCGCCGCCCGTCGAGAGCACCAGCCCGGGGCGCGCCGCCAGCTCGAGGATGACGAGGGACTCCCGGACACGGAACCCGGCCTCGCCTTCCTTGTCGAAGATGTGCGGGATGTCCACCCCGGTGCGGCGTTCGATCTCGAGGTCCGAGTCCACGAACGGCAGGCGCAACCGACGGGCGAGCTGTTTGCCGACCGCGGTCTTGCCCGAGCCCATCGGCCCGACGAGGAAGATGTTCCGGGCGTCCCCCATGCGGGGAGGATATCCCAGCCCGACGACGCCCGCCCCGGACGGCGCCCCGACGCGACGCCCCCGCAATCCGACGACCCCTGCAATCCGGTAACATCACCACTGCCGTGAACCTCTCCTTCCAGAAACTGGCCCTTTGGGTCGGCGCGGCGCTCGCGGGTCTGGCGCTCGCCGTCGCCACCCTGATCGCGGGCGCCTATGTCTTCCTGCAACCCTCGCTGCCCAGCGTGGAGGCCATGCGGCAGATCGAGCTGCAGGTCCCGCTGCGCGTCTACTCGTCCGACGGACGGTTGATGGCCCAGATCGGCGAGCAGCGGCGCATCCCGGTGACCTATGACGAGGTGCCGGAGATGGTGCGCCAGGCGTTCATCGCCGCCGAGGACGACCAGTTCTTCCAGCACTCGGGCTTTGATTACCCGGGCATCGCGCGCTCGCTGCTCGTGAACGTGGTGCCCGGCAAGCGCCTGCAGGGCGCAAGCACCATCACCCAGCAGACCGCGCGCAACCTGTTCCTGACGCAGGACCGCACCTGGCGGCGCAAGGTGCAGGAGATGTTCCTCACCTACCGCATCGAGCGCGAGTTCTCGAAACAGGAGATCCTGGGGCTCTATCTCAACGTCATCAGCTTCGGCAAGCGCACCTTCGGGGTCGCCGCGGCCGCGGACTACTACTTCGGCAAGGACCTCGAGGAACTCACCCTCGCCGAGGCCGCGACGCTGGCCCGCGTGCCGCAGGCGCCCTCGCGCTATAACCCGATCAGCAACCCGGAGGCCGCGGCCGAGCGGCGGCGCTATGTGCTGCGGCGCATGCGCGAGATCGGCTACATCGACGAAGCCGCCGAACAGCGTGCGGTCGCCGAGAAAGTCCGCGCCCGCGAGCACGCGCAGAGCTTCGACGTGGAGGCGCCGTACCTCGCCGAGATGGCGCGGCTCGAGCTCGTCAAGCGTTTCGGCGCCGCGGCGCAGAACGAAGGCTTCAAGATCTACACCACCGTCGATTCGCGCATGCAGACCGCGGCCAACCGTGCGGTGCGCGCCGGGCTGGTCGACTACGACCGTCGCCACGGCTGGCGAGGCGCGATCGAGCGGGTCACGCTGCCCGGCACCGATTCCGAGGACGCCCTCGAAGACCTGCTCGAGGGCCGGCCGTCGAGCGACCCGTTGCTGCCGGCGGTCGTGGTGCAGGTCGGCCCCAAGGCCGCGCGCGTCTACGTACGCGGCAAGGGCTTCGCCAACATCGGCTGGGATGGCCTGTCCTGGGCACGGAAGAAAGTCGGCTACGGCACCGGGCCGGCGCCGAAGTCGGCAGGCGATGTCCTGACGCGCGGCGACATCGTCTACGTCACCCTCGTGAAGTCTGCCCAGGCCGCCCAGGCTGCGGCAGGCGCGCCGACGGCGCTGGATGCGCGCCTCGCGCAGATGCCGGAAGCCGCCTCGGCGCTGGTCGCCCTGAAGCCGAACGACGGCGCGATCCTCGCGCTGGTCGGCGGCTTCGATTACTTCGACCCCAAGGTCGGCAAGTTCAACCGTGCCACGCAGGCGCAGCGCCAGCCGGGGTCGGGCTTCAAGCCGTTCCTCTACTCCGCAGCGCTCGAGAACGGGTTCACGGCCGCCTCGCTGATCCTCGATGCGCCGTTCGTGATCGACGATTCGAGCATGGAAGAGGCCTGGCGCCCCGAGAACTCGAGCGGCAAGTTCTACGGCCCGACGCGGCTGCGCGAGGCGTTGGTGAAGTCGCGCAACCTCGTCTCGATCCGCTTGTTGCAGGCGGTCGGCATGTCGCCCACGATGACCTGGGCGGAGCGTTTCGGTTTCGAGCGGTCGCGCCTGCCACGCAACCTCACGCTCGCGCTCGGCACCAACAGCGCGACGCCGCTGCAGGTAGCGAGCGCGTACGCGGTGTTCGCCAACGGCGGCTATCGCGTGCAGCCCTGGTTCATCGATCGCATCGAGGACCCGAAGGGCGAGGTGCTCTTCCAGGCCGCGCCGCGCCGTGCAGGCTGCGATACCGAGGACGCCGCCGCGGGCGCGGCGGGCTGCAAGCTGCCCGAGGCCCAGCGCGCGCCGCGTGCGATCAGCGCCGCCAACGCCTGGCTGATGACCGACATGATGCGCGAGGCGGTCTCGCGCGGCACCGGCATCCGGGCGAACGCGCTCGGCCGCAGCGACATCGCCGGCAAGACCGGTACCACCAACGAATCGCGCGATACCTGGTTCAACGGCTACAACCGCAGCGTCGTCGCCACGGTGTGGGTCGGCTTCGACCAGTCGCAGCCGCTCGGCGAAGGCGAGGAAGGCAGCCGTACCGCCGTGCCGATCTGGACGGACTTCATGCGCGACGCGCTCGCCGGCGTGCCGCAGCGCGGCTGGCCGATGCCCGAGGGTCTGGTGCAGGCGCGCGTCTCGCCGGCGACCGGTGAACTCGCGAGCGTCGACGATCCGGGCGGCATCTTCGAGACCTTCATGACCGACCGCATGCCGACCGGCGGCATCCTGGGCGGCAACGAGATGGCGGGCGTCGGTGCGACCGGCGTCGGCACCGTCGACCCGACGACCGCGGAACCGATCTTTTGAAGAAAGCCTCGCCGCGCGCGGAGCACCTGCGACGCGCCCTGGCGCAGGAGGCGGCGCGGGTGATGGCCGAGCACGGCGTGCGGGATTTCCTGTTCGCCAAGCGCAAGGCCGCCGAGCGCTTCGGCGTCGTCGACGGCTCCATGCTGCCGCGCAACACCGAGATCGAGGAGGCCCTGCAGGAATACCAACGCCTGTTCGGCGGCGACTCGCATGTGGAATCGCTGCTCGCGCAACGGCAGGTGGCGCTCGATGTGATGCAGCGCCTGCGCGACTTCCAGCCGCGGCTCGTAGGTCCGGTGCTCGCCGGCACCGCGACCCAGCACGACGACGTGCTGCTGCACGCCTTCGCCGAGCGCGTCGAGACCCTCAGCCTGCGGCTGATGGACCAGGGGATCCCGTTCGAGGTGGGCGAGCGGCGCCTGCGCTACACCGCCGAGCGCGTCGTGCAGCAGCCCGCGCTGCGCCTCGAGGTCGACGACCAGCCGGTGGAGATCGTGGTGTTCCCGCTCGACGGCATCCGCCAATCGCCGGTGTCGCCGGTCGACGGCAAGCCGATGCGGCGCGCCGACGCCGCCGAAGTGGCCGCGCTGCTCGAAGCGGGCTGACCGCTCCCCGTCAGCGCTTGCCGATCGGGGTGTAGTCGCGTTTGGCCGGACCCGTGTAAAGCTGGCGCGGGCGGCCGATCTTCATGCCCGGATCGCTGATCATCTCCTGCCAGTGCGCCACCCAGCCCGCGGTGCGCGCGATCGCGAACATGACGGTGAACATCGAGCGCGGGATGCCGAGCGCGCTGTAGATGATGCCGGAATAGAAGTCGACGTTCGGGTAGAGCTTGCGGGAGACGAAATATTCGTCCTTGAGCGCGATCTCCTCGAGGCGCTGCGCGAGCTCGAGCAGCGGGTTGTCGGCGCGGCCCATCTTCGCGAGCACCTTGTGGCACATCTCGCGGATGATCTTGGCGCGCGGATCGAAGTTCTTGTAGACGCGGTGGCCGAAGCCCATCAGGCGCACGTTGCTCGCCTTGTCCTTCACCTGCGCGAGGAACTTGGGGATGTTCTCGACGCTGCCGATCTCCTCGAGCATCTCGAGCACGGCCTCGTTCGCGCCGCCGTGCGCCGGACCCCAGAGCGCCGAGACGCCGGCCGAGATCGCGGAGTACGGGTTCGCGCCGGTCGAGCCGGCGAGGCGCACCGTGGAGGTGCTGGCATTCTGCTCGTGGTCGGCGTGCAGGATCAGCAGCAGGTCGAGCGCCTGCGCGGCGAGCGGATCGACGTGGTAGGGCTCGCAAGGCACGGCATAGAACATGTGCAGCAGGTTGCTGCAGTAGTCGAGGTCGTTGCGCGGGTAGATGAACGGCTGCCCCAGCGCCCGCTTGTATGCCGCGGCCGAGATCGTCGGCAGCTTGGCGATGATGCGGTGCATGAAGATCTCGCGATGCCGCGGGTTATGGATGTCCATCGAGTCGTGATAGAAGGCCGACATCGAGGCCACGATCGCGCTCACCATCGCCATCGGGTGCGCGTCGTAATGGAAGCCGTTGTACATGCGCAGCAACGACTCGTTGATCATCGTGTGGCGCTGGATGCTGACGGTGAAATCCGCGAGCTGCTTGGCGTCCGGCAGTTCGCCGTTGTTCAGCAGGTAGGCGACCTCGATGAACGAGCTCTGCGCGGCCAGCTGTTCGATGGGATAGCCGCGGTAGAGCAGCACGCCCGCATCGCCGTCGATGTAGGTGACCTTGCTCTCGGTGCTGGCCGTGGCCATGAAGCCCGGGTCGAAGGTGAAGACGCCGTGGTCCTTGTTGAGGGCGCCGATGTCGATGACATCGGGTCCGACGGATCCGGAACGGACCGGCAGGATGGACTTCTTTCCGGAGGCGGTGTCGATCAGCTCGAAGGTCTTGGTGGCCATGGTGTCACATCGTCAGGTTGTCGCCGTCGCGGGCGCGCAACGGCGTGGTGGAAACTTGACACGAGAGCGTGACGGAATCAAGGCAGCGCATCGCAGTTCCGCGACGTCATCGCGTCACTCGACCACCTTGTAGAGGCTCCCGGGCTTGAGGACGCCGTTCGGATAGAGGCCGTTGATGAGCTGCAGCTCTTCTTTCTGGAACCGCTCGACCGGCACGGCGGCCGCGTGTTCCTCGAGGCGCGTGCCGGCGTCGGCGGTCTTGATGCGCAACCGGAACGGCTCGGCGAGCGGGAATTCGGTGGGCTTGAGGCCGCGCAGGGTCTCGACCACGGACTTGAAGAGGCCGTCGGCCTCCGGCACCCCGCGGGCGGAGGCGCGGCTCGCGCCGGCGAACAGATAGGCCGTGTTGCCCCGGTAGAGCACGGCCCAGCGCACCGGCCCGGCGCCGTTGTCGAGCGGTGAACCGGTGGCGGTGACGGCGGTGAAGCCCTGCATGCCGTTGGCGGTGAAGGGTTCGGCGTTGCGGACGCTCGCACCCTTGAGCTTGGTGTAGAGGAACTCGCGCGGGCCCTGGGTGGGCGGCACGCCCTCGACGGTGACCTGCATGAAGGTGTCGCGCGTCGGGGTGTAGGCCAGCAACCGGTCGCGCTGGTTGTCGAGGGTCCAGCCCCGCGGCACGGCGAGGGTGATGCCGAGTTCCGCATGATAGAAGCGGTTATCGCGCACGATGCCCTGGGCGCGGCTCGAGCCGTAGGTGATCCCGTCGAGGCGGCGCAGGTAGGCCTCGCGGTTGTCGATCCAGCCGCCGGGCGGGCCCTGCTCGAGTTTCGCCGAGGCCTTGGCGGCCTGGATGGCGCGCGCATTCGGCGCGGGGTGCGAGGAGAAGAGGCCGTGGTACACGCGCGGCTGCCGACCTTCGGCGCGGGCGCGGTCGATCTCGAAGCGCTCGCCGCGCTTGAACATCTCGAACACCTCGGCCATCGCCTCCGGGCGGTAGCCGGCGGCGGTGGAGAACAAGAGCCCGACCCGGTCGGCTTCCATCTCGTTCTCGCGGCCATAGCCCTGCATCCAGGCCTGTGCGCCGATGTTCGCGAGCTGCGCGACGGCGCCGGAGCCGGTGTAAAGCGTCGCCGCCAGTGCGCCGAGCGAGGCGAGGAGGCCCTGGGTCTGCCGCTTCTGCGGATGCCGCTGCGTGACGTGCGCGATCTCGTGGCCGATGACGGAGGCGAGCTCGGCTTCGGAGTTCAGGTGCAGCAGCAGGCCGCGGTGCAGGTAGACGTAGCAGCAGCCGGTGGTGAAGGCGTTGATGGAGTCGTCGTCGAGCACGACGAACACCCACTCGGCGTCCGGCAAGGTGCTGCGGCGCGCGATGCGCTGGCCGAGTTCGTTGATGTAGTCCTGCAGCCCCTGGTCGGCGTAGACGCCGTAGGCCTTGAAGATCTTCTCGTGGGCCTCGCGCGAGGCGGCGCTCGTCTTGGCGGACTGCGGCGTGGCCACGGGCGCGGCCACCACCGCGAGCGCGGTGAGGAGCAGGAGCAGCAGGCGGCGCATGCGGGGGATCATCGGTAGGTGAGAGGACCTCACGCTACCAAAGTTCCCGGTCGGCGGGGGAGCCCCGCGAGCGGTCTCAGCGCGCCGCAGCGGCGGCGTACTTCTTGCGGAACTTGTCGACGCGGCCCGCGGTGTCGAGGATCTTCTGCTTGCCCGTGTAGAACGGGTGGCAGCTCGAGCAGACTTCGACCTGCAGGTTCTGGCCGAGGGTCGAGCGGGTCTTGAAGGTGTTCCCGCAAGTGCAGGAGACCGTGATTTCGGTGTATTCGGGGTGGACCGAAGCTTTCATGGCCAGACTTCCAGGCGGTGCGGGTGAAAAACGGTCGCGCAGTCTAACGACAGGGCGGGTCGTAAACAAGCGCGGCGGGGCCCGACCGGTGCGCCGGGGTCTGGGGGCGCCCCCGCCCCGGCCGCAGCGGTGACCGAACTGTGGATAACTCTGTGGAGCCTTGCACGAAAAACAGCGTTTTCCCGCGCGGATTTCGGTTTTCCCCCAGACCGACCCTGAAATTCACATCGCATTAAATCTAGTTAAATCATGAACTTAAAGGTTTCAATTTCATTAAGGCATGAAAAAAGTGGCGCTTCTGGACTTCCTGCCAAGCATTTTCCGCAACTGTGAATGAATGACGCGGTTTCGAGGCGGCGATCGCGCTAAGTGCCCGATTCGCTTGGCAGGAATTCGACCAGCAGGTCGTTCAGGAACTGCAGTCCGCGGGCGCTCGGGCGCAGGACATCCCCCGTCACGGCGGCTCCGGGTGGTGATTCGTCGAGGTAGCCCGCCGCCCTCGCCCGCTGCACCTGCGCGACGACGGTCGACCAGGGCAGTCCGGTATGCGCCTCGAACAGGCGCTGCTCGACACCGCCGGTGAGCCGCAGCGCGTTCAGCATGAACTCGAACGGACGCTGCGCGGGCTCGACCTCGCGGACCTTCAGCGTCGCGGCAGGATCGCGTTGGTAGCGGCGCGGCTCGCGCACCTGCTCGGTGCGATGGATGCCGCGCACGCGACCCTCGTCATCGAGCACGCTCAGCTTGCCGTGCGCGCCGGCGCCGAGCCCGAGATAGTCTCCATAACGCCAGTACACGAGGTTGTGCGCGCACTCGCGGCCGGGACGTGCATAGGCCGAGACCTCGTAGCGCAGGTGCCCCGCCGCCGCGAGCCGCGACTGGCAGCCTTCGAGCATGCGCTCGGTGAGATCGTCGTCGGGCAAGGCCGGCGGCGGACGCGCCGCGAACGGCGTACCGGGCTCGAGCGTGAGGTGATAGTGCGAGACCTGCGCCGGCGCAAGGGCGAGCGCGGACTCGACGTCCGCGAGCGCGCCCGCGGCATCCTGACCGGGCAAGCCGTACATCAGGTCGAGGTTGAAGTTGGCGAGGCCCGCCGCGTGCAGCTCGGCCGCGGCGACGCGCGTCTCGTCGGCGGCGTGGATGCGACCGAGGCGGCGCAGCGCCCCGTCATCGAAACTCTGGGCGCCGAGCGACACGCGGTTCACGCCCGCCGCGGCGTACTCGGCGAAGCGGCCGCGCTCGATCGTACCGGGGTTCGCCTCCATCGTGATCTCGGCCTCCGGTGCGAACGGCAAGGCCGCGCGCAACATCGTGAGCACCTCGCCGATGGCCTGCGGCGCGAACAGGCTCGGCGTACCGCCACCCAGGAACACCGACACCACGGGCCGCGCGGGCTGCGCGACACCTGAGGCGAGCTGGTGTTCGAGGTCGCGACGCAGCGCCTCGAGGTACTGCCGCTCGGGGACGGCGTCCTTCATCGCGTGCGAGTTGAAGTCGCAGTACGGGCATTTGCTCACGCACCACGGGAAATGCACATAGACGCCAAACGGAGGTGGCGATGCGGTCATGGCACGCCCTCTGCGCGCTCAGGCCGGGCGCGAGGCGCCCTGCGCCTGCCACGCCGCGAGCAGCGCACGCAGCGCCGCGGCGCGGTGGCTGTGCAGGTTCTTGGTGGCGGCATCGAGCTCGGCGACGCTGCCGCCACCGGATGCTGGACCCTCCGGCGCGAACACGGGGTCGTAACCGAACCCGCCGCTGCCGCGCGGCGCTTCGAGGATGCGGCCTTCCCAGGCACCCTCGCCCACCAGCGGTGCCGGGTCGTCGGCCTCGCGCACGAGGACGATGCAGCAGCGGTAGCGCGCCGTGCGCGCGGTGTCCGGCACGCCGGCGAGCGCACCCAGGAGCTTGCGCCAGTTGGCCTCGTCGCGGGACATCGCAGCGGCATCCGCAGCGGCAGCGGCAGCGGCGCCGGCGGCGACAGCATCCTCCGAGTACCGTGCCGAGCGCACGCCGGGCGCCCCGCCGAGCGCGTCGACCTCGAGCCCGGAGTCATCGGCCATCGCCGGCAGGCCCGAGAGGCGCGACGCGTAGCGCGCCTTGAGCAGCGCGTTGGCGAGGAAGGTGTCGCCCGTCTCCTCCGGCGGTTCGATGCCGAACGCCGACTGCGGCGTGAACTCGAAACCCGCCGGCGCGAGCAGTTGCGCGAACTCGCGCAGCTTGCCGGCGCTGCCGGTGGCGAGCACGACGGGCAGCGCGGTCATCTCTTGCGTGGCGCGGCCGGCGCGACGGCGAGCGGCGTCGCGAGCGCCTCGGCCTGCGCGGTGTGCAGGCGCGCGATGCCGTCGGCCGCGAGCGCGAGCAGCGCGTCGAGCTCGTCGCGGCGGAAGGCATGGCCCTCGGCCGTACCCTGGATCTCGACGAAGGCGGCGCCGTCCTTCATCACCACGTTCATGTCGGTCTCGGCCTGCGAATCCTCGGCATAGTCGAGGTCGAGCAGCGGCAGGCCGCCGCAGATGCCGACCGACACCGCCGCCACCTGCCCGTGCAGCGGCGAGGCCGCAAGCGCACCGCGCGCGATGAGCGCCGCGCAAGCATCGGCGAGGGCCACATAGCTGCCGGTGATCGCCGCGGTACGCGTGCCGCCGTCGGCCTGCAGCACGTCGCAGTCGAGGGTGACGGTGCGCTCGCCGAGCGCGGTCATATCCATCACCGCGCGCAGGCTGCGGCCGATCAGCCGCTGGATCTCCTGCGTGCGGCCCGTCTGCTTGCCCTTGGCGGCCTCGCGCGGCGAACGGCTGTGCGTGGCGCGCGGCAGCATGCCGTACTCCGCCGTCACCCATCCCTGGCCGCGGCCGCGCAGGAACCCCGGCACGCCGTCCTCGATGCTCGCGGTGCAGAGCACGCGCGTGTCGCCGAAGGACACCAGCACGGAGCCTTCCGCATGGCGCGTGTAGCCGCGGTCGAAGGTCACGGTGCGGAGGGCGTCTGCGGCGCGGCCGCTCGGTCGTTTGAACATGCTGGGGTGGCCTCGGGGGCTGTGGCTTTCGGGGACGGGGACTGCGGGGTCGGACGACGGTGCATCGGCTACACTGCGCGCTTTATACACTCCGCTCCGTATCCGCGCGAGGCACACCCATGATCCACAGCATGACCGGCTTCGCGCGCCGCGAGGCGAGCGGCCCTTGGGGCCAGCTCACCTGCGAACTGCGCAGCGTCAACCACCGCTACCTCGAACCGGGATTCCGCCTGCCCGAAGAACTGCGCGGACTCGAGGGCGAGCTGCGACAGCTGCTCGCCAAGCAGCTGCGCCGCGGCAAGGTCGACTGCACGCTGCACCTGCGCGCCGCGCGCGAGGCCGAGCGTGAACTGCGCGTCGACGAGGCGACGCTCAAGCGCGTGCTGGAGCGGGCCCGCGACATCGCCTCGCGGGCGGGCGGCACCGCCGTCTCGCTCGACCCGATGGATGTGCTGCGCTGGCCGGGCGTGCTGCAGGACAGCGCGCCCGACACCGATGCGCTCGCGGCCGCCTGCCGCGCCCTCTTCGCCGACACCGCGCGCGAGCTCGCCGCCGCGCGCGAGCGCGAGGGCACGCGGCTGCGCGAGTTCGTGCTGCAGCGGGTCGAGGGACTCGCCACGCTGCTCGCCGCCGGACGCGCCCGCGCCCCTGAGATGCGCGAGCGGCTGCGCACGCGCCTGCAGACGCGGCTCACCGAGCTCGGCGCCACGGTCGATGCCACGCGCTTCGAGCAGGAGGTGGCGCTCTTGCTGCAGCGCGCCGACGTCGACGAGGAGCTCGACCGCCTCGATGCGCACCTCGCCGAGATCCGGCGCGTGGTCGATGGCGAGGAGGCCGCCGGGCGCCGCCTCGATTTCCTGATGCAGGAGCTCAACCGCGAGGCCAACACCTTCGCCTCGAAGTCGCAGGAGATCGACTCCACGCGCCTCGCCGTCGACATGAAGGTGCTGATCGAGCAGCTGCGCGAGCAGGTGCAGAACGTCGAGTGAGCGTCAGGACAACGGAGATGGAGCCATGAGCCGCCCCCGCCTGTTCGTGATCGCCGCGCCCTCGGGCGCAGGCAAGACCAGCCTCGTGCGCGAACTCCTCGCGCGCGAGCCGAACCTGCGCGTCTGCGTCTCGCACACCACGCGCAAGCAGCGGCCGAACGAGGTCGACGGTCGCGACTACCACTTCGTCACCCCGCCCGCCTTCGAGTCCCTGGTCGCCGACGACGGCTTCCTCGAGTGGGCCAAGGTGTTCGACAACTACTACGGCACGAGCCGCGGCGCGCTCGCCGCCGCCTTCGGCGCGGGCCACGACGTCATCCTCGAGATCGACTGGCAGGGCGCGCAGCAGGTGCGCGAGCGCACGCACGATCACGTGACCGGACTGCCGGGCTGCACCGGCATCTTCATCCTGCCGCCCTCACGAAGCGCGCTCGAGGCGCGCCTGCGCGGCCGCGGCACCGACGACGACACGGTCATCGCACGGCGGCTGCGCGATGCCGTCGATGACATGCGCCACCACGACGAGTTCGACTACGTGGTCGTCAATGACGACTTCGGCCAGGCGGTCGCCGACCTGCAGGCCATCCTCGCCGGCCGCGGCGACGCGCTGCGCGGCGGGCGGCGAGCGCTCACGCCGCTGCTCGCAGACCTGCTCGCGGACTGAGGCGGCTGGCGGATACCCCCCCGGTCGGCTATGATGGCCGACCCGGTAAGACTGCCCGCAGAAAGGCGCATCCCATGGCCCGCATCACCGTCGAAGACTGCCTCCAGAACGTCGACAACATCTTCCAGCTCGTGATCCTGGCCTCGCGGCGCGCCCGTCGCCTCGCCAACGGCGCAGAGGCCACCGTGCCCTGGGAGAACGACAAGCCGACCGTGGTCGCGCTGCGCGAGATCGCCGCGGGCAATGTCACCCCCGAGATGCTGCTCGAGCCGGAGCCGGAGCCCGAGCCGCCGCCGAGCCTGCTGCCCGACATCACGGAGCCGGATCCCGGCTTCCGCGCGCCGCAGTACGGCCTCGGAGACTGATCCCCGCGACGGCTCGATCCAAGCCGCCGTGGACTACACCGACAGACTGCGCGGACTGCTCCCCGGCGGCGCCCGCCGCACTCCGGGCCTCAAGGACCTGCTGAGCGCGGCCGGCGCCTACCTGCCCGCCGACCAGGTCGAACGCATCCGCCTCGCCGCCGAGTTCGGCGCCGAGGCCCACCGCGGCCAGAAACGCAAGACCGGCGAGCCCTACATCGCGCATCCGGTCGCCGCCGCCGAGATCCTCGCGGGACTGCGCGTCGACACCGACACCATCGTCGCCGCGATCCTGCACGACGTCATCGAAGACACCCCGATCGCGAAGGACGAGCTCGCCGCGCGCTTCGGCGCGCCGGTGGCGGAGCTCGTCGACGGCGTCACCAAGCTCGACCAGGTGCAGTTCAAGAGCCGCGAGGAGGCGCAGGCGGAGTCGTTCCGCAAGATGCTGCTCGCGATGGTGCGCGACCTGCGCGTGATCCTCGTGAAGCTCGCCGACCGCCTGCACAACATGCGCACCATCGAGGGCATGAGCACGGTGCGCCGCCGCGCGATCGCGCGCGAGACCCTCGACATCTACGCGCCGCTCGCCGAGCGCCTCGGCCTCTACGCGATGAAGCTCGAACTCGAGGACCTCGGCTTCCGCGCGCTCTATCCGCAGCGCTACCGCGTCATCGAGAAGGCGCTGAAGCGCGCGCGCGGCAACCAGCGCGAGTTCCTGACCCGCATCGCCGAGCAGCTGCGGGAGGCGTTCAAGCGGACCGGCATCGCCGCCGAGGTCGACTCGCGCGAGAAGCACCTCTACAGCATCTACCGCAAGATGCTCCGCAAGCGCACCTCGCTCGCCGAGATCATCGATGTCTACGGGCTGCGCGTGATCGTCGACAGCCCGGACGCCTGCTATCGCGCGCTCGGCGTGGTGCATGCGGCGTTCCGCCCCATGCCGGGCCGGTTCAAGGATTACATCGCCATCCCGCGCGTCAACGGCTACCAGTCGCTGCACACCACGCTCTTCGGCCCGAACAGCCTGCCGATCGAGGTGCAGATCCGCACCCGCGACATGCACACCGTCGCCGAGGCCGGCATCGCGGCGCACTGGAAATACAAGAGCGGCGAGACGAGCGTCGCCGGCGGACCCGCGCAGGCGCGCGAATGGATCGCCAACCTCGTCGCGATGCAGGAGAGCGGCTCCTCCGAGGAGTTCCTCGAAAGCGTGCGGGTCGACCTCTACCCCGACAAGGTCTACGTGTTCACGCCGAAGGGCCGCATCCTGCGCCTGCCGCGCGGCGCCACCGTGGTCGACTTCGCCTATGCCGTGCACACCGACGTCGGCAACCGCTGCGTCGCCGCCAAGGTCGACCGCCGGCTCGCACCGCTGCGCAGCGAGCTGCGCAACGGCCAGACCGTCGAGATCATCACCTCGCCGAACGCGATCCCGAACCCGGCCTGGGTCAACTTCGTGGTCACCGCCAAGGCGCGTGCCGCGATCCGCCAATACTTGAAGGGCTTGCGCCGCTCGGACGCCATCGAGCTCGGCCAGCGCCTCGTCAACCAGTCGCTCGCGGAGTTCCGGCTGTCCCTGACCGACATCCCGCCCGCGACGCTCGCCGCCACCGCGAGCGAACTCGGCATGGCGGACGCCGACGAGCTCTTCGAGAAGGTCGGACTCGGCGAGCGGCTCGGCCCGCTGATCGCGCACCGGCTCGGCTCGGCGGCGCCGGGGAGCGGCGCAGCGGACGACGAATCGGCGGCAGGCGGTGCGCCGGCACCCCTCGCCATCGCCGGCACCGAAGGCATGCTCGTCACCTACGGGCGCTGCTGCTATCCGGTGCCGGGCGACCCGATCATGGCCTTCCTCACCGCCGGCCGCGGCATCACCGTGCACCGCGAGGAATGCGCCAACGTCGAGGACTACCGCCGGCATCCCGAGAAATGGCTGTCGGTGACCTGGGCGCCGGACGGCACCAAGTTCTTCGGGTCGGGGCTGCGCCTTGAGGTCGCCAACCGGGTCGGCGTGCTGGCGGCGGTGGCCGCGGCGATCGCCGGCACCGACACCAACATCGACAACGTCGACCTGCAGGAACGCGACGGCGAGACCTCCGAACTGCTGTTCGAGATCCGCGTCCGCGACCGCAAGCACCTCGCGCAGGTGATGCGGGTGGTGCGGCACATGCCCGATGTGCTGCGCCTGTCGCGTACACTGGCGACCCGGACCCGTGACGAATGAGGACCCCGACATGACCCGCCAGATCATCAACACGCCCGACGCCCCGGCCGCCATCGGCACCTACTCCCAAGCGGTGCGCGTCGGCCCGACGGTCTACATCTCCGGACAGATCCCGCTCGATCCCGCGACCGGCCAGCTGGTCAGCGGCGAGATCGAGGTCGAGATCCGCCGCGTGTTCGACAACCTCAAGGCCGTGGCCGCCGCCGCCGGCGGTTCGCTGGCGCATGCCGTGCGCGTCACGATCTACCTCACCGACCTCGCCAACTTCGCCAAGGTCAACGAGATCATGGCGCAGTACCTGCCGCAGCCCTGGCCGTCGCGCGTGACGGTCGGCGTGTCGCAGTTGCCGCGGGGCTCGCGCGTCGAGATCGACTGCATCCTGCACCTCGACTGACGCGCGGAGGCACGGCGACGGGGGTGTCCGCCCCCGCCGACCGCCCGCACATGCACGATCCCCGATGAGCGAGCCGCGCGAACAACGCCCGGTGACCGCGCTGCGCGGCGTGGGTGAGGCGCTCGCCGCGCGCCTCGCCGTGCTCGGCGTCGAGCAGGTGCAGGACCTGCTCTTCGTGCTGCCGACACGCTACGAAGACCGCACCCGCGTGCTGCCGATCGGCGGGCTCGTCGGCGGCACGCGCGGCGTGGTCGAGGGCGAAGTGCAGCTCACCGAAGTCACCTTCCGCCGGCGCCGCCAGCTCGTGAGCCGCATCGCCGACGGCTCGGGCTTCCTGACGCTGCGCTTCTTCCATTTCTCGGCGGCGCAGCAGCAGGGCCTCGCGCGCGGCACGCGCATCCGCTGTTTCGGCGAGGTGCGGCGCGGCCCGCTCGGGCTCGAGATGGTGCATCCCGAGTACCGCCGCGTCGCGCCAGACGAGCGGCCGCCCGAAGATTCGTTGACGCCGATCTATCCGATGACCGAAGGCGTGACGCAGGGGCGGCTGCGGATGCTGATCGGTGAAGCGCTGCGCGAACTGGAATCCGCGGGCGTGCGCGACTGGCTGCCGCCCGACCTGCCGTTGCCGCCCGGCCTGCCGTCGCTGCGCGACGCGCTGCGCTTCGTGCACCGGCCGCCGCTCGATGCACCGCTCGACGAGCTCGACGCAGGCGCGCATCCCGCGCAGCAGCGGCTCGCGTTCGAGGAATTGCTGACGCACCAGGTGGTGATGCGGCGGCTGCGCGCGAGCGCCCACCACGACCCCGCGTGGCCGCTCGCCGATCCCGCGGGGCTCGAGGCGCGTTTCGTCGCCGGACTGCCCTATGCGATGACGGGCGCGCAGCGGCGCACGCTCGTCGACATCGATGCCGACCTCGCGCGCGACCAGCCGATGGTGCGGCTCGTCCAGGGCGACGTGGGCAGCGGCAAGACGGTGGTGGCGGCCGCAGCGGCCGCCCGCGCAGTGGGCAGCGGCCGGCAAGCCGCGCTCATGGCGCCGACCGAACTGCTGGCCGAACAGCACCGGCGCAACTTCGACGCGTGGTTCCGACCGCTCGGCGTGACGGTCGCGCTCGTCAGCGGTTCGCAGCCCGCACGCACACGGCGCAGCGCGCTCGCGTTGATCGCCTCCGGCGAGGCGCAGGTCGTCGTCGGCACGCACGCGCTCTTCCAGGAAGGGCTCGAGTTCAAGGACCTCGCGCTGGTGATCGTCGACGAACAGCACCGCTTCGGCGTGCAGCAACGGCTGCGTCTCGCCCAGAAAGGCGGGCGCGAAGGCCGCCTGCCGCACCAGTTGATCATGACCGCGACGCCGATCCCGCGCACGCTGGCGATGACCGCCTATGCGGACCTCGACGTGTCGGCGATCGACGAACTGCCGCCCGGACGCACGCCGGTGCGCACCGTGGTCGCGGCGGACACGCGCCGGCATGAGGTCGTGGCGCGCATCGAGGCCGCCTGCCGCGAGGGACGGCAAGCCTATTGGGTATGCCCGCTCATCGAGGAATCCGAGGAACTGCGCTGCCAGGCCGCCGAGGAGACCGCAGCCACGCTCGCCGCCGCGCTGCCCGCCCTGAAGGTCGGGCTGGTGCACGGCCGCATGCCGCCGCGCGAGAAGGACGCCGCGATGCTGGCGTTCCAGGCGGGGCGCATCCAGTTGCTGGTCGCGACCACCGTCATCGAGGTCGGCGTGGACGTGCCGAACGCCACGCTGATGGTCATCGAGAACGCCGAACGCCTCGGGCTCGCCCAACTGCACCAGCTGCGCGGCCGGGTCGGGCGCGGCGCGCACGAGAGCGGCTGCGTACTGCTCTACCGGGCGCCGCTCGGGCCGCTGGCGCGGGCGCGCCTCAACGCCATCCGCGACACCAACGACGGTTTCGTGATCGCCGAGCGCGACCTCGAGCTGCGGGGCCCCGGCGAGCTGCTCGGCACCCGCCAGACCGGCCTCGCCCGGATGCGGGTCGCCGACCTCGTGCGCGATGCGGCGATGCTGCCGCGGGTGCAGCAGGCCGCCGAAGCGCTGATCGCGCGGCATCCGGATAGAATCGCTCCCCTCACCGCCCGCTGGATCGGCGACGACGACAGATATGGCCGCATCGGTTGACGCCCCGCCCGCCCTGCCCGCTGCGCTGCCGCCCGCCGTGCCGTCCGCCACGATGTGGCTGCCGGGCAGCGCGCTCGGCTGCTACGAGTCCGACGCCGTCCGCCGCTCCTGGCTGCTGACGCCCGGGCTGCTCACGCAGCGCATCCGCGAGGCCGCCGGCGCGGGCTTCTCGATGCGCGTGCTGGACGAGGGCACCGCGGCCGCCGACGGCACCCACGTGCGCGAGATCGACATGCGCTGCGGCGCCGAGGTCTGGCTGTTCGCGCACACGCGCGTGCCCGCCGCCACGCTCGCCGCGCAGCCCTGGCTCGCCGCGGTCGGGACGCGCACGCTCGGCGAGGCGCTCGCCGCCCACGACACGGTCCTGCAACGCGAACCGCTGTGCTACGCCTCCCTCGGCGCGGACAGCTGGCTGGTGGGGCGCGCGCTCGCGCACGCCGGGCTGCCGCCGCGATATCTTTGGGTACGGCATTCGGCGTTCCGCGCGGGCGGCGCACCGTTCGACCTCTACGAGGTGTTCCTGCCCGGCATGGGCGGCGGCCGATGAAGCCCGCGCTGCGCCGCCGCCTGCGCGACTACGCGCTGCTGATGCGGCTCGACCGGCCGATCGGCATCCTGCTGCTGCTCTGGCCGACGCTCTGGGCGCTGTGGATCGCCTCGGGCGGACCGCCGGACGGCACGCTGCTGGCGGTGTTCGTGCTCGGCACGGTGCTCACGCGCTCGGCGGGCTGCATCGTCAACGACCTCCTCGACCGCGACATCGACCCGTTCGTGCAGCGCACCCGCGACCGGCCGCTCGCCGCGCGGCATGTCTCGCCGCAGGAGGCGCTCGCGCTGTTCGCGGCGCTGATGCTGGCCGCGCTCGCGCTCGTGATGCTGCTCGACCGAGGCACCGTGCGCATGGCCTTCGTGGCGGCGTTCCTGATGGTGTCCTACCCGCTCTTCAAACGCTTCTTCCCGGCGCCGCAGGCCTGGCTCGGCGCCGCCTTCGGCTGGGCGGTGCCGATGGCGTTCATGGCGACGCTCGGCGCGATCCCGCGCGTAGGGTGGCTGCTGTTCCTGGTGACGGTGGTGTGGGCCTGCATCTACGACACGCTGTACGCGATGGCCGACCGCGAGGACGACCGGCGTCTCGGCATCCGCTCCACCGCGCTGCTGTTCGGCAGCATGGACCTGCTCGCCGTCGGCTGCCTGCAGGCGCTGATGATCTTCGGGCTATGGCTTGCCGGCCAGCAGGCGGGGTTCGGCGCGGGCTGGCTCGCGGGGCTTGCGGTGGCGGCGGCGCTCTTCGGCTGGCAATTGTGGATCGCGCGCGACCGCGAACCCGCCGAATGCCTGCGGGCGTTCCGGATGAACAACCACGTCGGCCTTGCGATCTTCGTCGGCACCGTCGTCGATCACGCGCTGCGCGCGGCCTGATCCGCAGCGGCGACCCCGGCACGGCGCGCCGTCGCCACCACCCAAGCCCCCGCCACATCGATCCCGCCCGCACGCAGCGCCGAGCGCGCGGCCGCCAAGGTCGCGCCGGTGGTCCAGACGTCATCGAGGAGGATCACCCGCGCCTGCGCCGATGACGCCGGCGCCTTCGCGGTCACGGCGAACGCATCGGCGAGGTTGCGGCGCCGCGCCGCGCGGTGCAGCCCCGTCTGAGGTGCCGTGTGCCGCGTCCGTCGCAGCCAGTTCCGGCACACCTCGAGGCGCAACCAGCGCGCGACATGGCGGGCGATCACCTCGGCCTGGTTGAAGCCGCGCTCGGCGTGGCGACCCGGGTGCAGCGGCACGGGCAGCAGCACGGGCGCGGGATCCACGGGCACGCCACCCGCGAGCGCCACCCGCGCAGCGAGCAGCGCCCCCAAAGCGCGCGCAGGCCGAAGATCGCCGTTGAACTTGAGCGCGCGCAGGCCGCTGCCGACCGGATCGTCGTAGGTGAAGGCCGCGAACACCGCCCGCGGTGCCGACCGAGCCCCACCCGGTCGGTCCTCGAAGGGCAAGGTCGCGAGGCACGCGGCGCAGAGGTCGATGGCGCCGAGGTCGCCCTCTCCGCCGCACAACAGGCACCGGGGCGGCAGACAGGCAAAACCCGCCCGCGTGAGCCACGGCAACTGCGGCGAGCGCTCCCGCAGCCAGCCCGCGACCGCGTCGGCAGCGATTGTCGACCTCTCTACCGCTTGCAGGTTGACACCCTCCCCGCCGACCACCACCATTCGGGTTCGCATTGCGCCACGGCGGGGTGCGGCGCGCATCCGCCGTTTCCGGCGTGTTCGCGGTGAAATGCGGCCTGCTCGCCGTCGCCTTCGCTGCCCAAGGGACCGACCGATGACCACCACCGCCCGCCACGACTGGACACCCGATGAAGTCGAAGCGCTGTTCGCGCTGCCGTTCCAGGACCTGCTGTTCGAGGCGCAGCGCGTGCACCGCGAACACCAGGCGCCGAACACGGTTCAGATGAGCACGCTGCTGTCGGTCAAGACCGGCGCCTGCCCCGAGGACTGCGCCTACTGCCCGCAGAGCATCCGCTACGACACGGGTCTCGAGCGCGAGACGCTGATGGCGGTGACCGACGTCGCGGCGCGCGCCAAGGCCGCGCGCGAGGCGGGCGCCACGCGTTTCTGCATGGGCGCCGCCTGGCGCTCGCCCAAGAAGCGCGACATCGAGGTGATGTCGGCGATGATCCGCGAGGTCAAATCATTGGGCCTCGAGAGCTGCGCCACGCTCGGCATGCTGACCCGCGAGCAGGCGCAGGAACTGCGTGACGCCGGCCTCGACTACTACAACCACAACATCGACACCTCGCCCGAGTTCTACGGCGAGATCATCACCACGCGCGAGTTCCAGGACCGGCTCGACACGCTCGAGGCGGTGCGCGAGGCGGGCATGAACGTCTGCTGCGGCGGCATCGTCGGCATGGGCGAGACGGTGCGCGACCGCGCGCGCATGCTGCAGGTGCTCGCCAACCTGCCGCATCACCCGGAGAGCGTCCCGATCAACCAGCTGGTCGCCGTGCCCGGCACGCCGCTCGCCGGACAGGCGCCGATCGACCCGTTCGATTTCGTGCGCACGATCGCGGTCGCGCGCATCCTGATGCCGCATTCCGCGGTGCGGCTCTCGGCCGGGCGCGAACAGATGTCCGACGAACTGCAGGCGCTCGCCTTCTTCGCGGGCGCCAACTCCATCTTCTACGGCGAGAAGCTGCTCACCACCGGCAACCCCGACGTCGAGCACGACCGCGCGCTGCTCGCGCGGCTCGGCATGCGCACCGCCGCCGGAGCGCCCGGTGCGCTGCACGCCTGAGGCCCGCGCCGCCGCGCTGCGCGACATCGACGACCGCAACCTGCGCCGGCGCCGCACGCCGGCCGAGGACGGTCGCGTCAATTTCTGCAGCAACGACTATCTCGGCCTCGCGCGCGACCCGGCGGTCGCCGCCGCGATGGCCGAGGCCGCGCAGCGCCACGGCGCCGGGTCCGGCGCCTCGCACCTCGTCAGCGGCCACGGGGCGGAACACGAGATGCTGGAACGAGAGCTCGCCGAGTTCACGGGCCGCGCACGCGCGTTGGTGTTCTCGACAGGCTACATGGCGAACCTCGGGGTGCTGGCGGCGTTCGCCGGGCGTACCGACCTGCTGCTCGCGGACGAGCTCAACCACGCCTCGCTGATCGATGCTGCGCGTCTCGTGCGCAGTCCCCGCAACCACTGGTATGCACATGGCGACGCGGCGGCAGCGCGGGCGCTGCTCGACGCGCAGGCGGCGGAGGCAGGCGCGTTCATCGTCACCGACGGCGTGTTCAGCATGGACGGCGACCTCGCACCGCTGCCCGAGCTCGCAGCGGCGGCGCAGGCGCATCAAGCCTGGCTCGTCGTCGACGACGCGCACGGCCTCGGTGTCGTCGGCGCGACCGGCCGTGGCTGCTGTGAGCACTTCGGGCTCGACGCGCGTGCGGTGCCGGTGCTGATCGGCACGTTCGGCAAGGCGCTCGGCACGTTCGGCGCGTTCGTCGCAGGCGATGACGACGTCATCGAGCTCCTGATCCAGCGCGCGCGCACCTACATCTACACGACCGCGCTGCCGCCCCCGGTCGCGGCCGCGACGCGACGCGCGCTGCGCATCGTGCGCGAGGAGCCCTGGCGGCGCGAAGCGCTGCAGGATCGCATCGCGCAGTTCCGCGACGGCGCCGCGCGACGCGGTCTTGCGGTGATGCCCTCGTCCACGCCGATCCAGCCGCTGGTGCTCGGCAGCGAGACCGCTGCGCTCACGGCGAGCCACCGCCTCGCCGAAGCCGGCTATCGCGTGACCGCGATCCGCCCGCCCACCGTGCCCGCGGGCACCGCGCGGCTGCGCATCACGCTGTCGGCTGCGCACACGCCGCAGCAAGTGGAAGGGCTGCTCGCGTCGTTGGAGGCTGCGGTGTCATGAGCACTACGCCGCTCGTCATGCTGCACGGTTGGGCGCTCAACCTGCGCGTGTTCGACGACCTCGTCACACGGTTGCTGCACCCGCCGCTCGAGCCGCGGCGCGAGCTGCTGCGGCTCGACCTCCCGGGTCATGGCCGCGCGAGCGAACCCCCGTCCCTCTACGGCGGCGACCCCGAAGGGGGCTGGGACATCGGCGCCGTCGCCGAGCACCTGCTCGCGCAGTTGCCGCCGCGCTGTGCCCTGCTCGGCTGGTCGCTCGGCGCGAAGCTCGCGCTCGAGATCGCCGCGCGCGCGCCCGATCGCATCGAGCAGTTGGTGCTGCTCTGTGCCACGCCGCGCTTCGCGCAGTCCGACGATTGGCCGCACGGCACGCCGGCCGCGGTGCTCGGCGCCTTCGCCGGTCACTTGGCGCAGGACTATCGCCGCACGGTGCGCGAGTTCCTCGAACTCCAGGTGCGTGGCAGCGCGAACGCGGAAGCGACGCTCGCCGCGCTGCAGGCGGCGCTCCAGGCACAGGGCGAGTGCCCGCCGGACACGCTGCGTCGCGCCGCACGCATGCTGCATGCCGTGGACCAGCGGCCGCGCCTCGCGCTCGTCGAGGCGCCGACGCTCGTGATCGCCGGCGAATACGACCGCCTCGTGCACCCCGAAGCTTCCCGCGCGTTGGCCACGTTGCTGCCGCGGGGCGAGTTCGTGCAGATCGCGCGCGCGGGCCATGCGCCATTCCTGTCGCACGCCGAGGAGGTCGTCGCGCTCGTCCGGTCAAGGCTCGCGACGGCGCCCGCGACGGCGCCCACGACGACGACATGACACGCGGCGCTGCGACCGCGCAGGTCGTCTGGTTCAAGCGCGACCTGCGCCTGCACGACCATGCACCGCTCTGCGAGGCCGTTGAGCGCGGTCCGGTGGTCCCGCTGTACATCATCGAACCGGATCTTTGGCGACAGCCGGACGCCTCGTTCCGCCACTGGCGATTCATCCGCGATTCGCTCGTCGACCTCGACGATGGACTGCGCAGGACCGGCGGCGCGCTGGTCGTGCTGCGCGGCGAGGCGATCGAGGCGCTCGCCGGACTCGAGCGCGTCCTCGGCCGCTTCGCGCTGTGGTCGCATGAGGAGACGGGCAACGCCTGGAGCTTCGCCCGCGACCGCGCGGGCGCCGCCGGGTGGCGCGCGCGCGGCGTCATCTGGACCGAGTCGCCCGCCAACGGCGTGGTGCGCCGCCTCGGCAGCCGTGACGGCTGGGCGGCGCGGCGCGATGCGGTGATGCGCGCGCGTCAGCGGCCACCATCGGGCCGGATCCGCTTCGTCTCCGGGGTCGCCGCAGACCCGGCCGGAACCGCCCTCGCGTCCACGCCGGCGTGCCCGGTCGCGGCGCTCGCCGACAGCGCACTCGACCCGCTGCCGCGCCCCGCCGCCGCCTCGGTGCAGCGCGGCGGGCGGCGCGAAGGGCTCAGCGTGCTCGGCTCCTTCCTCGAGTCGCGCTCCAGCCGCTATATGCGCACGATCTCCAAACCCGGCGTCTCGGCGCGGCATTGTTCGCGGCTCAGCGCGCACATCGCGTTCGGCACCCTCTCGGTACGCGAGATCGACCAGGCGACCGCGGCGCGCATCGATGCGCTGCAGGGCGCCGCAGGGGCATACGGACCCGGCGATCCCGGCGGTGCGGATTGGGCGCGCCAATTGCGGGCGTTCCGCTCGCGGCTCGCGTGGCGCTGCCACTTCGTGCAGAAGCTCGAGCAACAACCGTCCATCGAGTCCCGCTGCATGCATCCCGCATTCGAGGGCATGCGCGAGGCCGACCATCGTGACGACCTCTTCACCGCATGGTGCGAAGGGCGTACCGGGTATCCGCTCGTCGACGCCTGCATGCGCTCGCTGCACGCGAACGGCTGGATCACGTTCCGCATGCGCGCCATGCTGGTGGCGTTCGCGAGCTATCACCTCTGGCTCGACTGGCGACGCACCGCGCCCGTGCTGGCGCGGCTCTTCACCGACTACGAACCCGGCATCCACTACAGCCAGTTCCAGATGCAATCGGGCGTGACGGGCATCAACGCCGTGCGCATCTACAACCCGGTCAAGCAGTCTTTGGATCATGACCCGGAAGGCCGGTTCATCCGCCGCTACCTGCCGGAACTGCGCGACCTGCCGGACACTGCGCTGCACGAGCCGTGGCGTCTCGACGCGCCGCCGCCCGGCTATCCGCCACCGGTGGTCGACCCGGCACAGGCGGCGCGCGAGGCACGACGGCGCATGGCGCCCTACTGGCGCGGCGAGGGGTTCCGCGACGAGGCCCGCGAGGTGTACCGCAAGCTCGGCAGCCGCGACCGACAGCGCGACGGCGGGCGACGGCCGGCGAGCCGGACGCCCCGCCGTCCGGCCGAGGCCGCAGCGGCGCAACTGTCCCTCGGTCTCGGCGATGCGCCGCGCGACGACAGGCTGGACTAAGATATCCAGGCGATCGCGCCCATGAGCCCCCATCCCTCCCGGAATACCGACATGACCGCCCTGTCGTCCCTGTCCCGTGCGGCGCGCACCGAACTGCTCGAGCGGCTCGACCACTTCGCCCTCAAGCCGCGTGTGGCGCTCGATCTCGGGGGTGGCGTCACGGCCGATGCGCGCGATGCGCTGCGACGCCGGTTCCCGCCCGCACGCATCCTCGTCACCGGCCCGCTCGCGGGCGCCGCCGGGCGCGCGGCCGATGGCTTGACGGACCCGGGTGGCCGCGTCACCGCGCCGGACGGCCTCGTCCGCCGCGCCCTCGGCGCCTGGAGCGCCCTTCGCGGGCGGCTGCCCGGCGGCACGCGGCACATCGAACACCTCGACGCCGCACCCGACCGCTTGCCGCTCGATGAGGGCAGCGTGGATCTCGTGCTCGGCCACTGGCTCGCGCCCGGCATCGCCGCGCTCGACGACATGCTCGCCGAGCTGCGACGCGTGCTCGCACCGGGCGGTCTTTTTCTTTGGACGACGCCCGGCCTCGGCGCCTCGCCGGAGCCCATCGACCTGCACGATCTCGGCAGCGCGCTCGCGCGCGCGGGCTTCCTCGAGCCGGTGCTCGATGTGGACCGCTACGATGCGGCGGGTGCCGCGACGCGGGACAGCGGCGCGGCCTACGAGGTCATCCACGCCGCGGCCTTCGCGGGCGACACGCGTCGTGCCACCGGCTTGGGCCGTGCCGGTGACGACGGCGAGACCGTCGTGCCGATCGGCGCGCTGCGCCGGCGTGGACGGCAGGCGACGGACCCCGGCCGGGCGGACGGGTCCAGGACATGAGCCGCGCACCCCAGGGCGTGTTCGTCACCGGCACGGACACCGAGATCGGCAAGACCCACGTGTCGCGCGCCTTGGTCGCGGCGGCGCGCCTGCGTGGGCGGCGCATCGGCGTGATGAAGCCGTTCGCGGCGGGCGCCGAGCAGACGCCGCTCGGCCTGCGCAACGACGACGCGCTCGCACTGATCGCCGCCGCGGGCGGTGGCTCACCGCACGATCCGGTCCCGTCCGCCGACTACGACAGGGTCAACCCCTACTGCTTCGCGGCGCCGGTCTCTCCGCACATCGCCGCCGCCGAAGCCGGCGTCAGCCCCGACCTCGCCCGGGTCGCCGCGCTCGCCCGGAGCCGGATCACCGGCCCATCCCCGGAAAATGACTGGCTGGTGGTCGAGGGCGCGGGGGGGTGGCTTGCGCCCCTCAGCGACCGGGAGGCCATCGCCGACCTCGCGGTCGCGGTCGGACTGCCCGTGCTCTTGGTGGTCGGTCTGCGCCTCGGCTGCCTCAACCACGCCGAACTCACCGCCCGGGAGGTCCGCCGCGCCGGACTGCCGCTCGCCGGCTGGGTGGCGAATGCGGTCGACCCGGCGATGATGCGTCGCGAGGAAAATGTCAGCATGCTGACCCTCCGGTTCGGGGAACCGCCGCTCGCGCGGTTCGGGTTCGGCGACCCCCCCGAGACCGTCCTCGGCAACGGGTTCGCGCTGTTCGACCGTCTGGTGGACAGCATAACCTGACGGTCAAATAGGCAAGTCTCTGAAATAACTGACTTTTATCCTCAGGATGTTTCCCGTGTCCGACACCACCCGCATCGTCCTGGCCCCCAACTGCTCCCTGAGCCCCCGTGGCGCCCGCTGGTTCTTCGGCAGCCTCTGCGCCGGCACGCTCGCCATCGCCTTGCCGCTGACCGTCATGGGGTACTGGCCGATCCTGCCCTTTGCCGGCCTCGAACTCGGCCTCCTGTGGTGGGCGCTGCGCACCAGCATGGCCCGCCGCGACCACCGGCAGATCATCACCGTGACCGACGAGACCGTCGCCATCGAGGACTCGGAACCACCGAAGTTCGAGCGCGTCGTGTTCCCGCGACACTGGGCACAAGTTAGAATTCGCGGTGGGGGTTCGCCGCTGCAACCGACCCGACTGACCGTCGGATCGCATGGGCGCCATCACGAGATCGGATCGTTCCTCAACGAGCAGGAACGGATCGGCCTCGCGGACAAGCTCAAGCGTCTCATCGGGCGCGTCAACGAATCACCCCCGTTGTCCCTCGGCGGCCCCGCCTGAATGCGGTGGCCGACGCGACGACGACGCTGTCTGCCCGGAGACGGGCAGGATTTTTGAACGTCAGCCGGACAAAAGTAATGACCCGCCACATCCGCAACGCCTTCCGCTCCCTCACCGTCCTCGCGCTCGCCGGTCTCGCGCCGCTCACGGCGCATGCCAACTGGGGCGACCTCAACATGCGGGTGGGCGTCACGCCGCTGTCGCGCGACATCTACTCGCTGCACATGACCATCTTCTGGTGGTGCGTCGCGATCGCGGTCTTCGTGTTCGGCTGGATGATCTGGTCGCTGGTGGCGTTCCGCAAATCCAAGGGCGCGAAGCCCGACACCACCATGGTGCACAGCACCAAGGCCGAGATCATCTGGACCGTGATCCCGGTCGTCATCCTGGTGCTGATGGCGATCCCTGCCGCGCGCACGCTGATCGCCATCGAGGACACCCGCGACACCGAGATCAGCATCAAGGTGACGGGCTACCAGTGGAAGTGGCACTACGACTACCTCGGCCAGGACGTGAAGTTCTTCTCCTCGCTCGCGCGCTCGAGCGACGAGGCCCGCCAGCTGCGGTCGGGCATCGACCCGAAGTCCGTCCCGGAGTACCTGCTCGACGTCGACAACCCGCTGGTCGTCCCCGAGGACACCAAGGTGCGCGTGCTGCTCACCGCCCAGGACGTCATCCACGCCTGGTGGGTGCCGGACTTCGGCATGAAGAAGGACGCCATCCCCGGCAACGTCAATGAATTGTGGTTCAAGGTCGACAAGGGCAAGACCGGCATCTACCGCGGCCAGTGCGCCGAGCTGTGCGGCCGCGACCACGGCTTCATGCCGGTCGTCGTGAAGGTCGTCACCAAGGAAGAGTACGCCGCCTGGCTCGCCGGCCAGAAGGCGCCGGCGCAGTCCGCCGATGCGGCGGCCCCGGCCGCCGCAGAGCCGGCCGCGACCGCGGCCCTCGCACCCGCCACCGCCCCGGCCGGCTGACGCCGGCGACCGCGAACCGAACCCCAAGAATCCTGCAAGAGAGCGATACGACATGGCTAACTCCGCCGCCCACGACCACGCCCACGACGCCCACGACCACAAGCCGCAGGGCTTCAAGCGTTGGCTCTATGCGACCAACCACAAGGACATCGGCACGATGTACCTCGTGTTCGCCTGCGTGTTGTTCTTCCTCGGCGGTGCGATGGCGCTGGTCATCCGCCTCGAGCTCTTCCAGCCGGGTCTGCAGTTCGTCGACCCGGGCTTCTTCAACTCCATGACGACCATGCACGCGCTGCTGATGATCTTCGGCGCCGTCATGCCGGCCTGGACCGGCCTCGCCAACTGGATGGTCCCGCTGCAGGTGGGCGCGCCGGACATGGCCCTGCCGCGCCTCAACAACTTCAGCTTCTGGCTGCTGCCCTTCGCCTTCACGCTGCTGCTGCTGACGCTGTTCGTCCCGGGCGGCGCCCCGGCCGGCGGCTGGACGCTCTATCCGCCGCTGTCGCTGCAGGCGGGTGACAGCTTCCCGCTCACGATCTTCGCGATCCACCTCATGGGCATCTCGTCGATCCTCGGCGCCATCAACGTGATCGTCACGATCATGAACATGCGCGCCCCGGGGATGGGCCTGCTCAACATGCCGCTCTTCTGCTGGACCTGGCTGATCACCGCCTACCTGCTCATCCTCGTGATGCCGGTGCTCGCCGGCGCCGTGACGATGCTGCTCACCGACCATTTCTTCGGCACCGCGTTCTTCACCGCCGCGGGCGGCGGCGACCCGGTGATGTTCCAGCACATCTTCTGGTTCTTCGGCCACCCCGAGGTCTACATCCTCATCCTGCCGGCGTTCGGCGTGGTGTCCGAGATCATCCCGACGTTCGCGCGCAAGCCCCTCTTCGGCTACGAGTCGATGGTCTACGCCACGGCTTCGATCGCGTTCCTGTCGTTCATCGTCTGGGCGCACCACATGTTCACCGTGGGCATGCCGCTCGCCGGCCAGCTGTTCTTCATGCTCTCGACGATGCTGATCGCCGTACCGACGGGCGTGAAGGTCTTCAACTGGTGCGCGACCATGTGGAAAGGCTCGCTCAGCTTCGAGACACCGATGCTGTTCGCGCTCGCCTTCCTGTTCCTCTTCACCCTGGGCGGCTTCTCGGGCCTGATGCTCGCGATCGTGCCGGCCGACTTCCAGTACCACGACAGCTACTTCGTGGTCGCCCACTTCCACTACGTGCTGGTGCCGGGCGCCGTGTTCGCCATCATGGCGGGCGTCTACTACTGGCTGCCGAAGTGGTCCGGCCGCATGTACGACGAGCGGCTCGGCAAGCTGCACTTCTGGCTGTCGACCATCGGCGTGAACGTGCTGTTCTTCCCGCAGCACTTCCTCGGCCTCGCGGGCATGCCGCGCCGCATCCCCGACTACTCGACACAGTTCGCGGACTGGAACATGGTGTCCTCGGTCGGCGCCTTCTTCTTCGGCTTCTCGCAGCTGCTGTTCGTCTACATCGTCTGGAAGGCGGTGCGGTCGGGCGAGCGGGCGCCGCAGCGTCCGTGGGAAGGCGCGCATGGCCTCGAGTGGGAACTGCCGACGCCGGCGCCCTACCACAGCTGGGAGACTCCGCCGCCGCGTGAGGTCATCGCCAAGGGCGCGATGCACTGATGGACGCGGACCGCGCAAAGCGCGTCAAGCGCAGCGCCATCCTGCTCGGGCTGGTGGCGTTCGCGTTCTACGTGACCTTCATATTGATGGCCGTGCTCGGATACCGGAGCTGACATGGACACGCCGCAAGTCGACCCGCCACCCGGGACATCCCCGGACGCACCGCCGGACACGGCGGCGCAGGCCGGTCGCGAGCGCGCGAACTCGCGGCTCACGCTGAAGCTGCTCGGCTTCGCGCTGGGCGCGTTCGGTTTCGGCTTCGCGCTGGTCCCGCTGTACGAAGTGCTCTGTGACATCACCGGCGTCGGCAACCCGAAGGACCTGCTGCGCGCCTCGGTCGTCGATCCGGCAGACAAGGCGGCGGCCGACGAGTCGCGGCTCGTCACCGTCGAGTTCGTCGCGGACCTGCCGTCGGTGGGCAACTGGGAGTTCCGCCCGGTGCTCGCCGAGATGAAGGTCCACCCGGGCCGCCTCTACGAGGTCGACTACGTCGCCCACAACCTCACGGGCCGCGACACCGTCGCGAACGCGATCCCGAACGTCGCGCCCGGCAAGGCGACGGCGTTCTTCCGCAAGACCGAGTGCTTCTGCTTCGTGCCGCAGAACTTCGCCAAGGGCGAGGAGCGCGTCATGCCGGTGCGCTTCGTGGTCGACCCGAACCTGCCGAAGAGCATCGACCGGATCACCCTGTCCTACGTTTTCTACGACAACTCGACGCGGGTCGCCGCGCTGAAGGATTGACATCATGGCCAACGCCCACGCCTCCGCCCACCCCGCCGACAAGTACTACGTGCCGCACGAGAGCCCGTGGCCGATCTACGGCTCCGCGACGCTGTTCGTGCTCATGTTCGGCCTCTGCGGCTGGCTCAACGAGTGGTACGGCCCGTGGATCTTCGCGATCGGCACGCTGATGCTGGTGGGGCTCTTCGTCGGCTGGTTCGCCGTCGTCATCGACGAGCACCAGAAGGGCATGTACAACATGCAGGTCGACAAGTCGTTCCGCATGGGGATGATCTGGTTCATCATCTCCGAAGTGATGTTCTTCGCGGCGTTCTTCGGCGCGCTGTTCTATGCGCGCCACCTGTCCGTGCCCTGGGCCGGCGGCGAAGGCGTCAAGATCTTCAACCAGCTGCTGCTCTGGCAGGACTACGACGCCACCTGGCCCACCAACGGGCCGCAGGCGCTCGGCCCCCGCGATGACGGCAGCTTCGAGACCATCCCGGCCTTCGGCCTGCCGGCCATCAACACCGCCATCCTGCTGCTGTCGGGCGTGACCCTCACCATCGCCCATCACGCGCTGCAGGAAGGCAACCGCCGCATCCTCAACATCTTCCTCGCCGCCACGTTCCTGCTCGGCTTCCTGTTCCTCGGCGTGCAGATCTATGAGTACGCGCACGCCTACAACGACCTCGGCCTGCAGCTCTCGACCGGCATCTACGGTTCGACGTTCTTCATGCTGACGGGCTTCCACGGCCTGCACGTGACGCTCGGCGCCATCATGCTGGTGGTGATCTGGCTGCGCACCATGAAGGGCCACTTCACGCCCCAGCGCCACTTCGGCTTCGAGGCCGTGGCCTGGTACTGGCACTTCGTGGACGTGGTCTGGCTCGGCCTGTTCGTCTTCGTCTACTGGATCTGACCGGGATCGCGGTCAGCGCCCGGCGCCGAGCGGCTGGATGATCCCGGCCGCCCAGGCGGCCATCAGCAAGAGGAACAGCACCACCGAGAGGCCGACGCGCCAGGTGAGCGCGCGGACCATCTTCTTGGAGTCCCCCTTGTCGGTCATCAGGTGGAAGAGGGCCGAGCCGAGGCTCAGCAAGATGCCGATCATGACGATGGCGACGAGGGTCCGAAAGATGTCCATGTTGCGGGTATCATAGTCCCGTGCCCCTGCGTATCGCCATCGGCCGACGGGAGTTCTCGCCTTCCTGGCCGATGACCGCCCTCGTGATCGTCGTGCTGTGCGTGTTCGTCACGCTCGGTCGATGGCAGTGGGGACGCGGCGAGGCCAAGGACGTGCTGGCAGCGGAGTTCGCCCGGGGTGGCGGAGCGGTCGGCACGCTCACCTCGCAGGGCACGCGCGAGTTGCCGCGCTACGCGCAGGTCCGCGTGCGTGGCGAGTGGGAGCCGGACCGGCAATTCCTGCTCGACAACCGTACGCGCGACGGGCGCGCCGGCTATGAGGTCTTGACGCCGCTGCGGCTCGAAGACGGCCGTCGCGTGTTGGTGAACCGGGGTTGGATACCGTTCGGCGGCCGTCGCGACCAGTTGCCGGAGGTCGTCTCGGGATTGCCGCGCGGCGCAGCGACGACGGTGCAAGGTCGGCTCGACGAACTGCCTACGGCGGGCCTCGCGAGCGGACGCGCGGCACCGGCGACCCGCGGCGCTTGGCCGCGCGTGACGAGTTTTCCGTCGCCGGCGGAGCTCGCGGCGGCGCTTGCGGGCGGCGACGCGGGTACGGCGGTCGATGCGGCCACCGAGGTGCGCCTCGAGCCGCGCGTGCTGCTGATGGATGCGGCGGAACCGGCCGGGTACCGGCGCGATTGGCGGCCCTTCGCAAGAGGGCCGGAGCAGAACTACTCCTACGCTCTGCAGTGGTGGAGCTTCGGGGTGTTGCTGCTGGTGTTGTACGGCGTGTTGAACACGAAGCGGAAGGACGACACATGACGACCGAAGGATCGACACCCTCGAACCCGTCCGGCCCGGCGGCCACGCCCTCCGGGCGCGGCGCGCTGATCGGCCTCGCGGCGCTCTTCTTCGTGCCGCTGCTCGGCGCGTCCTGGCTGTACTATGCGGGCGGCTGGCGACCGGCCGGCAGCACCAACCACGGCGAGCTCATCACGCCCGTGCGGCCGCTGGCCGCCTCGGCACCGCTCGTGCAAGCGGACGGCGCACCGGCAGCCGCAGACCTGCTGCGCGGCAAATGGACGCTGCTCTACGTCGATGACGGCGCCTGCGCATCGCAGCAGTGCCGCGATGCGCTCTGGACCTTGCGCCAGACCCGCCTGCTGCTCGCCGAGGACATGGACCGCGTGCAGCGCGTGTTCGTCGCCGAGAAGAACTGCTGCGACCGCGAATTCCTCGGCCGTGAACATCCCGGTCTGATCGTGTTGACGACATCCGCAGCGCCCTCCGCAGCATCCTCCGCAGCGACGGCCGCGACGCCGGACGGCAGCGCGCCGACCGTGGACCCCGCCCGCGCCTGGATCGACGGCTTCCCGCGCATCGCCGGCCAACCGCATGTCTTCATCATCGATCCGCTCGGCAACCTCATGATGCGCTTCGACCTGCGACAGAACCCCAAGGGCCTCAAGTCCGACCTCGAAAAGCTGCTCAAGCTCTCGCACATCGGCTGACTCGACACCGGTACCCACCCCCATGTCCAACGCCTCCGCAGTCCCCCTCGCTCCGCGTCAGGCCGTGCCGCCCGGCGCCGTCGCCCTGCGCAACCTGTCGCTCATCGGCGTGCTGTTGTGCCTCGTCGTCATCGTGCTCGGCGCTTGGGTGCGCCTCACCGACGCCGGGCTCGGCTGCCCCGACTGGCCGGGCTGCTACGGCCATGTCACGCCCGCAGGCGCCGAGCGCAACGAAGGCAAGATCGAGTCCTACTCGCCGGGCTGGGAGTACGACTCCGGCAAAGCCTGGCGCGAGATGATCCACCGCTACGCGGCGACCGTGCTCGGCCTCATCATCGTGCTGATCACCGCCATCGCGATCGCGTACCGCCGCGAGCGGCCCATGAGCGTGGTCTATGCCGTGGTGATGCTCACGACCGTGGTCTTCCAAGGCATGCTCGGCGCCTTCACGGTGTGGTGGTTGGTGAAACCCACCGTCGTGGTGCTGCACCTGTTGGGCGGCCTCACCACGCTGTCTCTGCTGTTCTGGTTGTGGCTGACGATGCGTCGCACCACATGCGCCGTGCAACCGACGCCGGGCGCCACGCGCATCACCGCGCTCGACGGCGCCCGACGGGCCGCCGTGGTCGCCACCGCCGTGGTCGGCATGCAGACCCTGCTCGGCGGCTGGACCAGCACCAACTACGCCGCCGTCGCCTGCCCCGACCTGCCCACCTGCCAAGGCCAGTGGTGGCCCGAAGGCATGGATTTCAAGGACGCGTTCGTGCTCTGGCGCGGCCTCGACATCAACTACACCGGCGGCGTGCTCGAGCACCCGGCGCGGATCGCGATCCACTTCACGCATCGTCTCGGCGCCATCGTCGCGACCCTGGCGGTGCTGTTCGCGGCCTGGCTCGCGATGCGCAACGCGCCGACCCGCCTGGTGCGCAACGCCGGGCTCTGGGCGATCGGCGCGCTCGCGCTGCAACTGCTGATCGCCTTCGCCATGATCCTCAAGGCCTTCCCGCTGTGGCTCGCCACCGCCCACAACGGCGGCGCCGCGCTGTTGCTGCTCGCGATGCTGGTGCTCAACCGGCGCCTGCGGGAAGCCTGAGATGCAACTCGCCCACCGGGCGCCGTGGCGGCTCTACCTCGAGCTCACCAAGCCCCGGGTCGTCGCGCTGATCGTCTTCACGGCGATCGTCGGCACGCTGCTCGCGAGCCCCGGTTGGCCGCCGCTGTCGGCGCTCCTGTGGGGCAACCTCGGCATCGCGCTCGCCTCGGCCTCCGCGGCCACCATCAACCACGTCCTCGACCGCAAGATCGACGAGCAGATGTCGCGCACGCGCGGCCGGCCGCTGCCCACCGGCGGCCTCGAGGCGCGGCAGGCGCTCAGCTTCGCCGCGGTGCTCGGTGTGGCGTCGATGCTCGTGCTCTGGTACCTCGTGAACCCGCTCACCGCGGTGCTGACCTTCGCCTCGCTGATCGGCTATGCGGTCGTCTACACCGTGTTCCTCAAGCGCGCGACCTCGCAGAACATCGTGATCGGCGGCGCGGCGGGCGCGGCGCCGCCGGTGCTCGGCTGGGCGGCGGTCACCAACTCCATCGATCCGAACGCCCTGCTGCTGTTCCTGATCATCTTCATCTGGACGCCGCCGCACTTCTGGGCGCTCGCCATCGCGCGCAAGGACGAGTACGCGCGCGCCGGCATCCCGATGCTGCCGGTCACCCACGGCGTGCCCTACACGCGCCTGCAAGTGCTGCTCTATACGGTGCTGCTGGTGTTGGTCACCCTGCTGCCGTGGCTCACGCGCATGAGCGGGCTCGTGTACCTCGCCGCCGCCGTGGTGCTCAACGCGCGGTTCCTGTACTACGCACTGGCGCTCAAGCTGACCGATCGCGCCGAGCTGCCGATGCAGGTGTTCCGCTTCTCGATCTCGTACCTGATGTGGCTGTTCGCGGCGCTGCTGCTCGACCACTACATCCCGACCACGCAGCTGCCGACGCCGCCGCTGCCGGGCACCGGTCCGACGATCTACGGGCCCTGACGCCGGACGCGGCCCAGCCTGCGGATCAGCGGCCGGGGAACAGGCGGTCGGCGACGAAGGGGTTGGAGCGCCGCTCTTCGCCGAAGGTCGATTCCGGTCCGTGGCCCGGCAGGAACCGCACATCATCGCCGAGCGGGAACAACCGACCGCGGATCGACTGCAGCAACTGCGCGTGGTTGCCGCGCGGGAAATCCGTGCGACCGATCGAACCGGCGAAGATCACGTCGCCGACGAAGGCATAACGCGCCGCGCGCTGGAAGAACACCACATGTCCCGGTGTATGCCCCGGGCAGTGCAGCACCTCGAACTCGAGCTCGCCCACCGTGACCCGGTCGCCGTGCTGCAACCAGCGCCCGGGCACGAACGCCTCGCTCGGCGGGAAGCCGAACATCCGCGCCTGCGCCGGCATCTGCTCGATCCAGAAGAGGTCGTCCTGATGCGGACCCTCGATCGGCACGCCCGCGCGGCGCGCGAGTTCCGCGGTGCCGCCGGCGTGGTCGAGGTGCGCGTGGGTGATGAGGATCTTCTCGAGCGTGAGCCCGTGCCGCGCGACCACCTCGAGCAGGCGGTCGATCTCCCCGCCCGGGTCGACCACCGCCGCGCGGCGCGTGGCTTCGCACCACAGCACCGAACAGTTCTGCTGGAACGGCGTGACCGGGACGACTTCGAGGCGCATGGGCGGATGATACCGCCACCGGCGCCGCGCTGCCGTCCGACGGTGCAGCGACGTCCGCCGGCGCAGTACCGTCCGACCACGCGGTGCTCCGCTATACGGTGATCGCGAGCCCTCGGTAGATGCGCGCGCGGTAGCGGCTCTCCTGCGCCTCGACGATCGGCGCGGCGGCCAGCAGCACCGCGTGCGCGAAGCGTTGGTACTCCTCGGCCTGCTCGGCGGCATCGCGCGGCTCTTCGCTGCGCATGCGCCGGGTGAGGTTCACTTGGTTCACCGGTACCGACGTCGGCAGCCGCTCGTTCTCGACGCCGAGCGTCGCCGTGAAGGCGTGCAGCGTGGTCTTCACGAAATTGGCCATCGCGAACTGCGGCAGCGTGCCGCCGACCGGGACATCGGGCGAGACGAGGATCAGCCGGGCGCCCTTGAAGAGCGAAACTTTGCGGGCGACGCGGAAGTGGTGCGTCAGATTGGTCTCGACCAGTTCCGCAAATCCAGCCGCATCGAGGTGGTCCTTGCCGGCGACACCGAACAAGGCCTGGGGGATCGGTGCGAACGGCGTCGAGA
>JBIIVD010000023.1:0-38734 GCA_044339635.1 Steroidobacteraceae bacterium | reverse complement strand
GGCTGGCTGAGCCCCTTCGAGGGCATCCTCGCGGCGGACAACCCGCTCGCGCAGCCCGGCTTCCACTGGCTCTTCCTCAAGCTCTTCTTCTTCCTCACCTGCTTCATGTGGTACCGCGCGACCTTCCCGCGCTACCGCTATGACCAGATCATGCGCCTCGGCTGGAAGGTGCTGATCCCGGTGACCCTCGTCTGGATCGCCGTCGCAGCCGTGATGGTCCACTTCCGCGTCGGCCCCTGGAGCGCGAACTGATGCGCAGCCTCGTCAAGACCTTCCTGCTCACCGAGCTCCTCTCGGGCCTGTCGGTGACCGCGCGGACGCTGTTCCGCCGCAAGGTCACCGTCAACTACCCCGAGGAGAAGACCCCGCAGTCGCCGCGCTTCCGCGGACTGCACGCGCTGCGCCGTTACGCCAACGGCGAAGAGCGCTGCATCGCCTGCAAGCTCTGCGAGGCGGTCTGCCCGGCGCTCGCCATCACCATCGAATCCGACGTCGCCGCGGACGGCACGCGCCGCACCACGCGCTACGACATCGACCTCTTCAAGTGCATCTACTGCGGCTTCTGCGAGGAGGCCTGCCCGGTCGACGCCATCGTCGAGACCCGCATCCACGAGTACCACATGGAGAACCGGGGCGAGAACATCATGACCAAGGACAAGCTGCTCGCCGTGGGCGAGCGCTACGCCGCGCTGATCGACGCCGACAAGGCGGCCGACGCGCCTTACCGCTGACCGGGGCCCACGCGCGCATGTTCGTCCAGATCCTCTTCTACGCCTTCTCCGCCGTGCTGCTGGCCGCCGCGCTCGGCGTCATCGTCAGCCGCAACCCGGTGCACTCGGCGCTCAGCCTCGTGCTCGCGTTCTTCACGAGCGCCGCGCTCTGGCTGCTGATCGAGGTCGAGTTCCTCGCGATCGTGCTGGTGCTGGTCTACGTCGGCGCCGTGATGGTGCTGTTCCTGTTCGTCGTGATGATGCTCGACGTCGATGTCGAACGCGTGCGCAGCGGCTTCACCCGTCACGCCGGGCTCGGCCTCGTGGTGGCGCTGCTGGTCGCCGCGCAGATGGTCGGGGTGTTCTGGGCGCGCGACCTCGGTGTCGTGGCCACCGTCGGCGCGCCGCCGCTGCCCGAGGATTACAGCAACACCCGCGCCCTCGGGGAGGTGCTCTACACGCAGTACGTCTATCCCTTCGAGCTCGCCGCCGTGCTGCTGCTGGTCGCCATCGTGGCCGCCATCACGCTGACGCTGCGGCAGCGTCCGGGGCTCAAGCCCCAGGATGTCGCCAAGCAGGTCGCGGTGCGCCGCGAGGACCGCGTGCGGCTCGTCAAGGACGTGGACGCCGCCGGCACCGGGCCCGGGGCGGATCAGGCCACGGGTCCGCGCCAGGGCAAGGGCGGGGAGGGCGCATGATCACCCTGCAGCACATGCTGACGCTGTCCGGCCTGCTGTTCGCGTTGTCGGTCGCGGGCATCTTCATCAACCGCAAGAACGTCATCCTGCTGCTGATGTGCATCGAGCTCATGCTGCTCGCCGTCAACTTCAGCTTCATCTCGTTCTCGCGCTTCCTCGGCGACCTCGATGGCCAGGTGTTCGTGTTCTTCGTGCTGACCGTGGCGGCCGCCGAGGCGGCCATCGGGCTTGCGATCCTCGTGGTGCTGTTCCGCGAGCGGCGCACCATCAACGTCGAAGACCTCGACACCCTGAAGGGTTGATGCGATGACGCCCACGATCGACCCGAATACCCTGCTCGCCATCGCGCTGCTGCCGCTCGCCGCCGCGATCATCGCCGGACTCTTCGGACGGCTGATCGGCCGTACCGCCGCCCACGTCGTCACCATCGCCGCCGTCGGCGCCTCGTTCGTGCTGTCGGCGCTCGTCGCCTGGCAGTTGCTGGCGCAGGGCGCGCCGGTGTTCAACGAGGCCGTCTACACCTGGCTCGTGAGCGACGGCATCCGCATGGAGGTCGGCTTCCTCATCGATCCGCTTTCCGTGGTGATGATGTGCGTCGTGACCTTCGTGTCGCTGTGCGTGCACGTCTACACCATCGGCTACATGCACGAGGATGCGGGCTACCAGCGGTTCTTCGCCTACATCTCGCTCTTCACCTTCGCCATGCTCATGCTGGTGATGTCCAACAACTTCATGCAGCTCTTCTTCGGCTGGGAAGCGGTGGGCGTCGTCTCCTACCTGCTCATCGGCTTCTGGTACACGCGGCCGAGCGCGATCTTCGCCAACCTCAAGGCCTTCCTCGTCAACCGCGTCGGCGACTTCGGGTTCGTGCTCGGCATCGCGGGCATCGTCCATTTCACCGGGTCGCTCGACTACCAGGACGCCTTCGCGGCCGCCCCGCAGATCGCCGCGAGCGTGACGTGGCTCTCGTCCGAGTGGTCGGTGTCGGCGATCACGCTCATCTGCATCTGCCTCTTCATCGGCGCGATGGGCAAATCCGCGCAGGTGCCGCTGCATGTCTGGCTGCCCGATTCCATGGAAGGCCCGACGCCGATCTCGGCGCTCATCCACGCCGCGACCATGGTCACCGCCGGCATCTACATGGTGGCGCGCCTCTCGCCGCTCTTCGAGCAGTCCGAGGCGGCGATGTCGTTCGTGCTGGTGGTGGGCGCCACCACGGCGCTCTTCATGGGCGTGCTCGGCATCGTCAACAACGACATCAAGCGGGTGGTCGCCTACTCGACGCTCTCGCAGCTCGGCTACATGACCGTGGCGCTCGGCGTGTCGGCCTACAGCGTCGCGATCTTCCACCTCATGACCCACGCCTTCTTCAAGGCCTTGCTGTTCCTCGCCGCGGGTTCGGTGATCATGGGCATGCACCACGAGCAGGACATGCGCAAGATGGGCGGCCTCGCCAAGGTCATGCCCATCACGGCCGTGACCTGCTGGCTCGGTTCGCTGGCGGCGATCGGCACGCCGTTCTTCTCGGGCTTCTACTCCAAGGACTTCATCATCGAGGCGGCGCACGAGTCGCAGCGTTGGGGCGCCACCTACGCCTACTGGTGCGTGTTGGCCGGCGTATTCATCACCGCGCTTTACACCTTCCGCCTGATCTTCATGACCTTCCACGGCGCGCCGCGCTGGGGGCAGGGCGGGGCGGCACACGACGCGCACGCCCCTGATGCACACGCCCACGACGCGCACGACGCGCACGACGACCACGGGCATGGGCACGGCGGTGGTACGCCGCACGAGAGCCCCTGGGTGGTGACCCTGCCGTTGCTGCTGCTCGCCGTGCCGGCGGTCGCGATCGGCTACTTCACCGTGCAGCCGTTGCTCTTCGGCGGCTTCTTCGGCGATGCGATCCAGGTCCTGCCGAAGAACGACGTCGTCGCGGCGCTCGCCTCGCACTTCCATGGCGCGGCGTCCTTCGCGCTCGCGGCGCCGACCCACCCGCCGTTCTGGCTGGCGCTCGCGGGCGTGCTCACCGCGTGGTGGATCGTGATCAAGCGCCCCCATGCCCTCGACGGGCTCGCCGGGCCGCTCGCGCCGCTGCGCCGCGTGCTCGACAACAAGTATTACTTCGACTGGTTCAACGAGCACGTGCTCGCCGCCGGCAGCCGCGGATTGGGACGGCTCTTCTGGAAGGCGGGCGACCAGACGCTGATCGACGGCGCCTTGGTCAACGGCTCGGCAGGGCTGGTCGGCGTGCTCGCGGGTGTCGTGCGCCGCGTGCAGACCGGGTTCCTCTATACCTACGCGTTCTGGATGGTCATCGGCCTGGCCTTGCTGCTCGGCTGGTTCCTGCTGCGCGCCTGACGATCACCGGGGTCCCAAGGAATGTCTGACATCGGACTGCTCTCCGCGCTCATCTGGTTGCCGATCGTCGGCGGCCTGCTAGTGCTCGCGCTCGGCGACGCGCGCATCGCCGCGGCGCGTTGGCTCGCCCTCGGCACGGCGCTCGCAGCGTTCGCGTTGTCGGTGCCGCTCTGGACGGGGTTCGATGCCGGCACCTCGGACTTCCAGTTCGTCGAGCGTCTGTCCTGGATCCCGGCGTTCAACGCCACCTATCACTTGGGCGTCGATGGCATCTCCATGCCGTTGGTGCTGCTCACCACGTTCACCACTGTGCCTGTGGTGATCGCGGCCTGGACCGTCATCGAGAAGCGTCCGGCGCAGTACTTCGCCGCGTTCCTCATCATGGAAGGGCTGATGGTCGGCGTCTTCACGGCGCTCGATGCGCTGCTCTTCTACTTCTTCTGGGAAGCGATGCTGATCCCGATGTTCCTCATCATCGGCATCTGGGGTGGACCGCGCCGCGTGTACGCGACGATCAAGTTCTTCCTGTACACCTTCCTCGGCTCGGTGTTCATGCTGGTGGCCCTCATCTACATGTACCTGAAGGCCGGCAGCTACGACATCGCCGATTTCCATGCGCTGCCGCTGACCTACGCCGAGCAGTTCTGGATCTTCCTCGCGTTCTTCGCCGCCTTCGCCGTGAAGATCCCGATGTTCCCGGTGCACACCTGGTTGCCGGACGCCCACGTCGAGGCGCCGACCGGCGGCTCGGTGGTGCTGGCGGCCATCATGCTCAAGATGGGCGGTTACGGCTTCCTGCGCTTCTCGTTGCCGATCACCCCGGATGCGGCCCGCGAGCTCGACCTGCTGATGATCGTGCTGTCGCTCATCGCCGTGGTCTACATCGGCTTCGTGGCGCTGGTGCAGACCGACATGAAGAAGCTCATCGCCTATTCCTCCATCGCGCACATGGGCTTCGTGACGCTCGGCTCCTTCCTCGCCTTCGACATCGCGCAGTCGACGGGCGGCCTCGCGGGCGCCGGCATGGGCATCGACGGCGCGATGGTGCAGATGATCTCCCACGGCCTCGTCTCGGGCGCGATGTTCCTTTGCGTCGGCGTGCTCTACGACCGCCTGCACAGCCGCGAGATCGGCAGCTACGGCGGCGTCGTCAACCGCATGCCGATGTTCGCGGCGTTCTTCGTGCTGTTCGCGATGGCGAATTCCGGGCTGCCCGGCACCTCCGGCTTCGTCGGCGAGTTCCTCGTCATCCTCGCGGCCTTCAAGGCGAACTTCTGGTACGCGCTCGCCGCCGGCACCGCGCTGGTGCTGGGCGCCGCCTACACCCTCTGGCTCGTCAAGCGGGTGGTCTTCGGGCCCGTCGCCAACGAGGGCGTCGCCTCGCTCGAGGACCTCAACGGCCGCGAGTTCTTCGTGCTGGCGCTGCTCGCCGCGGGTGTGCTGCTGCTCGGCGTATGGCCGGCGCCGCTGCTCGAGGTGATGCAGGAGTCGGTGCGCCACCTCGTCGAACAGGCCACCGCCAGCAAGCTGATCTGAGGCCGTCGCTCCATGAACACCATCACGCTCGCCTCGCTTGCACCCGCGCTGCCGGAGATCTGGCTCACGATCGCCGCCTGCATCGTGCTGCTCACCGACGCGTTCGCGGGCCGCGCCTCCAAGCGCATCACCCCGACCCTGACGCTGCTGCTGATCGCGCTCGGCGCGGCGGCCATCATCGCCTGGGGGCAGGTGCCGCAGCGGGTCGATCTCTTCTCGGGGATGTACGTCGCCGACCCGCTCGCGACCGTCCTTAAACTCCTGTCCTTCCTGTTCACCGCGGTGGCGCTGCTCTACTCGCGCCATTGGCTCGAGTCGCGCGGGCTCCTGAAGGGCGAGTACTACGTGCTCGTGCTCACGTCGCTGCTCGGCATCTGCGTGATGGTGTCGGCGGGCAGCTTGCTGACGCTCTACATCGGCGTCGAGCTGCTGGCGTTGTCGCTCTATGCGCTGGTCGCCTTCGACCGTGATTCGGGCATCGCCGCCGAGTCGGCCATGAAGTACTTCGTGCTCGGTGCCATCGCGTCGGGCTGCCTGCTCTATGGCATGTCGCTGGTGTACGGCATGACCGGTTCGCTGCTGCTGAGCGAGATCGCCGCAGCCGTGCAGGGGCAGGGCGTGGCGCCGTCGCTCGGCCTCATGATGGGCCTCGTGTTCGTGGTGGTGGGCGTCGCCTTCAAGTTCGGCGCGGTGCCGTTCCACATGTGGGTGCCGGATGTCTATCACGGCGCGCCGTCGCCCACGACGCTGTTCATCGCCTCGGCGCCGAAGATCGCCTCGTTCGCGCTCGCGTATCGCCTGCTCGCGGACGGCCTCGCGGGCGTGGAGCCCGCCTGGGGGCAGATGATCACCATCGTCGCGGTGCTCTCGGCGCTCGTCGGCAACCTCGTCGCCATCGCCCAGACCAACCTCAAGCGCATGCTGGCGTACTCGGCCATCGGCAACGTCGGTTTCATCCTGCTCGGCTTCGTCGCCGGCACCGAGCGCGGCTACGAGGCCGCGCTCTACTACACCATCACCTACGTGATCATGGCGCTCGGGTCCTTCGGCGTGATCGTCCTCGCGAGCCGCCGCGGCTTCGAGGCCGACGAGCTCGACCACTACAAGGGGCTGCATGCGCGCGACCCGCTGCTCGCCGTGCTCATGATGGTGATGATGTTCTCGACCGCGGGCATCCCGCCGTTCGTCGGCTTCTGGGCCAAACTGCAGGTGTTCGAGGCGCTGTGGGCGAGCGGCCACCTCGCGCTCGTGGTGTTCGGCGCCGCGGTCTCGGTGATCGGCGTGTTCTACTACCTGCGGGTCGTCAAGCTCATGTACTTCGATGCGCCCGGGGATCTCCCCGTGCCGGAGCGGCACGCGGGCGTGCGTCTCACGCTCGCGCTCAACGCCGCGGCCGTGGTCGCGCTCGGGCTCTTCCCGCAGGCGCTGCTCGAACTCTGCCAGCGCGTGCTGCCCTGAGGCGATTCCGGGACTTGTAGGACGCGCCCGAACCCCGTATAGTGCGCGGCTCTCCTGGTGCGGGGTGGAGCAGTCTGGCAGCTCGTCGGGCTCATAACCCGAAGGTCGTAGGTTCAAATCCTACCCCCGCTACCAACTTCCCGGTCCTTGCCGGACCCGGAACCCGCCCGCCGTGACAGACACCCCTTCCGACATCTCCTTCGCCGACCTCGGCCTTTCCGCTGAACTCGTCTCGGCGCTCGTCGCCGTGGGCTACGAGTCGCCATCCCCCATCCAGCGCGAGACGATCCCGACGCTGCTCGAGGGGCGCGACCTCATCGGCCAGGCCCAGACCGGCACCGGCAAGACCGCGGCCTTTGCGCTGCCCATCCTCTCGCGCATCGATGTGGCGCGGCGCGAACCGCAGGCGCTGGTGCTCGTGCCGACCCGCGAACTCGCGATCCAGGTCGCCGAAGCCTTCCAGAAATACGCGAGCCACATGCCGGGGCTGCACGTGCTGCCGATCTACGGCGGCCAGAGCTACACCCCGCAGCTCAACGCCCTGCGCCGCGGCGTGCACGTGATCGTGGCGACGCCCGGGCGCGTGATGGACCACCTGCAGCGCGAGACGCTCGATCTCTCGACCATCCGCTTCGTGGTGCTCGATGAGGCCGACGAGATGCTGCAGATGGGCTTCGTCGACGCCATCGACGAGATCCTGGGCGTCGTGCCGTCTGAGCGGCAGGTCGTGCTGTTCTCCGCGACCCTGCCCACGCAGATCAAGCGCATCGCCCAGAAGCACCTGCGCGACCCGCGCGAGATCACGGTGCGCGCCAAGACCGCGACCGCCGCCAACATCCGCCAGCGTTACTGGCTGGTCTCCGGCATCCACAAGCTGGACGCCCTGACGCGCCTCCTCGAGGTCGAGCCCTTCGATGCGATGCTGGTGTTCGCACGCACCAAGCAGGCCACCATCGAGCTCGTCGAGAAGCTCGAGGCGCGCGGCTTTGCGGCCGCGGCCCTCAACGGCGACATCCAGCAGGCGCAGCGCGAGCGCACGGTCGCCGACCTCAAGGGCGGCAAGATCGACATCGTCGTCGCGACCGACGTCGCGGCGCGCGGGCTGGATGTCGAGCGCATCACGCATGTCGTCAACTTCGACGTGCCCTACGACAGCGAATCCTATGTCCATCGCATCGGCCGCACCGGCCGGGCGGGGCGCTCGGGCGAGGCGATCCTGTTCATCGCCGCCCGCGAGCGGAACATGCTGCGCATCATCGAGCGGGCGACCCGCCAGCCCATCGAGCCGATGACGCTGCCGACCGTGCAGGAAGTGAACGCGCGCCGCGCCGAGAAATTCAAGAAAGAGCTGGCCGCGATGGTCGTCTCGCCGGACCTCGCGCCCTACCGCACCGTCATCGAGGAGTTCGTCCGCGAGAGCGGCGCCGATCTGCTCGAGGTGGCCGCGGCCCTCGCCGCGCTCTCGAAGTCTGGTCGCGCGCTCTTCGTCGCGCCGCGCGGCGGCGCAGCAGACGAGGGTCGAGGTGAGGGTGATCGCGAGGGCGCAGGTGCCGGTCCGCGGCATCAGGACGGGCCCGCCGACTCCACCACCCACAAGACCGCACGGCCGCGCCGTCCCGAGGGTCCGCAGGCCGTGTTCCGCCTCGAGGTGGGTCGCCGGCATGGCGTGCAGCCCGGCAACATCGTCGGCGCGCTCGCCCACGAAGGCGATATGCACGGCAGCGAGATCAACGGCATCGACATCCGCGACGACCACACGCTCGTGCGGCTGCCCGCGCAGACCCCGGACCATGTGCTGCGGCATCTGGCGGGCATCGTGGTGCGCGGCCGACCGCTCGCGATCCAGCGCATCGCGGCGTACAAGGGCCACGGCAAGGGTCCGGGGAAGGACCCGGGCAAAGGTCGCCGCAAGGGCGATTGACACTGCGAGGGCGGCGGTTTCAGATGGGCGCATGATCCGCGCCGTGACGCTACTCGTCGTCCTCACGTCCCTCATCGTCGGCTGTTCTCCCAAGCCGCCGCCGCCCAGCCCGCCGGCAGAGGCCAATGCGCCCGCAGCCTCGCGAGCCCTGCAGACCCTCGACCCTGTCGTCGCCCGCGCCGCCGCCCTGGAAGTGGTCGAGGCCCTCAAGCGCCGCGACATGGCGACGGTCGCGCGCTATGCGCACCCGACGATGGGCGTGCTGTTCGCGCCCTATGCCTTCGTCGAGCCCTCCGAGCACCAGATCTGGTCGGTGGCGGCCTTGCCGGGCTGGTTCCAGGACGCGCGTGTGCGGGTTTGGGGTACCGAGGACGGCACCGGCTTCCCGATCGAGCGCACCCCCGCGCAGTACTACGAGCGCTTCGTGTTCCCGCGCGATTTCACCATTGGCGCAAAGATCAGCGTCAACGACGACCAGGCGACGGGCAACTCGATCAACAACGCGCCCTCGTTGTATCCGGACGGCGTACGCGTCGAGTTCTACCTGCCGCCTACCCAGACCCCCGAAGGCCCACTGCCGGACTGGCGCGCGCTGCGCCTCGTATTCGTGGGGGTGGGGGGAGAGCCGAAATTGGTCGCGGTCGTCCACGATCAGTGGACGATCTGAGGCGAGTGGCGCCTCCAAGCGTGCCTACGCCGTCAACGGCAACCGGACCTCGGACTGAGCGTGGGCGGGCTTGCACCGCTACGTCCACGGCCCCGGGGTGGGCGAGTATGCTGATTCTTGTCGCTGGCGTGTCCGTCGCAGGGTTGGCGGTCGAGCACCATGACAGCGGGGCACGGCGAAACGCGCGGGGAGTTCCAGTGTGACCCATCGTCAGCTTGGTTTCGTGATTTTCATCGGCGCGTGCATCTGTTTGTATGGGAACACTTGGTTGGCATTCAATGCGACTCGCATCATCAAAAGCGGCCTCCGGTTCTCCTTCGCCGTTGACTTGTTGATAGCGGCGGCGGTGATCTTCGCCAACATCACGCTGTGGCGGATGGCGGGCTATCCGTTGCTTTCAGTACTGGTCTGTTTGCCCTTCCTCGCGCCTTTGTTGTTGAAGGGTCGGCGACATGATTCCCGACGTTGAGTCCGGGGGATTCCATACTTGCGAAGCGAACGCTATACTTGTATGACGCCCTACGGAGCCTCTCCATGCTTGCGGTCCGCCTCCCGGAAGATCTCGAAAAGCGACTTGAAGCGCTCGCCAAGCGCACCGGGCGCACCAAGAGCTACTACGTGCGCGAGGCCATCGTCGAGCACCTCGATGATCTGGAGGACCTCTACCTCGCCGAGGCGCGTCTGCAGGCGCTGCGTCGCGGCGACGATCTGGCAGTGCCGATCGATGAGTTGATGCAGCGCCATGGCGCGGCGGGTCATGACGTGGCGGATTGAGTTCGCGCCGGGCGCGGCCAAGGAACTCGACAAGCTCGATCCGCCGGTCTCGCGTCGCATCCTCGCGTTCCTCAACGAGCGCGTGGGGCGGCTCGATGATCCGCGTATGCTCGGCGAGGCCCTCAAGGGCAGCCGTCTCGGTGAACTGTGGAAGTACCGCGTGGGAGACTATCGCGTCATCTGCGCGCTCGATGACGGCGTGCTCAAGATCCTGGTGGTCCGGGTCGGCAATCGTCGCGAGGTCTGTCGCTGAACGGCAGGCCGACCAAGCGCCCGTGCGGTGCTGCTGCGGCATACTACCGACCTCGCTTTTCCGTTGGGGGGATGACCATGCGTTCCACGCTCCGCTGCCTGCTGGCGGCCGCTGCCGCAACTACTGCACTGACGGCCGCGCCGTCCTTCGCGGCACCTGCGCCGGTGACGACCGGCTCTTCGGCCGCCACCACCCCCCGCACCATCACGCACGAAGACCTCTGGCTCATGCGCCGGGTCGGCGCGCCGGTGCCGAGCCCCGACGGCAAGTGGGTGGTCGCTTCGATCACGGAGCCGGCCTACGATCCGAAGGCGCAGGTCTCGGACCTGTGGATGATCCCGGTGCAGCCCGGCAAGGGCGAGGCGCCGCGGCGGCTCACGGGCACGGCGGGCGGCGAGGGCGGTGTGGCCTGGAGCCCGGATGGCACGCGGCTCGTGTTCTCGGCGCGGCGTGATGGTGACGAGGCGGACCAGCTGTATCTGCTCGACCTGCGCGGCGGCGAGGCACGTCGGCTGACGACGCTGACCAACGGCGCACGCGGCGCGAAGTTCTCGCCGGACGGCCGCAAGCTCGCCTTCAGCAGTACGGACTACCCGGGCGCGCTGCTCGAGTCCGACAACAAGCGCATCGCCGCCGAGCGCAAAGCGCGCAAGTGGAACGCGCGGCAGTACGAGGGCTTCCCGATCCGCAACTGGGATCGCTGGCTCGAGGACCGCAAACCGCGGCTGCTGGTGCTCGATCTCGGCGCGGATGGCGGCCCCGCAGCAGGCCCGGCCGGCGAGCCGCGCAATCTCCTCGCCAACACCGAGCTCGTGAAGGCGCCCGGTTTCGCGGGCCGCGGCGGCGATGGCGGGGATTCTTTGGACGCCGAGTGGGCGCCGGACGGTTCGGGGCTCGTCTTCGTCGCGAGCACGGATCGCCACAAGGCGGCCTATTCGTTCACCACGTCGCAGCTCTGGTTCGTCGGCCTCGACGGCTCGGAGCCGCGGCGTCTGACCGTGGACCAGCACTCTTGGGGCTCGCCGACCTTCACGGCGGACGGGCGCACGCTGCTCGCGACGCGCGACCGGGCCTCCGACCAGGTCTATACCAACACGGAGCTTGCGGCCTTCGCTTGGAACGGCGCCGCGGCCGGCGCGCCGCTCGGCGAGGCGCGCATCCTGACGGCGGGCTGGGACCGTGCGGTGACCTCGTTCGCGCCCACCGCCGACTCGCGCCGGGTATATCTGCTCGCCGAAGAAGCGGGCCACGAGAAACTGTACTCGGCGCCGATCGACGGCAAGGGCGTAGTTCAGGGCAAGGGCGCGGGCGCGAGCGCCGTCACGCCCGCTTTCGACATGACGCGCGGTGTCTACAGCAGCCTCGCGATCGCGCAGGGCGGCCCGCGCGCGGGCGCGCCGATCATCGTCGCCAACTACGAGAGCGCGACGCAGCCGTCCGAGGTGGTGCGCATCGACCTCGCCCGGCGCGGACACACGCCGCTCACGGCCTTCAATGCCGAGCGCGTGAAGGGCCTCGACCTCGATCCGGTCAAGCACTTCTGGTTCACCAGTCGGCAGGGCCGCCGCATCCACAACATGCTGGTGACGCCGCCCGGCTTCGATCCCGCGAAGAAGTACCCGCTGTTCGTGGTGATCCACGGCGGGCCGCACACGATGTGGCGCGACCAGTGGGTCACGCGCTGGAACTACCACCTGCTCGCGGCGCCGGGCTATGTGGTGCTGCTGACGAACTACAGCGGCTCGACCGGGTTCGGCGAGGCCTTCGCGCAGACCATCCAGGGCGATCCGTTGCGCAGCGCCGGCGAGGAGATCAACGAGGCCGCGGACATCGCGCTGCGCGACTACGCGTTCATCGATGCCTCGCGGCAGTGCGCGGGCGGCGCGAGCTACGGCGGCCACCTCGCCAACTGGCTGCAGGCCAAGACCACGCGCTACCGCTGCCTCGTGAGCCACGCGGGGCTCATCAACCTCGAGTCGCAGTGGGGCACCAGCGACGTCGCCTACAGCCGCGAGGTCAACAACGGCGGACCGGTCTGGGAGCAGGGTCCGGTATGGCGCGAGCAGAACCCGATCCGGTACGCCGCGCAGTTCAAGACGCCGACCCTCGTCACCATCGGCGAGCAGGACTTCCGGGTGCCGCTCAACAACTCGCTCGAGTACTGGACGGTCCTGCAACGCCAGCAGGTGCCGAGCCGCCTTGTGGTGTTCCCGGACGAGAACCACTGGATCCTGAAGGGCGAGAACAGCAAGGTCTTCTACCAGGAGATCCACGACTGGCTCGCCCGCTGGCTCGGGCCGCAGGCGCCCGCGAAGTAGCGGCCGGGCCGCCCGCCAGCCGCCCGGCAGCCGGGCGGCGGGGTTTGTATGCCCCGCCGCTTTCGGCTATAGTCGGCGGCCTTGCGGGGTCTCGGGCCCCACGAGGCGGGAGCAGGCGCAGGCCGGACACCGCAAGTGCCTATCGGCACACGCTTTTTGGAGAAGCCCCCCGAGGGGCTTTTTTTGTTTTCGGGACCCTTCGGGGGTCGTGGCAGAGGGGCTCGCATGGCGACGGCAGGGGCGGTACGCGACAGGTTGCTCGCTCTGCTCGAACCCTTGGTCGAGCAGTTGGGCTACGAACTGGTGGACATCGAGTGGGCGTCGGCGCCGCGCTCGGGACTGCTGCGGGTCTACCTGGACCTGCCGGCGGGACGCGAAGGGCACATCGGGATCGAGGACTGCGAGACGGTCAGCCGCGAAGTGTCGGCGCTGCTCGACGTCGAGGATCCGCTGCCGGGCGCGTACACCCTCGAGGTGTCCTCGCCGGGCTTCGACCGGGTGCTGCGCAAGCCTGCGCACTTCCGCCGCTTCGTCGGCGAGCGGGTGTGGCTGGAGCTGCAGCTGCCCCGGGACGGTCGGCGGCGTTTTACGGGCACGTTGGTGCGGGCGACCGACACCGGCGTGGAACTGGAGGTCGACGGACAGCCGGTCGAGGTGGCGTTCACCGAGATCGGCAAGGCGCGCCTCGCGGCCTGAGGGCAGCGGGGGAGCAACTGAGGACTGCAGGATGAGCAAGGAAATCATGATGGTCGTGGACGCCGTCTCGAACGAGAAGGGCGTCGACAAGGAAGTGATCTTCGAGGCGCTGGAGGCGGCGCTCGCGTCGGCCACGCGCAAGAAGCACGGCGAGGAGTGGGACGTGCGCGTCGCCATCGACCGCAAGAGCGGCGAATACGACACCTTCCGTCGCTGGAAGGTGCTGGCCGACGATTCGCGCGAGCTCGAAGTGCCCGACCGTGAACTGCGGCTCGAGGACGCGCTCGACGTGAACCCCAAGGCCGAGATCGGCGGGTTCGTGGAAGAGCCCATGGAGTCCGTCGGCTTCGGCCGCATCGCGGCGCAGCAGGCCAAGCAGGTCATCGTGCAGAAGGTGCGCGAGGCCGAGCGTGCGCAGGTGGTGGACGCCTACAAGGACCGCGTCGGCCAGCTCGTGAGCGGCGTCGTCAAGCGCGTCGACCGCAACGGCATCTTCGTCGACCTGGGCGGCAACGCCGAGGGCTTCGTCTCGCGCATCGACATGATCGCGCGCGAGCTCGTCAAGCCGCAGGACCGCATCAAGGCCTACCTGAAGGAAGTCCGCTCCGAGCCGCGCGGCCCGCAGCTCTTCCTCACGCGTTCGGCGCCGGAGTTCCTCATCGAACTCTTCAAGCTCGAGGTGCCGGAGGTCGGCCAGGGCCTCATCCAGATCCTGGGCGCCGCGCGCGACCCGGGCATCCGCGCCAAGATCGCGGTGCGCAGCAACGACCCGCGCATCGATCCCGTCGGCGCCTGTGTCGGCATGCGCGGTTCGCGCGTGCAGGCGGTCTCCAACGAGATCGCCGGCGAGCGCGTGGACATCATCCCCTTCGATGACAACCCCGCGCAGTTCGTCATCAACGCCATGTCGCCCGCCGAGGTGATGTCCATCGTCGTCGACGAGGACTCGCACAGCATGGACATCGCGGTCACCGAGGAGAAGCTCTCGCAGGCCATCGGCCGCGGCGGCCAGAACATCCGCCTCGCGAGCCAGCTCACGGGCTGGGACCTCAACGTCATGACCGAGTCGGACGCCGAGGCCAAGAGCGAGACCGAGGCGCGCACCCTCGTCGAGAACTTCATGAAGCAGCTCGACGTCGACGAGGACGTCGCCACGATCCTGGTGCAGGAAGGCTTCTCGACGGTCGAGGAAGTGGCCTATGTGCCGCAGTCGGAGCTCAGCTCCATCGAGGAGTTCGACGAGGACATCGTCAAGGAACTGCGCAGCCGCGCGCGCGACGTGCTGCTCACGCAGGCGATCGCCACCGAGGAGAGCCTCGAGTCGCAGCTTCCGGCCGACGACCTGCTGCTGCTCGAGGGCATGCAGCCGGACCTCGCGCTCGCGCTCGCGCGCCGCGGTGTCCGCACCCGCGAGGATCTCGCGGAACAGGCGGTCGACGACCTGCTCGACATCCAGGGGCTGACGGCCGAAGAGGCCGGACGGCTCATCATGAAGGCCCGCGAGCACTGGTTCGCGGCGGGCCACGGTTGAGGTATCCATGGCTGATGTAACGGTTGCTCAATTCGCCGAGGTGCTGAAGGTACCGGTCGAGAAACTGCTGGTGCAGCTCGACCAGGCCGGCATCAAGGTGAACGGTCCCGAGGACCGGATCAGCGACGAGGCGAAGCTCGAGCTGCTGTCTCACCTGCGTCGCAGCCACGGGCAGGGCGCCGAGGAGCCGGGCGCCGCCGCAGCGCCCCGCAAGATCACCCTGCAGCGCAAGCAGCAGAGCGAGATCAAGCTCGCGGGCGGCGCGGGCCGTGCGCGCACCGTCAACGTCGAAGTGCGCGTCAAGCGCACCTACGTCAAGCGCGACGTGCTCGAGGAGCAGGCGCGGGCCGCGAGCCCGGACGCCGACGCCAAGGCGCGCGAGGCCGAAGAAGCCGCCCGCGCCGAGCGCGAGCGTCAGGAACACGAGCGCCGCGAAGCCGAGCGCATGGAGGCGGAGAACCGCCGTCGCATCGAGGAAGAGGCTGCGGCGCGCAAGGCCGCCGACGAAGCCCGGCGGCTCGCCGAGCAGCGCGAGCGCGACCAGGCCGATGCCTCGCGTGGGCGCGGACGCGGCGAGGCGCCCGTCGCCGCTGCGGCGCCGCGCGCGCCGGACACGAAGCCCGCGAAGGCGCCCGGCGAAGCCGACCGTGACCGACGCACCAAGTACGGCCGCGAGGAACTGCACATCGGCGGCGATGCCTCGCGCCGCAAGAAGAAACAACGGGTCCGCGAGCGCAAGGCGCCGGTGGGCATGGAGCAGCGCCACGGCTTCGAACTGCCGACCGCGCCGGTCGTGCGCGAGGTGACGGTCGGCGAGACCATCACGCCGCAGGAACTCGCCCAGAAGATGGCGGTGAAGGCCACCGAAGTCATCAAGGCCATGATGAACATGGGCGTGATGGCGACCATCAACCAGCCCATCGACCAGGACACGGCGGTGCTCGTCGTCGAGGAGATGGGTCACACCGCGAAGCTCCTGCGCGAGGATGAGCTTGAGACCGGACTGCAGGGCGTGGAGGCTGCGGCGGGCGCCGACAAGCTGCCGCGTCCGCCTGTGGTCACGGTCATGGGCCACGTCGACCACGGCAAGACCTCGCTGCTCGACTACATCCGCAAGGCCAAGGTCGCCGCAGGCGAGGCGGGCGGCATCACGCAGCACATCGGTGCCTACCATGTGCAGACGCCCAAGGGCGGCGTGACCTTCCTCGACACCCCGGGCCACGCGGCCTTCACGGCGATGCGCGCCCGCGGCGCCCGCGCCACCGACGTGGTGGTGCTGGTGGTCGCGGCGGACGATGGCGTCATGCCGCAGACCCTCGAGGCGATCCAGCACGCGCGCGCGGCGGGCGTGCCGATCGTCGTCGCCGTCAACAAGATCGACAAGCACACGGCCGACCCGGACCGCGTGCGTCAGGAACTCTCGAAGCACGAGGTCATCCCCGAGGAGTGGGGCGGCCAGAACATGTTCGTCAACGTCTCGGCCTTCACCGGCCAGGGCATCGACCAGCTGCTCGAGGCGATCCTGCTGCAGGCCGAAGTGCTCGAGCTCTCGGCGCCGGTCGAGGGCCTCGCCTCCGGCATCGTCATCGAGGCGAGCATGGAGAAGGGTCGTGGCGCCACGGCCACGGTGCTCGTCAAGAAAGGCACGCTGCGCCAAGGCGATCCGATCATCGCCGGCCAGGAGTTCGGGCGCGTGCGCGCCATGTTCGACGAGACCGGCAAGGCCGTGCAGGAGTGCAAGCCCTCCATGCCGGTGCTGGTGCTCGGCCTCTCGGGTGCGCCGAACGCCGGCGACGAGATGCTGGCCGTCGAGAGCGAGCGCAAGGCGCGCGAGGTCGCGCTCTATCGTCAGGGCAAGTTCCGCGACGTCAAGCTCGCCAAGCAGGCCGCTGCGGTCGGCGACGTGTTCTCGCAGATGACCGAGGCCAAGGCCGGTGTCATCGGCGTGCTCATCAAGGCCGACGTGCAGGGCAGCGCCGAGGCGCTGCGCGACGCGCTCAACAAGCTCTCGACCGACGAAGTGCAGGTCAAGGTGGTGGCGAGCGGCGTCGGCGGCATCACCGCCTCGGACGTGCAGCTGGCCGCGGCCTCGAACGCGCTGGTGCTCGGCTTCAATACCCGCGCCGATTCGGGCGCGCGCGAGATGGTCAAGGAGACCGGCGCCGAGATCCGCTACTTCTCGATCATCTACGAAGCCATCGACGACATCAAACAGCGCATGAGCGGCCTGCTCGCGCCCGAGGTCAAGGAGCAGATCGTCGGCACCGCACAGGTGCGCGACGTGTTCCGCTCGAGCAAGTTCGGCGTCGTCGCCGGCTGCCTCATCCTCGAAGGTGCGGTCAAGCGCAACAACCCCATCCGCGTGCTGCGCGACAACGTGGTCATCTTCGAGGGCGCGCTCGAGTCGCTGCGCCGCTTCAAGGACGACGTGGGTGAGGTGCGCGCCGGCACCGAGTGCGGTATCGGCGTCAAGAACTACCAGGACGTGCGTGTCGGCGACCAGATCGAGTGCTACTCGCGCGTCGAGGTGGCCCGGGCGATCGTCTGATGGCGGGCAAGGCGCGCCAGCAGCGCATCGGCGCCGAGATGCAGCGCGTGCTCTCGGAGCTGATCTCGCGCGAGGTCCGTGATCCGCGCGTCGGCATGGTCACGGTCACCGCCGTCGAGGTCGCGCCCGATCTCAGCGTGGCACGGGTGCTGTTCGTGCCCTTCGGCGACCGGCATCCGGTGAGCGAGGTCCAGGCCGGGCTCGACCGGGCGTCGGGCTTCCTGCGCGGCGAGGTCGGCCGTCGGGTCGGTCTGCGCCATGCGCCGCGGCTTGAGTTCCTGTTCGACGAGACCATCGAGCGCGCGGACCGGCTCACGCGGCTCATCGACGATGCGGTGCGCAGCGATCCCGCTGGCGACCCCGCCAACGACCCCGACCGTTGATCGACGGCATCCTCCTGCTCGACAAGCCGCTCGGCCTGTCCTCGACCGCCGCGGGTCTGCGCGTCCGGCGGCTGCTCGGCGCCGCCAAGGCGGGGCATGTGGGCAGTCTCGATCCGCTCGCCACGGGCATGCTGCCGATCTGCCTTGGCGAGGCCACCAAGGTCGCCGGCGAGATCCTCGAAGGCCGCAAGGTCTACCGCTTCACGGTGGCGCTGGGCGCCCGTACCGCGACCGGGGACGCCGAGGGCGAGGTGGTCGAGCGGGTGCCGGTGCCGGCGTTCGATGCGGCTGCGGTCCGCGCCGCCATGCAGGGCTTCCTCGGTGATTCGCTGCAGGTGCCGCCGATGTACTCGGCGATCAAGCAGGGCGGTCAGCCGCTCTACAAACTCGCCCGCGCCGGCAAGGAGGTCGTGCGAGAGCCGCGGCCCATCCACATCGATCATCTCGAACTGATCGGCCTCGAGGCCGCTGCGGACGGGCTGCCGACCGCCCTCGACTGCCGGGTGGTCTGTGGCAAGGGCACTTATGTGCGGGTGCTCTCCGAGGACCTCGCGCGGGCGCTGGGCACGGTCGGGCATGTGACGGCCTTGCGTCGCGAGCAGGTCGAGCCCTTCGGGCCGGAACGCCTGGTGACCCTCGCCGAGGTCGAGGCGTCGGCCGAGGCGGGCAGGGCGGCGGGACTGCCGCCCGACGCGGTCGCGCTGCGGCCGCCCCTGACGATGCTGGGGGCCTTCGAGGCGCTGCCCCAACTGCCGGCCTTGGCGCTCGACGCGGAGGCCACACGCCGCCTGCTGCACGGCCAACCGGTGTCGGTGGCGGGCGCTTTGGGCCTGCCGTTGGCGCAGCGGGTGCGGCTGTCGGGTCCGGACGGCGTGTTCCTCGGTTTGGGGGAGGTGGCGGCCCCCGGCCGCGTGGCGCCAAAGCGACTTGTCGCCCGGCAGGCCAACGAGTAGAATCCGCGGCCTTCCAAGCGACCTAACTATCAAGATTTCCGAAGGATTTTCCAGAATGCCGCTCAGCACCGAGAAAAAGTCAGGGATCCTCTCCCAGTTCAGCCGTGACGCCAAGGACACGGGTTCCCCCGAAGTCCAGATCGCGCTCCTCTCCGAGCGCATCAGCGGTCTCGGTCAGCACTTCAGCGCGCACGCCGGGGACCACTCCTCGCGCCGCGGCCTGGTCAAGCTCGTCAACCAGCGCCGCAAGCTCCTCGACTACCTGAAGGCCAGCAAGCCCCAGAAGTACCAGGAAGTCGTCGAGCGCCTCGGGCTCCGCCGCTAAACAGACCCCCCGCAAAGGCCGCGCCAAAAATGGCGCGGCCTTTTCGCATACCCCTTCATTCCGCGAGGTATCCCGCGTGTCCGTGTTCAAAAAGTCGTTCCAGTACGGTCCCCACACCCTCACCCTCGAGACCGGCGAGATGGCCCGCCAGGCCAGCGCCGCCGTCGTCGCCAAGTTCGGCGACACCGTCGTGCTCTGCACCGCGGTCGGCGCCAAGAAAGCCGCTCCGGGCCGTGACTTCTTCCCGCTCACCGTCAACTACCAGGAAAAGACCTACGCCGCGGGCCGCATCCCGGGCGGGTTCTTCAAGCGCGAAGGCCGGCCGACCGAGAAGGAGACGCTGACCTCGCGCCTCATCGACCGCCCGATCCGCCCGCTCTTCCCGGACGGCTTCTACAACGAAGTCCAGGTCGTCACCACGGTGGTCTCGCTCGACCCCGAGATCGACGCCGACATCCCGGCGATGATCGGCGCCTCGGCGGCGCTCGCGCTGTCGGGACTGCCCTTCAACGGTCCCATCGCCGCCGCCCGCGTCGGCTACGCGAACGGCCAGTACCTGCTCAACCCGACCGCCAAGCAGCTCAAGGAATCCGCCCTGCACCTCGTGGTCGCGGGCACCCGTGATGGCGTGATGATGGTCGAGTCGGAAGCCGACCGCCTCTCCGAAGAGGTCATGCTCGGCTCGGTGGTGTTCGGCCACGAGCAGATGCAGGTGGCGATCAACGCCATCAACGAGCTCGTCAAGGAATGCGGCAAGCCGCGTTGGGAGTGGGCGCCGAGCGCGGCCACCGCCGAGCTCGAGTCGGCCGTGTCGGGCGCTGCGCACGATGCGCTCGCCGAGGCCTACCGCATCACCGAGAAGCAGGCGCGCTACGCCCGCGTCGGCGAGATCAAGAAAGCCGTCACCGAGCAGCTCGCCGGTGGCGAGGCGCCGAAGTTCACCGCCGACCACGTGGACGACCAGCTCTTCAAGCTCGAGAGCAAGATCGTCCGCGAGCGCATCCTCTCCGGCGAGCCGCGCATCGACGGCCGCGACTCGACCACGGTGCGTCCGATCACCGTCAAGGTCGGCGTGCTGCCGCGCGCCCATGGCTCGGCGCTCTTCACCCGCGGCGAGACCCAGGCGTTGGTCGTCACCACGCTCGGCACCGGCCGCGACGCGCAGATCATCGACGCGCTCGATGGCGAGCGCCGCGAGCCGTTCATGCTGCACTACAACTTCCCCCCGTTCTCGGTCGGCGAGACCGGCATGATGTCCGGCCCGAAGCGCCGCGAGATCGGCCACGGCAACCTCGCGCGCCGCGGCGTTTCGGCGGTGATGCCGGACATGGAGAAGTTCCCCTACGTCGTGCGCGTGGTCTCCGAGATCCTCGAGTCGAACGGCTCGTCCTCGATGGCCTCGGTCTGCGGCGCCTCGCTCGCCATGATGGACGCGGGCGTGCCGCTCAAGGCGCCGGTCGCGGGCGTGGCGATGGGCCTCGTGCTCGAGGGCAAGCGCTTCAAGGTCATCACCGACATCCTCGGTGACGAGGACCACCTCGGCGACATGGACTTCAAGGTCGCGGGCACCACGGACGGCGTCACCACGCTGCAGATGGACATCAAGGTCGAGGGCATCACGCCCGAGATCATGAAGATCGCCCTCGAGCAGGCCAAGGCGGGACGCCTCCACATCCTCGGCGAGATGAACAAGGTCCTCTCGACCGCGCGCGACAAGATGTCGGAGTGGGCGCCGTCGATCATCACCATGAAGATCGACCCGGAGAAGATCCGCGATGTCATCGGCAAGGGCGGCGCGGTCATCCGCCAGATCACCGAGGAGACGGGCACCACCATCGACATCGAGAACGACGGCACCGTCAAGATCGCCTCGGTCAACGGTTCGGCGGGCCGCGAGGCGCAGGCGCGCATCGAGCTCATCACCGCGGACGTCGAGGTCGGCCGGGTCTATGAGGGCCGCGTCGCGCGCCTGATGGACTTCGGCGCCTTCGTCACCATCCTGCCGGGTCGCGATGGTCTGGTGCACATCTCGCAGATCTCCAATGACCGCGTCGAGCGCGTCGCCGACGTGCTCAACGAGGGCGATGTCGTCAAGGTCAAGGTGCTCGAGGTCGACCGCCAGGGCCGTGTGCGCCTGTCGATGAAGGACCTCGATCCGCGCTGACCGTCAGCGGGCGAGGCGGACCTCCGCCTCTCCCGCGAACCGTCCCGGATCCCAGACCGACGCCGCGGCAGCCAACAGCTCCGCGGCGTTTTTCTTTGTGTCGGCCGGCAGCGGCTGGCGCAGCCAGCCGAGCACCGCCGTCAGGTTCTCCGTCGAACGGGCGGGGTCGAGCGGCACGCTGCGGCGCGATTTGGCGAGCTTCGCGCCGTCGGGTTCGGTGACCACCGGCAGGTGCAGGTAGCGGGGCGGGGAGAACCCCAGCGCCTGATGCAATGCGAGTTGCCACGGGGTGCCCGCGAGCAGGTCGCCGCCGCGCACCACGTCGCTGACCCCGGCGTCATGGTCATCCACCACCACGGCCAAGGCATAGGCCACGATGCCGTCGCGGCGCCGCAGCACGAGATCACGGTGCCGACGCGGGTCGAACGTGATCGCACCCAAGCTGCGGTCGGTCGCCTGCATCGGCGCGAGGCCCGCAAGGTCGACCCGCAGCGAGGTGTCCGAGCCGTGGGACGCCGCTGCATCCCGGTTCCGGCAGTCGCGCAGGCAGCAGGGGTCCGGGGCGCCGGAGGCGGCGAGTTCGCGACGCGAGCAGCTGCACTGGAACAGGAGTCCGCGAGCGTCGAGCTGCCGCAGGGCGGCCTCGTAGCGCGCCTCATCCCCGGACTGCCGCGTGGGCGGGCGGTCGGGCACGAGGCCATGTGCCGCGAGTGCGGCGAGGATGTCGTGCTCGTGTTCCGGGCGGCAGCGGGGCTGGTCGAGGTCGTCGATGCGCAGCAGCCATTCGCCCCCTGCATGACGCGCGTCCAGCCAACTGCCGACCGCGGCGAGCAAGGAGCCGAGGTGCAGCGGACCCGACGGGGTGGGGGCGAAGCGGCCGACGACGCGTCTGCGGTCTGCAGCGCACGTCATGGCGGGATCAGCGGTAGCGGTCGTCGCGGTCGCCGTACTGCTTTTCGCGACGCTCGCGGCGTTCCTGGGCCTCGAGGCTCAGGGTGGCGACGGGACGGGCCTCCAGGCGCTTGATGCCGATCTCCTCGCCGGTCTCGAGGCAGTAGCCGTAGCTGCCGTCCTCGATGCGCTTGAGCGCCTCGTCGATCTTGCGGATGAGCTTGCGCTCGCGGTCGCGGGTGCGCAGTTCCAGGCTGAACTCTTCTTCCTGGGTGGCGCGGTCGTTCGGGTCGGGGAAGTTGGCGGCCTCGTCCTTCATGTGCGAGACGGTGCGGTCGACTTCTTCCATGAGGTCGCGCTTCCAGGTGTTCAGGATCAGCCGGAAGTGCTCCAGCTGCTCGCGGTTCATGTACTGCTCGCCACGCTTGACGATGTACGGCTGGACGTTGCGCGGACCGGTCAGCAGGCTGCTCTCGTCGCCGTCCTCGCCCTCGGCGGCCGGGGGCGGGGCGATGGGCCGGGGGTTCACGCGCACGCCTTGCGCGGTGATCCCGTCCGGCTTGGCGGTGGATTTGGCAGGCGTCGCAGCCGTGGGCTTGGTCGTCGCAGGCTTGGCCGCTGCGGTCTTGGCAGCAGGTGTGACCGGCGCGGGCTTGGCTGCCGCGGCCTTGGCCGCCGGCTTGGCTTCGGTTTTCGGGGAGGCCTTGGGCGCTGCCGCGCCGTTGGTCTTGGCGGCCGGCTTGCTCACGGCTTTTGCCGCGGGCTTGGGCGCCGCCTTGGTCACGGCCTTGGGGGCGGGTTTCGCCGCAGGCTTCTTGGCGGGGGCGGTTTTGGCAGCTTTGGCAGCGGTCTTCTTGGCCGGCATTTTGGGCTCCTGACAGGGCTACGGGCGCCCCGAGGGGGGCGCGAGTATACCCACAAAATCCCGGCTGTCACATCTGCGATGAGTACGCGCCGGCGGCGCGCGCGTCAGGGCAGGTTGACGGTCGGTTCGGGGGACCAGTCCGGCTGGCGCCGGGTGGCGACCACCGTAGTGTAGATGCCCCCCCGAACGTTGAACCGTGCGGTGAGCCGCAGGAAGCGTGGGCGCGTCGCGGCGGCGAGGGCGTCGGCGATCTCGTTGGTGACGGCCTCGTGGAAGGCGCCGTGGTCACGGAAAGACCAGATGTAGTTCTTCAGGGACTTGAGTTCGACGCAGGCGAGATCCGGGACGTATTCCAGCTCCAGTGTCGCGAAATCCGGCTGACCGGTCTTCGGACAGAGGCAGGTGAACTCCGGCATCGTCATGCGGATGGTGTAGTCCGCCTCCGGCCTGGGGTTCGGGAAGGTGTCAAGGGTGCGGGTGGGCTGTGAGGGCATGACGATTAATTTACACTAAGCAGGATGCGTCTGACCAAGATCAAGCTCGCCGGGTTCAAGTCCTTCGTCGACCCGACCACCGTCACCTTCCCCAGCAACCTCACCGGCGTCGTCGGCCCGAACGGCTGTGGCAAGTCGAACGTCATCGACGCCGTCCGATGGGTGATGGGCGAACTCTCCGCCAAGCATCTGCGCGGCGACTCCATGGCCGACGTCGTCTTCAACGGCTCGGGGGCGCGCAAGCCCGTCGGCAAGGCGTCGGTGGAACTCGTGTTCGACAACGCCGACGGCAAGATCGGCGGCGCCTACGCGGCCTTCGCCGAGGTGTCGCTGCGCCGCGAGGTCACCCGCGACGGCCACAGCGGCTACTTCATCAACGGCGCGCGCTGCCGCCGCAAGGACATCACCCAGCTCTTCCTCGGCACCGGCCTCGGCTCGCGCAGCTACGCGATCATCGAGCAGGGCATGATCTCGCGCCTCATCGAGGCCAAGGCCGATGACATGCGCGCCTTCATCGAGGAGGCGGCGGGCATCTCGCGCTACAAGGAACGGCGCAAGGAGACCGAGAGCCGCATCGCCGACACCCGCGAGAACCTCGAGCGCCTGCAGGACCTGCGCGACGAGCTCGAGCGGCAGATCCGCCATCTGCAGCGGCAGGCCACGAGCGCGCGCAAATACCAGACCCTCAAGGAACAGGAACGGCGCATCACCGCGGAACTGCTCGCGCTGCGTCTGCGGGACCTCGACAGCGGCGCGCAGGTGCAGGACTCCGCGATGCGCGAGTGCGAGCTCGCGATGCAGTCCGCGCTCGCCGACCTGCGCAGCGCCGAGGCCTCCATCGAGACCCAGCGCGCCTTCCACATCGAGCAGAGCGATGCGGTCGGCCAGGTCCAGGCACGTTTCTATTCGGTCGGCGCGGACATCTCCCGCACCGAGCAGCAGATCCAGTTCGCCCGCGACACCCGCGACCGCAAGCGCAACGACCTCGGCCAGTCGCGTGTCTCGCTCGAGGCGCTCGCCACGCAGGTCGCCCGCGACGAGCAGGAACTGCAGGCCATCCGCGAGGAGCTCGCGCGCCTCGCCCCCGACATCGAGACGGCGCAGGGTGCCGAGCGCGACACGGCGGCGGCGCTCACGACGGCCGAGGGCGACCAGGCCGAATGGCAACGCCAGTGGGAGGTCTTCAACACCGACCTCGGCGGCTCGCAGCAGACCGTGCAGGTCGAGCGGGCGCGCATCGAGCAGCTTGAGAACCAGGTGCATCGCCTGCGCGCGCAGCGCGACCGGTTGGGGGTGGAGCGCGACGCGCTGCTCGCCCAGGAATCGCAGGGCCAGCTCTCCGAGCTCGGTGAGCGCGAGTCGGCTGCCCGCATCGCCGCCGACGGGTTCGCCCAGGCGCTCACCGCGGCGCTCGGCGATGTGCAGCGTCTGCGTTCGGAGCAGTTCGCGCTCGAGGAACAGGTCGAATCGTCGCGCGCCGATCGTGAGCGCGCCCGTGCCGAGGCGATGTCGGTCGAGGCCCTGCAGCGCGCGGCCCTCGGCCGCGCCGACGCCGGCGCGACCGCGTGGTTGCGCGGGGCCGGGCTTGCCGACCGTCCGCGTCTCGCCGAGACGCTCACCGTGGACAACGGCTGGGAACGCGCCGTCGAGACGGTGCTCGGTGAATATCTCGAAGCGGTCTGCGTCGAGGGGCTCGATGCGCTGCTCGATTCGTTGGGAGGCCTGTCCGGCACGCGCCTTGCGCTGCTCGAGGGCGGCCCCGGGGCATCCGGGGGCGCCGGCAGCCGTCTCTCCGCGCGGGTGCGCGGGCCGGCAGCGGCGCTCGAGGTCCTGGAGACCGTGCATGTCGCCGACAGCCTCGCCGAGGCCCTGGCGGCACGCCGCAGGCTCGGCCCCGGCGAGTCCATCGTCACGCGCGCGGGCGAGTGGCTGGGTCGCGGGTGGCTGCGGGTGGCGCGTGGCGGCGATGCGCACGCCGGTGTCATCGAGCGCGAGAACCGCCTCAAGGAATTGCGCGGCGTGTTGACGACGGCCGAGGGGCGCGTGCGTGGACTCGAGGCGGATTTGGCTGCGGCGCGCACGGCGATCGGCACCGCTGAAGCCGCGCGCGACTCTGCCCAGGGCCGCATCCAGCAGGCGCACCGTGCCCATGCCGACCTGCTCGGCCAGCTCGAGGCCGGGCGCGCGCGTGCCCAGGAATCGACTTTGCGCCGCGAGCGCCTCGAGGTCGAGGCCGCCGAAGTGGTGCGCGAGATCGGCGTCGCCGAGGACACCTTGATGCGCGCTCGTGCGGAGCTCGACCGCGGCATGCAGCGCCTCGCCGAGCTCGACGCCCGTCGTCCGTCGCTCGAGGCGCATCGCGAACAGACCCGGGATGCCGTGGTCCGCGCCCGTCAGGCGGCGCAGTCGGCGCAGTTGTCCGCGCGCGATCTCTTGGTGCGCGCCGAAGGGCGTCGCACGGCCGAGTCGGCGGTGGCGCTCGGTCTCAGCCGCGCTGCAGAGCAGCGCACGTCCTTGGGCGCGCGCGTGTCGGAGCTCGAGGCGGAGTTGGCGGGCGGCGATGCGCCGATCCTCGAGCTCGACGGTCTGCTGAACGGGTTCCTGGCGCGCCGCCTCGAGATCGAGGCCGACCTCACGCAGGCGCGTCGCACCCTCGAGCAGGCCGATGCGGACCTGCGCAGCCTCGATGAGCGGCGGCTTGCCGCCGAGGGTCGTGTCAACGAGACCCGCGAGGCGACGGAGCAGGCGCGGCTCGCCGCCCAAGAGACCCGCGTCCGTCGCGAGACCTTGGCCGAGCAGTTCGCGGCGACCCAGTTCGACCTCGCCGAGGTGCTGCAGTCCCTCGCGCCGGAGGCCGACTCGTCGGCATGGGAGACGCAGCTCGCCGAGACGCGTGTCGACATCGAGAAGCTGGGGCAGGTCAACCTCGCGGCGATCGACGAGCTCGCGCAGTCGACCGAGCGCAAGGATTACCTCGACCGGCAGTTCACGGACCTCACCTCGGCGCTCGACACGCTCGAGGAGGCGATGGCCAAGATCGAGAAGGAGACGCGCTCGCGCTTCCAGGACACCTTCGACCGCATCAACGCCGGCTTGCAGGAACGCTTCCCGAAGCTGTTCGGCGGCGGCCATGCGTACCTCGAACTGTCGGGCGATGATCCGCTGTCGGCGGGCGTCGCGGTGATGGCGCGCCCCCCCGGCAAGCGCAACTCCACCATCTCGCAGCTCTCGGGCGGCGAGAAGGCGCTCACCGCCGTGGCCCTGGTGTTCGCCATCTTCGACCTCAACCCCGCGCCGTTCTGCCTGCTCGATGAGGTGGACGCGCCGCTTGACGAGAACAACGTCGTGCGGTTCTGCGACGTCGTGCGCGAGATGGCCCAGCAGGTGCAGTTCATCTTCATCACGCACAACAAGGCCACCATGGAACTCGCCTCGCAGCTGCTCGGCGTCACCATGAACGAGCCGGGCGTCTCGCGGCTCGTCGCGGTGGACGTCGACGAGGCCGTGCGTCTGGCGGCGAGCTGACGACATGGAACAGCTGTGGGCGACCATCACCGGAGACCTGCGGCTCGCGCTGCTGGTCATCGGCGCGCTGTTCCTGGTGTTGCTGCTTGGCTGGGAGTTCTTCCAGCGTCGCCGGGCGCGCCGCGCCGACGACACCCATGTCGCAGGGCCCTACGGCCAGTCGCGCCAGGGCCCGTCGCGGATGGGTGCGGCCGCGTCGCGCGACCCCTTGCTCGATCCGGTGCTCGACCCCGCGATCGACCCCTCGGCGCCCACGGTCGACCCATCGAGCGGCGACGGCTTCATCGACGGCGTCGGGCCCGTGCGCGAGATCGGGCCGTCGACGATCGAACCGTCCATGGGTGTCACGGCGGACGGTCGCCGCGAACCCACGCTGACCCTGCCGGCGGTCACCGTGCGCGACCGCTTGCCCGAGCCGCGGGTCGTCGATCTCGGTTCGGCGGTCGGCAGCGATGCCGGCGGCCAAAGCCTGCCGGTGGTCGACTCGGTGACGATCAGCGACGAGCCGTCGCCCGTGCCGATCGACGAGGTGCCGCCGCCGCCACCGCCTGTCGCGGTACAGGCTACGCCGCCGCCACCCCCGCCGGTCGCGGTGCAGGCTCCGCCGCCGCCGCCTGTCGTGGTGCAGGCTCCACCAGCACCACCACCGCAGGTCGCGGTGCAGGCTCCACCGCAGCAGCCCGACGCCCAGGATCGCCGCATCATCGCGCTGCGCGTGGTGGCCCGTCACGGCGAGCGCTTCACGGGCACGAGCCTGCGCCAAGCGCTGCAGGGCGAGGGGTTCGTCCACGGCGATATGCAGATCTTCCATCGCCTGACCGGTGACGGTCGGCCGTTGCTGAGCGCCGCGAGCCTGACCCGGCCTGGCAGTTTCGACCTCGCGACGATGGACGCCGCGCTGTTCCGCGGCCTCAACCTGTTCGCGGTGCTGCCGGGTCCGCTCTCGGGACGCGAGACCGTCGACAAGCTGCTGCTCGCGGGGCACACCATCGCCCAGCGTCTGCGCGGCGATCTGCTCGACTCGCGCGGTGAGGCGCTCACCGAAGCGCGGCTCGCGGAGATGCGCCGCGAGGCGGCGGCCGGCGACCCGGTCTGATCCCATGGTGCCGCCGCGCACCCCCGACGATGCGCTCGCGCGCCGCGCCGCCGAACTGCGGGCCGCCATCGAGCACCACAATTACCGCTATTTCGTGCTCGACGACCCGGAAGTGCCGGACGCCGAGTACGACCGGCTGTTGCGCGAGCTGCGGGACATCGAGGCGGCACACCCGGAGTGGGTGACCGCAGATTCGCCCACGCAGCGGGTGGGCGGAGCCGCGGCGGACGAGTTCGCCGAAGTGCGCCATCGCGTGCCGATGTTGTCCCTGGAGAACGCGTTCAGCGAGGACGACGTCGCGGCCTTCGATCGTCGTGTGCGCGAGCGTCTCGGCGTCGACGGCGAGGTCGAGTATTCGGCCGAACCGAAGATGGACGGCCTCGCGATCTCGGTCACTTGGGAACACGGCCGTTTCGTGCGTGCCGCCACGCGGGGCGATGGCGTCACCGGCGAGGATGTGACGGCGAACGTGCGCACCATCGCCTCGTTGCCCTTGCGCCTGCGCGGCGAGGCGCCCGCGCTGCTCGAGGCGCGCGGCGAGGTGTTCATGCCTGTGGCGGGTTTCGAGAAGATGAACGCGCAGGCCGCCGCCAAGGGCGATAAGGTGTTCGTCAATCCGCGCAACGCGGCGGCGGGCAGCCTGCGGCAGCTCGATCCGCGGGTGACGGCGTCGCGCCCGCTCGACCTGTACTTCTATGCGCTCGGCGCGGTCGAGGGCATGGCGATCCCGGCGCGGCACTCGGAGGTGCTCGAGGCGCTGCGGGGATTCGGCCTGCGCGTCTCGCCCGACACGCGCCGAGTCCGCGGCGTCGCGGGATGCCTCGAGTACTACGCGGCGATCGGCGCCCGTCGTGCGGCGCTGCCGCACCAGATCGACGGGGTCGTCTACAAGGTCGACGACCTCGCGGCCCAGCGCGCGCTCGGCTTCGTGTCGCGTGCGCCGCGCTGGGCGGTCGCCCACAAGTTCCCGGCCGACGAAGCGCTCACGGTGGTGCGCGGCGTCGAGTTCCAGGTCGGGCGTACCGGCGCGCTCACGCCCGTGGCGCGCCTCGAGCCGGTGTTCGTCGGCGGCGTGACCGTGAGCAACGCCACACTCCACAACATGGACGAGATCGAGCGCAAGGGTGTGCGCATCGGCGATACGGTGGTGGTGCGGCGTGCGGGCGACGTGATCCCCGAGGTCGCGCGTGTGCTCCCTGAGCGGCGCCCGGCGGATGCGCGCGAGGTGCGTATGCCGGAGACCTGTCCGGTCTGCGGCTCGCCGGTCGAGCGCGACGCCGAGGCGGCCGTGGCGCGCTGCACCGGCGGTTTCCGTTGCAGCGCGCAACGCAAGGAGCAGTTGCGGCACTTCGCCTCGCGCCGTGCGCTCGATGTGGAGGGGCTCGGCGAGCGGCTGGTCGAACAGTTGGTCGACGCGGATCTCGTGCGGACGCCGGCGGACCTGTTCCGGCTCGACCGCGCCACACTGGCCGGTCTCGACCGGATGGGCGAGAAGTCCGCCGACAACCTGCTCGCTGCGCTCGACAAGGCGCGTGCGACGACGCTGCCGCGCCTGCTGTTCGCGCTCGGCATCCGCGAGGTGGGCGAGGCCACCGCGGCGGCGCTTGCCGCGCACTTCGGCAGTCTCGAATCATTGATGGTGGCGGATCTCGCGTCGGTACAGCAGGTCCCCGATGTCGGGCCGGTGGTCGCCGCGCGCGTGGTCGAGTATTTCGCGGATCCCGCCAACCGCGAAGGCGTGGCGCGGCTGCGTGAGGCGGGCCTGCATTGGCCGGCGCCGGTACGCGCGGCCGCGGCGGACCAGCCGCTCGCGGGGCTCACCTTCGTGCTGACCGGGACGCTCGAGTCCATGGAGCGGGACGCGGCGGAGGATGCGCTGCGGGCGCTCGGCGCGCGCGCCTCGGGCAGCGTGTCCAAGAAGACGCACTTCGTCGTCGCGGGCGCGGATGCCGGCTCCAAGCTGCGCAAGGCGGCCGAGCTCGGGGTGCGGGTGCTCGACGAAGCGGCGCTGCGACGGATCCTGGAAACGAAACGGCCGCCGGACTGAGTCCGGCGGCCGCAGGTGTCGGGCCGCACCGCGGTCGCGCGAGTCACGCGACGCGGCCCTGAAAGCCCGCGGGTCAGCCCTTGGGGGCTTCCTTCGCGGCATCCGTGGCCGCATCCTTGCCCGCCGCCTTGGCGGCGTCGGTCGCTGCGGCCTCGATGCGCTCGATCTTGGCGGCCTTCACGAGTTCATCGGTGTAGGCCTCGAGCTTCTTGGCGCGGACCGCCGGCTCGATCTGCTGCTTGACCTGCTCGAACGGCGGCGGCGGCGGCGTGTCGCGCACGTCGTCGAGCCGGATGATGTGCCAGCCGAACTGCGAGCGGACCGGCGCGGCGGTCGTCTCGCCCTTCTTGAGCTTGACGAGCGCATCGGCGAACGGCGCCACATAGCGGTTCGGGGGCGACCAACCGAGGTCGCCGCCGTCCTTGGAGGAGGGGTCGAGCGACTGGCGGGCCAGCGTCTCGAAGCGCTCACCGGCCTTCAGGCGGGCGAGGACCTCGTTGGCGAACTGCTCGTTCTGCAGCAGGATGTGGCGCGCGCGGTACTCGGAACGCGGCATCTTGGAGACGAGCGCATCGTATTCGGCGCGCAGTTCCTGGTCGGTGGGGTTCTTGTCCTTGAGGTAGGCGTCGCTCAGCGAGCGCTGCAGGACGTTCATGCGCGCGAGCTCGATGCTCGCGGCAGCCTCGCCCTTCTTGTCGAGGCCCTGCTTCTGCGCCTCGGCGGCCAGCACCTGCATGTCGATCAGGGCGTCGATGGCTTCCTTGCGGCTCTCGGGGTCGAGGTCGCTCGCGGGACGACCGGCGGCCGCCTTCGTGAACACATCGAGCATGCCTTCGGTGATCTTCTTGCCGTTGACGGTGGCGATCGTCTTCGCGGCCGGATCGGCGGCGGCGGCGCCCTTGTCGGCAGGGGCGCAGGCGGCCAGGGCCAGGGCGAGGGCGCCGGCGGTGAGGAGGCGGGCGAGGGTCATAGCGGTCTCTCGGTCGTGGTTCGGGGCGCGCATTATGGGGGCAGACGGGCGTCGATGGACAGGGCATGCACGCCGCGTCCGATCAGGTCGGCGACCGCCGCATAGACCAGCCGATGCCGGGCCAAGGGGGCGAGGCCCACGAAGCGCGGCGAGACGATGCGGACGCGATAGTGCCCCCCCTCCCGGGCGCCGGCGTGACCGACGTGCAGCGCGCTGTCGTCCTCCACCTCGAGTTCCAAGGGTTCCAGGGCCGCCGTCAGGCGTTCCCGGATGCGTTCGGACCCGGGCCGCTCGGCCGGGGCGGAGATCGGGGCGGTGATTCCGGTGGGAGGCTGTTCCATGGGCCGATATCATACGGCCCGTGCTGCGCCTCGAACTGCATCCCGTCAATCCGCAAGCGCGCCTCGTCCGTCAGGCCGTCGAGTTGCTGCGCGGAGGCGGGGTGATCGCGTACCCGACGGACTCCTGCTACGCGCTCGGTTGCCATATCGGCGACAAGGACGCCCTGGAGCGCATCCGGCGCATCCGCGATGCGGACCGCCACCATCACTTCACGCTCGTCTGCCGCGACCTCACCGAGATCGCGCGCTACGCCAAGGTCGACACCCGCCAGTTCCGGCTTTTGAAGGCCTGCACGCCGGGCCCGTACACCTTCCTGCTCGAGGCGACGCGCGAGACGCCGCGCCGCCTGCAGCACGAGAAGCGCCGGACCATCGGCATCCGGGTGCCGGACCATGAAGTCCCCCGGATGCTGCTCGCGGAGCTCGGGGAGCCGATCATGAGCTCGACGCTGATGCTGCCCGGCGACGATCTGCCGCTCAACGACGGCGAGGAGATCGAGGCGCGGCTCGGGCGCGAGATCGACGCGCTCTTGGACGGTGGCGCCTGCGGGGTCGAACCGACGACCGTGGTGGACTTGGCCGCCTGGCCGCCCGTGGTGCTGCGCCAGGGGCGGGGCAGTCTGGCGCCGTTCGGACTCTGACGCCGAGGGTTCGCTATAATCCGCCGGTGAACACTCCTGCCCCCGCCGGCCGCGTCCTATCCGGCATGCGTCCCACCGGCCAGCTGCACCTCGGCAACTACCACGGTGCGCTGCGCAACTGGGTCGACCTGCAGTACCAGTACCCCTGTTTCTTCTTCGTGGCCGATTGGCACGCCCTGACCACCGGCTACGCCGACACCTCGAAGCTGCCGGAGTTCACCCACGAGATGGTGATCGACTGGCTCGCCGCCGGGCTCAACCCGGGCGTCGCGACGCTCTTCGTCCAATCGCAGGTGCCGGAACACGCGGAGTTGCACCTGCTCCTGTCGATGATCACGCCGCTCTCGTGGCTCGAGCGCGTGCCCACCTACAAGGACCAGCAGGCCGAGCTCGCCGAGAAGGACCTCGCCACCTACGGGTTCCTCGGCTATCCCTTGCTGCAGTCCGCCGACATCCTGCTCTACCGGCCGGCCTGGGTGCCGGTGGGCGAGGACCAGGTCGCCCATGTCGAGATCACGCGCGAGATCGCGCGTCGCTTCAATCACGTCTTCGGCCAGGAAGCCGGTTTCGAGGCCAAGGCCGAGAAGGCGGTCGGCGAACTGGGCGGGCGGCAGAGCAGCCTCTACCGCGAGCTGCGCCGCAAGTTCCAGGAGACGGGCGACACCGACGCGCTCGAGAAGGCTCGCGCCATCGTGCAGGCCAACACGCGCATCACGGTGGCCGACCGCGAGCGCCTGCTCGGCTACCTCGAAGGCAGCAGCGTCGCGATCCTGCCGGAGCCGCAGGTGCTGCTCACGCCGACGCCGAAGTTGCCCGGGCTCGATGGTCGCAAGATGTCGAAGTCCTACGGCAACACCATCGGGCTGCGCGAGGCCCCGGATTCGGTCGCGCGCAAGCTCAAGACCATGCAGACCGACCCGGCGCGCGTACGCCGCGCCGACGTCGGCGACCCTGAGAAATGCCCGGTCTGGTCCCTGCACCAGGTCTACTCCGACGAGCCGACGCGCCAGTGGGCGCAAGCGGGTTGCCGCAGCGCCGGCATCGGCTGCCTCGAGTGCAAGAAGCCGCTCATCGACAAGGTCGTCGAGGACACCACGGCGATGCGCGACCGCGCGCGGGAGTTCGAGGAGAACCCGGAGCTCGTGCGCAATATCCTGACCGAGGGCGCCGAGAAGGCGCGCGAGGCCGCCCGCGAGACGCTCGACGACGTGCGTCGCGCCATGCACCTGCGGGGAGACTGAGACGATGACCCGACCGCATCTCAGCATCGTCCCCAAGCCCGCCGAGGACGCGACCGCCGGCGAGGGGCCGTCGCTGCCGATCGAGGGCAACCTGCCGCTGCAGGCGGAGATGCCCTTCGCCGTGGTGCAGGGCGAGCCGCTCACGCAGTTGCCGCGCGACCTCTACATCCCGCCGCAGGCGCTCGAGGTGTTCCTCGAGGCCTTCGAAGGTCCGCTCGACCTGCTGCTGTACCTCATCCGCCGGCAGAACCTCGACATCCTCGACATCCCGCTCGCCGACATCACGCGGCAGTACATGGATTACATCGGGATGATGAACGAGCTGCAGTTGGAGCTCGCCGGCGAGTACCTGGTGATGGCGGCGACGCTCGCCGAGATCAAATCGCGCATGCTGCTGCCGCGCTCGGCGGAGGCGACCACCGACGAGGCCGACCCGCGCGCCGAGCTGGTGCGCCGCCTGCAGGAATACGAACGCTACAAGCAGGCCGCCGAGAGCATCGACCACCTGCCGCGCCTCGAGCGCGACACCTGGGTGGCGAGCGCGCCGAGCGATGTGTACCGCCCGGTATCGAGCCTGCCGAAGGTGAGCCTGCAGGAGATGATCGTCGCGTTCCGCGAGGTCGTGGCGCGGGCCCAGATGTTCGCGCACCACCATGTGCAGCGCGAGCGCCTGTCGGTGCGCGCGCGCATGACCGACATCCTCGCGACGGTCGAGGGCGACGGGTTCGCCGAGTTCACGCGACTCTTCCGCGCCGAGGAGGGCCGCATGGGGGTCACCGTGACCTTCATGGCCATCCTCGAGCTCGTGCGCGAGGGCCTGCTCGATCTCGTGCAGACCGAGGTCTACGGGCCGCTGCACGTGCGCCGCGCCAATCGCCCGCCGGTGAGGGCGGTGCCGGACCTGCCGGCGGAGGGCGCTGCGGCGGCCGTGGCCGCGGGGTCCGTCGAGGACGACACCATCGCGCCGCTCCCGGACGGGCTCGACGATGATGACCTGGACGACGATCTGGACCACGAAGACGAAGGGATCGCATGAACGAAGACCATGTCCGCAACGTCGTCGAAGCGGCGCTGCTCGCGGCCGGACGGCCGCTCTCGATCGCGGAGCTCGCGCAGCTTTTCGACGAAGACGCGCGGCCGACGACGGACGGCCTCCGCGAGGCCTTGGCGCGCATCGCCGCTGACCACGAGGGGCGGGCGGTCGAGCTGCGCGAGGTCGCGAGCGGGTTCCGGCTGCAGGTGCGTGCGGAGTTCGGCCGCGAGGTCTCGCGGTTGTGGCCCGAACGCCCGCAGCGCTACTCGCGGGCGCTCCTCGAGACGCTGGCGCTGATCGCCTACCGTCAGCCCATCACGCGTTCCGAGATCGAGTCCGTGCGCGGCGTGTCGGTCAACCCGAACATCGTCAAGACGCTGATGGAGCGCAACTGGGTGCGCGTGGTCGGCCATCGCGATGTCCCGGGACGTCCGGAGCTGCTCGGCACCACCCGCGACTTCCTCGATTACTTCGGGCTCGCGGACCTCGACGATCTGCCGCCCCTCGCGGAGTTGAAGGCCATGGCCGACCTCAACCCGCAGCTCGTGCTGCCGGTCGCGGTCGAGGGCGTCGACGGCGAAGAGCCGCTGCTGCCCGCGCTCGCGCCCGATGCGCCTGCGCCCGATGCACCCACGGCATGACGGAGTCCGGCGACCGGATCCAGAAAGTGCTTGCCCAAGCGGGTCTGGCCTCGCGGCGTGAAGCCGAGGCCTGGATCGCCGCGGGGCGCATCACGGTCAACGGGCGTCCGGCCACCCTCGGCGAACGCGTCTCGGGGCGCGACGAGCTGCGGGTGGACGGCCGCGTGGTGCGGCGCAGCCGCGACGCCTCGCGGATGGCCTCCACCGACACGGTCTTCCTCTGCCATCGGTCGCCCGGCGAGTCCCTGCGTGAAGAGCTCGTGCCGCGGCTGCCGCGGCGCACCGGTCTGCGTTTCCTCGCGGTCTCGCCGATGCCCCAGCCGGATGGCGGTCTCGAGCTGCTGACCTCGGACGGCGCGCTCGCCGAGCGGTTGCAGCGTCGCGTCCGCGAATGGCCGGTGGAGTGCCGGGTGCGGATCCGCGGCGTGCTCGAGCCGCAGTCGATCGCGGCCATCGAGCGCGGCGAACTCGACGACGGGCGGACGCTCGCCGTCACCGAGGTCGAGGGCTCCGAAGAAGAGGCCGAGGGGGCGAACCGCTGGTACCGCATCATCGCGCGCGGCGCAAGCGGCAAGGACATCCGGCGCCTGTTCGAGCGGCAGGGCGCGCTGGTGAGCCGCGTGCAGCGCACGGCGCTCGGTCCGTTCGCGCTGACCCGTGACCTCAACCGCGGGCAGTTCCGCCCGCTCAGCGACGAAGAAGCCTCGGCGCTCGCGTCGGTGATGCCGCGTCCTGCGGAGCGGCCCGCAGCGCGTCCTGCAGCACGCCCTGCGGGGCGTACTGGGGCGCGTCCTGGAGCGCGACCTAAGGCGCGTCGAACGCGCGACCGCTGACGCCGCGCGACTGCGGGCCGAGCAGCGCCACGAAGGCTGGCGTGCGCGACTCGGGCAGCGGCAGGGTGTTGATGTCCTCGGACGGATAGGCCTGGCGGCGCATCGCGGTGCGGGTGCGGCCGGGGTTCAACGAATTGACGCGCACGCTCGTCTTCTCGAGCTCGTCGGCGAGCACCTGCATCAGGCCCTCGAGCGCGTGCTTCGACACCGCATAGGCGCCCCAGTACGCCCGGCCACGGCGGCCCACGCTGCTCGAGGCACACACGATGCTGGCGTCCGGCGAGGCGCGCAGCGCCGGCAGCAGCACCTGCGTGAGGGCGAACACCGCGGTGACGTTGACGTGCATGACCTTCACGAAGGTGGGCACATCGTGGTGTTCGAGCGCGGACAGCTGCCCGAGCAGCGCGGCGTTGTGGACGAGCCCGTCGAGCCGCCCCCAGCGCTGCTCGATGGCGGTCGCGATCGCGTCGAAGTCGCCGGCGACCGCGCGTTCGAGGTCGAGCGGGGCGATCAGCGCCGGTGCGACGGCGCCGCCGTCGTGGCGCTGCAGGGCCTCGATCTCGGCGTACACCGCCTCGAGCTTGCGCAGGTTGCGCCCGATGAGGATCACCTCGGCGCCACGGCGCGCGCACTCGAGCGCCAGCGCGCGGCCGATGCCCGCCGTGGGTCCGGTGATGGCGATCACGCGACCGGCGAGCTCGTCGGGCCGCAAGCTGACCTCGCGGAGGTCGAAGGGCGTGTCGGCGTTCATGCGTTCTCCGTCATCGTCGTCGTGTGCGGTTTCAGGGGGCGGGGTAGCCGGCCTCGGGCAGCCGAGACCGCCGCGTGCCAGGCGGCGATGGTACGCCGCAGCGGATCGCTGCGGGTGTCCTCCAGCGCATGGGGCAGCTGCGCACGCGCCCGTCCGGCATCACGCGCGGCGAGTGCTGTCCAGGCGAGGGCGGCGGCAAGCGGCGCGCGGCTGTCTGCGGGCACTGCGGAGGAAGCCTGCCGCAGCGTGGCGAGGAGCAGGTCGAAGCGCGCGGTCAACGCCGCCGACTCGGCCGGCGCCAACGGGGATCGGTACCAGGGCTCGTGGGGCGACGGCGGATCGCCGAGCGGGACGAACACCCGGCCCGCACGCGCGTGCACGGTCACCGCGGCCAGTAGCCCGATCTCGCGAACCGCAGGTCCTGCCGTGACGGCGTAGCGCTCTGCGGCGGCCGTGCGGGGATCGGTCGCGCCGAGGCCGAGCAGCGCGAGCGGCCGGAACACGCTGCCCGCCCAGAGGCCGAGATACTGGTCGAGCTCGCCGCGCTCGAGGAACGCGACGCGGGCGAGGTCGATGCGGGCGACTTCGATGAGGTCCGTGAGGTCGGGTGGGGAGCGTCCGCCCGCCGCGGCGGCCGCGGCCAAGCGGCGCGTGGCCGGATGCCGGGCGTCGGCGCGCGAGAGGCGCTGCAGTTCTTCTTCCCACCAGGCGAGCCGGGCGTGAGCGACGGCGTGGTCGAGCCCGTCGCGCGCGGCCGACATCACCTCGTGTTCGATCTCGAGCAGCGCGGCGAGGGCGTCGCGCTGTTCCTGCGGCGCAAAGCGCAGCACGAGATCACGGACCGGCGTCGCCGGCGTCTCCCGCGTCATCCGGCGGCCGGACCCGGCTTGCGGAGGTGGACGAGGTAGTTCACCGACGGGTCCCGGGTGAGGGTGCACAGGCCGGTGACGGGGTTGTAGTGGAGCCCCGCGATCTCGAGGCATTCGAGGCCGGCGGCGCGCCCTGCGGCGGCGATCTCGGAGGGGCGGATGAACTTGGCGTACTCGTGGGTGCCGCGCGGCAACAGGCGCGCGAGGTATTCCGCGCCGATGATCGCGACCGCGAAGGCCTTGGGGGTGCGGTTGAGCGTCGAGACGAAGAGGTCGCCGCCCGGGCGCAGCAGCGCGGCGAGCGTGCGCAGCATCACGGCCGGGTCCGGGACGTGCTCGAGCATCTCCATGCAGGTGACCACATCGAAGGTCGGGCCCGATGCGGCCGCGAGCGCCTCGGCGGGCTGCTGCCGGTAGTCGATCGACAACCCTGCGCCCTCGGCATGCAGCCGTGCGACGTCGATCATCGCGGCGGAGAGGTCGATGGCCGTCATCTGCGCGCCGCTGCGCGTGAGCGCCTCGGCCAGCAGACCGCCCCCGCAACCGACGTCGACGGCCCGTGCCCCCTGCAGCCGGCAGCGTCCCGCGACGAAGGCGGCGCGCAAGGGGTTGAGGGCGTGCAGCGGCTTGAATTCGCCTTCCGGATCCCAGAAGCGGTGCGCGACGGCATCGAACTTGGCGACTTCCGCGGGGTCGACGGCGACGCCGGCAGCGGTGGATCCGGGGGACATCTCAGGCCTCTGTGGGACGGGCGTGCATGGGGGTCTTATGGTACTATTTTCCGCCGAGTTTTCGGCTGCAAAACGGCACCAGAGCGCATGAGCGACATCGCCCGCGAAGTCCTGCCCGTCAACCTCGAAGACGAGATGCGGCAGTCCTACCTCGACTACGCCATGAGCGTCATCGTGGGGCGCGCGCTGCCGGATGTCCGCGACGGCCTGAAGCCCGTCCACCGCCGCGTGCTCTACGCCATGCGCGAGCTCGGCAACGACTACAACAAACCCTACAAGAAATCCGCCCGCGTCGTCGGCGACGTCATCGGCAAGTACCACCCGCACGGCGACAACGCCGTGTATGACGCCATCGTGCGCATGGCGCAGCCGTTCTCGATGCGCTACCTGCTGGTGGACGGCCAGGGCAACTTCGGCTCGGTCGACGGCGACATGCCGGCGGCCATGCGCTACACCGAAGTCCGCATGTCCC
>JBIIVD010000022.1:0-39350 GCA_044339635.1 Steroidobacteraceae bacterium | reverse complement strand
GCCGCCCGCGTCGGGGGGTGCCCGGCGGTTGCGGTTGCGCAGCCAGTGGTCGAGCTGGTGCAGGTTCGACCACTGGCGCACGAGCGCGAGCGCCAACGCCCCGGTGAGCCCCCACCAGGGATGCCCGATCGCCCAGCCCACCAAGAGACCGAGGATCGCGATACCGGCCAGACGGGACAAGGCGTAGCCCCAGTCCCGGAATCCGTCGTTCAGGATGCTTACTCCCGGCGGCCGGAGAAGCGATACCCCGCACCGCGCACTGTCTGCACCAGACGATCGTACCCGAATTCCTCGAGCGCCTTGCGAAGGCGACGGATGTGCACGTCGATGGTGCGCTCCTCCACATAGACGTTGCCGCCCCAGATGCGGTCGAGGAGCTGTTCGCGGGAATAGACCCGATCGGGATGGGTCATGAAGAACTCGAGCATGCGGTATTCGGTCGGCCCGAGCACCACCGGCTTGTCGCCGGCGGTCACACGGTGCGCCACCGGGTCGAGGCGCAGGCCTTCGATGTCGACGATCTCGCCGCCCACCGCCGGGTCGACTCGGCGCAGCACTGCCTGGATGCGCGCCATCAGTTCGCGGGTCGAGAAGGGTTTGGTGACGTAGTCGTCCGCCCCGCCCTCGAGCCCCGCCACCTTGTCGGCTTCCTCGGCACGGGCGGTCAGCATGATGACCGGCAGTTCCTTGAGGTTCGGGTCCCGCTTGAGCTGGCGGGTGAACTCGAGCCCCGTCATGTCGGGCAGCATCCAGTCGACCAGCAGCAGGTCGGGACGACGGCCTGCGATCTCGGTGCGGGCAGCGCGGCAGTCCTGCGCCTCGCGGATCTCGAAGCCGGCGCGACGCAGACCGAACGCGATCATGTCGCGGATGGCTTTTTCGTCTTCGACGATCAATATGACCTTGGCCGGCATCGCTGTCATATTCCAACGCGCCCGTGTTTCAGGATGATGACGGGCGGGCCGACGAGGGCTTCGCGACCTCGTCCCGCACGTAGACCGGCAGCGCCTCATCGGCCGCGCAGAGCCGGCCCGCCGCCACCTCCGGTCGCGCAAGGGCGAGCACCGCCGATGCCTGCGGCAAGAGGTCGAACCACGCCGCCGGCGTGTCCGGGACAAGCGCCATCAAGGACGGATGCGCGCGGAATCCCCGTCCCGCTCCGCACCAGTGGGCCGGGGGCGAGGCCCGGCGGTCCTTTTCCACGGGCTCCGGCAGCGCCACACGGGATGGCGGGCTCACGGCCTCCTCCAGCAGCGCCTCGGGCAGACCCTCGGCGTCGCGCTGGTAGGCACACCAATAGACCTCCTGCATGCGCGCGTCGTTGCAGACGAGGACCCGATCCTCGGCGAGGGCACCGGCGGGCACGGCCACGGACTTGGCCGCGAACGCCTGCCACGCGACGGCGCGCAGCGTCGACACCGGCAGCACGCCGAGGCCGGCGCCGAAGGCGAGGCCTTGGGTGACGCTGGCGGCGAGCCGCACGCCGGTGAAGCTGCCCGGCCCGCGCCCGAAAGCGATGCCATCGAGGACCCGCAGGCTGAGACCCGCCTCCGCAAGCAAGGACTCGATCATGGGCAATATCAGCTCGGCGTGTCCCTGCGGCGCCTCGACGCTGCGCTCGAGCACGGTCTCGCCCACCAGCAGGGCGGCGGAGCAGGCTTCGGTGGAAGTGTCGAGGGCGAGCAGTCTCATGACAGTCCGATGACGGGGTCAGGCGAGCAAGCGCCGCAGGAAGCGCGTGGCCTCGGCGCGTTCGCGGGTCGCCGGCATCTCCGGCAGGCTCGCGCGGAACACGCGTCCGTAGCTCTTGCCGAGCAACCGCGGGTCGCAGATGACGATCATGCCACGGTCGGTCTCGCTGCGGATGAGACGTCCGACACCCTGCTTGAGTGCGAGCACCGCCTCGGGCAACTGGTAGTCGCGGAAGGCGTTGCCGCCGCTGCGCTGCAGGTGCTCGATGCGCGCCTTGGTCAAGGGATCGTCGGGCGATGCGAACGGCAGCTTCTCGATGATGACGAGCCGCAGCGCCTCGCCCTTCACGTCGACCCCTTCCCAGAAACTCGCGGTGCCGAGCAGCACCGCATCGCCATGCTCGCGGAACTCGCGCAGCAAACGCTCGCGAGGCCCCTCGCCCTGCACCAGCAGCGGCCGCTCCACCGCGCCGTCCCAGGTGGCGCGCAGCCGCGCCGCGCCCTGCGCCAACGCGCGGTGACTCGTGAAGAGCAGGAAGGCGCCGCCGCCGGACGCGTCCAGCAACGGCACGCTCGCGTCGATCACGGCGTCCACATAGCCCGGCTGCGAAGGCTCCGGCATGCCCTCGGGCAGGTACAGCATCGCCTGCGAGCCGAAATCGAAGGGGCTCGGGATACGCAAGGTCGGCGCGTCCTCGAGCCCGAGGCGCGTCGCGAAATGCGCGAAGTCCTCGCCCACCGACAGCGTCGCCGAGGTGAACACCCAGGCTGCCGGGTGCGCCGTGACGAGGCCACGGAAGCGCTCGGAGACATCGAACGGCAACAACCCGAGCGTGAACCCGCGCCCGGTGGTCTCGACCGTGCGCGCGCCGTCGTCGCCCCCCGCCTGGGCGATGCGCTCGAGCACGGAGGCCAGCTCGCCCGCACGCCCCGCCACGGCGGCGACGGCCGGCTGCTGCGAGGCCTCGCCGAGCATGCTGCCGTAGTCACGCAGCGCGGCCGCGAGCGCGAGCGCCGCAGAGTCGAGTTCTTCGCCCGCATCCTCCCAGCGCTGCCGCGTCGCGCCGCGCGGCAAGGCGGCGAGCACCGCACCGAGCGCGGCCTCCACCGTGCGGGCCGCAGGTCCGATCTCCGCCAAGGATCCGCCGCCACGCAGCAACGCCGCCTTGCCCTCGGTGAGCAAGGTCTCGCCTTGGCGCGCCGAGAACTGGGCACCGAAGAATTGCGTGGCGAGGTCGGGCAACTGGTGCGCCTCGTCGAGGATCACCGCGTCGGCGGTGCCGAGCAGGTCGCCGAAGCCGTCTTCCTTCAGGGCGAGGTCGGCGAGCAGCAGGTGATGGTTGACGATGACGAGGTCCGCCGCCTGCGCGTCACGCCGTGCGGCGACCACATGGCAACCGGCGTAGTCGGGGCAACGCTGCCCGAGGCAGTTGTCGCGCGTCGAGGTCACCTGCGGCCAGACCGTCTGCGACTCCGTGATGCCGGGCACCTCGGCGAGGTCGCCGGTCTTCGTGGTCGCCGACCAGGACTCGATGCGCGCCAAGAGCGGGTCGGCGGTGGCGATGCCGTCGAGCGCACGCTGCGCGACCTGGCGCTTCAATCGGTAGGTGCAGAGGTAGTTGCTGCGGCCCTTGAGCAACGCGACCCGGGCCGGACTGCCGAGCGCGCCGGCGACCAAGGGCACGTCCTTGGCGTACAACTGGTCCTGCAGCGTGCGCGTGCCCGTGGACACCAGCACCCGGCGCCCCGCGAGCAGCGCGGGCACCAGATAGGCGAAGGTCTTGCCGGTGCCCGTGCCCGCCTCGACCAGCAGCGCGCGGCGCTGTTCGAGGGCGTCGGTGACCGCCGTCGCCATCTGCACTTGGGCACGACGGGGCCGGAACCCGTCCAGGCTCCTCGCGAGGGGCCCGTCGGCGCCCAGGATGTCCTCGATGTCCTGCATCGCGGGCGGCACGCTAACCGGTGGGCGGCCGCGTGTCGAGCATTGAATCTGAAAGAAAAAACCCTTTGGGGGACCGGCCATCCGGGGGCGCCGGGCGCGACCCCGGGGCCGGGAAGGTATACTTGGGAGTCCATCCTGCCGAACTGACCCAAGGATCCCCGATGGCCACCGCACCCCGCACCCTGCCTGCCCTGTCCGCGATGTCCCCCGCCGTGAGCGAGTGGGTCGCCTCGGTACGGGAACTCACGCAGCCTGATGCCGTGCGTTGGTGCGAAGGCTCCGATGACGAGTTCCGCGGACTCGTCGCCGATCTCGAGAAGAGCGGCGAACTGCTGAAGCTGAACGAGGCGCATTACCCCAACTGCTTCCTCGCCCGCTCGCATCCCTCCGATGTCGCACGAGTCGAGCACCTCACCTTCGTCTGCACCACCGACAGGGACGACGCCGGCCCCAACAACCATTGGATGGCGCCCGCCGAAGCCAAGGCGAAGATGCTGGACCTCTTCAAGGGCTGCATGAAGGGCCGCACGCTCTACGTGGTGCCCTACTGCATGGGCCCCATCGATTCGCCCTACTCGCGCTGCGGCGTCGAGATCACCGACAGCGCCTATGTCGTCATCAACATGATCCTGATGACGCGCGCCGGCCGGCCGGCGCTCGAGCGCATCGCGCGCGAGGGCGGCTTCGTGAAGGGCCTGCACTCCACCGGCGAACTCGACCCCGACCGCCGCTTCATCATGCACTTCCCCGAGGAGCTCTCGATCATGAGCTTCGGCAGCGGCTACGGCGGCAACGCGCTGCTCGGCAAAAAATGCCACGCGCTGCGCATCGCGAGCTACCAGGCGCGCAACGAGGGCTGGCTTGCCGAGCACATGCTCATCGTCGGCCTCACGAGCCCGCAGGGCGAGACGCACTACGTCGCGGCGGCCTTCCCCTCGGCCTGCGGCAAGACCAACCTCGCGATGCTGATCCCGCCGGGCTCCATGCCGGGCTGGAAGGTCACGACCGTGGGCGACGACATCGCCTGGCTGCACCCCGGCCCGGACGGCCGGCTGTACGCGATCAACCCCGAGGCCGGTTACTTCGGCGTGGTGCCGGGCACCAACCCCAAGACCAACCGCAACGCCTTCGAGATGATCCAGCGCAACACGCTGTTCACCAACGTCGCGCTGACGGCCGACAACCAGCCGTGGTGGGAAGGCCTCGATGCCGGCAAGCCCGTGACCGACTGGCAGGGACGCCCCTTCGACCCCGCCAACGGCCCTGCGGCGCAGCCCAACTCGCGCTTCACCGTATCCGCCAAGCAGAACCCGAGCTACGCGCCCGAGGCCGACAGCGCCCGCGGCGTGCCGATCTCCGCGATCATCTTCGGCGGTCGCCGACGCGGCGTCGCGCCACTCGTCTACGAAGCGCGCGACTGGAACCACGGGGTGCTGGTCGGCGCCTCGGTCGCCTCCGAGACCACGGCCGCCGCGATCGGCCAGGCGGGCGTGCTGCGCCGCGACCCGATGGCCATGAAGCCCTTCGCGGGCTACAACTACGGCGACTACTGGGCGCATTGGCTCAGCATGGGCGCGAAGCTCAAGCACCCGCCCAAGATCTACCACGTGAACTGGTTCCGCCGCGATGCCGACGGCAAGTTCCTGTGGCCGGGCTTCGGCGACAACCTGCGCGTGCTCGAGTGGATCGTCGACCGCTGCGCCGGCAAGGCCGGTGCACAGGAGACCGCCATCGGCAACCTGCCGCGTCCGGAGGACCTCGACCTCGCGGGCCTCGATCTCGCGCCGGGCACGCTCGATCAGCTGCTCTCGGTGCAGACCGACGAGTGGCGCGCCGAGGCCGCGGACATCGAGAAATACCTCGACGAATACGCCCCCCGCACACCCGCCGCGCTGCGCGAGCAGGTCAAGGCGCTGCGCACCCGCCTCGGTTGAGGGGAGGCGCCGACGGCGTCCCTCACGCCATGGCAGGTCGCCTCAGGCCGCCTCGCCGTAGGCGAGCGCCGCCGCGCGGCGGATGAGCTCGGGTCCCGCATCGCGCTCACGCGCCCCTTCCGACAGCAGCCGCCGGAATTCGCGCGCGCCTGGCGTGTGGCTGAGCAACCCGAGCAGGTGCCGCGTGATCGCCGGCAGCCGCTCGCCACGCGACATCTCACGATCCGCGTACTCGGCCATGCGCTCGAGCTGCGCCGGGATCGAGGGCGTACGGTAGCCGGGCTCGATGGCCTCGAAGACCTCGCCGAGCACCATCGGCCGGTGGTAGGCCTCGCGGCCGAGCATCACGCCATCCGCCCACTCCAGCGCCTCCGCGCACGGCGCTGCCGCGCGCAGACCACCGTTCAGGACCACCGGCAGGTCGGGGAAGTCTTCTTTGAGGCGCTGCACGATGTCGTAGCGCAGCGGCGGGATCTCGCGGTTGTCGGCCGGTGACCAGTTGCCGAGCACGGCGCGCCGCGCGTGCACGACGGCGCAGTCGGCGCCCGCCGCGCGGATCGCCACCAGGAAATCGGCGAGACGGTCATAGTCGGCTTCGTCGAAACGCTGCATGGCTTCGGCGAGGTCCGCCTGTCCCGAGCGCAGCGTGCCGATGCGCATCTTCACCGTCACGGGCACGTCGACCACCTCGCGCATCGCCGCGACGCAGTCCGCCACCAACGACGGTTCGTTCATGAGGCAAGCACCAAAGGCGCCCTTCTGCACCTTGTCGGAGGGACAGCCGCAATTGAGGTTGATCTCGTCGTAACCCCACTCCGCGCCGTAGCGCGCGGCCGCGGCCAGATAGTCCGGCTCACAGCCGCCGAGCTGCAGCGCGACAGGGTGTTCTTCCCGGGAGAACTCGAGCAGCCGGTCGCGCTCGCCACGCAGGATCGCCGAGGCGGTGACCATCTCCGTGTAGAGCAAAAGGTCCGGGGCGAAGCCGCGCAGGAAATAGCGGCAGTGCCGATCGGTCCAATCCATCATCGGGGCGACCGATACGCGTCGGTCCAGGAATCCCGGCAAAGTCATCGTGCGCCTTTCACGCCGCGTCCGAACGGGCGGCGTGGTGTCACTTTACCACGACGAAAAGCCCATCCGGCATGGCCTGGTCGAGTTCGAAGTCGGTCCAGAAGATCTCGTTCTGGATGACGCCGGCGTAGTAGAGGCGCACGCGCCCGGGCTGCACCCAAGACACGCCCGGCTTGCGGAAGAACTCCGAATACAGCCGCTCATGCCAGCCACGCGCGGTATCGAAGCCGAGCCGCAGGATGGCGTGGTCGTCCTTGGCCATCGAGAAGGTCGTCGCCTGCCCCGACGGGTCGGTGATGCGCACCACATGCACCGGCCGACCCTCGACCACATCGTCCGGCAGGCGCTCCTGCCGGAAGCCGGGTTCCAGCGCGAAGCGGATCACGCCGAAGCCGAAGTTCTCGGACCACTGCTTGTCGGCGTCGGACGGCGGCTGCGGCCCCTCGAGCGTGTAGGAGCGCTGCCCATCGAAGGTGACGAGACGCACGCGCTTCCCCTGATGCCAGGACTCGATGCGCACCTTGCCGTCGGCGGCATGCGCCGCGCCCTTCTGCGCCGGATACACCCGCCACATCTCGTAGCGCTCGTGCCGCTCCGGGCCCTGGGGCGTGTAGAACACCGCATGGCCGCGCATCAGCAGGGTACGCGGGTGAATCCAGGTCTCACCGCCCGCCGCCTGCTGCGCGCGGGACACGATCTCGCGCGCCGTCGGCGCGACTGCAACGCTGCCATCCGGCGCGGCGCAGGCCAGCGAGCCGCACAACGCGAGCGCCACCGTCCACGCGGCCCTCGATGTGGTCTGCGACACAACACTCTTGCCCCGCATCGTCCGTCCTCCCTGTGGTCTGTCGAACGGCATACTCCACGACGATACCGCAGGCCGGGGGTATGATGCTCCATGGACTTCTCGTCGCCCGAGTTCTGGATCGCCCTGGGCCAGATCATCATGATCGACATCCTGCTGGGGGGCGACAACGCCGTCGTCATCGCCCTCGCCTCGCGCCGCCTCCCCGAGGCGCAGCGCAAGCAGGCCATCTTCTGGGGCATGTTCGGCGCCGTGGCGCTGCGTGTCGTGCTGATCTTCTTCGCGTTGCAGCTCCTCAAGATCCCGTTCCTGAAGATCGTCGGCGGGCTGCTGCTGCTCTACATCGGCATCAAACTGCTGATGCCCCAAGACGAGGGCGGCGGCCACGACATCGACGCCAGCACGCACCTCTTCGGCGCCGTCAAGACCATCGTCATCGCCGATGCCGTGATGAGCGTCGACAACGTCATCGGCATCGCGGGCGCCGCCAAGGACCACCTCGGCCTCGTGATCTTCGGCCTGCTGTTCAGCATCCCGATCATCATCTGGGGCAGCCGCTTCGTGCTCACGCTGATGGACCGCTTCCCGCTCGTGATCGTGTTCGGCGCCGCGCTGCTCGGTTGGATAGGCGGCGGCATGATCGTCGACGATGTGGTGCTGAAGGGTTGGGCCACGCCCTTCGGAACGCCGCTGCACTACGGCGCTGCCGCGGCCGGCGCGCTGTTCGTCGTCGCGGTCGGCAAACTGCTCGGCCGGCATGCGCCCGCCCCGACGACCCACTCGACACCGGTGGACTTGGCGCCCCCGAAGAAGCCTTCCGACCCGTCCTGAGGATCCCGACATGCTGACGCTGCTCTTGCCCGTCGACGGCTCCGAATACTCCGACCGTGCGCTCGACTACGCCATCGCGCGCGCCGCGAAGACGCGTGACACGGTGCACGCCCACGTGCTCACCGTACAGGCGCCCATCGTCACGGTGAACGTGAAGCTCTTCGTGAGCCAGGACAGCCTGCAGACCTACTACCGCGAAGAAGGCACGAAGGTCCTCGAACCCGCCCTCGCCAAGCTCGCCGCGGCGGGGATGTCGGCCGAGCCGCACATCGGCGTGGGCGATGCCGGCAAGGTGGTCGTGGATTACGCGGTGGAGAAGGCCGTCGACGAGATCATCATGGGCAGCCACGGTCGCGGCGCGCTCGCGGGTGCGCTGGTCGGGTCGGTCGCGCAAAAGGTCGTGCACCTCTCGCCGGTGCCGGTGGTGCTCGTCAAGTAGCGGGGCGGCTCACCCGCGCAACTCCGCCAACTGCTGCCACAGGTCGCTCAGGTGTTCCTGCCAGAAGCGCGGGCTCGTGAACCACGGGAACGCGCGCGGGAAGGCGGGGTCATCCCAGCGCGCGGCGATCCAGGCGGCGTGGTGCACCATGCGCAGCGCCCGCAGCGCCTCGACGAGCTCGCGCTCGTGTTCATCGATGTCGTGGAACTGCCGGTAGCCTGCGACGAGCTCGCGCCACTGCCCCTCGCGCTCGTCGGGCGTCCCGGAGAGGAACATCCAGAGGTCCTGGATGCGCGGCCCCGTCATGCAGTCGTCGAGGTCGACGAACACCGGACCTTGCTCGTTCCAGAGGATGTTGCCGAGGTGGCAGTCACCGTGCAGACGGATGCGCGAGACGGGCTCCGCGCGCTCGAGCGTGTCATCGACGGCCTCGAGCAGCTCGCCCGACACCTCGGCGTACTTGTCGGCCATCGTCTCTTCGAGCAGCGATGACCCGAGCAGCGCATCGCGCGCCTGCCAACCGAGGCGCTCGCTGGTGAGCGCCAGGCGGTGCGCGAACCGTTGTCGCGCGCCGACGGCGTGCATGCGCCCGAGCGTGCGGCCGATGAGCTCCAACGACCCGCGCGCGTCGATCTCCACGGCGCGCGCGGCAAGCCGCGGGAACACCGCGTAGCGCAGTCCCTCGTGCCAGTGCAGGGTCGCCCCCTCGAACGACTGCGGCGCGGCCACGGGGAGGTCTGCGGCGGCCAGTTCCAGCGTGAAGGCATGCTCCTCGAGGATCTGCGCGTCCGTCCAGCGCCCGGGGCGGTAGAACTTCAGCACCCGCATGCCCTGCGAGGGCGACCCGACCTGGTAGACCCGGTTCTCGTAGGAATTGAGCGCGAACAGGCGGCCGTCGCAGTCGATGCCGAGCCGCTCCGCGGCGGCCAGCACTTCGTCGGGCGAGAGGCGCGCGAAGGGCTGCGCGACATGGGCTTTCGGCATGGCGCAATGTAGCATGCGGCTCCCGGCACCCCCGTCCCGCGGTAAGATTCGGCGGTCGTAGCCGCTCCAAACCGCCATGCCCCTGCTCCTCGACCGCCCTGTCTTCATCATGGCCGCGCCGCGCTCCTGCAGCACGCTGCTGTTCGAGGCGATGTCGCGCAGCGCCCACCTTTGGTCCATCGGCGACGAGAGCCACCAGATCATCGAGCAGTTCTCGCCGCTGAACCCGCTGGCCGAGGCCGACTCGAACCGCGTGACCGCCGAAGTGCTGGAGGGCGAGATGGGCGGAGAGCTGGGCCGCAGCCTCCGCCGGGCGTTCACCCTCAACCTGCGCGACCGCAATGGCGCGCGTCCGCCCGCCGAGGGGACCGTCAGGCTGTTGGAGAAGACGCCGAAGAACGCACTGCGGATCCCGTTCCTCGCGGCGCTGTACCCGGACGCCCTGTTCATCCATCTGGTGCGCGACCCGAAGGAGAACATCGCCAGCATGATCGACGCCTGGCGGTCGCGGCGATTCGTCACCTACCCGTCCATCGGCACCGCCAACGGCCCCTGGTCGCTGCTGCTGCCGCCGGGATGGCGCGACCGGCTTGAGGCCCCCCTGGAGGAGGTGGCGGCCTTCCAGTGGCAAGCTGCAAACCAGCACATCCTCGACGACCTCGCCGCGATCCCGCGCGAGCGACGCTGCACCCTGAACGCCTCGGAACTGCTGGCAGATCCGCGGGCGGTCGCGGAAAGACTGTGCCGGTTCATCGACATCCCGATGGACGAGGAGTTCGCGTCAGGATTGATGCAGCCGCTGCCGCTGTCGATGTACACGCTGCATGCGCCGCGACCGGACAAGTGGCGACGGCACGGCGGCGCCTTGCAACGCGTGTGGCCGCGGATCGCGCCGCTCATCGACAGGCTGAACGCCTCGCTCGATGCCGGGACACCAGCCCTCGATGCCGCCGGGCCGCCGCCCGATGCCGTCGTTGCATCGCCTGACGAAGCCGAGCGGCACCACGACCCGCACAGCGAGATGGGCGACGTCGGGCGCAACTCGCCCTGCCCCTGCGGGTCCGGCCGCCGCTTCAAAGCCTGCCATGGCCGGCTCACATGAAGCTCGAAGCGCCGTTCATACGACTGCCGCTGCGGTTCGACGCCGAACGGCTCGCCCACGAACTGTCGCTGCTCGAGGATGTCCCGTGGCGCCAGCACCCGGACAAGACCGATGGCAACTCCGCACTGCCGCTGATCTCGGTCGACGGCGGTGACAACGACGATGCCAGCGGCGACATGCGCCCCACGCCGTACCTCGAGCGCTCGCCCTACCTCAAGCAGGTCATCGCGAGCTTCGATGAGGTGTTCGGCCGCTCGCGATTGATGCGGCTCGCGCCGGGATGCGATGTGAGCGAGCACGTGGATGTGCACCACCACTGGTTCAACCGCGTACGCGTCCATGTGCCCGTCGTGACGAACCCGCAGGTGACCTTCCACTGCGGCGGCGAGCATCGGCACATGGCGGCCGGCGAATGCTGGATCTTCGACACCTGGCGTCTGCACCGCGTCGAGAACCGCGGGCAGCAGTCGCGCACGCATCTCGTGATCGACACCGCGGGCTCCTCGCGCTTCTGGGAGATGGCTTCGCGGGCCTTGGCAGCAGAGCGTGCAGGACGACCGATCGAACCGCGTCTCGTCCCCTATGTCGAGGGCCAGCAGGTGCAGGTACGCACCGAGCGATACGGCCAACAGACGGTGATGTCGCCGGGCGAGATCGATCACCTCGTATCCGATCTCATCCGCGATCTCTCGGCGCGGCCGGACAACGACACGGCGCAGGCCGCGGAGTACCGTCGCGTGCTGTTCGGGTTCTGCAAGGACTGGCGGGCGCTTTGGTACCAGTACGGCATCCACGAAGCGGGATGGCTGCAGTACGACGCCCTGCTCAAAGCGACGCTCGCCGCGCTGCCCGACGGCGACCCGCCTGTGCTGGGGGGTGACAACGGGGTTGCCGCGAAGCGCATATTCATCGAGCGCGTCGGCTACACGGCGGTACAGCCGCGCCTCCACCCGCAGTTCCTGCGCGGCCTGTCCGCGGCGCCCGCCACTGACCCCGGTTTGGGCCGCAACGCACCCTGTCCCTGCGGTTCGGGCAGGCGATACAAGCACTGTCACGGCGTAAGCTGAAGGACCGAAGACGTGAAAGACCCCGGAGCGTCCAAAGGCATCCTCGTCACTGGCGGCGCCGGCTACATCGGCAGCCACACGGTGCTGCAGCTGCGTGCGCGCGGCGAGCGCGTGGTGGTGCTCGACGACCTCAGCACCGGCTTCAGGCAGGCTGCGCTCGATGCTCCGCTCGTGGTCGGCGATGTCGCCGACACGACGCTCGTGAGGCAGATCCTGCGCGAGCACGACGTCGACACCGTGCTGCACTTCGCCGCGGCGCTGAGCGTCCCCGAGTCCGTGCGCGACCCGCTCAAATATTACGGCAACAACACCGCCGGCACCCGCGCGCTGCTCGCCGCCTGCACGGCGCACGGTGTCACGCAGTTCGTGTTCTCCTCCACCGCCGCCGTGTACGGCATCCCCGAGGGCGGACGCGCCGCGGAGGCCCACCCCACCCGGCCCATCAACCCCTACGGCCGCTCCAAGCTCGCGAGCGAATGGATGCTGCAGGATGTGGACCTCGCGACGCGCGAGGCGGCCGCGCAGGGGCGCGGCGCGCCGCTGCGCCACATCGCGCTGCGCTACTTCAACGTCGCGGGCGCCGAGGGCTCAGGCCGCATCGGCCAGTCGCGGCGCGACGCCTTCCATCTCGTGCATGTCGCCGCCGAACATGTCGTCGGCAAGCGCGACCATGTGGCCGTCTTCGGCACCGACTACCCGACCCCAGACGGCACGGCGATCCGCGACTACCTGCATGTCGAGGACCTCGCGCGCGCCCACCTCGATGCGCTCGACCACCTGCGACGCGGCGGCGCCTCCGGCACCTTCAACGTCGGCTACGGCCACGGCTACAGCGTGCGTGAGGTGCTGGCGGCCGTGGCGCGGGCCGCCGGACGGCCGCTCACGCTGCGCGAGTCCCCGCGCCGCGCCGGCGACCCGCCCGAGCTCGTCGCCGAGGCCGGCGAGATCCGCCGCGTGCTCGGTTGGCAGCCACGGCTCGACGACCTCGACACCATCGTGCAGAGCGCCCTCGAGTGGGAGCGCAAGCTGCCGGGGCTGGGGTGGCAGTGAGCCGGAGCTATCCGGAACTCAAGGAACGCCAGCGCCGCGAGCGTCACACGCACGCGCCCGGACTCGCCCTGCGCGTGCACCGCGCCCTCAGTTGGTACGGGCGTGCCGAGCAGGAAGCAGACGACCTCGACGCGCGTTTCATCTTCCTCTGGATCGCGTTCAACGCCGCCTACGCCACGGACATCAACGCCGCCTACCGCAGCGGCGCGCAAGGCGCGTTCGTCCACTTCCTCGGGGTGCTGCTCGATCTCGACCGGCAAGCACGCCTCGCAGACATGGTCTGGAAGCAGTTCTCCGGACCGATCCGCGGCCTGATCGAGAACAAGTTCCTGTTCCGCGACTTCTGGGATTCGCGCAACGGGACACTGGACCCGGACGCCTGGGAGCGGCGCTTCATCGTGGAACGCGGCCGGGCGCGACGTGCGCTGGCCGCCAGCGAGACGCTCACCGTGCTCGGCATCGTGCTCGACCGCATCTACACCCTGCGCAACCAGGTCGTGCATGGCGGCAGCACCTGGGACAGCGACGTCAACCGCGAACAGGTGCGCGACTGCGTGCGCTTCATGGGCGAGCTCGTGCCCGTGATCATCGAGATCATGATGGACAACCCCCAGACCGTCTGGGGCAGCGCGGTCTACCCGGTCGTCAAGGACTGACCGGGCGCTCGTCGCCCCGCAGGGGCGTGAGGTGCAGGAGGCCGAACAGCAGCGTCAGGACGACGCTCACAGCCAGCGGCCCGCGATAGCGCTTCACCCGTTGCCAGAAGATCGGCACTTCGAGCGCGTGAAGGCCGAGGAACACCACCGCCAAGGTGGTCGCGAACGGCATCACGCCCGACGGCATCCACCCCGCCCAATGGCCCACGGCGGCCGCATAGAGCGCCACGCAGAGGACCTTGCCGGCCGTGAGCAAAGGAGTGAGGCGGGACATCATGGCGCTCCGCGGGAAGTGGCGTCCCCAAGGGGATTCGAACCCCTGTTACTGCCGTGAAAGGGCAATGTCCTAGGCCTCTAGACGATGGGGACGCCGAAACCCCAAGGAAGTTGGTGGAGCCAGGCGGGATCGAACCGCCGACCTCTTGCATGCCATGCAAGCGCTCTCCCAGCTGAGCTATGGCCCCAGAAGAGGGTGCGGATGGTACGGAACCCCCCGCATAAAGGCAAGGCGCGAGGGTGCCCTGCCTGCGCCCCGCCCGCGCCCCGCCGGCCGCCCATCAGCCGCCCGTCAGCCGCCCGGCGGCGTCCCCGCCAAGGCCGTATCCAGCCGCGCCAGCGACCGCTCCCGACCCAGCAGCTCGAGGGTGAGGTCGATGGGCGGGGAGATGGTGTTGCCCGTGAGCGCCACGCGCAGCGGCTGGGCGACCTTGCCGAGGCCGATGCCGCGCGCGGTGGCGAGGGCGTTGAGCGCCGCATTGAGGGGGGCCGCCGTCCAGTCGGCCGCGCCCGCGAGCACGCCGCGCAGCTCCGCGAGCACCGCCCGCCCCTCCTCGTTCAGGTGCTTGGCGGCCGCCTTGGCGTCGAGCTCGACCGCAGCACCGAAGAAGTACCGGCTCGCCTGCGCCATCTCCTTCAAGGTCTTCACGCGCTCGCGCTGCGCGACCACGATGCGCGCGAGGAAGGCGTCGTCCGCAGCTGCGCCGCCGGCCCCGCCGCAACCGGCCGTATCGACCCCGATCCGCGCCAGGTGCGGCTTGAGATACGGCACCACCGTCGCCGGGTCCGCGCGCATCAGGTGCTGTTGGTTGAGCCACAGCAGCTTCTCGGGGTTGAAGGCCGAGGCCGCCTTGTTCACATCCGCGATGTCGAACGCGGCGATCATCTCCTCGCGCGTGAACACCTCCTGGTCGCCGTGCGACCAGCCGAGGCGCACGAGGTAATTGAGCAGCGCGTCGGGCAGATAGCCGTCCTCCTCGTACTGCAGCACGCTCACCGCGCCGTGGCGCTTGGAGAGCTTGGCGCCATCCGGACCGAGGATCATCGGCACATGTGCATATACGGGGATCTTCGCGCCGAGCGCCGCCAGCATGTTCATCTGCCGCGGCGTGTTGTTGAGGTGGTCGTCGCCACGGATGACGTGCGTCACGCCCATGTCGGCGTCATCCACCACCACACAGAAATTGTAGGTCGGCGTGCCGTCGCCACGCGCGATCACGAGGTCGTCGAGCTCGCTGTTGCGGAACACCACGCGCCCGTGCACCTGGTCCTCCACCACCACCTCGCCCTCGAGCGGGTTACGGAAGCGGATCACCGGGTCCACGCCCGGCCGCGAGTCCGTGCGGTCGCGCCAGCGGCCGTCATAGCGCGGCTTTTCCTTGCGCGCCATCTGCTCGGCGCGCAGCTGCTCGAGCTCGTCCTTGGTGCAGTAGCAGCGGTAGGCCTTGCCCTCGGCGAGCCACTGCGCGATGACCTCCTTGTAGCGCGGGAAGCGCGCCGTCTGGAAGTACGGACCCTCGTCGGCCGCGAGGCCGAGCCACTGCATGCCCTCCAGGATCACCCGCACCGCCTCGTCGGTGGATCGTTCGCGGTCGGTGTCCTCGACGCGCAGGATGAACTTTCCGCCGTGGCGGCGGGCGTACAGCCAGGAGAACAGGGCCGTCCGGACGCCGCCGATGTGCAGCAGGCCGGTGGGACTCGGGGCAAAACGGGTGACGACGCTCATGGGGGGCGAAGTCTAGCGCAGCCGCCCCGCCCGTCGTAGAATCCGCGTCCTTTCCCGGGCGGGCGGTTAGCTCAGCGGTAGAGCACTGCTTTCACACGGCAGGGGTCACTGGTTCAATCCCAGTACCGCCCACCATCTTCCCCCGGGCCCTCAGTGGTCCGCCGCCACCGCCCCGCGGGTGGCGAGCAGCGCCAGCACCTCGGCGGTCTTGTCCTGCATCAGCGCGGCGCTGCCGCGGCTTTCCACGTTCAGGCGGATGAGCGGCTCGGTGTTCGAGCCGCGCAGGTTGAGGCGCCACGCGCCCTCGCCGCCGGCCTTCCCCTCGAACTCCATCGACAGGCCGTCGGTGTGGTCCACGGAGGTCGCCTGCGAGGCGTAGTGCGCCTGCACGGCCGCGATGGCGCCCGGCACATCCGGGATGCGGCGGTTGATCTCGCCGCTGCAGGGGAAGCGCCGCATGCGCTCGCCCACGAGCTCCGAGAGCGGCTTGCCCGTGACGCACATCTGCTGCAGCACCAAGAGCCACGGGATCATGCCGCTGTCGCAGTAGGCGAAGTCGCGGAAATAGTGGTGCGCGCTCATCTCGCCGCCGTAGGCGCCATCCACCTCGCGCATCTTCTGCTTGATGAAGGCATGGCCCGACTTGCAGAGCACCGGCACGCCGCCGTGCTGGCGCACGATCTCGAGCGTGTTCCAGGTGAGGCGCGGATCGTGGACGATGCGCGCGCCGCGCTCCTTCTCGAGGAAGGGCTGCGCGAGCAGGCCCACGAGGTAGTAGCCCTCGATGAAGGTGCCGTGCTCATCGAAGAAGAAACAGCGGTCGAAGTCGCCGTCCCAGGCGAGGCCCAAGTCGGCACCGTGCCGGCGGATGGCCTCGATGGTGGGCGCGCGGTTCGCCTCGAGCATCGGGTTGGGGACGCCGTTCGGGAAATGGCCGTCGGGCTGGTGACGGACCTTGATGAACTCGAACGGCAGGTGCGGCTCGAGCAGGTCCACGAACGGCCCCGCCCCGCCGTTGCCGGCGTCGACCACGACCTTGAGGCGACGCAGCTTGCTGCGATCGATGTAGGACAATAGGTGGTCGATATACGGCCCGCGCGTGTCGAGCGGGTGACGCGTGCCGACGCGGCCGCCCGAAGCGGCCACCGGCGCCGGCAGCCGCCCCTCGCGGATCATCGCCGCCATGTCCTTGAGACCCGTGTCGGCGCTGATGGGCCGCGAGCCCTCGCGCACGAACTTCATGCCGTTGTAGTCGGGCGGGTTGTGGCTCGCCGTGACCATGATGCCGCCGTCGAACTGGCCGCCCGCACCGTCGCCCGCAGAGGTCGCGAAATAGACCCCCTCCGTGCCGCACTGGCCGATGTCGTAGACGTCGACCCCGCTCTCCGTGAGGCCGCGCGTCAGCGCCGCCGCGAGCGCCGGGCTCGTGAGGCGCATGTCGTGGCCGACGACCACCTTCGAGGGTCGGACAAAACCGGCATACGCCCGCCCCACCGCATGCGCGAGGTCCTCGTTGATCTCATCGGGTATGCGGCCGCGGATGTCGTAGGCCTTGAAGGCGGAGAGTTTCATGAGCTCTTGCTGTCCCTGCCGTACCGATCCTCGAAGCGCACGATGTCGTCCTCGCCGAGATAGCTGCCCGACTGCACCTCGATGATGTGCAGCGGGATCTTCCCAGGGTTCTCGATGCGGTGCTTGGCACCCAACGGGATAAAGGTCGACTCGTTCTCCTCGAGCAGGAACACCTCGTCGTTGCGCGTGATGCGCGCGGTACCGGACACCACGATCCAGTGCTCGGCGCGATGATGATGCAGTTGCAGCGACATCGACGCACCAGGGTTCACCGACAGACGCTTCACCTGGTAGCGCTCGCCGCTCTCGACGCTGTCGTACGAGCCCCAGGGTCGGAACACCTCGCGGTGCAGCGAGTGCTCGGAGCGCCCGGCGGATTTGATGCGTGCGACCAGCGCTTTCACGTCCTGCACGCGATCACGGGGCGCGACCAGCACGGCATCCTTGGTCTCAACCACCACATGCGAGTCGAGGCCCACGGTCGCGACCAGCCGGCTCTCGCTGAACACGAACGAGTCGCGGGTGTCCTCGGCGATGACATCGCCGCGCAGCACGTTGCCATCGCCATCGGACTCGACCGCCGCATGCAACGACGACCACGACCCGACATCGCTCCACCCGGCCGCGAGCGGCACCACCACCGCCTCGCGGGTCTTTTCCATCACGGCATAGTCGATCGAATCGCTGCGGCAGGCCGCAAAGGCCTCGGCATCGATGCGCAGGAAATCGAGGTCGCCCTTGGCGGCACCAAAGGCAGCAGCCACCGCCGCAGCGATGTCCGGCGCCTGCGTCTCGAGCTCGCGCAGGTAGCGGCGTGCGCCGAAGAGGAACATGCCGCTGTTCCAGTAGTACTCGCCCGAGGCGAGGAACCCCTGCGCCGTGGCGAGGTCCGGCTTCTCGACGAAGCGGTCGATGGGGTAGACGGCGCCCGCCAAGCCGGCAACCGCCGATCCGGCGCCCGCCACACCGGCCAGCGGCTCAGCCGCCCGACGGATATAGCCATAGCCCGTCTCCGGTGCGTCAGGGACCACGCCGAAGGTGACAAGCCGTCCGGCCGCAGCGGCCGGCAGCGCCGCCCGTACGGCGGCCTGGAAGGCCACGACGTCGCGCACGACGTGGTCGGCGGGCAAGACCAGCAGCAGCGGATCGTCGCCCCCAGCCGCCCCCAGCGCCGCGTGGGCGGCCAGGGCGATGGCAGGCGCCGTGTTGCGCCCCACGGGCTCCAGGACGACCCGGGTGCCTTCCACACCTGCCTGGCGCAACTGCTCGGCGACCATGAATCGGTGCGCCTCGTTGCAGACCACCACCGGTGCGCCGACGCCCGGGAGCCCGGCGGTCCGGGCGACGGTCGCCTGCAGCATGGTCTCGCCACCCCCGGTGAGGGGCAGCAGTTGCTTGGGGTAAAGCTCTCGGGAAAGCGGCCAGAGCCGGGTACCGGCGCCGCCGGACAGAACGACAGGGATCAGGGTTGCCATGCGACTCCCGTGTGGGTCGACCTGAAGAGGTCGCGAGTTTAACGCAATGCGCGCCCTTCAGACGCGGACCGACGCACCCCGGCCGATGCCGTAGTACATGAACCCGAGGCGGGCCATCAGCGCGGGGTCGTAGAGGTTGCGGCCATCAAAGATGACCGGCGCCGCCAGCCGCTCGCGCAGCAGGTCGAAATCCGGGCTGCGGAACTCCTGCCACTCGGTCGCGATGGCGAGCGCATCGGCGCCCTCGAGCGCCTCGCCGGCGCTGGCGCAGAGCGCGAGCGGCGCGGGTCTGCCATCGGTCGGATCTGCGTCCAGACGGTCGGCGTAGAGCCGCTGCGCCTCGCCCATCGCCACCGGGTCGTAGGCGCGCACCCGCGCACCCGCCTCCCACAGGGCTTCCATGAGCACGCGGCTCGGGGCTTCGCGCATGTCGTCGGTGTTGGGCTTGAAGGCAAGCCCCCAGAGCGCGATCGTGCGCCCGGCAAGGTCACCACCGAAATACGCCGCGATACGCCGATAGAGCACCTGCTTTTGCGCGGCATTGACCGCCTCCACGGCCTCGAGCAGCCGCGAGCCGGCTCCGGCCTGCGCGGCGGTGCGCTGCAGTGCCTGCACGTCCTTCGGGAAGCAGGAGCCGCCGTAGCCCGCGCCCGGGTAGATGAAGGCATAGCCGATGCGCGAGTCGGCGCCGATGCCCTGCCGGACTTTCTCGATGTCGGCGCCGACCCGCTCGGCGATGCCGGCCAATTCATTGATGAACGAGATCTTGGTGGCGAGCATCGCGTTCGCCGCGTACTTGGTGAGCTCGGCCGAGCGGACGTCCATCACGATCAGCCGGTCGCGGTTGCGCGTGAACGGGTCATAGAGCGCACGCATCGTCTCGATGGCCTGCGGCGAGTCCGTGCCGATGACCACGCGGTCCGGCTTCATGAAATCCGCGATCGCCGCGCCCTCCTTGAGGAATTCCGGGTTCGAGACCACATCGAAGGGATGCGCCACGCCGCGCGCCGCCAAGGCCTGCGCGGTCCGCCGTGCCCACCGGCACGGTCGACTTGTCGACCAAGATGCGATAGCCGTCGAGGTGCTCACCGATGGTGCGCGCGACCGTGAGCACATGGCGCAGGTCCGCCGAGCCGTCCTCGTCGGGCGGCGTGCCGACCGCGATCAGGATCACCTCGCCGTGAGCGATGCCGACGGCCGCGTCGGTGGTGAATCGCAGGCGCCCTGCGCACGCGTTGCGCTCGATGAGCCCCGTGAGCCCCGGTTCATGGATCGGCACCTCGCCGCGCTGCAGGCGCGCGATCTTATGTGCATCGATATCGACACAGAGCACGCGATTACCTGCATCGGCGAAACAGGCGCCCGACACGAGACCCACATAGCCCGAACCGAAGATGGTGATGCGCATGGATAACGGGAGACCGGCCTATCTCGGGCGCGGCGACTACGCCGCGATCAGCGGCTGACCGACGACTCCAAAAACACCGCCGGCACGAAACGCGCCAACGTCCTCGCGTTGTACATCAAGCGAACGACACCGACGCCCACCATCAAGAATGCGAGGAAAAGCACCGCATCGCCCACCCGCAACCATTCGTGCAACACCAAACCCACCGAGCCGATCAGGATGCATATCGAGAGGTACACCCCGAAGGCGCCTCGAACGCTGAAGCCGGCGTGTTGAAGCAGGTGGTGGAAATGCTCCGCATCGGCCCGGAACGGAGAAGTCCCACGGGAGATACGCCGGATCATGGTCCACAAGAGCTCGTAGATCGGCATTGCCACGAACCAGAGCACGGCAACAGGGCTGGTCGTCGAGCGGACATCCTGCGATACCGCGACGCACAGCCAAGCCAAGACGAAACCGAGCAGCGTACTGCCGGCATCACCCATGAAACAGCGGAAAGCCCGGTTGTACAGCGCAGGGACATTAAAAACGAGAAAAGCGGCGACGACGCCCAAACCGGCAATGCTGACGAAAAGCGGGCCTGACAAACCATCGGCCGCCGACACGAAAGCCATCAGCGCGAATCCGACGAGCGCTGTTGCACCGGCCAAGCCATCCATGCCATCAAGCATATTGAAGGCATTGATCGCGCCCATGACCAGCACCAAAGTCACAAGCTCCGCCCACGGCGTCATCAAGGCGATCGATCCAAGCCCGAACAAATCCCCAAGACTGGTCACGGACCATCCGGCTCCGAAGATCAACAATCCCGCCGCAGCGGCGTGTACCGGCAAGCGGAACCAGGGCGAGATGTCGAAACGATCGTCCGCCAGCCCTACCACGATCAACAACGCGCAAGCAGCGGTGAAGGCCGTGCTCGGCTGGTGTTCAGGCGGGACCACGCCGAGAGCGACCAACAACCCGAGCAGCATCGCAAGGCCGCCGATCACCGGGACGACGCCCTCGTGCATCTTGCGGCCGCCCGGTCGGTCCACCAGGTCGACCTTGATGGCCAGCGGGCGCAACACCGAAATCGCCAGCAACGAGATCACGAACCCAACCAACAGGGGCGCCAAGAATTCAAAAAGGCTGGAGAGTGAAGATGGCATAGGGTCGGGTGATCACTGACGAACGATTATGGTAACACCGCAGTCTAGGCACCGTTCGTTACGGAACGCTGAAAAGAAATGCCAAGCCCTAAGAGTCACAGCGATCCCACCGCCGCCACGGCGATCGCGACGTTATAGATGATGGACGTGACCGCCTGCCACAGGGGCAGCGGCGGCAAGCGCTCGGTGTCGAGCGGCGCGACGATGGTATCGCCCGGCTGGATGCTCGCCTGCCCGCTGCGACCGAACCAGGCGCTGCTCGCCCCGACCACGCTGCCGTTGGCGCGCACCACATAGACGCGCCCCTTGTCCGCCTTGCGCGACAACCCGCCGCTCAGAGCGACGTAATCATCGCGGGTGAGCCCGGCGCGGTAGAGGTGCGACGTGCCGTTCTGCACCTCGCCCAGCACCGTGACCTCTTGGCGCAGGCGCGGGATGACCAGTTGATCGCCATCGCGCAGCAGGACGTCGGAGCGCGCGCCGATGCTGCCGGCCAACACCTCCTCGAGGTCGATCACGAGCCGACCCAGCGCCTTCGAACTCTTGAGTTGCCCGAGCAGGCCCTGGGCCGAGGCCACGGACTGCGCCGTCTGGGCCGTCTGCGCGCCCTGCGACAACTGGATCGAGGTGGCGGCGAGATCGCTCTGCAGACGTTCGGTCAATTGGTCGATCTGCTGCTGTTCGCGCTCCTGCAATTCGCGGCGCGTGAACACCGAGCCCTGCGCGAAAGCGAGCGAGGTGAGTCCACCCGCGCGCTCGAGCACCGAACGCAGGGTCTCGCCGCGACGGATCGGATAGGTCCCCGGGAATCGCACCTCGCCCCGCAGGATGATGGACTCCTGCTTGCCCCACTCCGGCAATTCCTTGATGGTGAGGGTATCGAAGGCCTGCAGCGTGACGTCCGCCGCCGGGTCGCCACGACGCACCGCGGCGAGGTCGATCTCCAGAAGTTCGCTCGCGCGCTCGCCACCGGTGCTGCGGAAACGGGTGAGCTCCGCCTTGGCACCAAAAGCCGCGTCATCCAATTGCCCGCCCGCGCGCAGCAGGTCGCTGATGCGCATGCCGGGCTCGAGCGGATACTCACCCGGCGCCTTGACCCGGCCACCGATGCTGACGATCTCGGTGGGCAGCTCGAGCGCCGACTGACGGCGCAGGTCCGTCAGCAGCGGGTCGAGCACCTGACGGCGGCTCGAGGCCGCATCGAACACGATCACCCGATCACGCGCCGCGAGGCGCACATCCGCCTCGCCGCCGGGATTGCGCAGCGCGGCGCCGAGATCCGCCGACAGCACCACGAGGCGCCGATCCTGCGGCATCTCGCGACGGATCAGCACATAGCCGAGGTCGGCGTTGGGCTTGAGCTCGTCCACCGAGGGGATGAGTTGCGTCAGACGCAGACCCTCGCGCCACGCGACCGCGCCCGCGCGGAACACATGTCCCTCCAAGGTGACGCCCGCATCCAGCGTCGGGCGCACCCGCGCCACGCGGATGCTGTCGCCGTTGCGCAGCTTTTCGGCGCGGCCGCTCTGGGTGTTCTGCGGGACATCGAGCGCGATCAACCGCTGGTCCTCGCCCCGGCGCACCACCGTGACGCGGCGCTCGTCGGCGTCCGGCGTGAAGCCGCCCGCGAGCGAGATCAGCGCCGAGAGCGGGGTGTTGCCGCGCAGTTCGTAGATCGCCGGACGACGCACTTCGCCGTCGACGGCAGCCGTCGGCCCCACCGGCGGGATGAAGATGACGTCCCCCGCCTGCAGCTTGCCGTCGTGCGTGGTGTCGCCGCGCAGCAAGAGGTCATAGAGGTCGAGCCGCCGCACCACCGTGCCGCGGCGCTTCAGTTGGATGTCGCGCAAGGACCCGGTGGTCTTGATGCCGCCCGAGGCGTAGAGCGCGCTCGTGATGGTCGAGAGGCCGCTGACGGTGTACGACCCGGGCTTGTTCGCCTCGCCGACCACGAACACGCTGATCGAGCGCGTGTCGCCCATACCGACGCTGACCTGCGTGCCGATCATCTGGCGCGCCACGCGCGCCTCGATGTCCTCGCGCACGGCATCGAACTTCTTGCCGGCCACAGGCACGGGGCCCAACTCCGGGAAACTCACGCGGCCGTCGCGGCCCACCACAAGCCGCAGCGTGCGGTTCTGCGCGCCGAACAACTGCACCGTCAACTGGTCGCCCGCGCCCAAGGTGTAGTCCGCCGGGACCGGGACGTCCGACAACGGCGCGAAGGTGCTCGGAGAATCGTTGAACAGGTCGTAGCCGAAGGGCTTGAGGCCGGCGAGGCCGGCCCGCGCCACCGGCAGTCGGGTGACCTTGGTCTCGAAGCGGCGCAGCGACGGATCCGCCGCCAGCCGACGGTTCGCCTGCTGCTCGCTGAGGCCGCCGAGCGCGATCGGGTCGAGGCCCGGCAACTGCAGCGCCGCCGCGCGATCGAGCTGGTAGGGGTTACGGCGCAGCACCGATTCCACGAAAACCTGATCGGCAGGGTCGGTGGCCAAGGCTGCCGCCGCATCCGCGGGCTTGGCGCGAACGATCTCGACCAGCACCGTGTCTTCGGGTTGGAAGGTCAAGGCCTTGCGGGCGCGCTCGAGCGAGGCCTCGCGGGCGGCGTCTGCCCGGGTCTCGGCATCGACCGCCCCCGGAACCGCAGGCTTCGGGGTCTCCCCCGAAGCGCCGATAGACTCCGAGGAAATGCCCAATTGCTCCATAAGCGCCGCCCGATCCGAGGGGCTCAGGGACTTCAGGAGCTCGAGTTGCTGGGGGGTGGGCGCCTGGGCCGAGACCGGCGCCGGCGCGAGACCTGCGGACAGGGCTGCGACCACCCCGAACGCCAAGAGAAAACGTCGCAAGAAACGCATCCGACCCCCTGACTGGGCAACGAAACGGGCACCCAAAGACGCCCGTCCAAAACGGCGCGAAGTATACTCCAGCCCTATGGTACGTGCAGGACGCCTCACCCCGGACCTCCGGCGGTGGATCATCGCGCAGGCCGAGGCCGGCCATCCGGCCGAGGTCATGCTCAAATCCATGACCGATGCCGGCTGGACCGAGGCCGCCGCGCTCGACGCGCTCGAGTCCACGCTGCGCCTCAAGGCGGCGGAGATCGACAGCCGCAGCCCGCCCACCCCGAAACCCCCGTCCGGGCCGACCCGCTGACCGCATGGCCGACCACCCTTGGTCCGGGCTCGCCTGTTTCCCGCTGTTGGCGCCGGAGTTCATCTCTGAGGCCGAGCGCACACAGGCGCTCGGGTTCCTGGCCGCCCACGAAGCCGACTTTGGCGCGACCGACCCCTCGGACTACTGGGCCGGACGCACCCTGACCCTGCCGCAGGTGCGCGATCCGGATATCCGCGTCCTCCTGCGCGACCTGCAGCGGCGCATCATCGCGCACGTGAGGGCGACGTTGGAGGAACGGCTCGGCCCGCAACCGCCGCTGTACGCCGACGTCATCAATTTCGCACGCTGGCCACCGGGCTATGAACTGCTGCCGCATGCCGATGCCGAGAACCCGGGCGGGGAGCCGCATCCCTATCCGTGGCGGCATTTCGCGTCGGTCATCTACCTCAACGACGATTACGACGGCGGCGCCATCCACTTCCCGGAGCTCGACATCGAGCTGCGCCCGCCAGTGCGCGCGCTGTTGGTGTTCCCGGGCACGCTCGACTACCTGCACGGCGTACGTCCGGTCACCCACGGCATGCGGCATACGCTCGCCTCGTTCCTGACTTTTGACGCGGCGCACGACGCGGGTTCCGCATGATCAAGGTCCCCGACGACCGCATCCTCGCCCTGCCCTACGACGACCACTACGCCGGGCTGCAGGACGAGGTCTTCGTGCCGCTGCGTGGCCGGCACAAGCGCGACTGGTTCTCCAAGCACGCCTACCTTTGCCTGCCGCTCGTGATCGGCAACCAGTACGGCTTCGCGGTGAAATCGCTGTACCGAGCGACCCTGCTGTGGAACGGCGGCCCGGAACCCAAGGACACCACGATCACGGTGCACAACACCGAGGAGGCCGAGGCCTTCGGCGGTCTGCAGCTGCTCGCTTCGCAGTTCGGGCTGGGGATCGTCACGGTGCAGACCGCGTTCGCGCTGCGCACGCCTCCGGAGATCAACCTCATGACGCTGCAGCCGCCGAACGCGTTCATCGACGGCCTGCAGAATCTCACGGGCGTCGTCGAAGCCGACAACCTGCGGCGCGATTTCACCTTCAACCTCAAGATCACGCGGCCGGACTTCCCGATCGAGATCAAGGTCGGCGACCTGCTGTCGGCGGTGATGCCGATCCCGCGCGGATTCGTCGAGAGGTTCGAGCTGATCGACGCCTACGAGGCGTTGTCACCGGACACGGTGGCGCTCGAGCAGCAGACCGCACGGGACTTCGGGCGCGAACGCGAAGAGGTCGACGCGAAGAACAAGCGCGGCGTCGGACGCCGGTATTTCAAGGGCGAAGACGTCTACGGACAAAGATTCGAGCACTCGCACCAGCAGGTGCTCACGGCCCCCGGCGCCACTCGACGAACCCGTAAGCCTCGGAGTTGAACGCCCCCACGCCGACGCGGAGCCTGCCGTGGTTCCCTGCGCCTGCGCCGAGCGGCCGTTGCCAACCCAACTGCAGGTCCTCGACGCGACGCGGTGACGGCGAGAGCGCATGGGCGGTGTCGGGCGTGCCGCCGTAGCGGTTGATGTCCACGCGCCGCGCCATCGCGCTCCACGACGCCCCCGAGGGCCGCACCCAGATCGCCCCGACAGAGAGCATCCGGCTGTCGTTGTCCATCGAGTGCCCGATCATCCGGCCGCGGTGGGTATAGCCCTGCGGATAGACACTGTTGCGGTAGGCGCAGTCCACCTGCGGGCGCTCGCGCGAGAAACTGCAGGTGGTGTCGGTGTATTCGACATGCATCCGCCAACTGCCGTGGACATTGCCGCCCCAGGCCTCCACGCCCATCAAGCCCAAGAACTTGCTCGGCAGGCCGCCGGCCTCGTCCTCGCCGATGAATTGCCCGTAGACCGCCATCGGCAGGCCGCGCCACGGTGAGCGTACGCGGACATCGTAGCCCGCCATCTGGTTGCCGGGCTGCTCGGGATCCGCCAAAGAATCATCGATGTTGTCCCGCCCACGCAACATGTCCCAAAAAGTGCCGAGGTCGCACTCGCGACCCTCGCCGCAGAACTGCGCCGTGCGGCTGAGGCCGACCTCGAGCCAGGGCTTGGGTTTGAACGCCACGCGGGCGGCAAAGAATTTCGTGTCGGGCCGTACCGGCAGCCGGCCGTCGCGCGCCGTGGACCCGCCCTCGCCCTGCCCGACGCTCGCCGTCGCACGCCAAGGCCCGAGCCAGCGCAGCCAAGGGGTCTCGAAAGGATCGGCGAGCACCCGCTCGACCGTCAGGCTCGGGATCGGCCGCGCGTCGGTGCCCAGGATCAGGCTGCCCTCCCAGCCCGGCCCCCACCACTGCTCACGCAAGCCCGCGATCACCGCGACATTGCCGAACCGCGCCGAGGCATAGGAGCCGTCCGCCCGCAGCGTCTGACCGTCACCGGCGTCCGCGACGGCCGTCACCTGCAGCCGGGCGGCGTACCGTCCGGTAGACCCGGTCACTGCGATGGAGGCCTCCCCGGAGTCGCGGGGCGAGTCCTCGAAGCCCCGGAGGGGCGAGGGTTCGGCACCGGAAAGACGGGTCTCGAGGCCCCCGGACGGCGGCTCCGCCGCCCGCCGGACGCGCGCCAGAGCCTCCGCCAACCCGGCCGACAGGGCTGCGGCCTGTCGGTCGTCCACGACCCGGACGGCCCGCACGAGCTCTTCCCGGGCGAGCGGCCAAGTGGTGGTCGGCGCCGCCAGGATGCCTTCGTCGGCGAGCCATTGGATGTCGTGGCGCAGGGCTGCCTCGCCCGGCGCCAGCCACGGGTCCGCGCCGGCGGCAGGCCGGACTACCGCTCCCACGGCGGCGGCGAGCCAGACTGCGACCCAGCGCACGGCAAAACCGCCTCGACCCTGCTGAGATGACATCGTCATGAATTTGCAGACCTTGATGGGATTGTAGGCGGATTTACGGTTGACGCGCCGTTCCCAGTCCCGGTATCCTTCGCAACGCATTTTCCTTCGCGGAGTCGACGATCCATGAACAAGCATTCCCGATTGGCCACGATTGCGGCGCTCGCCGCGACCGTCCACATGGCCGCGCTCCCCGTGGCCGCGCAGGCCGCCGCCCCGCAGGGCGTCGCAGGCCTCACCGAGAGCCAGGTGCAGCAGGTCATCACGAACCTGAATGCCAAGCTGCGTGAACTCGGCGTCCAGGGTCAGGTCACCGGCGCCACGCGCGACGGTACCAACACCATCTTCCAGTTGCAGCCCAACGCGGGCGTCTCAGTCGAGACCCTGCAGCAGCAGCTCGTCGGCATCCAGAACTCGATCTCGGCGGCCACGGTGTCCACCACTCCGCTGAACGCCATCGTGGTGTCGGACGCCATCGCTTCGTCGTGGGCTTCGGGCTACGGCGTCGCCGTCGCCGGCGCCGCGGGCGTCTCGCTGCTGCCGGCCGTGCTGGCTGCGGCGCTGCTCGGCGTAGCGATTGCCGGCATCGACGGCGACGCGTCGTCGCCGCCGCCGCCGCCGCCGCCGCCGCCGCCGCCGCCGCCGCCGCCGCCGCCGCCGCCGCCGCCGCCGCCGCCGCCGCCGCCGCCGACTACCACGACGACGACGACGACGACCACGACGGGAACCTGACGGTCAGTCGGAAAATCTGACGATAAAACGCCCGGGTGACGAAAGTCCCCGGGCGTTTTCATTTTCGCCTCAGATTCAGGGGTATCGTTTTTCGAGCACGAGGGGCGCGAGGCCAGGAATGACCGTGGCCTCGATGCGGCGCAGTTGCCCCAACCCATCGAACTCCGCCACTTGGGTCGCCGACACCTTGCGGCCGTCGATCACACCGCTGCACTCCACGCGCCAGCCCTGCTGCGACGCGGACAATCGCCAGTCCCGTGGCGCCGAGCACGCGAGGCGCACCGTGGGGCCACCATCACGGGCAAACCAGCGCTCTCCGCCCTCGATACCCGATTGCAAGAGGCCCACCGCGCCGGGCAACTTCTCCACCCGGAAGAGCACGCGGCCGTCCCAGTAGGCACGAAGTCCGTCCGGTGTGCCAAAGATGATCTGCCCGCCCCCCGGCGTCGCCGGATAGACCGTGTAGGAGGACCCGGCGAAACGAAGTTCCCAAGCGAAGGGAGCGGCTTGGGCCAGCAACGGATCGCGCTCCGGCAGCAGGCGTTGCACGGTTCCCAGTTGGTCGACGCTCACCGCGCCGCAACCGCCCACGAGTGCGGCCAAAGAGACACACAGCGCAAGGCGGCGACAGGTTCCTGGACTCATTCGGGCAGCATCCGATGTTCGTTGCGACGCAATTGGTCGGCCATGGTGCCCCGCATGTTCTCCCAAAGCGCGCCCGGCCAGTTGTCGAGCATCCGGCCGCCGTCGCGGTTGATGGAGCGGATGATCGTGCGATAGGCGCCGCGGGTGTTGCGGGTAGAGTAGAGGTCGAAGGGGATGCGGAAGATCAGACCCTTGTCGAAACTGCCCTCGCCGAACACCTCGAACGGCACATCCGTGAGCGTCGCAAATGCGCCCACCGACCAACCGTTCGAGAAGCGCTTCTGGATTTCGAGGGTCGCACCGATGTCGCGAGCGAGGTAGCGCCCCGCATGCACCGCCACATCGAAGTTGTACCAGGGCGTCGCCCAATAGAGGCTCACATGGCCGGTGACGGTCTTATAGTCGCGCAGCCCGAAGCCCTTGTCGTATTCGCGCTGCCTGACGCCGTTGAGGTTCGCGCCGATCGCGAACGGCTGGTCGAAGGGCCGCCAGAGGATCTCGCCGCCCACGCCCGAGTACATCTCCTCAAGGATACCCCCGTAGAACTGGTAGAACACATCCTCGCGCAACGCGCCGCGCTTCACGAGTGCAAGGTTGTCGATGCCGCTCTTGCCCTGCTGCAAATAGTTCCTGAGCTCCGTTCGTACTGGCGGAAGTTGAGACGCACCATCCCTATATATCCGATCGAACTGGCTCTTGATGTTCTGGACCCAACGGCCGCTCACTGACCAGCCTCCCCCGAAATCCACTGAAGCGTCTAGGTTTGCTGACACTTGATACAACAAAGGAAACTCGGGGTCGAAAATATAAAATCTAGCGCTCGCGCCGAGGCTCATCCCGATGTTCGGGTACTGAAAGTCTCGAACGTGTTCCGGCGACTCAATCGACTGTGGGCGCAACAACTCGATCCGACCCGGTTGCTGCAACAGCGCAGGCGACTCGAGGTCCGGCCGGCGGTAGCGCACGGCATACGTGGGCAGACCCATCGATTCGCCCGTCGCCGTCACCTCGGTGATCCGCGTGGGCGCGTAGAGTTCCGTGAGGGTCAGCACACGCCGGATGGCATCGGCCTCTTCTTGGAAGGCTTGGTTCGCATAGCGGACCTGCAGCCGACCCTCGGGTGATTCCTTGACCTCGCGCACCAAGACACCCGAGGCCTCGGCGTCTTTCACCAATCGCGGCCACCACTCCACACCGCGCTCAAACTCGGCGGGGGGCGCCAGCGGTACCCGTTCCGCGCCGAAGCCGTTCGGCCGTTTACTCGGCGAAGATTGCCCCGTATTTAAGGAGGCGCTGAGCTTGAGCCCGAACTGGTTACCCTGCTGCCAACTCGCCGTGAGCCGAACACCCCGGGCTGCTTGCCATTCGATTCCGAAGCTTACAGGTTGCGCATCAGTAATCGTGCCTAAAGCAATCTCCCGCGCGTAACTATCGCTGTTGTAGTTCGCAAGAAAATCGACACCGAGCTCTGGAACCTTGTACCGTACCCCACCAAACATACCAATGTTGGGACCACGAAAAAACCGACCAAAAGACACCTCGCCCCCGAGCCCTTCAACTGGGGGGCGGTCCTCGAATTTCCCCGAGAGCGAGATCAACGGATTCCGCCCGGACGGACGCTCCGCTAATCGCCCCCATCCCATACCGACAGTGACATCGAGACGATTCCCAATATTTTTTGATGCAACAAGGTACTCGGCATCCCACATTCCGCTTCCAAGTAAATCTCGAATCCCTACAGCGACTTGCGGAAGACGCTCGGTCTCGTCGAGCAACTTCACTTTTACTTCAAAACTACGATCTCTCAGGTCGTCGCATCGGCCTATTCCGCCAGACCCGAATATGCACTCCTCCCCAGGTATGGGGGATATTCCGCGCGCATTGAAAATTGTATACCGGAAACTCGCCTCGACGCGCGGCAAAACCTGATAGCCGATGGCGTAGATATCGGCGACGTCCTTGCGGGAATAGGTAACAGTGAGTTCGTTCTCTTCGTTCATCCGCGCGCTCGGGATGTCGAGGATCCCACCCACACCGAAGTCATTGACCTGCGCAGGCAAGACCTGCGGCACTATCGCCGCCAAGAGAACTATCAACCCGATTATACGGCTCATTCCGCGTATCACTTGACACCCCTATCCGTCGCACGACATCCAGAGTTCACTTTAGTCAACAAACCACGCAGCGAGGGCGACGGCACGGCCGCCGGATCGCGCAACTGCCCGAGCACTTGGGTGGCGATGTTCTTGCCGAGTTCGACGCCGAACTGGTCGAAGGCGTTGATGCCCCACAGCACGCTCTGGACGTAGGCCTTGTGCTCGTAGAGCGCGACGAGCGCGCCCAAGGACGCGGGGTCCAGCCGCGGCAGCACCAGCATCGAGACCGGCCGCCCACCCTCGTGCACTTGGTGTGCGGCCACCCCCTCGCCCGCCCGGCCGTGCAGGAACGCCTCCGCCTGCGCCAAGGCGTTCGCCAAGGCGAGCTCGTGAAGGTCTTCGCGGCCGCAGGACGAGCGCAGCGTCAGGATCAGGTCGATCGCAGCGCGCGCGGTCCCTTGGTGCAGCATCTGGAAGAACGAGTGCTGCGCCTCGTTGCCCGGCTCGCCCCAGACCACCGGTGCCGTGCCGTGCCGCACCGGCTCGCCGTCACGGGTCACCCGCTTGCCGTTGCTCTCCATGTCGAGCTGCTGCAGGAAGGCAGGGAAGCGCGCGAGCCGCGAATCGTAGGGCAGCACCGCGAGCGTCGGCAGGCGCGCGAGGTCGATGTTCCAGACACCGATCAGCCCCATCAGCACGGGCAGGCTCTGCGCCCACGGCGCCTCGCGGAAATGCCGGTCCATCGCATGGGCGCCCGCGAGCAGCGCCTCGAAGTTCCGGGCACCGATCGCGATCGCGAGCGACAGCCCGATCGAGGACCACATCGAATAACGGCCACCCACCCAATCCCACATGCGAAAACGCCGGTCGGGCGCGAGGCCAAAGGCATCCATCGCTGCGGCGTTCACCGACACCGCGGCGAAATGCGCCGGCACCGCCGCCTCGCCGAGCGCCCCCGCGATCCACTCGCGGGCGACGCGCGCGTTGGCGAGGGTTTCTTGGGTGGTGAAGGTCTTGGAACAGATGACGAACAGCGTGTGACGCGGGTCCGCCACCGCCAGCAGGTCCATCAGCGCACAGCCATCGACATTCGCCGCGAAATGGACGGCCGGGACACTCTGGCCGGCGGACACACCCGAATGGTGCCGCAGTGCCTGCACCGCCATCGCAGGACCCAGGTCCGAGCCGCCGATGCCGAGGTTGATGACGGTTCGATAACGGCCGCCCGTGCGCACCGACTCCGCGAAGGCCAGCATGCGCGACCGCTCGGCCAGCACCTCCGCCTCGATCGCCGCACCGCCGATTCCGGCGCCTGCCGGCTGGCGCAGCGCCGTATGCAAGACCGCGCGCCCTTCGGTGGTGTTGATGGTCTCGCCACGGAACATCGCCTCGATGGCGCCCCGCAGGTCCGCGGCCTCCGCGAGCTCAGCGAGCGCGGCGAGCGCCGCCGCATCGAGACGCTGCCGAGACCAATCGAAAATGATCCCCGCCGCCTCCGCGGAACACCGCTCGAAGCGCTGCGGATCGCGCTCGAACAACGATGCGAGGGGCACCGCTTCGAGGCGCTTGTGGTGCGGCTCGAGCGCAGCCCAAGCGGCCGCCTGCTGGGGGGTCTCAGGCACGGTGGGCGTAGAAGTGGGCGATGCAGTCGACGACGTACTGCAGTTGGTCGCGCGAGAGTTCCGGGAAGATCGGCAGCGCCAGCGTCTCGGCTGCGGCACGCTCCGACTCCGGAAAATCACCGGTGGCGTAGCCCAGCGGGGCGAAGCATTGCTGCTGGTGCAACGGCACGGGATAGTAGATCTCGCTGCCGACCCCGCACTCGCCCAAATATTTTTTCAGGGCATCGCGCTGCGGGAAACGCACCACGAACTGGTTGTAGATGTGGCGTACGCCGGGCAACGCCGCCGGCAGCGTGACGGTGCCCTTCAGCCCCGCGCGCTCAAAGGCCTCGAAATAGAAACAGGCGTTCTCCTGCCGACCGAGCGTCCAGGCGTCGAGGTGCTTGAGCTTGATGGAGAGCACCACGGCCTGGATCTCATCCAGCCGGAAATTGCCGCCCACGAGCTGGTGGTAGTACTTGGGTTCCATGCCGTGCACGCGCACCATCGCGAGCTTGGCCGCGAGCGCCGCATCGTTGGTGACGCACATGCCGGCATCGCCGAAGGCGCCCAAATTCTTGGTGGGGAAGAACGACAGGCAACCGATGTCGCCGATGCTGCAAGCGCGGCGCTTGTCGCCGTCTGCCGCGCCTATGGCCTGCGCGGCATCCTCGATCACCCGCAGCCCGAACTCGCGGGCAAGCGCCATGAGCGGGGTCATCTCGGCCATCTGGCCGTAGAGATGCACCGGCATCAGCGCGCGCACGACCGTACCCGTGGCGCGATGCACGAGCCGGCCGTCACGCCGCTCGCAGTCCTCACGCAGCAGCCGCTCGACGGCCGTCGGGGAGAGGTTGAAGGTGGCCGGGTCGATGTCCACGAACAGCGAGCGGGCTCCCGCGCGCGCGATAGTGCCGGCCGTCGCGAAGAAGGTGTACGGCGAGGTGATGACCGCATCGCCCGGACCGATGTCGAGGGCCATGAGAGCCGCCAACAAGGCGTCCGTGCCCGAGGACATGCCGATGCCGTGCGTGCAGCCGCTGTAGGCGGCCACCGCGGACTCGAGCTCGCGCACGCCGGGCCCGAGAATGAAGGCCTGCGCATCGCAGACCCGTTCGATGGCGGCGTCGATCTCGGCCTTGAGGGCCCGGTACTGGGGCTTGAGGTCGAGCAGCGGGACCTGCATCGCAGGCGACGGACGGGGCGCGGTCATGGCCGGATTATAGGCGATTGGCCCGGCGCCCCGTGACCAAAGACCCTCACGCCGCGGGCGGGTCCTGGAACAGACAGCGCCCGCCGGCGGCTTTGGCGATGCGGGCGAGGAAGGCCTCGTGGGCCGCGAGCTCCGCGGCCGTGGGCTCGAGGACGCGCAGCGTACCCTCGGGGCGGGCGTTGCGCACCACGGCTGGCGCGGCGTCCGAGCGGCCCTGGCCGCGGCGCGGCCGGGACTCGCCGAGCTCGAGGGCGCTCTGGCCGCCGGTCATGGCGAGGTAGACATCCGCCAGGATGCGGGCATCGATGAGGGCGCCGTGCAGCTCGCGGCGGGAGTTGTCGACGTCGTAGCGCTTGCAGAGCGCATCGAGGGTGTTGCGCTGGCCCGGGTGCATCTCGCGCGCCAAGGCGAGCGTGTCGAGCACGCGGCAGAGGTTGTCGAGCGGGGGATGCTCACCCGGCAGGCGCCGGATCTCGGCGTTCAGGAAGCCGACATCGAAGGCGGCGTTGTGGATCACGAGCTCGGCGCCCGCCACGAAGTCGAGGAACTCGGCTGCCACCTCGGGGAAGCGCGGCTCGCGCGACAGGCGTTCGCGCGTGAGCCCGTGGACCGCGAGCGCGGCCTCGTCACTGTCTCGGTCCGGGTTGAGGTAACGGTGGAAGACGCGGCCGGTGACGCGCCGGCTGACGATCTCCACGCAGCCGATCTCGATGACCCGATGCCCTGCGGACGTCTCGAGTCCCGTGGTCTCCGTGTCGAGGATGATCTGGCGCATGGGCGGCGATGTTAACGCAGCAGGCTCATCGCAGGAGCGCATCGATGGCGGCATTGGCGAGCGCATCGACGCGCTCGTTGCCGGGGATGCCGGAATGCCCCTTCACCCATTGCCACTCGATGTCGTGGCCTTGGACGGCGGCATCCAACTGCTCCCAGAGGTCGCGGTTCTTGACGGGCTTGCGGTCCGCGGTGCGCCAATCGCGGGCTTTCCAATTGGGCAGCCACTCGGTGATGCCACGGCGGACGTACTCCGAGTCCAAGTACACGCGCACGGCGGCGCGTCGCTTCAGGGCCTCGAAGGCACGGATGACGGCCATGAGCTCCATGCGGTTGTTGGTGGTGTCGGCCTCGGCACCCGACAACTCCCGGAAATGCTCGCCGAGTTCCAGAGTCGCGCCCCAACCGCCCGGCCCCGGGTTGCCGCGACAGGCCCCGTCGGTGTAGATCTCGATGCGGGTCACGGCTCGGAACGGTTCGCGGAGCTGGGTTCGGCGATGCCGAGCACCGCGGGACGGCGCTCGCGCAGCCGCGGTCGCAGCGGCGTGAGCGCGTGCTGGCGCTTGCGCGCCCGCAGCAGGAAGGCGCCCGCGGGCAGGGGATACACCCAGCCGCGGCGCATGCGGCACCCGGCGGCCGGCGGGTCGCCCCAGGGCAGTTCGTAGAGGTAGCGGCGGGTCTCGCCGACCTCATAGCCGAGCAGCCGCAGCCAATCGCGCAGACGGCGCTCCGAGAGCAAGCGCCGCAGCCCCGGCGGGAACCCCGCACGCGTGGCCGCCGCGCGCAACCCCCAGGGGCTCCAGGGGGCGAAACCGAGCACCAACAATTTCCCGTCGCCCGCCAGCACGCGATCGACCTCGCGCAGCAGGCCGTACGGGTCGGATTCGAACTCGAGCGTGTGCGGCAACAGCACGCAGTCCATCGAGTCGCTGGCGATCGGCAGACTGCCAAGGCGCGAGACCACATCGACACCGGCGGCCGCCGCAGTATCGACCAAGGCCTGAGAGCGGGTGCGCGCCCCGGCGAGCAGCGCGCGCCCCTCGCCCCAAGCGCCCAGCTGCAGCATCTCCCAGCCGAAACAGTCGTCGAGCGCTTCGGCGACGAGGGTCGCCTCGCCCTCTAGCAAGGAACGGCCGCGCGGCGTGCGCAACCACTGTGACGCGGGTCCCGGGATCATGCAGAAAACAATAGCAATTTTCGGCACTTGAAGGTTAAATACCGGCGCCATGCGGACCCCCCTTTTCAGGCTCGCCGCCCTCACCCTTTGCACGCTCGCGCTGAGCGCTTGCGCGAGCCTCCCCGACACCTCCGCCTCGCGTGGCCTCGAGCCCGCCAAGCCCGCCCCGCCCGGCCCTCCGAGCGAGGCCACGGCAGTGCTGCGCGCGCCGCCGACCTACCCCGGCAACACGGCGGCCGCCAAGGCGCCACCCCGGCCCGCACCCTCGACCGTGGTCAAGGCCGACGGCGGCGGCAATCCCTACGGGGACCTGATGGACCGCATCCGCTCGGGCTTCCAACTGGAAGACGAAGAGCGCACCGCGGTCGAGAACCAGACGCTCTGGTTCGCCCGCAACCCGGCCTACCTCGATCGCGTGTTCGGGCGTGCCGCGCTCTACATGCACTACATCGTCGAGGAGATCGACAAGCGCGGCATGCCGATGGAGCTCGCGCTGCTGCCGGTGGTGGAGAGCGCCTTCGAGCCCTTCGCCTACTCGAGCGCGCGCGCCTCGGGGCTCTGGCAGTTCATCCCCGGTACCGGCAATCGCTTCGGCTTGCCGCAGACCTGGTGGTATGACGGGCGGCGCGACGTGGTCGAGTCGACGCGTGCTGCGCTCGACTATCTGCAGTACCTGCACGACGAGTTCCAGGGCGACTGGCTGCTCGCCGTGGCGGGCTACAACTGCGGCGAGGGCTGCGTGGGCCGCGCCGTGCGCAACAACCTCGCGGCCGGCAAGCCGATCACGTTCTGGGACCTGAAACTCCCGTCCGAGACCCGCGCCTACGTACCGAAACTGCTGGCGATGAAGCGCATCGTGCGCGACACGACGATGCTGGGCCTCGAGTTCAGCCCGATCCCGAACGAGCCCTACTTCACCCGCGTCGACATCGAACACCAGATCGACCTCAAGCTCGCCGCCGAGCTGGCGGGCGTCACGACCGACGAGCTGTTCGAGCTCAACCCCGCATTCCACCGCTGGGCGACACCGCCGCAGGGCCCGCACTCGCTGCTGCTGCCCATCGACTCGGCCGAAGTCTTCCGCCAGAACCTCACGCAGTTCACGCCAGACGAACTGATGCGGGTGACGCACCACATCGTCGCCCCGGGCGAGACGCTGGCCGGCCTCGCCGCGCGCTACGACACCACCGAGATGACGCTGCGGATGTTGAACGGCCTCGCCGGCAATGCTCTCATCCCGGGCGCCGACCTGCGTGTGCCGAACGGCAGCACGGAGCTTCCGGCCAAAGTGCTGCGCGCCGCCGCGCGGGTCGATGGCCCGACCCCGACCGCGCGCACGGCGGCGCTCGGTTCGGCCACGGCCGCCGCACCCGCCCGCCGCGCGCGCCCACAGGTGCACGTGGTGCGCCAGGGCGAGTCGTTCTGGAGCATCGCCCAGCGGCACGACATCGACGTGAACACGCTGATGCGGCTCAACGGCAAGCGCCCGGGCCAAGGCATCGTCCCGGGCGAACGCCTCGTGGTCTCCAAGTCCGGGGCCTCGAACAACCGCTCCAGCAACCGCTCCGGGCGCAACAACCCGGTCGAGAGCGGCAGCGTGCAGCGCGTCACCCACACCGTGCGCAGCGGCGACACGCTCTCGAGCATCGCACGCCGCTACGGCGTGACCGCCGGTCAGATCGCCGCGTGGAACGACCTCAAAGTGTCCGGGGTGCTGCGCCCCGGTCAAAAACTCGCCATCCGCACCCGCCGGAGCTGACACATGGGATTCATGACAGGCAAGCGCGCCCTCATCGTGGGCGTCGCGACCGAACGGTCCATCGCCTGGGGCATCGCCGAAGCGATGCATCGTGAAGGCGCGGAACTGGCCTTCACCTACGCCAACGAAAAACTGAAGGAGCGCGTGGCACCGCTCGCCGCCGCCGTCGGCTCGGACATCGTGCTGCCGCTCGATGTCACCTCGGACGCCGAGATCGACGCCGCCTTTGCGGCGCTCAAGGCCCGCTGGGACCACTTCGATGTGCTGGTGCATGCCGTGGCCTTCGCGCCGCGCGAGGCGCTCGCCGGCAGCTTCACCGCGAGCACGAGCCGCGAGGCCTTCGCCATCGCCCACGACGTCTCGAGCTACAGCCTCACCGCCCTCGCCCGCGGCGCCCTGCCGCTCATGCAGGGCCGCGCCGGGTCGATCCTGACGCTCTCGTACCTCGGCGCCGTGCGCGCCATCCCGAGCTACAACGTCATGGGGCTCGCCAAGGCGAGCCTCGAGGCGAATGTGCGTTTCCTGGCCGCGGACTTGGGTCCGCAGGGCATCCGCGTGAACGGCATCTCGGCCGGGCCCATCAAGACCCTCGCTGCCGCCGGCATCGGCGGCTTTCGCAAGATGCTCTCGAGGGTGGCCGAGGTCGCGCCGCTGCGCCGCAACGTCACCCAGCAGGATGTCGGCAACGCCGCGGCGTTCCTGTGCTCGGATCTGGCCGCCGGGATCACCGGCGAGATCCTCTATGTGGACGGCGGGTTCAGCACCGTCGGCATGAGCTTCCCGGAGACGGGCGGCGGCGAGTGACCCGCCCCGCCAGACGCCTTACTGGAAGGCGCGCGGGTTCTTCTCGACCTTCGCGCTGCGGCGCAGTTCCTCGACATACGCCCCCACCGACGCCTGGCCCTGGCCGGCGGTGATCTGCTGCACGCGGAAGCCGCGCAACTGCGCGTCGCCCGCAGCAGGCATGGTGCGGCTCTGGGTGAAGGTCACGACCGCATAGCCGCCCTCGGGCAGCGGCACCGCCCGGGTGACGGTCTTGCCGCCCACCGGACGCGGGAAGGTGAAGAGCGCGTTGCGCACCGTCGAGGGCAGCGCCGGATCGCGCCGGTCGACGAAACGGGCAGGCTCCGAGACCACCCCGAGCGCCCGGACCGCGTTGTCGAAGGTCGCCACGCTGTCCACGCGGGCCGCAGCGGCCTCGGCCGCCGCCCGGGCGGCCTCGGTGGCACGCTCCCGCTGCACCGCCGCCACGGCCTTCTCGCGCACGCTGGCGAGGGGTGGCACGGCCGCCTTGGTGTGGGTGCGGACCTTCAGGATCACGAAGCGGTCGTCGCCCAGAGCGATCGGGGCGCTGATCTTGCGCTGGCCGAGCACCTTGTCGCTGAACACCGCCGCCTCGAGCGCCGGGTCCGTGCCGAGCGGCGCGCCGCCCGTGCCCCGCAGGAACACCGGCACCTCGCCCGTGGCGAGACCCAAGTCCTTGGCGATGGCCGCGAAGTCCGCGCCCGGCTGCTCCGCCCGGCGCTGCGCCTGCTCCTGCTGCTCGCCGAAGCGGTCGGCGGCGCGGTCACGGCGCAGTTCCTGGTCGAGCTCCGCGCGGACGTCGGCGAAAGCGCGGGTGCCGCCGCCCTCGATGCCCTCGAGCCGGATGACATGGAAGCCGAAGTCGGTCTTGACCGGGCCGCGGGTCTCGCCCTGGGCCATCGCGAACAACGCATCGGCGAAGGGCTTCACGAAGGCGTTGCGATCCGAGAGGCCAAGATCGCCGCCGCTCTCGGCGGAGCCCGTGTCCTTGGAGAGCGTGCGCGCGAGGGCCGCGAAATCCTCGCCGGCCTTCAGGCGCGCGAGCGCCGCATTGGCCTCGGCTTCGGTCGCGAGCAGGATGTGGCGCGCACGACGGCGCTCCGGCGCGGCGTAGCGGTCCTTGTTCTCGGCGTAGTACGCCTGCAGGTCGTCCTCGGTGACCGTGATACCGGCCTCGAGCTGCGCGAGCGAACCCTCCGCGTAGTCGAGGGACACCGATTCCGGCGTCTCGAAGGTCTTGCCGTTCTTGGCGTACCACGCCGCGAGCGCCGCCTCATCGGGCACCGCCGAGGTCCGGAACCGGTCGACCGGCAAGAGCGCGACCCGCACCTCGCGCTGCTCGTCCTCGAGGGCGAGACGACGACCGATCTCCGTGGGGGTGAG
>JBIIVD010000004.1:0-105701 GCA_044339635.1 Steroidobacteraceae bacterium | reverse complement strand
TCTTCATCGCCGGCCATTCCCAGGGCGCCTATATCGTGACCCGGCTGAACACACTGCATCAGACGGATGGAGTGATCGCCAATGCCCCGGGACCCCTCGACTTCGAGTACCGCTGCCTGCTCGAGGAACGCGGTAGCGCGCCGGGCAGCCAGGAGTGCGGACTGATGGTGGCGCGCCACGGCCCGGCATCCGCCAACCCCGCACCGTACCGCAGGATCTCGCTGTTGTCGTTCACCGCGGGGTTCAAGGCGGATGCGCTGTTCGTCCAGGGCGTCGGCGACAGCGCGATCCAGATGCGCTCGTGGCCCCTCTTCAAGCAGTCCGTGCAGGCCTGTACGGACTGCCAGCGTCCCGTCTTCCTCGAGGTCGCCGGCGGCCACGATGCGCTGTTCATGAGTTTCGAAGCCCGCGAGGCGTTCAATCAGTTCATCGACCAACGGCGCAGCAGGTAGCTAGCACAAGACGCCGCTTGTTCGCTGCGTTCGTGCTCGATGCTGCTGCGTGGGGCGCTTCGCCAGGTACCCAGGCTCGGGGCCCAGCATCTTTCTTTCCCGCAGGTCTTGCATCGCTGGCCCGCTTGCCTTAACTTCCGCGCCGCGTTGCGGGGTCGGGTACCGGTCGTGACGCCCAGAAATGGTGCTCCGGATCCCTTTGGAGGTGTGGCAAGACAGAGATGAAGACGAACTTCGCGCCCCACGGCAATGACTCCGGACGCCTGCTCGCTGTGAACCAGTACCTCGAGCGGAACTTCCCAGACTTCTTCGCCGAAGCCCGGTTCCATGTGGGGGACGACGACTATTTCCTCTATTCCCGCTTCGGCCAGTACCTCGCCCGCTCCATCGAAGACCGCCGCGCCCCGCGCGCCAAGATCAACCGCGGTTTCACCGTCCTCAACAAGATGGCCGCCGTGTCCCGCAAGGACCCGGCCGTGCGCCGCATGCTGGTCTCGGGCCCGCTCGAGCACCTGTTCGACGCCCCCAAGGCCCGCGCCCTCGCCATGAAGCGCCTCTCGCCCGTCGCCCAGGGGTATCTCGAAAGCCTCTGCGAATGAAGGCACACTGCGGGTCATGGCCACCCCCAAGACACGCAGTTCCGGAGTCGACCCCGCCCACCGCAAGGTGATCCTCGCCTCGTCCCTGGGGACGGTGTTCGAGTGGTACGACTTCTTCCTCTACGGCGCGCTGTCGATCGTCATCTCCAAGCAGTTCTTCTCGGGCGTCAACGAGACCACGGGCTTCATCTTCGCGCTGCTCGCCTTCGCGGCGGGCTTCTTCGTGCGGCCCTTCGGCGCGCTCGTCTTCGGGCGGCTTGGGGACCTCGTCGGCCGCAAGCGCACCTTCCTCATCACCATCGTGCTGATGGGCGTATCGACCGCGCTCGTCGGCCTGCTGCCGAACTACGCCACCATCGGCGTGGCGGCACCCATCATCCTCATCATGCTGCGCATGCTGCAGGGCCTCGCGCTGGGCGGTGAATACGGCGGCGCGGCGACCTACGTCGCCGAGCACGCCCCGGACGGCCGCCGCGGCCTCTACACGAGCTGGATCCAGACCACGGCGACGATGGGTCTCTTCCTCTCCTTGCTCGTGATCCTGCTCTGCCGCTGGCTGACCGGCGATGACTTCGAGGTCTGGGGCTGGCGCATCCCGTTCCTCCTGTCGGTGGTGCTGCTCGCCATCTCGGTCTACATCCGGCTGCAGCTCGAGGAATCACCGGCTTTCGAGCAGATCCGCGCCGAGGGCAAGCTCGCCAAGAAGCCGCTCACGGAAGCCTTCGCCGACCGCGGCAACCTCAAGATCGTGTTGTTGGCCCTCTTCGGCGCCACAGCGGGACAGGCCGTGGTCTGGTACGCGGGGCAGTTCTACGCGCTCTTCTTCCTGGAGCGCACGCTGCAGCTCGAGGCGGCCTCGGCCAACCTGATCATCGTCGCTGCGCTGCTCATCGGCACGCCGTTCTTCGTGGTGTTCGGCGCGCTCTCCGATCGCATCGGCCGCAAGACGCTGGTGATGGCGGGCTGCCTGCTCGCGGCGCTCACCTACTTCCCGACCTTCAAGGCCATCACGCACTACGCGAACCCCGCGCTCGAGCGCGCGGTGGCGACCGCGCCGGTGGTGGTGGTCGCGGACCCCGCGCGCTGCAGCCTGCAGTTCGACCCGGTCGGCAAGGCGGCCTTCCGCGAGTCCTGCGACGTCGCCAAGACCGCGCTCGCCAAGGCGGGCGTGCCCTACCGGAACGAAGCCGCGCCCGCAGGCGCCACCGCCGCGGTGCGCATCGGTACGGGTGCGACCGCCGTCACGGTGCCCTCGTTCGAGGGCGGTGCGCTCGATGCCGCGACCTTCAAGGCGGCCTCGACGGACTTCGGCAAGCAGCTGCGCGGCGCGCTCGATGGCGCAGGCTACCCGCCGAAGGCCGACATGGCGCAGGTCAACTACCCGATGGTGATCGCGCTCTGCGCCTGGCTCGTGATCCTAGTCACGCTCGTCTACGGCCCGATCGCCGCATGGCTCGTCGAGCTCTTCCCGACCCGCATCCGCTACACCTCGATGTCGCTGCCGTATCACTTGGGCAACGGCTGGTTCGGCGGCTTCCTGCCGGTGACCTCGTTCGCGATCGTGGCCGCGACCGGCGACATCTACGCCGGGCTCTGGTACCCGATCATCGTCGCGCTGATGACGCTCGTCATCGGCGGCCTGTTCCTGCGCGAGACGCACCGCTCGCCGCTGCCTGACTGACCGCCGCCCGCACCGGAGACCCCCCATGCCGCCGACCACCCTCGACCGCCGCCTCGCCCTGCAACTCGCCGGCGCCGCGCTGATCGCCGCTCCGGCCGCGACGCCGCTGCTCGCTCGTGACGAAGCGCCCGCTCCGCCGGTCCGGCGTGCCATCCCCTCGACCGGCGAGCAGTTGGCGGTGATCGGCGTCGGCACCAACCGCTATAACCCGACCACCGACGAGGAACGACAGAGCCGCAAGGCCGTGTTGGCCGGTCTCACGGCCGCCGGCGCGAGCCTGATCGACACGGCGCCCTCCTACGGCGAGTCGGAGCGGGTGATCGGCGACCTGCTGGCCGAGATCGGGAACCGGGGGCGCTGCTTCCTCGCGACCAAGGTGACCGCGCGCAGCGGCACGCGCGAGGAAGGCGTTGCGATGCTGGAGGCATCGCGACAGAAGCTGCGCAGCGACCGGCTCGATCTGGTGCAGGTCCACAACCTGGTCGGTACCGCGGTGCTGCTGCCGCTGCTGCGCGAACAGGTGGCCGCGAAGCGCATCCGCTATGTCGGCATCACCACCTCGCGCGATCCGCAGTACGCGGAGTTCGAGCAGGTCATGGCGACCGAGCGGCTCGATTTCGTGCAGGTGGACTATTCGATCGCCAACCGTGGTGCGACGGAACGCCTGCTGCCGCTGGCGCAGGAACGCGGCATGGCGGTGCTCGTGAACATGCCGTTCGGCGGCCCGCGCGACGGCAACCTGTTCGGCAAGCTCAAGGACCGTCCGCTGCCCGAGTGGGCGGCCGAGATCGGCGCGGCGAGCTGGGGGCAGGTGCTGCTGAAGTACATCCTCGGCCACCCGGCCGTCACCTGCGTGATCCCGGGGATGACGCGGCTCGCGAACCTCCAGGACAACCTCGGCGCCGGTCGCGGCGTGATGCCCGACGCCGCGCTGCGGCGGCGGATGGAGACTTGGTGGGACGCGAACATCGGCTGAACCGCGACGACAGCCTGCGCCCAAAACAAACGGGGCCGCGATCTGCATCGCGGCCCCGCTGGAAAGAACCGGAAAAGACCGATTACTTCTTCTTTGCGACCGTCTTCTTGGCGACGGTCTTCTTGGCGACGGTCTTCTTCGCAGCTTTCTTCTTGGCAGCCATCTATTCATCTCCCTAAGGGTTAAGGAGCCGCGAAATTACGCCTCGCACGGCGCCACGTCAATCACCCCGTGAGGCGACCGTACCATCCGTGATGGCCGCGTTCGTATAGAGTCGCAGCATGAAAAGACACCGCATCATCATCGACTGTGATCCCGGCGTCGACGATGCGGTGATGCTGCTGCTCGCACTCGCCGCGCGCGATGCGCTCGACATCGCAGGCATCACCACCGTCGCCGGCAACGTGGGTGCCGCGCTCACCCTCCGCAACGCATGCCTCTTGCGCGAGATCGCCGCGCGGCCGGACATCCCCATCCACGCGGGCTGCATACGGCCGCTGCGGCGCGCCGCCGTGGAAGCAGGGCATTTCCACGGCGAATCCGGCCTCGGCACGCTGCCGATCCGTGCGGTGCACGGCACGCCGGCGCCGGCGCATGCGGTCGACTTCATCGTCGCGACCTTGCTCGCCGCAGCGCCCGCCTCGGTCACGCTGGTGGCCACCGGCCCGCTCACCAATGTCGCCGTCGCGCTGGCGCGCGAGCCCGACATCCGGCGCGGCCTGCGCGAGATCGCGATCATGGGCGGCGCGCGCAGCGAAGGCGGCAACATCACCGCCTCCGCCGAATACAACATCCACGCCGATCCCGATGCCGCCGCGGCGGTGTTCGGCAGCGGTTGCACGGTGGTCGCGTTCGGGCTCGATGCGACGCACCAGGTGCGCGCCACGCCGGCGCGCGTCGAGGCGATCCGCGGGATCGGCTCGGCACCGGCGCTCGCCGTCGCCGAACTGCTCGCGTTCTCCAACGCGCTGCCGGCGAACGGTCCGGCCGCGCTCGGCTCGCCGCTGCACGACCCCTGCCCCATCGCGTGGTTGCTGCGCCCGGAGCTGTTCCGGCTGCGCCCGTGTCACGTCGACGTGGAACTCGGCTCGCCGCTGACGCTCGGGCATACGGCGGTCGAGTTCCGCGCCGCGGCGCGCCGTCCACAGAACGTGCTATGGGCGACGGAGGCCGATGGCGAGGGCGTGTTCGCGCTGCTCGGCGAGATCCTGGCGGCGGATGCGGCGCGCTGAGGCCGCCGGCTCAACCGCCCGCGTAGTGCTGCGACCACGCCCACCAGGCGCCGGCCGCCACCAGCAGCGCGGTCGCAGCCGTAGCCACCCACGGCCACACCCGGCCGCCCTCGGCCTCGCCAGCGACCTCGGCCGCTGCGGCGCGCACCCAAGCCGCCGACACCTCGTGGCGGTCACGCGCGAACGCGCCGAGCAGCGCCCGGTCCGCGATCACGTTCACGAGCCGTGGCAAGCCGCCGCTGCGGCGGTGCACCTCGCGCAACGCGGTGGGCGTGAAGATCTCGCGCGTGGCGCCCGCGACGCGCAAGCGGTGGCGCACGTAGGCGGCGGTCTCTTCGCGCGACAGGGGCTCGAGGTGATGACGGCCGGTGATGCGCTGCGCGACCTGTCGCAGGTCCTCGCGGGCGAGCAGGTCCCGCAGTTCGGGCTGGCCGATGAGGATGACCTGCAGCAGCTTGCGGGTGGCGGTCTCGAGGTTGGTGAGCAGGCGCACTTGTTCGAGGACGTCGCGTTCCAGGAGGTGCGCCTCGTCGATGATCACCGCGACGCGTCGCCCCGCGGCATGCGCCGCCAGCAGGTGCGCGCCGAGCGCATCCACGAGGGATTTGACGCTGCCGCGCGCGGCCTCCGGCACGGCGACGCCGAGCTCCTCGCAGATCGTCAGCAGGAATTCCGGCACGGTGACGCGCGGGTTCAGGATCAGCGCGATCTCGACGCCGGACGGCTCCCGCGCGAGCAGCGAGCGCACCAGGGTGGTCTTGCCGGTGCCGACCTCGCCCGTCAACTGGATGAAGCCGCCCGCTTCGCTCACCCCGTAGACGAGATGGGCCAACGCCTCGGCGTGACGGCTGCTGGCGAAGAGGTAGCGGGGATCCGGCGTGATCGCGAACGGCGGTTCGGTGAGGCCGAAGAATGCCTGGTACACGGCCCCGGACCGCTCAGCGCGCCGGCGGCGCGTAGACGCAGGGCTGCTGGGCGGTCGAGAGCACGCGACAGATCTCGCGCGCCTGCGACTCGCTCGCCACGCTCGCCTGCAAGCGGAACATGCTGCGACCGTCGGCCGCCCCGACCGGCGTGACGGTCGGCACCAGGCCGAGCAGTTCGCGATGCCGGGCCCGCGCCTGCGCCCACTCGGCCTGCGCCTGCTCGCGGGTCGAGAATGCGCCGAGCTGGATGCGATGCGACACCGGCTGCGGCAAGCCGGACACCGATAGCGGCGCGGCGGCGGGCGTGGCCGGCTTCGACGGCGCAGCCGGCGAGGCGGGCGCGGCAGGTGCGGCCTTCGGGGGCGTCGTAGCGGGCGCGTCGAACAACGGCTCGTCTGCGGCCGACGGCGCCACGGCGGGATCGATCGGCGCGGACGACGGTGCGGCAGGCGGCAGGCCCGAGGGCGCCCCGTCGCCGGCCACCCCGGCCGGCGCTGCGGCCTCCGGCGGACGGATGTCCTCGACGGCCGGCGGCATGGGATCGAGCAGGAAATTCTGGATGCGGATGCGCGCCTCGCGCACCCAGCGCCCCTTGGGGTGAGCGTCTATGAAACTGCGATAGGCGTCGGCGGTGTCGATCTCGGTGGCGATGCGCCAGTCGCGCTGTTCTTTCAGTTCCTGCAGGCGCCGCTGCGCGAGCGGCGCGTACTCGCCGGCGGGATTGGCCGCCAAGTAGGCCTCATAGGCTTCGAGGGTGTCGGCCACCTGCGCGGTGCGCCATTCGCGCCGGTCGGTGCAGGCCGCGAGCGCGAGCAGCGCGACCAGCGCGACACAGAGCCGGGATGCGGCAGGCGAAGGGGATATCCGGGACATCGGGCCGATTCTAGGTGAACCGGAGCCGTCGGTCATGCGTCAGCCGCCGCACCCGCCAGCTCCGCCACCACGAACCGGTCCGCCCAGCCCGGCCCGGTCAAGGAATCGAAGAATCCGCAGTGGCCGCCGGTCTCGGTGGTCACCACCCGCAGCGCCGGCGGCCGCGCCAGCCGCGCGAGATCCGCGGCCGGGATGATGGGGTCGTCGAGCGCGGCGACCAGCGTCGCGGGTACCCGCAGGCCTGCAAGACGCTCCCCTGTGATCGCATAGCCCTGGAAATAGGCGCCGACATCGTCGAATCCGGCGTGGGACAGCACGAGTTCGCGGGTCATGCGCCTGAGATCGCCGGAACCCAAGGACTCGCCGAAGGTGTATTCGCCCGGCCATGCGGCCTGCTTGCGCCGCAACGAGCGCGTCCACTTGTGCACGAAGTAGCGCCGGTAGAGCGCGAGGCCGCTCTCGAGGGCGTCCATGCAGGTGGCCGGATCGAGCACCGGCGAGATGCCGATCGCGCGCGCGATGCGCAAACCCGCGTCCGGCGCCTCCGCCGCGACCCGCAACATGAAATTGCCGCCCAATGAAAACCCCGCGAGCGCCAAGGGCTGCGCCGGCATCAGGGCCTGCAGGCGCCGTACGGCGCCGACCACCTCGGGGAGGCGGCAGGAGTGGAAGAGGTCGCGGTTGAGGTGATGGGTGTCGCCGTGGTCGCGCAGGTTGAGCCGCACGACGTCGTGGCCCTGGTCGAACAGCGTCTGCGCGAGCGACAGGACATAGAGCGAGCGTGCGCTGCCTTCCCAGCCATGCAGCAGCACCACGGTCGGCCGTCCGGGCGCCCGGCAGGCCGCGCGGGCCGCGGGCGGCGCCGGCGAATAGAAGGCCTGCAAGCGCACGCCATCACCGCAGTCGAGCAGCAGCTCGCGGCTCGCGGCCAGCATCGGCCGGGCGCGCCGCTCCACCAGGGGCCGCCGTCCCGGGAAGCTAGGCAGGATCGACTGCAGGTGCTGGCCTCGCAGCCAGCGGGGCGGTGAGAACTCCTGCGCGCTCGACACGGCGGCGGCCGCCTCAGTCCTTGAGGCCCGTTCCGCGGCGCATCAGCCACAGCGCGACCGCGAACAGCACCGCTGCGGCGAGGGTCATGATGCCGAACGCCCAACCGAGCGCCACATCCGAGCGGTCGAGGAACCCGTAACGGAAGGCGTTGACCATGTGCAGCACCGGGTTCGCGAACGACAGCGTGCGCGCCCACTCCGGCAGCAGGTTGATCGAATAGAACACGCCGCCGAGGTAGGTCAGCGGCGTCAGGACGAAGGTCGGGATCCAGTTCACCTGGTCGAAGTTGCGGGCGAACACGCCGTTGATGAAGCCCGCCAGGGAGAAGATTACGGCCGTCAGCAGCACGGCGGCGACGATCACGCCGAGGTGATGGACGGGCAGGTGCGTGAAGAAGAGCGCGACCACGGTCACCGCGCCGCCCACCAGCAGGCCGCGCAGCACGCCACCGCCGACATAACCCGCGACGATGATCCAGTCCGGCTGCGGCGAGACCATGATCTCCTCGAGGAAACGCTGGAACTTGGCGCCGAAGAACGACGAGGAGACGTTGGCGTAGGCGTTGGTGATCACCGACATCATGATGAGGCCGGGCGCGATGTACTGCATGTAGTCGATGCCGTCCATCTGGCCCACGCGGCTGCCGATGAGGCTGCCGAAGATCAGGAAATAGAGCGCTGCGGTCACCACCGAGGGCACGATGGTCTGGCCCCAGATGCGCAGGATGCGCCCGAACTCGCGCAGCACGATGGTCTGGAAGCCGATCCAGCGGGTGCGGGCACGCGGCGGCGGCGTGGCGGGGCCGCGGGCGGCGGACGGCAGAGGCGCGACGGCGTTCATGGCGCGGCGCCCGATTTGTCGACGAGCCGCATGAAGATCTCCTCGAGCCGGTTGACCTTGTTGCGCATCGAGACGACCTGTACGCCATCGGCGGAGAGGCGCGCGAACAGACCGTTTAGATCGGCGTCCTTGCCGACCTCCACCTCGAGCGTCTGCGGGTCGGTCAGGGTGAAGTCGTACCCGGCGAGCGACGGCACGGCGTCGAGCGGCGCGCGCAGGCTGAGCACGAAGGTCTCGACGTGCAGGCGGCGCAGCAGCCGGTCCATGCGGTCGGCCTCGGCGATCCGGCCGCCGTCGATGATGGCGATGTTGCGGCAGAGGCTCTCGGCCTCCTCGAGGTAATGCGTGGTGAGGATGATGGTGGTGCCCTGCGCGTTGATGTCGCGCAGGAAGTCCCACATCGAACGCCGGATCTCGATGTCGACGCCGGCCGTCGGCTCATCGAGGATCAGCAGCTTCGGCTCGTGCACCAACGCGCGCGCGATCATCAGCCGGCGCTTCATGCCGCCCGAGAGGGTGCGGGTCATCTTGTCGCGCTTGTCCCAGAGCGAGAGCCGCTTGAGGCAGGTCTCCGCCCGCTCGCGCGCCTCGCGGCGCGGGATGCCGTAGAAGCCCGCTTGGTTGACCACGATGGTCTCGGGCGTCTCGAACATGTTGAGGTTGAATTCCTGCGGCACGACGCCGATGCAGGCCTTGGCGCCCTCGAGGTCGGTGTCGAGGTCGTGGCCGAAGACCTTGACCGTGCCGCCGGTCTTGGTGACGAGCGAGGTGCAGATGCCGATCAGGGTGCTCTTGCCGGCGCCGTTCGGGCCGAGCAGCGCGAAGAAGTCCCCCTCGGCGACCTCGAGGTCGATGCCCCGCAGGGCGTGGACACCGTTGCGATACTGCTTGGAGAGGCCGTGGACGGAGAGCGCGTGCATGGCGGCGCACGATAGCACGGCACGGTGGGGGGGCGGCGTTCAGCGGACCACGGACCGCCCCTGCGGCGCCGGCGTGCGCGCGACCGCGGCGAGGCGCTGCAAGCCGAGCAGCGTATCCCGCCACAGCGCGTCCGGATCGCCGCGGCGGGCCACCGCGAGGCGGCCGCGCCAGTAGCGCGGGTCGTCGGCCCAGCGCAGCGTCAGCCAGTGACCGGCCGTCTCGGTCAAGGCATCGAGGTGTTGGAGCGTGAGCGCACGGAAGGCGGCACATCCGGCCGGCGAGATGCCGAGCAGCAGGCTCGCCGCCGACGGTGCGGTACGGCAGGTCTGCCAGCAGAAGTGGCACAACAGGCGCGCGAAGGCGCGACCCGCCGGCCGGGCGCACCAGAGCGCGAGGCGGTTCGGGTCGTCGCTGACGGCGTATCGGGAGAGATGCTGCGCCGCCAGCGCCGCATCGAGCGAGAACTCGAACATGAGGTACGGCGCCTCGGCGACCCGCGCCAACGCGCTGTCGTCGAGCGCGAGCCACTCGGCGCGCAGCGTGCCGGCGGCGGCGATGTCGGCGCCACGGCCGTCGAGCAGGGCCTCGCGCAGCACGCGCAGGCCACGCAGGTTCATCTCCGCGACCCAGCGGAACGCCTCGGCATCGACGGCGGCGGGGAAATCTTCGGCGACAGTCTGGGGTGCCGTGCGCGGCACGGGCGGGTTATTGTCGGCTTGCATCATTCCTCCATGTTCGCACCACAAATGTGGCCGATTCCGGCTTGGAATGCAGCGGCTATTTTGCGATATTTTCAACGAAACACGCGCTTCTCCGGCCTTGATCCCGCATCGCCCGGCTTATGGTCAAAGAATCGCGTTCCCGGGCCGCACAGGCCCGCGCCAGTCATCGACAAAGGACAGGGGAACCCATGCGCGTCACCGACGACCGCTACAGCCGCGACCGGCTGCGCATCGAGCTTGCGCTGCGCCTGATCGGCCATGAAGCGCGGACACAGACCATCCGGCAGTGGACCGGGCTGAGCGACGATCGCATCCGCAAGCTGTTCCGCTCCTACATCCGCCCCGGTGCGGGCGTGCGCCGTCATCGCGGCAGGTCACCGCGACAGGTCGCTCACTTCCTGCGCGGCGGCATCGGCGGGGCTGACGCCCACGCACTCGCCTCGATGCTGCTGCTGTTCGGCGTGCTGCCCGCGCCGTCGGCGGCTGCGCGACGCCCGGGCGAGACACGCGCGCCCCTGCCGTCCCTCAACCGCGGCCGGTCGCTCTGCGACGCCTTCGAGACCTACCGCCGGATCGTGCCCGAGGCGCGCATCGACTTCGAGCACGCCGTGTTCCTGGCGGTCGCGCTGCACGAGGGCGGCGAGATCCGGCTGCAATGGTGCGCGGCCTGCGACGCCGCCAACATCACCGAGCACAGCACCCTGCGCGCACCGCCCTGTCGCGCCTGCGGCAGCGGATTGCATGAGGCGACGGAGCACGCAGCACGGCCCCCGACGGTCGGCGCGGGGACGTCCGGCTTGGCCACGACCGACGCCCGCGACCGCGCCGCCCGCGGCGAGACTGGTACACTGCGCGGACACTGACCTGCCGAGCCGGCGGCCTGTCCCGGCGCACCGGGAGCCATGCCAAGCGCCACCCTCACCGTCGTCCGCAACTTCCTCGCCGGTCCCTACATCGACCGCCGGGCCGAGTTGCGCGAGGCGCCGGACTGGCGTGATGCGGCGCTCTCCGATTCGGGCACGCTGTTCCTGCTGGCCCGCGGCACGGCCCATCCCATCGGCAGCGAGCCACAGGCCGGCGAGCAGCCTCAGGTCGCCTTCGTCCACGCCGACCATCCGTCCGTGCGCGCTGCGCCGCCGGAGTCGCTGGTGCTGCTCGGCTGGTACCGCGACGCCCGCTGCGTGCTCGTGCAGCTCGGCGACGATGCGCCACCTCCGCCCGGCGCCCGGTTCGAGGAATTGCGGCCGCTCGCCGCGCTGCTCGACGGCGAGCAGGCGGGCCTGCTGGCCTACGCTCGGGCGCTCACCCACTGGCAGCACCGGCACCGCCACTGCGGCGTCTGCGGCGCACGCTGTGAACCGCAACGCGCGGGGCATGTCATGCGCTGCCGCGATCCCGGCTGCGCCACGGAGTTCTTCCCGCGCATCGACCCGGCGGTGATCGTGCTCGTCTCGGATGGCGAACGCGCGCTGCTCGGTCGCCAGGCGGCGTGGCCCGCCGGCCGGTATTCCACCGTCGCGGGGTTCGTCGAGCCCGGCGAAAGCCTCGAGGACGCGGTGGTCCGCGAAGTCCTCGAAGAGACCGGCGTCGCCGTGCGCGACACCGTGTACCACTCCTCGCAGCCTTGGCCGTTCCCCTCATCCTTGATGCTCGGCTTCACCGCGACCGCGGACCGCGGCGCCGCAGCGCAGCGCAGCACGGAGCTGGAGGACGTGCGTTGGTTCACCCGCGCGCAGATCGCCGCCGGCGAGATCCTGCTGCCGCCGGCCACGTCGATCTCGCACCGCCTGATCGCCGAGTGGTTCGACGCCGATTGGCCGGAGCCGCTCGCCGCGGTCACGGCGCGCGGCGCGGCCTGGTCCCACCGCGGCGCGGGGACGCGATGACCGCCCTCGACGCCTTGTTGCCGGTCACGCTCGGCGTGGCGCTCGCCGCCGCTGTCGGCCTGCGGGTGTTCCTGCCCCTCTGCGCCCTGTCGCTGGCCGGATGGATGGGCTGGGTCGAGCTTGCCGAGGGCTTCGCCTGGCTCGGCAGTTGGCAGGCGCTGATCATGCTGTCGGTGGCCGCGGTCGTCGAAGTGGCGGCCTACTACCTGCCGGGGATCGACAACGCGCTCGACGCTCTTGCGACCCCGGTCGCGATCGGCGCCGGCACCTTGGCGACCGCCGCGGTCATCACCGACCTGCCGCCGCTCGTCAAATGGACGACCGCCGTGATCGCCGGCGGCGGCATGGCCGGGCTCACCCAGGGCGTCACCTCGCTGCTGCGCCTGAAATCCACGGCCGCCACGGGTGGCCTCGCCAACCCCGTGCTCGCGACCGGTGAACTGGGCGGCGCGGCGCTGCTCAGCGTCGCGGCACTGGCGGCGCCGCTGCTCGCGCTCGGGGTGGTGATGGCCTGCGGCTGGCTCGCGACCCGCTGGTTGCGGCGACGCCTGCGGCGCACGCAGGCGTCACCGCCAGCCGACCCGCCTCACGGCCGCTGAAACACCCGGCCCCGGGAGGCCGTACAGTAGAATCGGCGCATCCCCACAGCCCCGCAGGCTGCCCCGTCGCCATGCCCCGCGCCGCCCCCCTCCTGACCGCGTTGCTCGCCCTCGCCGCCCTGCTCGGGTCGGCGGCCCGCGCGGACATCGACATCCAGGTGACGGGCGTCGACGAGGACATCCGGCGCAACGTGCTCGTGTTCCTCAGCCTCGAGCGCTACAAGACCCGTGACGACCTCGACGAAACGCTGATCGGCCGCCTTGCCGAACGCGCCGAACGCGAGGCGGGCTCGGCGCTGCGGCCATTCGGCTACTACGAACCGACCGTCCGCACCGAGCTGTCGCGCATCGCGCCCGGCGAGTGGCGGGCCCGCATCGCCATCGAGCCTGGCGTGCCCGTGCTGATCGACGACGTCGCCGTCGAGGTGTCGGGTCCGGGTCTCGAGCATCCCGCGTTCCGCGCGGTGCTCGATGCGCTGCCGCTGCGGCGCGGCGCGCGCCTCAACCACGCGACCTACGACGGCCTCAAAGGCGAACTGCGCCGGTTGGCGGCGACGCTCGGCTACGCCGAGGCACGGCTCACGGCCAATGAGATGCTGGTCGATCTCGCCAGCCACACCGCACGCATCCGGCTCGCGATGGAGACCGGACCGCGCTATTCCTTCGGCGCGACCACCATCACGCAGCGCTCGCTGGACGAGGACCTGCTGCGCCGCTACCTGCGCTTCCGCGAGTCCGATCCCTACGATGCCACCGAACTGCTGCGCACGCAGTTCGCGCTCGATGACAGCCAGTATTTCTCGACGGTCGAGGTGATCGCGGGCGAACCGGACCGCGCGAACCTCCTGATCCCCGTCGACGTCCGCGCGGAACCGAACCGCCGCAACCGCTACTCGGTGGGCGTCGGTTACGCCACCGACAGCAAGGCGCGCGGCACGCTCAGCTGGGAGAACCGTCGCCTCAACGACCGCGGCCACCGCATGCGCGCCGAGCTCAAGGCGGCACAGATCGAGCAGTCCTTCGAGACGCGCTACGTGGTGCCGATCGGCGATCCGGCGCTCGAGAAATTCTCGCTCGAGGCGCGCTGGGCGCGCGACGACCGCGGCGACCTCGAGACCCGCACGCTGCGCCTGCAGCCCTCGGTCACCCATGTGCTCGGCGACTGGCAACGGGTGCTGTCGGCCTCGTTGTCCAACGTCGAGACCCTCACCGCCGCCACGCCGACGCAACCGGCGTCGCGGGACTCGAGCCTGCTCGTCATCCCGGGCATCAGCTACGCCTCGGTGCCGCGCGGCTATCTCGGCGAGGCGCTGTTCTCGCGCACCTTCAACGCGGAGCTGCGCGGCTCCGCCGCCGTGCTCGGTGCGCCGACCGAGTTCCTGCAGCTCAAGGTCGAGGCCGAGAAGGTCCTCAACCTCGCACCCAAGTGGAACACCTACGTGCGCGGCCAGCTCGGCACCACCTGGGTGAGCGAGACCACGAAACTCCCCGGCACCGAGCGCTTCTTCGCGGGCGGCGATCGCAGCGTGCGCGGCTTCGGCTACAACGACCTCTCGCCGCTCGACGACGGCGGCGCCAAGATCGGTGGCCGTCACCTCTTCACGGGCTCGGCCGAACTGATCCGCGACCTGCCGCGCAACCTCGCGCTCGCGCTGTTCGTCGATGTGGGCAACGCGTTCGATGATTTCGGCGACCCGCTGCAGTACTCGGCCGGCATCGGCGTACGGTTCCGGTTGCCGGTGGTGAGCGTCGGCATCGACCTTGCGCAGCCGCTGACCAATCCGCGCTGCCGCAGCGCGACGCCGGATCCGCGCTGCCGCACCGAACCGGGCTTCGACTCGCTCGACGGTCCGCGCCTGCACCTCAACTTCTCGCCGAAGCTCTGAGCGCCCGCAGATGCGACGCTTCCTGCTGCTGCTGCCCCTCGTCCTGCTGACGCTGCTCGCCGTGGGAGCGCTCGGCGCGCTGGTGGCCGTGATGCACTCGGAAGCGACGCTGCAGTTCGTGGTGCGCCAACTGCCGGACCGCTTCGGCACCATCGAGCGGCTCTCCGTGCAGGATGTCCGCGGCACCCTCGCGGGCGGCGTGCAGGTCGGCAGCATCGAGGTCGAACACGACGTGGCGGCGGTCCGCCTGCGCGGCCTGAAGTTGCGCGTATCCACGCTGCCGTTGGTCTGGCAGTCCGTCGAGGTCCGCGGCTTCGACCTCGAGGAAGTGCGCATCGAGCAGCGCAAGCGCGACCGTCCGCCACCGGACCGTTCACCGCGCTTCCTGCCGGGATTGCTGTCGGTCTGGACCGAAGACGCGCGCATCCGCCGCATCGTCATCCAGCCGCTCGAGGGCAAGCCCGTGGAGCTGCGCGACGCGGTGCTGAGCGGCACGCTCTACGGCAAGGTCGCGCGCATCCGGCGGGCGGAGGTCGCGCTCGCCGACCTGCAGATCACGGCACAGGGCCTGCTCACCGCCGACGATCCGCTCGACCTCGAAGGCAGCGCCACGGCGACCTTCACGCCCGAGCAGGGCCCCCGTTGGGTGATCGAGGCGAGCATCGACGGCGACCTCGCGGGGGCGTCGGTCACCGGCGGCATCCGCGAACCCTTCCGCGCGGAACTCGACGATGCCGAGTTCCGTGCGCTCGCGCCTTGGGGGCTCACCGGCCAAGCGAAGGTCAGCGACCTCGACCTCACCGAGTTCGGCGGTGGCGACGCGCTCGGCATCCTCTCCGGCGAACTTGCGCTGCAGCTCGACCGCGAAGCCTATCGGGCAAAGGGCCGGCTCGACGCCGCCGGCCTCGGCATCGGGCCGGTCGACGTGGACGTCGATGCGATGTATGCGGACCGACAGGTCGCGCTGCGACGCGCGGACCTCGTCCACCCGGCCTCCGGGCTGCGCGCCTCGACGGCAGGCACGGTGACGCTCGCCGAGGGCGACACCCTCGTCGACCTCAAGGGACAGTGGCAAGGCTTCCGCTGGCCGCTCACCGGCAAGGGTGCGCCCGTCGTCAAGAGCCCTGCCGGTCGCTTCACCTTCGCGGGTGGCGGTCCTTGGGCGGTCACCACCGAAGGGAGATTCGAGGTGCCCGGGCTGCCGCCGATCGACGAGACGATGGCCGGCACGCTCTACCCGGAACGGCTGGTGATCGGTCGCAGCGAGATCCGTGCGTTCGACGCGCGTGCGGCGCTCACCGGCGAGGTGAGCTGGAAGCCGCGTGAAGCCTGGCGGCTCAAAGGTCCGGTGCGCGGCCTCAATCCGGGCAAGCTGCGGCCCGACCTGCCGGGCTCGCTGGACTTCACGGTCGATGCGCGCGGCACCGGCTTCGGCGACGCGCAGGTGATCGACGTCGATGTCACGGGGCTGTCGGGCCGCCTGCGCGGCACGACGGCACGCGGCGCAGGCAGCCTGCGCTATGCGCGCGACACCCTGACCTTCCGCAAGGTCGACCTCGCCGCCGGCGGATTCCGGCTGGCGCTCGATGGCGAGCTCTCGCCGCGACGGCGGGACCTCAAGTTCCGCGTCGCAGCCAGCGACCTCGGGGTGCTCGCCGCCGGTGCACGGGGCAGCCTGCGCGCCGAAGGGTCGCTGCGCGGGACGCCGGCCGCGATGATGGTGCGGGCGGAAGCCGACGGGCGCGACATCGCCTACCAGGGGATCGAGGTCGGCCGGCTCGAGGCGGACATCGACATCGATCCGACCGGAGGTCGGGATCGCCCGGCGCGTGCGGCGATCCTCGCGCGCGACATCGAGGCGTACGGCCAGACCTTCAAGAGATTGCGCTTCGACCTCGACGGTCCGATCGCGGCTCATGCCCTCACGCTCGACCTCGACGGCGAGGACCTGTCGCTGGAAGCGCGCGGCACCGGCCGCATCGACGGCGACCGCTGGCAACAAACCTGGCAGACGCTCGGCGTGGACCTGCCGGCGGAGATCACTTTGGCGCTGACCTCGCCGCTGGAACTGCGGCTCGCGCCCGGGCGCATCGAGGCGGAGCGGTTCTGCATGCGCAGCCGCGAGACACGCCGCTGGAGCGTGCCGGTGACGCTCTGCGCCGAGGGCGGACTGGACCCCGCAGGTTGGCGTGCCAAGGGCGAGGTCGACGGCCTGCCGCTCGCGAGCCTGCTGGAGCCGCCCTCCCCGAAGGCGAGCTACACCGGGCGCATGGATGCGGTGGTCGATCTGCGTGGCGCCGGTGAAGGACCACCGCTCGGCACGCTGCGTGTCGAGCTCAACGAGGCCGCGCTGCGTTGGCAGCGCGGCGGTGCGAAAGAGGACCTGATCTCGCTCGGCACCGGCTTGCTCACCGCCGAGTCGACCCCGACCGGGATCGACGCTGCGCTGCGGCTTGCGGCCGGCGACCGCGGCAGCGTGAACGGCACATTGCAGGCGACGCATTCGGCGGCAGGCTGGAGCGCGATGCCGCTGCGCGCGACGCTCAAGGCCGACTCGACAGCGCTCGTGCTGCTACATCTCTATGTGCCCGAGATCGACCGTGCGGCCGGCGACCTGTCGCTCGACCTCGTCATCGGCGGGACGGTCGGCGCGCCGCTCGTCAACGGCGTGGCGCGTCTCGCGCGCGGCGAGCTCGATTTCTACCAGGTGAACCTCGCGCTGCGCGACGTCACCGCCGAGGCGCGGCTCATCGACAACGGTTTCGTGCTCAAGTCCACGGGGCGCGCGGGCGAGGGCCGCATCGCGGCGGACGCCGAGCTCGTGTGGCGCGACCGCGAGCCGTTCGGCGAACTGACCGTCAAGGGCGAGGACCTGCTGGTCGCGGATGTCCCCGAGGCGCGCATCACGGCATCGCCCGACCTGCGGTTCCGCGTCGCCGGGCGCGAGCTCACCGCGACCGGTGTGGTGCGCGTCCCGTTCGCGCGGCTGGTACCCGCCGACCTCACCGGCGCCGTGCTGCCCTCCGCGGACGAAGTGCTGGTGGGCGAGGAGCCGGACGATCCGGAGGGCAGCTTCCGGGTCTCGAGCAACATCCGCCTCGTGCTCGGCGACAAGGTGACGCTCGATTCCTTCGGCCTCAGCGGCCGGCTCGCCGGCACGCTCAACGTGATCACGCAACCCGACGGCAGCAGCCGCGGGTCGGGCGAACTCGGCGTCGCCGAGGGAAAGTATGCGGCGCTCGGTCGTCGCCTCGACATCGAGCGCGGTCGACTGGTGTTCACGGGCGGCGCGCTCAACGACCCCGGCATCGACATCCGGGCGACCAAGGAATTCCCCGACGTGAAGGCGGGCGTCAACGTGCGCGGCACGCTGCGCGGACCGCGCATGACGTTCTTCGCCGAGCCTTCCCTGCCGCAGTCCCAGATCGTGTCGCTGCTGCTGGCGGGCGGCACCTTCGACAGCGCACAGGGCGATGCCGGCAGCGCCGGCCGCAACGCGCTCCTCGCGCAGGGCGGCGCCATCCTCGCGCAGCAGCTCGGCCAGCGCATCGGCATCGAGGATGTCGGCATCGAGCAGAACCTCGCCAACGAGGCCTCGCTGGTGCTCGGCAAGTACCTCTCGCCGCGGCTCTACGTCAGCTACGGCATCTCGCTCGCCGAGGCGATCAACACCTTCAAGATGCGCTACACCATCAACGACCGCTGGACCATCAAGACGGAGGCCGGCAAGGAGGTCAGCGCCGACATCGTCTACACGGTCGAGAAGGACTGACCGCCGATGACCCGCAACCGGATCCTGCAGGGGCTCGTCGCGGCGTTCACGCTGCTGTGGATCGCGCTCGCCGTCTCGCCTGTCGACCGCTCCGACTGGCTGCTGGAGAACGTGCTGATCGCGGCGGGCGTCGCGGTGCTGCTGGCGACGCGCCGCTCGCTGCCTCTGTCCACCACCTCGTACGCACTGATCTTCTGCTTCCTGTGCCTGCACGCCGTCGGCGCCCACTACACTTATTCGCTGGTCCCCTACGATGACGCCTTCCGTGCGGTCACCGGCGGTTCGCTCGACGAAGCCTTCGGCGCCACGCGCAACCATTACGACCGGGTGGTGCATCTCGCCTACGGCCTGCTGCTGGTGCTGCCGTTCCGCGAACTGCTCATGCTGAAGGCCGGGGTGCGCGGCTTCTGGAGCTACTTCCTGCCGGTCGACCTCGCGCTGTCGACCTCGGCGCTCTACGAACTCATCGAGTGGGCGGCAGCGATCGTCTACGGCGGCGATCTCGGAGCGGCCTTCCTCGGCACCCAAGGCGACGAGTGGGACGCCCACAAGGACATGGCGCTCGCGGCGCTCGGCGCGGTCATCGCGGCGCTCGCGATCTGGGCGATGAACCGCGCGCGCAGCCGCGACATCACCCTCGACTGGCTGCGTCGCGTCGGCGCGCTGCGCGATGCCGACGCGCTGCACGGCGGCGCCGGCCCGCGCACGGACGGTACGCCGTGACGGCGGCGGTGCGCATCCTCGTGGTCTACGGCGGCCAGCCGGGCGGGCGCACGGAACGCCTGCGCGCCGCGGTGGCCGAGGGCATCATGGCGCTCCATGCGGACGCCGACCCCGGCGTCGAGCTGCGCCAACGCCACGCCCTCGCCGCCACGACCGACGACCTCTTGTGGGCACAGGGGCTGCTGCTCGGTACGCCGGAGCACTTCGGCTACATGTCGGGCGCGCTCAAGGATTTCTTCGACCGCAGCTTCTATCCCGCCGAAGGGCGCACCGTCGGCTTGCCGTACGGGCTGTTCGTCAGCGCGGGCAACGACGGCCGCGGCACCATCGCCGCCGTCGAGCGCATCGTCACCGGCTATGGTTGGCAGGCGATCGCCGAGCCCGTACGCGTGGTGGGCGAACCCGACGATGACGCGCTCGCGCGCTGCCGCGAACTCGGTGCGACGCTGGCGGCGGGTCTGTCGGCCGGGATCTTCTGAGGACGGTCCTCGCGCCCGGCGCCGCGGATCAGCGCCCGAGGGCCCGCTTGGCGGCGGCGAAGTTCGGCGCGAGCTGCAAAGCCCGTTCGAAGAACTGCCGCTCGGCTTCGCGGTCGCCCTCCCGGCGCTTGCAGCGCCCCACCCAATAGTGGGCCTCCGGGGCGCCCCAGCGGATACCGTTGGCGCCTGCGTCCTTGTCGAACGCGGTCACCGCCTCAAGGAACCGGGCGCAGGCCTTCTTCTCGTCGCCGCCGACGAACGAAGGCCTGAAGTAGTAGCCCATTGCATCGACCAGGATCACCCGCGGGTTGCGCGGGGATTGCGCGAGCGCCTTCTCGATGCTGTTGCCGCTGCGGGATCCGTTGCGGATCGCGCCGAGGCCGCCCAGGTTGGCGAGATAGCCGTAGCAGGCCGACTGCAAGGCGTGGCCTTCGGTGAAACGCGCGCTGCCCTCGAGGGCGATGTCGAGGGCTTCGATGCAGGCCTTGCCCGCGGCCTCGGCGGCGTCTTCCTTCTTCTGTTTGGTGGCCAACTGCTGGATGCGGAACTGCACGAACGCGTAGGTGTAGAGCTCGAGCGGGTCCTTGGACCGGGACCAGGCGCGGGTCGATGCCTCGAGGCGTCCGAGACCCGCGGCGTCCTCGCTGAGGTAGGCGGTCTGCGCCCGGCTTGTGACGGATGCGCGATCGAGCTGCTGCGCGGGCGCGGGCGATGCCACCCATGCGAGCCCGAGGGCCAAGGCGCAGACGGACCGGATGGCGGAAGTTCGGGGGGCGCTGATGGCCCGGGGACTCTGCATCATGCGAGGTACTCCTTAGACCAAAGATTCGGATCGCGCCCACAGCCTTGCGGCGAGGTCGGTGTCGTCCATGTGCTTGCCGGGCGCCGGCACCACCGGATTGCAGTCCTCGAAATGATACCCGCTTGTTTGATTGAGCGCAGGCGCTGTGGCGACATAGCAACGCGCAGCGCCCCCGGCCGGACGTCCTTCATGGACGTCCAGCCGATGAGCTGCGCCGCTTCAAGGGCGGGTCATCCGCGGCGGCGCCTCACTTGGTGAAGCGCAGTGTCATGCGGTCCGATTCGCCGATCGCATCGTACTTGCTGCGGTCGAAGGCCGGGTCGGCCGGCTTGCCGGAGCCGTAGGGCACCGTCGCCCGCGACGGCGGCAACGTCCAGACGCCGAACGGATGGTCGGCGGTGTCCTTCGGGTTGGCGTTGACCTCGGACTTCGCGACGAGCTTGAGCCCAGCGCGCTTCGCGGCGTCGATCACGAACTGCTCGGTGGCGTAACCCGATACGCCCTTGTCGTCGGGGGTGCCCGGCTTGGCGCGGTGCTGCTCCACGGCCAGCGAGCCGCCCGGCTTCAGCGCGCGCGCGACCTGCGCGAAGTACTTGTCGACCATGCCGTCCGTGCGCATCCAGCCGTGGATGACGCGCGAGAGCAGGATGAAATCGTACTGCGACTCGGGCAGCGGCGGCGCCACCGGGCCCCAGTTGACGAGCTCGACCTTGCCGTAGGTCGCGGCATCGGCATAGCGCGCCGCGAAGGCCTCGCGGCCCTGGCGCGCGGCCGGGGTGATGTTGGGGTTGGTGAGGTCGGCGGCAGTGGCGGTGTAACGGCCACCGGTGCGCGCGGCATAGGGCGCGAGGATCTGCGTCCACCAGCCACCGCCCGGCTGCACCTCGAGGATCGAGGCACCCGGCTTCAGGCCCCAGAACATCAGCGACGCGCCGGGGCGACGCTCGCCGTCGCGTTCCTTCTGTTCGGCGGTGCGTTGGGCACCGGCCAGCACGGCCTCGAGCGCGGCATCGGACTTGGCGACAGCAGGACGGCTCGTCGTGGCGGAAGCCGAGCAAGCCGTGAGCAGGGTGGCAGCAAGCGCGACGAACGCGAGGGATCGGATCGCAGGCATCGGTCTCTCCTTCAGAGTCAGAGGGCCTTGGTGGTCAGGGGATTCGGTTGCGGACAGGCTATCAGAACCCCCGACCCCGGTGCAGGCGTTCGCGCTGCGGCGGGCGCCCCATCCATACGGTTCACGGAATCGGTTACCGTACCGTCCCGATGAACGCCGTGCCGCCGACGCCCGTGCCGCCGCTGTCCCTGCGCCCCGCGGTCGCCGCCGACGCCGAGGCGCTCGCCGCGCTCGTGAACTCGGCCTACCGCGGCGACTCGAGCCGCGCCGGCTGGACCACCGAAGCCGACCTGCTCGGCGGACAGCGCACCGACCCCGCAGCGCTGCGGGAGTTCATCCTCGCGGGCGAGACGGCGGGCGATCGTATGCTGCTGGTGCAGGACAGCTCGGGTGCGCCCGGCACACGGGGTATCGCGCCAGGCACCGGGCCAGACGCCTGCGTCCAGCTCGAACGGCGCGGTGCCGAGGCCTACCTCGGCATGCTCACTGTACGGCCGACGCTGCAGGCGGGTGGCCTCGGGCGCCGCCTGCTCACCGCCGCGGAGGGCTGGGCCAAAGCGCGCTGGGGCTGTGGCGCGGTCGTGATGACCGTGATCCCGCAGCGCGTGGAGCTCATCGCTTGGTATGAGCGACGCGGCTACCGCGCCACCGGCGAGACCGCACCCTTCCCCTACGGCGATACGCGGTTCGGCGAGCCGCGCCGAGCGGACCTCGGCTTCGTGGTGCTGCGCAAGGCGCTGGACCGGCCATAGACGTCGCGGACGGTGCAACCGGGCGTTCACGCCGCCCTGTTAACGTGTCATCGATGTCCTGTCGCCTCCTTGTCCGCCGCGCCCTCGCCGCCCCGCTGGCGTGGGCGGCCGCAGCGATCTCCATGACGGCTGCAATCGCCCCTGTCCATGGGCAGAATGCGGTGATGATGTCCGACAGGCGCGCCACACCCCTCGTCATCGCCCACCGCGGCGCCTCCGGCCATCGGCCCGAGCACACGCTCGAGTCCTACCGCCTCGCGATCGAGATGGGCGCGGATTTCATCGAGCCCGATCTCGTCTCCACGAAGGACGGCCACCTGGTCGCGCGGCACGAGCCCGACATCACGCAGACCACCGACGTGGCGCGTCGGCCCGAGTTCGCAGACCGCAAGCGCAGCGTGGTCATCGACGGCGTCACGCGCACCGGCTGGTTCACCGTGGACTTCACCCTCGCGGAACTGCGCACGCTGCGCGCCGTGCAGCCGCGGGCCGACCGCTCCAAGGAATTCGATGGGCTGTTCCCGGTCCCGACGCTGGAGGAGATCATCGCGCTCGCCAAGGCGGGATCGGCGGCGAGCGGCCGGACCATCGGCATCTATCCCGAGACCAAGCATCCGACCTGGCATTGTGAGCAGGGCCTGCCGCTCGAGCCCGCGCTGCTCGCGGCGCTCGAGAAGACCGCTTGGACGACGCGCGAGGCGCCCGTATTCCTCCAGTCGTTCGAGAGCGGAAACCTGCGCTGGCTGCGCGGCCAGACAGGAGTGCGCCTCGTGCAGTTGATCAACGGTGGCGACCTCGGCGACGACGGTCGGGTGCAGCCTCCGCCGCCATGGCAAGGGACGGGTGCGTGCACGCGATACCCGCAGGGCGAGGTGCCGACGGACTTCACGCAGGCGGCATCGTTCGCGCAGATCGCGGAGTACGCGGATGCCGTGGGGCCCTGGAAGCGCCATATCGTCGGCACGCGTCGCGGCGAGGGTCCGGAAGCGGCTGCGGACGACACCGAGCGCACTCGACGCACCCTCGAGCCCTCGCGCTTCGTCGAGCTCGCGCATGCCGCGGGGCTCGAGGTGCATCCGTGGACCTTCCGCGACGAGGCCATGCACCTCGCAGCCGATTACGGCGGCGACCCGGCGGCAGAGTACCGGCAGTTCGCGGCGCTCGGCGTCGACGCGCTGTTCAGCGACTTCCCCGACACCGCGGTCGCCGCGCTGCGCGGCGCGCGCTGACCACCCGCCACGGGGGACCCACCCAAAAGAAAAGGGCCCGGCGGTCGCCCGCCGGGCCCCTGTGCGTCATCGCCTGGCGGCGATCAGAACTTGTAGCTCATCTCCAAGCCGACCTGTCGCTCGCGGCGCAGCGTGCCGAAGATGCCGCGCGGCGAGCCGTAGCCCACCACGTTCGGCGTGGCGACCGTGAGGCCCGGATCGAGCGGCGCGGCCGTGGTCGCCCCCATGTAGCCGTGCAGCCAACGGGTGGCGGCCGGCAGCGAGTCTTCGTTGGTCAGGTTGCGGCCATAGAGGCCGATCCGCCAGTCGTCGGTCTCGAGACCGATCCGGGCGCCGAGCAGGGTCGCGGAGCCGGTGTAGGCCTCGTTGTGGACCTGCACGTTCTTCTTGCTCGTGTACGAGAGGTCGCTGTTGATGTAGAGGCGATAGTCGCCGCCGAACACCGGCTGGGAGTAGTCGGCCGTGAGCGACCCGCTATGCTTGGCCGACAGCGGGAAGGGATGCCCGACAATGGAGCAGTCGCCCTTGCCGTTGGGGTTGCGCGCAGGGTCGGCCGGATTGGCGGGGTTGTAGATGCCGCCGCCGCTCGTGATCTGCCACTGGAAGTCGTCGCAGCCCTTGGTGAACTCCGAATCGGCCAAGGCGTAGGTGAAGCCCAGCGTCAGGTTGTCGGTGGCCGCGAAGCGGCTCTCGATCTCGATGCCCTTGACCTCACCGTCGCCCTGGTTGGTGGAGATGGACGTCACCGCGCCCGTGGGCGCCAGGATCGCCGTCGTGAGCTGCATATCGGTGATCTTCATCTGGTACGCCGACACGTTGAGCACGAGGCGCCGGTCGAACCACTGCGACTTCATGCCGAGTTCGTAGTTGACCGACTCCTCCTGCTTGAAGGCCTCGTCCTGCGGGCGGTTGTTGGTGATGGCTATGGAGCCGTTGAACCCGCCGGGCTTGTAGCCCTTCGCCCAGATGGCGTACAGCGTCACGTCCTCGTTGAGCTTGAAGTCGACGGTCGCCCGGGGCGTGGTGGACTTCCACTCATCGTTGCCACGGATGGACGAATCGTAGCTCGGCGCGGCGGTGGGACCGGCCTGCACGTTGACCACCTGCGTCCAGTCGATCTGGCCCTTGCGCTCCTCGGCGCGGCGGATCTCGAAGGTCGCCGACAACCGGTCGGTGAAGTCGAAGCCGACGGAGCCGAAGTAGCCCGTGTTGTAGATGTCGAAGATCTGCGACGGACGGTCCTGGCCGCTCCGGCTGAGGAAATCGATGCGGTAGTTGCGGTTCTCCCACTCGAAGTGGTACACGCCGAGCATCCAGCGGAAGCGGTCCTCCTGCGGCGACTCGATCTTGACCTCGCCCGACCAGTCCTTGTAGGTGTCGCGGGCCGAGGACGAGAGGAAGGCCTGCGGCTGCACCCCGTTGACGTCGCGGCCGATGATGTTCACCGACGAATGGTCGGAGTCGGCACCGGTCTTGCGGTCCTCGTCGCGCGCGCCGCCGTTAACGCTCAGCGCGTAGCCGGAACCCATGATGTCCCAGCGGAAGGCGGCGGTGATGAGATCAAGGTCGCGATGAACGCCCGAGAAGGCCACGCCCTGCCGGGCATCGCCATAGAGCGAGACGCCGGGCCCGACCGGCGGGATGATGCCGACCGCCGCCGGGCTGAGGCCGAGCTGGGTCGTGGTGAGCCCCAAGGGGATGCCGTTGACGGGGACCACGGTCCCGGTCACCGGCGCGTCGTTCAGGAAGATCGGTCCCGGCTTGACCTCGCCGCAGAACCACTGGTTGCGGTTGTCCGTCGAGGTCGCGTTGAACGAGCCGAGCGAGCGGGTGCCCGGGAAGCAGTTGTTCTGCGCGCCAGACTGGAAGGTGATGGGGCGAGTCCCGTCGCGGTCGCGGTTGCGCTGGAAGCGCAGGCGCAGTTCCGTGTTCTCAGTGAGCGTGAGGAAGGCCGAGCCGCCGAAGGAGCTCGTCGACTCGTTGCCGACCTTGCGGCCCGTCAACTGGTTGGTCCACTGGCCGTCGAAGTCGTAGTAACGGCCGTTGAGGCTGAGGGCGAGCCAATCGGTGGGGCGGCCCGCGACGCGCGCGCTGAGGTTGCGCTCGTCGGCATCGAAGCTCGCCGACGCGCCACCGGTGGTGGCATCGCCCACGCGCTTGGTCACGAAATTGATGGCGCCCGAGTAGGTGTTGCGCCCGTAGAGCGCGCTCTGCGGGCCGCGGATGACCTCGACGCGCGCGACATCGCCCATGTCGAGGCTCTGGATGTCGCCAGGGTAGTAGACGCCGTCGACGAAGTACGAGACGCCGGTCTCGGTCGAGGCGTTGGTGCCGGCGAGGATGTTGGAGAGACCACGGACCACGGGGCGCTCGGTGGCGCGGCCGAAAGCCTTGCCGAACACGAGGCCAGGCGTGAACTTCGCGACGTCATCGAGCGAGGTCACCTGACGGTTGGCGATGTCCGCTTCGGACAGCGCCGTGACGGGCAGCGGCACGTCCTGCAGCGATTCCTCGCGCTTGCGCGCGGTGACCACAACCTCTTCCAGCGACGGGCCACGGGCCTCGGCGGAGTTCGATTGGGCTAGTGCGGGTTGGCCGGCCAAGGTGGCGGCTCCCATGGAAACCACGAGCGCCAGCGGCGCATTCCTTCTGACGATCATCGTTGTTACCTCCGTGACGGGCGGCTCTTTGGCCGGACGCTTGTCATGACATCGTAGGATAGCAGTCGTATTGTTGACAGTACCATCGTACAAGCGTTGCGAGCGCGCAACATATGCGCGACCAACCAGCGGTCAGGCCTCGCCCCGCAACTGCTCGACGATCGCCGGGTTCTCGAGGGTACTGATGTCCTGGGTGATCGGCTCGCCGCGGGCGATGGCGCGGAGCAGGCGGCGCATGATCTTGCCCGAGCGGGTCTTCGGCAGGTTGTCGGCGAAACGGATGTCCTCGGGCTTGGCGATGGCGCCCAACTGCTCCGCCACCCAGTCGCGCAGCTCGCGGGTGAGCGCCGCCGCAGCCTCACCGGTCGGCCGCTCGCCGCGGCAGACGACGAACGCCGCCACGGCCTCGCCCTTGATCTCGTGCGGCCGACCCACGACCGCCGCCTCGGCGATGCGCGGATGGGCGACCAACGCCGACTCGATCTCCATCGTGCCGAGCCGGTGACCCGCGACGTTCAGCACGTCATCGATGCGACCCATGATCCAGAAGCAGCCGTCGGCGTCGCGGTGCGCGCCGTCGCCCGCCACGTAGAAACGGCCGCGGAACTTTGACCAATAAGTCTCGACGTAGCGCGCGTTGTCGCCCCAGATGGTGCGCAGCATGGACGGCCACGGGCGGCGGATGACGAGGTAGCCGCCGGCGCCCGGGGTGGTCACGCTGTGGCCCTCGTCATCGACGATGTCGGCGAAGATGCCGGGCAAAGGCTGCGTGCAGGAGCCGGGCTTGAGGGTGGTCACGCCGGGCACGGGCGCGATCATCATGGCGCCGGTCTCGGTCTGCCACCATGTGTCGACGATGGGACAGCGGTCGCCGCCGATGACACGGTGGTACCACATCCAGGCCTCGGGGTTGATCGGCTCGCCGACGCTGCCGAGCAACCGTATCTTTGACAGGTCGTGGCGCGCCGGCAGCGCGTCCCCGAGCTTCATCAGCGCGCGGATCGCGGTCGGTGCGGTGTAGAAGATCGTCACGCCGTGGCGCGCGCAGAGCTCCCAGAAGCGGTCGCCTGCGGGAAAGGTCGGCGCGCCTTCGTACATGACGAGGGTGGCGCCCGCGGCGAGCGGGCCGTAGGCGACATAGCTGTGGCCGGTGATCCAACCGACGTCGGCGGTGCACCAGAAGACATCGTCGTGGCGCAGGTCGAACACCCATCGGCTCGTGACCTTGGCGCCGAGCAGATAGCCCGCGCTCGAATGCTGGATGCCCTTGGGGCGGCCGGTCGATCCCGAGGTGTAGAGCAGGAACAGCGGATGCTCGGCGTCCACCCATTCGGGCTCGCAGGCCGCCGGTTGGTCGGCGACCGCCTCGTGCCACCAGACATCGCGGCCCGGGACCATCGCGGCCGCTGCGGCGCCGGTCCGCCGCAGCACGAACACCGTCTCGACGCTGGGGCAGCCGTCGGCGAGCGCCTTGTCGGTGGCGGCCTTGAGTTCCACGACGTGGCCGCCGCGCCAGCCGCCGTCGGCGGTGATCACGCAGCGCGCGCCGGCGTCCTCGATGCGGTCCTTCAGCGAGATCGCGGAGAAACCGCCGAAGACCACCGAATGGATCGCACCGATGCGCGCGCAGGCCTGCATGGCCACCACCGCCTCCGGCACCAGCGGCAGGTAGATGACCACGCGGTCGCCGCGGCCGATGCCGCGCGCCTTGAGCGCGTTGGCGAAGCGGCAGACCTCCGCGTGCAGCTCGCGGTAGGTGAGACGGCGCACGTCGCCCGGCTCGCCCTCGAAGACGATCGCGGTGCGGTGCCCGTGCTCGGCGAGGTGCACGTCGAGGCAGTTGTACGAGACGTTGAGCTCGCCGTCCGCGAACCAGCGGTAGTTCGGCGCCTGCGTCTCATCGAGCGTCTGCGTGAAGAGCTTGCGCCACGCGAGCTCCGCGCGCGCGAGCTCCGCCCAGAATCCGACCGGATCCGCCGCGGCGCGGCGATGCAGCTCGGCGAGGTCGTCGGGCTTCAGCCGCGCGGCGGCGGTGAACGCGGCGGGGGGTGCGAAGCTGCGCCCTTCGACCAGCACGGAGGAGAGGTTGGCGGATGGCGTGGTCGGCGGCGGGGCGGCGGGGTCGGTCATCGCGGTGGCCTCAGGCGTACGGATCGGGGTAGTCGGACGACAAGCCCTTGAAGCGCTTGTGCAGCCAAAGATATTGCGCGGGGATGCGGCGCACCTCGGCCTCGATCAGCCGATGGTGGCGCAGGGTGTCGGCCACCGGATCGTCGCCCGGGAAGTCCTCGAGCGCGGCGTCGATCCGCACCACGTAGCCCGCCGTGCCGGGCAAGCGCTCCACGAAGTACGGCAGCACCACGGCGCCCGTCATGCGCGCGAGGCGCGAGGTCGCCGGGTTGCTGGCCGCCGGCACGCCGAAGAACGGCACCATCTCGGCGCCCTTGGCGCGGAACGCCTGGTCGGGCGCATACCAGACCGTGCCGCCCGCCTTCAGGACACGCACCATCGAACGGATGTCGTCGCTCGCCACCATGCCGGCCGACACCGCGACCCGGTAGCGGCGGAAGGCGGCATCGACCAGCAGGTTGCTGGAAGGCTTGTAGACCGCATGGACGCGACGCGCCGCGGTGGCGAAGCGCGCGCCGAGCTCGAGCGTCGTGAAGTGCGCGGCGAGCAGGATCACGCCGCGCCCGGACGCCTGCCAACGGTCGAGCTCGTCGAGACCCTCGAAGCGCACGAGCCCGAGCAGGCGCTCCGGCGGCGCGAACCAGGCGAGCGCCGTCTCGCCGAGCGTGATGCCGGACTCGCGGAAATGCTGCACGGCAAGCCGTTCACGCGCCGCGGCGTCGAGCTCCGGCAGGCACAGCGCGAGGTTGCGCCGGACCACGCGCTTCTGCGGCAACGGCAGATGCCAGAGCGCGCCGCCGAGCGCCGATCCGATGCGCAACAGCGCCGGATACCCGAGGCGCGCGAGCCCGCGCAGCAGCCCGAGCGCGGCCCAGGTCGGCCAGTACCAGGGCAGCAGCGTCCGCCACGGCCACGGCGCCGGCGCGCTCATGCCGAGGCGAGCGCCGCCAGCCGCTCGCCCTGACGGCGCAGCATCGGCCCGAAGTTGTGGCGGTCGCAGAACTCGCCGAGCGCTGCAAGGTCCGGCGCGCGCCGCCGCAGCTGTTCACGGCCGGCCTCGAGCGGCATGTCGCACACGATGCCCGTGAGACGCCGCGCGAGGAACGCAGCCTCCCGGTGCTGCGCCAACACGGCCGGCAAGCGTGCGGCGCCGCGCACCGGCAGGCGCGCGGTCGCCTCGAGGTCTTCGTAGAGCTCCTCCAGCGATGCGAATTCCTTGAAGATCGCCGCAGCGGTCTTCGGCCCGACGCCGGGCACGCCCTTGATGTTGTCGACCGCATCACCGGTGAGCGCGAGGAAATCGGCGTAGCGCTCGGGCGCCACGCCGAAGTGGCCCTCGATCTCGTGATGGCGCAGCTGCCGGTTGCCGGTATAGTCCCAATAGATGTCGCCCTCGCAGATGAGCTGGGCGAGGTCCTTGTCACGGGTCACCAGCGTCGCCGGCAGGCCTTCGGCGCGCAGCCGCGCGTGCAGCGTGCCGATGATGTCGTCGGCCTCGTACTCGCCGCTGCCGTAATCGGCCACGCCGAGCAGGCGGCAGAACTCCCGGCAGCGCGCGAACTGCAGCTTGAGGTCTGCAGGCGCCGGTTCGCGGTTCGCCTTGTAGGCGGGATCGATGCGGTTGCGGAAGGAGGTCTCGAGGCTCTCGTCGAAGGCGACGGCGAGGTAGCGCGGCTGGGCGCGCTCGATCAGGTCGCCGAGGAAGCGCGCAAAGCCGAACAGCGCGTGCGCCGGGTTGCCGTCGCGGTCGAGCATGTCCGGCGGCATCGAGTAGTACGCCCGGAACACGTAGACGGAGGCGTCGATGAGGTAGACCATCGGCCGATTGTAGCCGCGCCTGCCCTCAATCGAAGAAGGTGTACTGCCAGGCGATGCCGAGGGTGCGGAAATCGCCGCCGACGCGCACCACGGCGCCATCGCTGTACGTGAACTTCAGGGAATGTCCGCGCCCGAGCGCCGTCGACACCGTGGCGCCGACGCGGAAGTTGTCCTGCCGGTTGTCGTCGTCGATGCCGTCGACTGCGGTCTCACCGCCGGCGTACCAGGTCCCGCCCACCGCCGCCCAGGTGCCGGGCCGCAGCGTGTAGCTGACCCCGGCGTGCACGTTCAACACCGGCTCCTGGCTGCGGCGGCCGTCGCCCCGGAACTCGTCGTTGTCGCCGAAGAGCCAGGCACCGGCATGCAGGTCGACGTTCCAAGGCCCTCGGGGCCAGGTGAAGCCGATCTCGGGCTTGGCGGCCCAGCGGTTGGTGCCGATGTTCACGAGGCGGGAGGGCTCGTACTGGCCGGTGGGCAGCACGACCACAAGGCTCGCGCCGACGGTCGGGCGGCGCTGACGGCTCGCGAACTCGCGCGGCGCGAGCGCCGCACCGCCCACGAGCAGGGTGCCGAAGCGCAGCCGCAGGTCGCCCATGCCGGACCGCTCCGCGGTCTGCCGATCCTCGCCGATGCTGCCGGAGGCCTTGCCCCATTGGTAGGGCGCCGCCACGGTGAGGCTCGCCTGTCGGCCCGCAAGTTCGAAGACGCGCCCGAAGGCCACCGAGAGGGTGTCGACATCTGCCTTGACGTCCTGGAACGGCGCGGAGGAGTCGAACACCATGTCACCGGTCGTGCCCCCGTAGCCGACCACGGCGAAATTCGTGCCGACAGGGCTCGGCGAATAGGCGCGCGGTTCGATCTCCTGCGCGATGGCGCGCGACGACAGGGTGGCGCCAGCCGCAGAGACCAAGACAGCAAGCGCGATGGACGGGATGACGGCGGGGCGGCGCATGGGGACTCCTGTCATGGATGCTCCCATGCCCGCCCTGCTGGCGGCATTGACCCGGAGTACTACCCGGCGCCCGGCGACGGCCCCGCCGGCCCCGGATGCCGGGCCGCTACGGGATCAGCCCTGGACCTGGATCATCTTGGTCGCCGGCGTCGGCGCAGGCCAACCCGCTTCCTTGGCGACCCGCACCATCGCCTCGTTGGTGTCGAAATACACCTGCCAGTAGTGGTCGGTGTGGCAGTACGGACGCACCGCGATGATATGGCCGATGAGGTTGGTCTCGAGCAGGCTCAGCTCGGGCGCCGGCTCGGCGGCGACGTTCGGGATGGCCGCCACCGCCGCGCGCAGCCGGGCGATCGCGTCCAGCGGATCGACGGAACCGGCGACCTGCATGACGCGCTCCACGCGACGCGTGGCGCGCGCCGAGTAGTTCATGATGTTGTCGCTGAAGATCTTGCCGTTGCCGACCAGGGTCAGCACGTTGTCGGGCGTGATCAGCGTGGTGCCGAAGAGGCCGAGCTCGTGCACCGTGCCGGTGATGCCGGCGACCTGCACGAAATCACCCACCTTGAACGGCCGCAGCACCAGCATGAACGCACCCGCCGCGAAGTTGCCGAGCATGCCGCTCCAGGCGGCACCGATCGCGACGCCCGCGCCGGCCAGCATCGCCGCCACCGAGGTCGTCTGGATGCCGAAATACCCGAGGATGCCGAGGACCAAGGCGATGTTGAGCGATACCGCGATGATCGAGCCCAAGTACTTGGTGAGCGTCGGGTCGATCTCGTTGCGGTTCATGGCCCCCTGCAGGAGGCTCACCACCCGGCCGATCAGCCAGCGCCCGATGATCCAGAACGCGAGCGCCGCCAGCACCTTGATGGCGAGGTCGGTGGCGGTCGTGCGCAGGAAGTTCTCGATCGATTGCATGTCCATGTATCCATCCCCCATGAAAAGTCCGGCACCGCGCCGGAGCGCTCCGGAAAACCGGAAGGCGCGCAGTAGACGACATCCGGGCTGCCGCGCGCCATCCCCGGCGCGCAAAACCGGTCGTCAGGAGATCAGGTGGCGGATGCGCCCATGCAACGGGCTGCTGCGCGGGAAGTGCGCGAGCAGGTATTCCATCTGGTCGGCGAGCACGCGGCGACCCTTGAGGAAGATGTATTCCGCGTAGGTCGGCGTGAACGGCACCGCGATCAGTTGCATGCGAGCCTGTTCCGGCGTGCGCCAGGCCTTGAAGTTGTTGCAGCGGCGGCAGGCCGTGACCACGTTCGACCAGGTGTCGCGGCCACCTTGGCTGAACGGCCGCACATGGTCGCGCGACAGGTCGCGGTGGCCGAAGCGCCCGCCGCAATAGAGGCACAGGAACGCATCGCGGCGGAATAGGGTCTCGTTGTTGAGCGGCGGCACGTAGTCCTGGCGCAGGTGGCCGGGATTGCCGCTCTGGCCCACGGTGGCGACGATCGAGTGCACCTCGAGGACGGTGCGCCGGCCGGTGAGCGCATTGGTGCCGCCCTGCAGGCGGAAGATCGGCGTACCGCAGGTATAGGCGACCTGCCCCTGGTGGTGCAGGCGGGCCGCTTCGCGGTAGTCGATCCATTCGAGGGGCATGCCGGCGATATCGGTACGCAGCACCGGTTGCTGCAGCGTCACGCCCTCGAGGGGGCGGGCCACGGCGAGGAACTCTTCGACGTCGGCGACGGTCATTGAGCAAGTAAGATACGGCACCAAAGTGACAACATACAACGCCAACTTCCGCCGCCTCCCGGCCGCCCTCTGCGCGGCGCTGCTGGGCTGCGCCGCCCTGCTGCCGGCCGCCGCGCAGCAGCCCGCCGAAGCGGAGACCATCGAAGAGGTGCTCGTCTCGGGCGAACGCGCCGGTCCCGGCCTCTGGAAGGTCCGCAAGGGCGACCACACGCTCTACCTGCTGGCCACGCTCAGTCCCCTGCCGAAGAAGATGGAATGGCGGTCGCGAGAGGTCGAGGACGTGCTCGCCCGCGCCCAACGCTTCGTGCCGGCCCGCTTCGACGTCGATGCCGACATCGGGCCGATCTCGGGGATGCGGCTCTACCTGCAGTACCGGCGGCTGCGCGGCAACGCCGACGACCAGACCTTGGAACAGGTGCTGCCGCCGGAGCTCTTCGCCCGCTTCGAGGCCCAGCGGCTCAAGTACGCGCCGCGCAACCGCGGCATCCTGAAGCAGCGTCCGGTGGTGGCGGCCAGCGAGCTTTGGCGCGAAGGCATCAGCCGCAGCGGCCTGACGCTGCGCAACGACGTCGACCGCGCCGTCGCCAAGCTGGCGCGTGAGCGCAAGGTGAAGATCGTCACGCCGGCGGTGAAGATCGAGGATGCGAAAGGCACCTTGGCGGAGGTGGGACAGCTCCCGCTCGATGCCGAGATCGCCTGCATGTCGGCGCTGCTCAGCCGCATCGAATCGGACCTCGCGACCGCGCGGCGGCGTGCCGAGGACTGGGCGGTGGGCGACGTCGAGGCGCTGCGGTCGCGTCGGGGCGCGCAGCGGCAGGAGTCTTGTTGGGAGGCTCTTCTCACCAGCCCGAAGCTGGCCGCCGTGCTGCGCGACTTCGATGCCGCCTGGCTGCGCACCGTGACGCAGTCCCTGGAGCAGCACCCGGTGACGCTCGCCGTGGTCCCCTTCGGCGAGCTCTACGCGCCGGACGGGGTGCTCGCGACATTCCGCGCGAGAGGGTACGAGATCGACGAGCCCTGACCCGGAGGGCGCGGGCCGTCGATCCCGTTCGAGCCTTACTTGGCCATCGACTTCTTGATGAGGCCGACCAGCGCCATCAGGATGATGCCGCCGACGCCACCACCGCCCACCCCGGACAGGATCGAACCCAAGCCGCCGGCATCTGCGCCACCGCCGAGTCCGAGCTGGCTGAGGAGCATCGCGCCGAGCGGGCCGCCGATGATGCCGGCGATCGAATTGCCCGTCGTGCCGAGGCTCAGGTTCTTGAAGATCGCGCCACCGACGTTGCCGCCGACGGATCGCCGATGGCCTGACCGAGTAGATGCGCGACGCTCCACGGGGTCAAGTGACGAACGGCAGGGGGTCTCGGACGCGGCGCCCCGGCACGGCGGTCGAGGATCCCCGCCGAGGCGCCCCCGTCATCGGCCTCGCGCCCATCGGCCTCGCGTATAGTGCGGCGGATGTCAGTCCGCGGCGCCAGGGGCGTGCTGGCGATGTTCATCGCCGTCGCCGCCTTTTCGTTCATGGATGCGCTGCTGAAGCTGTTCGCCGCGCACTACGACCCCGCGCAGATCACGTTCCTGCGCGCGATCTCGTCGCTGCCGTTCATCCTGTTGCCCCTCTGGTGGCAGGGCCGGCTCGGCGAACTGCGCCCGGTGCGGCCGGGCCTGCACCTGGTGCGCGCCGTGCTCGGGATCGTCATGCTCTTCACGTTCATCGCCGCGCTGCGCGATGCGCCGCTCGCCTCGGTGTATTCGATCTACATGGGCGCGCCGCTGCTGATCGCCGCCTTCGCGGCGTGGTTCCTCGGCGAGCGTGTCGGTCTCGGCTGTTGGCTGGCGATCCTGGTCGGCCTCGTCGGCGTGCTCGTGATCCTGCAGCCACGGCCGGAGGGCATCCCGCCCGCCGCGGGTCTGGCCGCGATCCTCTCGGCGCTCTGCTACGCCGCGGCAGTGCTGGTGGCACGGGTGCTGACACGCACCGACCCCACCGCAGCGGTGGTGTTCTGGTTCCTCGCGCTGATGGCCGTGTTCTCCCTGGGGTTCGCGCTGCCCGGATGGACCACGATCCTCGCGGCGCATTGGCCGCTGATCATCGCGACGGGCGCCTTCGGCGCCGTCGGCCAGCACTACATCACCGTGGCCTTCAAGCACGCGCCGGCGGCGGTCGTCGCACCGGTCGAATACACCGCGCTCATCTGGGGGCTCGGCATCGACCGGGTGTTCTGGTCGGTCAGTCCGGACCAGACGATGCTGCTCGGCGCGGCGCTCGTCATCCTCGCCGGCCTGTATGTCGCCTGGCGCGAACGCCACCCGGCGGCGGCGACCCCAGCCGCGGCGACCCCGGCCGCAGCCACCCCGGCCGACGACACCGCAGAGCGGCGAAGCGGCGGGGACCTGCGCCCGTGAACGCCGCCGTCCCACCGCATTGGAGCCTCTATGCGCGGCTCGTCGGTGTCGCCGCGCTGTGGGGCGGCACCTTCATCGCCGGTCGCATCGCTGCGCCCCAGGTGCCGCACTTCACCCTGGCGGCGATGCGGTTCTGGGTGGCCGCGGCCTTGCTGCTGCCGTTGGTCATCTTGGTGGAACGCGGACTGCCGCGGCTGCGGCCGAAGGATTGGCTCTTCACCGCGCTGCTCGCGCTCACCGGCCTCGTCGCCTACAACCTGTTCTTCCTAGGCGCGCTCGAGCGCATCCCCGCGAGCCGTACCGCCCTCGTGGTCGCGCTCAATCCGGTCATGACCGCAGTGGCCATGGCGCTGGTGTTCGGTGAGCGGCTCGCGCCGCATCGCTGGCTCGGCATCCTGTTGGCGCTCACGGGCGTCTGTCTGGTGCTCGCGCGCGGTGACCTCGCGCTGTTGTTCCAGCGGGTCGGCCTCGGCGAATTCCTGATGCTGGGCGGGGCGATCTGCTGGGCGTTCTATACGGTCGTCGGCCGGTTCGCCTTGGGTGGCGAGGGAGCGCCCTCGCCGCTCGCCATGACCGCCGTCACGACGCTGTGGGGCGCCCTCATGCTGTCGCTCGGCATCCCGGCGGAATGGTCGCAGTGGCAGTCGGCCCAAGTGGGCTGGGATGCTTGGCTCGGCATCGCCTTCCTCGGCGCCGGCGGCACCGCGCTCGCCTTCGTGTGGTATGCCCAAGGCCTGCGGACGCTGGGCGCTGCGCGCACCTCGGTGTTCAACAACCTGGTGCCCGTGTTCGGTGTCGTTTTCGGCGCGCTGCTGCTCGGCGAACAGATCCTGCCCTCGATGGTGATCGGCGGCTTGGTCGCGCTCGCCGGCGTGTCGCTGACCAACTGGACCCGCCCGCCGCGACCGCCGACGACCCCGCCATAAGCCGCTGCGGGCGGAATCTGGGGGACCCGACCGTTCGACACCCCACCAGAATCAGCGACTTGCACACACAGCCGGAGAATCGGCGTCATCTTCCGTTCATAAAGTAGCCGATGACCAGACTGGTGATATTGCAAGTATATGTTTCTTAAGGATTTTAGTTGAATTGGTCAATCCTTGACCAAGCCAACGAGAATCTGCTGAAAATGCCGCGTTTTTACACTTGCCCGATGGCCTGTCCACAACGTTATCCACATCCTCTGTGGAAAAATCCCCGACCATGGAATCCATGATCCTCGAGGTCGCCATCGACACGCCGCTCCGGCAGGTGTTCGACTATCGGCCCGCCGATGGCGAGGGTGTGCCGGTGCCCGGGACGCGGGTGCTCGTACCCTTTGGCCGACGGCAGGTCATCGGTATCGTCGTTTCACACAAGGAACGATCCGAGCACTCCGAGGATCGACTGAAGCGGATCCTGCGGTCGATCGACCCGCAGCCGACCCTGGATGCCCCGCTGCTGAAATTGCTGCGTTGGGCCGCCGACTACTACCACCATCCCCTCGGCGAGGCCCTCGCGACCGCGCTGCCGAAGCTCGCCCGCGAGGGCGCGGCGCTCGTGGAAGCGGTCGAGGTCTGGCACCTGACGGATGCGGGTCGTGCGGCGCTCGCGGCGGGTGAACCGCGGCGCGCACCCCGCCAACGCGCCGTGCTGGAGGCGCTGCAGCACAGGACCGAGGGGCCCGAGCGGGCAGGGACCACGGCCGTGCTGGGCACCGAGGCCGCACTGGGCACCGAGGCCGCGCTGCTCGATGACACGCTGCCGGGTTGGCGCGACGCCGCGCGCGCCCTGCGCGACCGCGGATGGGTCGAGCGTGGAACCCGCGGCGCGACCCGCGCGAGCCCGGCGGCTCCGTCGGCTCCGGCGGCTCCGGCGACCGCCGGGCCCCCCGCGCCGCCGCGCCGGCCTGCGCCGACGGCGGCCCAGCAGGCCGCGCTCGAGGCCATCTGCGCCCGCGACCGCGACAGCTATCACGCTTGGCTCTTGCACGGCGTCACCGGCAGCGGCAAGACCGAGGTCTATCTGCGGCTCACGGAGGATGCCTTGGCCGCCGGGCGCAGCGTGCTGGTGCTGGTGCCGGAGATCGGCCTCACGCCGCAGCTCGTCGGCCGCTTCGCCGCGCGCTTCGCCGGCGTGCCGCTCGCGGTGCTGCACTCGGGCCTTACCGATGGCGCGCGCCTCGCGGCCTGGCGCCGTGCGCACTCGGGCGAAGCGCGGCTGGTGATCGGCACGCGCTCGGCCATCTTCGCGCCCCTGCCGGCGCTGGGCCTCATCCTCGTCGATGAAGAACACGACGCCTCGTTCAAGCAGCAGGAAGGCGGTTTCCGCTATTCCGCGCGCGACCTCGCGCTGGTGCGCGCGCAAGGCCTCGGCATCCCGGTGGTGCTCGGCTCCGCGACGCCCTCCCTCGAGACCCTGCACAACGCCGCCACCGGGCGCATGACGCGGCTCACGCTGCCGGAGCGCGCGGCGGCGGCGCGCCCGCCGCTGCTGCGACTCATCGACCTGCGCGCCGAACGGGTGCATGCCGGCCTCGCCACCACCTCGGTCACCGCGATCGAGCGCCACCTCGCGGCCGACGGCCAGGTGCTGGTGTACATCAACCGCCGCGGCTACGCGCCGACGCTCGCCTGCACCGCCTGCGGTTGGGTCGCGCCCTGCGCCTCCTGCGATGCGCGGATGACGGTGTATCGCAACGCGTCGCGGCTGCGTTGTCATCATTGCGGCGCCGACCGCGAACTGCCCCGCCAATGCCCCACCTGCGGCTATGCCGTGAAGACCGTCGGCCAAGGCACCGAACGCGTCGAGGAGACGCTCGCCGAGTCCTTCCCCGGTGTGGTGATCGCGCGCCTCGATCGCGACGTCGTCCGCCGCAGCGACCAGTTGGAGGCCGTGCTGGAGCGCGTCGCGGGCGGTGAAGCGCGCATCCTGGTCGGCACGCAGATGGTCACCAAGGGCCACGATTTCCCCGCCGTCACGCTGGCCGTGGTCCTGAACGCCGACCAGGGCCTCTTCAGCACCGACTTCCGCGCCGCGGAGCGCCTCGCGCAGACGCTGGTGCAAGTGGCCGGCCGTTCGGGCCGCGGCGCACAAGCCGGCGAAGTGCTCATCCAGACCGAACATCCGGAGCATCCGCTGCTGCGCAGCCTGCTCGACGGCGGCTACGACGCGTTCGCCGCCCGCGCGCTCGAAGAGCGGCGCGAAGCCGCCTGGCCGCCGTTCGCCCGTCTCGCCGCCTTGCGCGCCTCGGCGCCCTCGGCCGAGACCACCTTGTCCTTCCTCGATGCCGCCCGCCGGATCGCCGGACGGCCCCCGCAGGGGCTCCGGCTGCTCGGCCCCGCGCCCGCCGCGCTCGCGCGCCGCGCCGACCGCCACCACGCCCAGCTGCTGCTCGACGCCGCCGACCGGACGGTGCTGCACCGGTTCCTCGACCACTGGCTGCCGCAGGTCGAGACCCTGCCCGAGGCGCGACGCGTACGCTGGGCGCTCGACGTCGACCCGCTCGAACTGTTCTAGAATCGCGCCCGTGAAAGACGATCTCCAACGCCTGCTGCTCGCGGCAGTCCGCTCCCTCGAAGGCAGCCTGCTGCCCGGCCCCATCGACCCGCAGGCGGTCGCGCTCGAACGCACCCGCGATGCGCAGCACGGCGATTTCGCCTCGAACGTCGCGATGCGCCTCGCCAAGGCTGCCGGCCTCAAGCCGCGCGAGCTCGCCGAACGCATCGTCGCCGCGCTGCCTGCCGACCCGCTCATCACGCGCACCGAGATCGCGGGCGCGGGCTTCATCAACTTCACGCTGGCGCGCGACCTCTACGCGCGCGAGCTCGCGCGCGTGCACGAGCAGGGCGAGGCCTACGGGCGCCACATGCCTGCGACGCCGCGCAAGGTGCTGCTCGAGTTCGTGTCGGCGAACCCCACGGGGCCGATGCACGTCGGCCACGGGCGTCAGGCCGCCTTCGGCGACGCGCTCGGACGGCTGCTCGCCGCCGCGGGCGACGACGTCACGCGCGAGTACTACATCAACGACGCCGGTCGCCAGACCGAGATCCTCGCGGTGTCGGTGTGGCTGCGCTACCTCGAGCGCTGCGGCGAGGCGCTGCCCTTCCCGCAGAACGGCTACCGCGGCGACTACCTGCTGCCGCTCGGCGCCGCACTGCAGGCGCGCGTCGGCGAGACGCTGCGCCATCCGGCCGCGACCGTCATGGCGGACCTGCCGACGGACGCGCTCCCGGGCATCACCGGCGGCGACAAGGAAGCGCACATCGATGCGCTGATCGCGCGCTGCCGCGCGCTCATCGGCGAGGCCGCGTGGCAGGACCTGGTCCGCAGCAGCATCGAGGCGATGATGGGCGAGATCCGCGACGACCTCGCGGCGTTCGGCGTGCACTTCGACCATTGGGTCTCCGAACGCGCCTTCGCCGAGAGCGGCGCCATCGACCGTGCGCTCGGCCGTCTTCGCGAGCGCGACCTGCTGTACACCAAAGACGGCGCCGAATGGTTCCGCGCCACGCAGTTCGGCGACGACGAGGACCGCGTCGTGGTGCGCGACAACGGCGTCAAGACCTACTTCGCCTCGGACATCGCCTACCACCTGGACAAGCGCGAGCGCGGCCACGACCAGCTCATCGACGTGCTCGGCGCCGACCACCACGGCTACGTCACGCGCGTGCGCGGCGGGCTGCAGGCCTTCGGTCACCCGGGCGAGTGCCTCGAGGCGCCGCTCATCCAGCTGGTCGCGCTCTACCGCAACGGCGAGAAGGTCTCGATGGGCAAGCGCGAGGCGAACTTCGTCACGCTGCGCCAGCTGCGCGAGGAGGTCGGCAACGACGCCTGCCGCATCTTCTTCCTGATGCGCAGCAACGACCAGTCGCTCGATTTCGACCTCGAGCTCGCCAAGTCCAAGAGCAACGAGAACCCGGTGTTCTACGTGCAATACGCGCACGCGCGCGTCGCGAGCGTCATGAAGGAGCTCGCGGCCCGCGGCTTCGGTTGGGATGCGGCGCGGGCGCGTGAGACGGTGCTCGCGCGCGGCGCAGAGCTGCTCTCCGGCGCCCATGCGGAGGCCATGTTGTCGACCCTCTCGCGCTACCCGGAGGTCGTCCGCCATGCCGCCGCGCAGCGCGCGCCGCATGCGCTGGTGCATTACCTGCGCGAGCTCGCCACCACGCTGCACGCGTTCTACAACGCCGAGCGCGTGCTGGTGCCGGAGCAGGACCTGCGCGAGGCGCGCGTCTACGCGCTGCTCGCGGTGCAACAGGCGCTGCGCAACGGGCTCGCCATCCTGGGCGCGAGCGCGCCCGAGAGCATGTGACCCCCGCTCCCCGTTCCGGCCACCCGGGAGACGCGCCATGAGCACACCCATCGGCCGGGATTTCAAGCGCAGCGCCGCCCGTGGCGGCTACGGCAGCCGGATCACGCGCGAGCATTGGCAGGGATTCGCGGCGGGCGCAGCGCTCGGCCTGCTGCTCGCGTTCGCGGCGCTGGCCTGGGCGCAGTCCCGGCTGCGCAGCGTGACGGCCACGCTCGACGGGCCCTCCGTCGCGCCCGAGACGGGGGTCGCGAGGCCGGGACGCGGCCGCACGGCCACCGAAGCCGCGGCCGACCCGGGAGCGGATCTTGCGGCCGATCCGGCGACCGAACAGTACGATTTCTATGACCGGCTGAAGAACAGCGAAGTCGTGGTCCCGGATCAGGGCAAGGAGGCGACGCCGGAGTTGCCCACCGCGATGATCGAACGGCCGGGCACCTATGTGCTCGAGCTCGGCAACTGGCGCGAGGCCGCCGATGCCGAGCGTACGCGCGCCAAGGCGGCGCGGCTCGGTGTCGTCGCCACAGTGCAGCGGGTCACGCTCGAGTCCGGGGAGTTCCACCGCGTGAGCGTCGGCCCCTTCAGCAAGCTCGATGAGCTCAACCGCACGCAGGCCGCGCTGCGGGCCGCCGAGATCGAAGCGCTCGCGATCCGCGTCGGCGACTAGGCTTCGGGTTCGTCGGGGACGCTGCGGAAATCCACCCCCAGCGAACGCAGCTTGCGATAGAGGTGCGTGCGCTCCATGCCGACCCGCTTGGCCAACTGCCCGACCTTGCCCTGGCAGAGCAGCAACTGCTGCTGGAGATAGGCGCGCTCGAAGTGTTCGCGCGCCTCGCGCAACCCGAGCGACAGCAGGTCCTGCTTGACCAGCATCTCGCTCGGCGGGACCGACTGAGCGAGTTCGCGCTCGGTCTCTTCGAGGGAGATCTCCTCGGCGCCGCCCCGCGTGAGCAGCCGGCGCACCATGCCGCGCAGTTCCTGCACGTTGCCGGGCCAGGGATAGTTGCGCAGACGGTTCTGTGCCGCGACACCGAACCGGCGGAACGCGAGGCCTTCGGTGTCCACCAACCGGTCCACCGTGTGCCGGAGCAGGTCCGGCACGTCCTCCGCATATTCCCGCAGCGGCGGGACACGCATCATGACACCGCCCAAGCGCGCCACGAGGTCGCGCCGTACCGCCGATGTAGCCCCGTCCGCGACCTGCTCGACGTCGGGTTGCGCGGCGGCGACGACGCGCGCGAGCAGCGGACGTTGTTGCGATTCGCCGAGTCGGGACCAGCGGCCGGTCTCGAGCACGCCGAGCAGCAGGCGCTGCGCTGCAGCGGGCAGGTCACCGAGCTCGCTGACGAAGAGCGTCCCGTCGGCCGCCTGTTCGATGAGACCCGCGCCGCCCTCGCCGTCGACGCGACCGAACAGCGCGGCCTCCGCGTCCGACTCGCGCAGCGCGCTCGCGACCGCCATGACGAACGGATGACCGGCACGCGCCCCTTGCTCGTGCAGGTAGCGCGCGAAGGCTTCCCGACCGCTGCCGTGCTCGCCGATCAGCAGCACCGGCTCGGCACCTGCGGCGGCGCGGACGAGGTCGGCACGCAGCTGCTGCATGGTGCGGCTCTTGCCGACCGGCGTCGCGAACGCCGCCGAGGCCTGGCGGCCGCCTGCCGACCGCTTGCGCCCGCTTTCGAGGGCACGCTCGACGGTGCGCAGCAGCTTCGCCAAGGACAACGGTTTTTCCACGAAGTCGAAGGCCCCGAGGCGCGTCGCCTCGACGGCGGTCTCGACCGTGCCGTGACCGGACATCATCACCACCGGGCAGCCGTCGACGATGCTCGCCGACCACTCGCGCAACAGGGTGATGCCGTCGACCTGCGGCATCCAGATGTCGAGCAGCACGAGGTCGGGTTCGTGGCGCGCGCGCGCGACGCGGGCCTGGGCGGCATCGGCGGCCACCTCGACCTCGTACCCTTCCTCGGACAATATTTCTTTGACGAGGCCACGGATGTCAGCCTCGTCGTCCACCACCAGAATGCGTGACGCAGTCATGCCCGCTCCCTCCGCACCTCGGACCGCCGCTCACCCCCGGCCTGTTCACGACCGTTCGGGTGCAGCGGCAACATAACACGGACCCGGGCGCCACCCTCAGCGCGGTTCTCCGCCTCGAGGCTGCCGCCGTGGTCATCCACGATCTTTTTGACAATAGCCAACCCCAGACCGGTGCCCTTGGGCTTGCTGGTGACGTACGGCTCGAACACCCGCCCGAGCAGATCCGGCGGGAAACCCGGGCCGTTGTCGGAGACCGTGATCTCCGCCGCAGGGGCGCCCCCGAGCGAGGCAAGTCGCGTGCGCAGCTCGATCGCGGCGGGCCGCTGGCCTTCCAAGGCCTCGAGCGCGTTGGTGAGCAGGTTGTTGAGCACCTGGCGGATCCGGCCGCGGTCGGCCTCGGCGCGCTCCAGCGCCGGATCGAGCGCGGTGTCCACCGGGATCGCGGGCTCCTGCGCCCGGTAGAGGTCGACGACTTCCGACACCAGCTGGTTCAGGTCGAAGGGGGCGGTCCGCAGCGCCGGACCGCGCGCATATTCGCTGAAATCATTGACCATCTGCTTCATCGACTCGACCTGCTGCACGATGGTGTGGGTCGAGCGCTCGACCATCTCGGCATCGGCGCCCTGCAGCACCGGCAACAGCTTGCGCCGCATGCGTTCCGCCGACAGCTGGATGGGCGTGAGCGGGTTGCGGATCTCGTGGGCGAGACGGCGCGCGACCTCGCCCCAGGCGGCATCGCGCTGCGCCTGCAGCAGCCGGGTGATGTCCTCGAACACGATCACGAACACCGGCGCGCCATCCTGGGGCAAGGGCACGCAGGCGCAGGCGAGCACGCGCGTCTGCGCGCTGCCGTCACCGGCGAGCTCGACCTGCTCGCGCCACTCGGTCGCGCCCGAGGCGAAGCGGTCCTCCAGCAGCGCGGCCAGCTGCCGGGGCCGGGCGTCTCCCGCATCGACCTCGGCGAGCGGACGGCCGACCTGCGCCGAGAGGTCCGCGCCGAGGATCTCGCCCGCCGCCTCGTTGGCGAGCTGCAGCACGAGCGCACGGTCCACGGCGAGCACGCCCGAGGACAGGCGCGCCAGGATGACCGCCAGCCGCTCGCGTTCGCGCTCGGCGGCGGCGCGGCTCGCGGCGTTCTCCTCGCTGGCGAGTCCCAGTTTGCGGGTCATGTCGTTGAAGGCCTGCACGAGGAAGCCCATCTCGTCGCGCGAGGTGACCGGCACCCGCGTGGCGAGATCGCCCTGGGCGACGGCGCGCGTGCCGGCCATGAGGTCCTGCACCGGACGGAACAGCGCTTCAGCCGCATAGATGGCGCCGTAGATCGCGGTGAGCATGGTGATCAGCAGCACGAGGGTCAGCGTCAGGCGGAAGCTGTATTTGAGCGGCTCGCGCAACGCCTCGACGTCGGCATAGGTCGAGCGTGAGCGGTCGATCGCCTCGGTCAGCTCGGCGAACCGGCTCGGCGGGTCGTAGGTCGCCACCACGAAACGCGCGTCGAGCGGCCCGGGCGCCGCCAACGGCACCGGCGCCGCCGCGCGGATGAGGTAGTTGTTGCCGCCCAAGGGCTCGAAGCTCACGAAGGTGCCGCCGTCCGCCACGCGCCGCACCAGCTCCGCCGGCGGGCGCGGCGGCAGGGAATCCGGCACCGAACGGCTGGCGGCGCCGAGGATGCGTTCGTGCTCGCCGTAGATGACGATCTCGTTGGCGCCGCCCGACTCGAGCTCGTCATCGAGCGCGACCAGCATCTGGCCGTCGGGCAGCGCGGCGATGCGCCGCGCGAACGACTCGGTCATCGAACCGTGCTCGCGCAGCAGCAGGTCGCGCACCGCGCGCGACAGCGTCGCGGAATCGTTGAGGCTCTGCTTCACCTCGACACGGAACCAGCTGTCGATGCCGCGGTTGAGGAAGCCGAGCGAGAACAGGTACACGGTCACGAGCGGCAGCGCGACCAACAGGCCGAACACCGCCACCGTGCGGGTGGTCAGGCGCGACCCCGGGGCGCCTCGCCGCCACGCCGACACCAGCTGCACCAGCTTGCGCGCGATCAGCACCGCGAGCAGCAGCACCGCAAGCGCGCTCGCCAGCAGCATCCAGGGCTGCAGGCGCTCGAACTGCGCCGAGTTCTCGGTCGACAGGGACAGGCCGACCAGCGCACCCACCACCGCCAGCGCTCCGATCGCCAGCAGTGCGAAGGTGCGGGCGCGGTTCACTGCGGCAGCGACCACGAGTACCACTCGCTCTCGAGCAGCCAGTCGTCGGACCAGAACATGAGCACGCGCAACGTGTCGGTCAGCCGTCCGCGGCGCACGCTGGCGCGCACGTTGACGAGGTTGTCGCCGGGCGGCACCTGCGCCGCCACGAGGATCGGCCAACCCTGCACCCGGCCGATCTCGTCCAAGGCCTCGGCGAGCGAGGCGAAGGAGCGCGGGTCACCCTCGTTCAGCGGATCGGTGACGACGAAGCGCTCGCTCACCGAGTGGTAGCTGAGCTCGCGGTGCAGGTTGACCGCGACCACCTGCGCATCGAGCCAGTAACGGCGGCCGCGCGTGACGCTCACCTCGAGGTCGTAGGAGAGGGTGACGCCGTCGCGCAGCGCGGCGGCCGTCTGGTCGTTCGCGGGATAGCCGATCTCCGCGTTGAGCTGGTAGACACCGCCCACCCGGGCGACGAACGCCGAACGCACCTCCGGCGTGCCGGCCAAGGGCTCGGCGTTGGCGACGGGCCAGCACAGCAGCGCCAGCAAGGCGAGCAGCAGCGCGCCGCCGGCCGGAGCGCCGGCGCGCCCCGCGCGGCCGTTTCTTCGAAGACTGCTCATGCGCCGTCCCCTTTCCCGAGGCAAGCATAATAAAACCCGTCGCTGTCCGCCTCGCCGCCCGGCAGCAACTGCACGCCGCAGGCGCCGGCGACCGCTTGCGGCGGCAGCTCGACCCCGGGCGGCCACGGCAGCACCCGCGCTGCGGGAGTGCGCTCGAGGAAGGCCTGCACCACCCGTTCGTTCTCCTCGGGCAACACCGAGCAGGTGACGTAGACGAGGCGTCCGCCGGCCGCCAACTTCGCGAAGCAACGGTCGAGCAACACGCTCTGGGTACGCGCGAACGCCGGGATGTCCTCGGGGCGGCGCAACAGCTTGATGTCGGGATGCCGGCGGATCACGCCCGTCGAGGAACAGGGCGCATCGAGCAGGATGCGGTCGAACGGGGGCTCGTCATCGAGCACGCCCGGTGCGGCGAGGTCGCCGACGCGCAACCGCGCGCTGGCGCCGATGCGCTGCAGCGTGCCGGCGACCAGCGCGAGGCGCTGCGGATCGGCGTCGATGGCCAACAGGTCGGCGGGCGGCACGGGCCGCTGCAGCAGGTGCGCCGTCTTGCCGCCCGGCGCCGCGCAGGCATCGAGCACGCGCTGCCCGGCCTCGACATCGAGCAGGCGGGCGGCCAGCTGCGCGCCCGCGTCCTGCACCGACGACTGTCCCTCGGCGAAGCCCGGCAACGCGGCCACCGGCGCCGCACGCTCGAGCCGCAGCGCCTCCGGCGCCCATGCGACCTCCGCCGCGGCGCGTCCGTCGGCCGCGAGCGTCGCCCGATAGGCGTCCCGATCGCCGACCACCCGCAGCACCATCGGCGGATGCGCATCGAACGCTTCCAGCATCGCGGGTGCGCGCTCGCCCCATGCCGCCTGCAGCCGCTCGACGAACCAGGCCGGATGCGCGGTGCGGACGGCAAGATCGGCGTCGAGTGCGGCGAACAGCGCGGCGCGCTCGCGCACGAAGCGGCGCATCACGGCATTGACGAGCCCGGCGGCGCGTCCGAGCCCGAGCGCGCGGGCGGCGTCCACGGCGAGGTGCACGCTCACCTCGGGTGCGCCGCGTGAATGCTCGACCTGGTGCGCGGCGGTGACGAGCAGCGCGCGCAACGCGGGCGCGAGGTCGTCCGTAGGGCGCGCGACGACCTGCGCCACGGCAGGCGCCAGCCGCAAGTACCAGCGCAACGTGCCGAGCGTGATGGCGCGTACCGCGGCGCGGTCGGGACGCGACTCGACCTCGAGCAACGCGACGTCGGCGGAGCGGCCCTCGTGGGCGACCGCACTGACCGCCTGCACCGCTGCGGCCAACGTGGCCGCTCCGGGCGCGAGCCCCGGACGGGTCTCCGGCCGTGTGCCTGACCGCATGGAAGATCCGTTACCGCTCATGTCAACACCTCGCCCGTCACCTGCAGACCCTGCGCGAACTCGCGCGCCCCCATGCTGCGCCGGCCGGCACGTTGCAGCTCGAGGATGCCGAGCCGCCCGCGGCCGCAGGCCACCACCCACATGTCATCCTCCAGCCCGAGCACCGTGCCCGGCGCGGCAGCGCTGCCCGGCACCGCCCCGTCCTGCAGCGCGCGCGCGCGATGGATGCGCAGTTGCTCGCCGCGATACTGCGTCTCGGCGACCGGCCAGGGCCGGAACGCGCGGATGCGCCGCGCGATCGCTGCGGCGTCCTCGGACCAATCGATTCGCGCCTCGGCCTTGGCGATCTTCGGGGCGTAGGTGGCGCCTGCCTCCGCTTGCGGTCGCGGGCGCAGCGTGCCCGACTCGAGGCCATCGATCGCCTCGAGCAGCGCCGCGGCACCGAGCGCGGCCAGCGTCGCATGCAGTCCGGCCGAATCATCGTCCGCACCGATCGGAAGGCGCCTCTCGAGCAGCACCGGCCCGGTGTCGAGCCCGGCGTCCATCTGCATGATCGCGACGCCCGTCTCGGCGTCGCCGGCGAGGATCGCGCGCTGGATCGGCGCCGCGCCGCGCCAGCGCGGCAGCAACGAGGCATGGATGTTGAGGCATCCGAGCCGCGGCAGCGCGAGCGCCTCGGGCGGCAGGATGAGGCCGTAGGCGACCACCACCATCAGGTCCGGCCGCCAGGCCTCGAGTGCGGCGCGGCCTTCCGGCGTGCGCAGCGTCGCCGGCTGCGCGACCGGCAGGCCCCGCGTCAGCGCGAATTCTTTGACCGCACCGGCCTCGACGCGCCGACCGCGCCCGGCCGGCCGGTCGGGCTGCGTGAGCACCCCCACGACTTCATGGCGGGAGGCCACGAGCGCCGCGAGCGGCGGCACGGCGAACTCCGGGGTTCCGGCGAATACGATGCGCATGACCGTGTTGACGCTGCGACGGGAGACCGACCGGGACAGGGGACGGCGGCGGAGCCGCGACGTCCGACGACCCGATGCCGGGTCTCAGCGCCCGAGCGACGCTCCGGCGGGGGTACGGACGGCGGGCGCGCGGTCACGCCGTTCCTTCTCGAGCTTGCGACGGATGCGATCGCGCTTGAGCGTCGAGAGATAGTCCACGAACAGCTTGCCGTCGAGATGGTCCATCTCGTGCTGCAGGCAGACCGCATGCAGTCCGGTGAGCTCGACCTCGAAGAGCTGGCCGTGGCGGTCCTGCGCCCGCACGCGCACGCGCTGCGCGCGCTCGACCTCGTCGTAGAAGCCGGGCACCGACAGGCAGCCCTCTTCCATCACGCCGACCTCGTCACGCGCGAGGATCTCCGGGTTCGCGAACACCTGCGGGGCGCTGCGGTCCTGCGAGATGTCCATGATGAGCAGGCGGATGTGCCGGTCGACCTGCGGGGCGGCAAGGCCGATGCCGGGCGCCGCGTACATGGTCTCGAACATGTCGTCGACCAGCTGCAGCACGCCGGCATCGAAGGTGCTGACCGGCAGCGCGCGGTTGCGCAGCCGGGGGTCCGGGAATTCGAGGATCTCGAGCAGGGCCATCGGGGCACCTCAGACAAGGTATTTCGTTGCGAAAAGTATACACGCTGCCCCGGGCCCAGCCGTGCAAATCAGCACAAACGCACCCGTTATTCGAGGTGGCAGCCACCCCCCGTCTTCCTATGCTGCGCGCCATGCCGACCGAGGATCTCTTTGCCCTCTGCGCCCTCGCCCACGCCCCGGGGCTCACCGTCGAGGAACTGCGCGTCGCCCTCGAGGCGGCAGGCAGTCCCTCAGCCCTCACGCGACTCGGGTCCCGGGACCTCCGCGCCCTCGGCTGGCGGTCGGGCGTGGTCCGCGGCTTCACCCACCGCGATCCCGACGCCGTCGAGTCCGCCGCCCGGGTCGTGGAGCGCCTCGGCCTGCAGGTGCTGAGCGCCCTCGACCCCCGATACCCCGCCCAGTTGCTCCCGCTCGCAGGCGCCCCGGGGCTGCTGTTCGTCCGCGGCGATCCCGCCGCCCTCGCCGCGCCGCAGCTCGCCGTCGTCGGCAGTCGCCGCCCCACCGCGCTCGGCCGCAGCACCGCGCGCGAATTCGCCTGCAGCCTCGCCCACGCGGGCCTCGGCATCACGAGCGGTCTCGCCCTCGGCATCGATGCCGCGAGCCACGAGGGTGCGCTGGCCGCCCGGGGCATCACTGTCGCGGTCTGCGGCACCGGACTCGACCTCTGCTATCCCCCCGCCAACGCGCCCCTCGCCGAGCGGATCGTGGACGCCGGGGGTGCCCTCGTCAGCGAGTTCCTGCCCGGGACACTGCCGCTGCCCCATCATTTCCCGCAACGAAATCGCATCATCAGCGGCCTCGCGCTCGGCGTGCTGGTCGTCGAAGCCGCCCCGCAGAGCGGCTCACTCATCACGGCGCGCTACGCGGGGGATCAGGGGCGACCCCTCCTCGCCATTCCGGGTTCCATCCATTCCCCCCTGTCGCGCGGCTGCCACCAGTTGCTGCGCGAGGGGGCGGCGCTCGTAGAGCGCATCGACGACATCTTCGCCGAGATCGGATTTTCCCCGAATTATCAGATGCTTATGAACCTCACGACCGACGGCTCACCCCCCTCTGGCGACGCCCCGCGGTTGGACAACCCCGCCGAAATACTGTTAGATGCCCTCGGTTTCGAGCCAACGAGCGCCGATGCGCTCATCGCGAGCACCGGCCTTTCCAGCAGTTCCATCGCGTCCCTGCTCCTGGCTCTGGAACTCGAGGGACGCATCAGTTGCGACGCGACCGGCCGCTATGTCCGGAACCGCGACGACGACCGCGCCCGCGGCCCGACCACCCCGTAGCACGACCCCCCGACGACCCCGGACCCGACCCCCGCCGCACCATGACCGACCACGGCAACGTACTCGACATCCTCATCTACGTCTTCGACCGCTACATGCTGGTCGACGACCCGGATGTGCCCGAGCGGGACGAGCTCGCCGAAGACCTGCAAAAGGCGGGTTTCGAGGGAGAGACCGTGGAACGCGCCCTCGACTGGCTCGCCGATCTCGCCGGCGAACGCCACCGCCCCGAACTCGCGCCCTCCGGTGCCCGCGCCATGCGCGTCTTCACCGAGGACGAGCTGCAGCACCTGCCGGCGGACTGCCGCGGCTACCTGCTCGCCCTCGAGCGCACCGGCATCCTCTCGGCGCAGCAGCGCGAGATCGTCATCGAGCGGCTGCTCGCCCTCGACTCCGCGGAGCTCGACGTCGACCAGTTGAAATGGGTCGCGCTGATGGTGCTTTCCAGCCAGCCCGGCGAAGAGCTCGCCTGCGAGCGCATGGAAGACATCGTGTTCGACCTGCCGTACACGCGGCCCCACTGACCCGGCGGGCCACCCATGGCTGACAACCTCGTCATCGTCGAATCGCCGGCGAAAGCCAAGACCATCAAGAAGTACCTCGGCAAGGACTTCGAGGTGCTGGCCTCCTATGGCCATGTCCGCGACCTCGTCCCCAAAGAGGGCGCCGTCGATCCGTCGCGCAAGTTCGCGATGAAGTACGACATCATCGAGCGCAACGAGCGGCATGTGGACGCCATCTCGCGCGCGCTGCGCAAAGCCAAGTCGCTCTACCTCGCCACCGACCCCGACCGCGAGGGCGAGGCCATCTCCTGGCACCTGCGCGAGCTCCTCGAGGCGCGCGGCGACCTCGAAGGCAAGCAGGTGAAGCGGGTCGAGTTCTTCGAGATCACGCGCAACGCCGTGCGGGCGGCCGTGGAGAACCCGCGCGAGCTCTCGCTCGACCTCGTCAACGCGCAGCAGGCGCGCCGCGCGCTCGACTACCTCGTCGGCTTCAACCTCTCGCCGCTGCTCTGGAAGAAAGTGCGGCGCGGCCTGTCGGCCGGGCGCGTGCAGAGCCCCGCGCTGCGCATGATCTGCGAGCGCGAAGCCGAGATCCAGGCGTTCGTGCCGCGCGAATACTGGACGCTCGACGCCGAGGGCGAGGCGAAGGGCGCACAAGGGCCGCAGGCCTTCCCGTTGCGCCTCGTGGAGTTCGAAGGCCGCAAGGTCGAGCAGTTCAGCTTCACCGACGCCGACCGCGCGCGCGCGGTCGAGCAGGCGCTCTGCGCCGCGACCGGCGCGGGACTGCCCGCAGCTCCCGTCGCGCCGCCCGCCCCGCAGGGCGACGACACGCAGACGCCCGCCAAGCCGGTCACGCCGCGCCTCGCACCGCCCGGCGCGTTGCGCGTGCTGTCGGTCGACCGCAAGCAGCGCAACCGCAACCCCGCGCCCCCGTTCACCACCTCGACCCTGCAGCAGGAGGCCGCGCGCAAGCTCGGCTTCGGCGCGCAGCGCACCATGCGCCTCGCGCAGCAGCTCTACGAAGGCGTCGACTACGGCGAGGGCGCGGTCGGTCTCATCACCTACATGCGTACCGATGCCGTGAACCTCGCCAACGAGGCCATCGGCGAGATCCGTCAGGTCATCGCCCGGCTGTACGGCGAGGCATCGGTGCCCGAAAGCGCCCGCTTCTACAAGAACAAGTCGCGCAACGCGCAGGAAGCGCACGAAGCGATCCGCCCGACCTCCGCTGCGGTGCTGCCGCAGATGCTCGAAGGCCGCATCGACAACGACCTGCAACGCCTCTACGCGCTCATCTGGAAGCGCGCGGTGGCCTGCCAGATGACCCACGCGGTGTTCGACACCGTCGCCGTCGACCTGCTGGCCGGCGCCGACGGCCCGCGCCGCCACCTGCTGCGCGCCAACGGCTCCACGATGGTCTCGCCCGGCTTCATCGCCGTCTACCTCGAGGGCGTCGACGACGCCGCCGAGGACGACGACGACCGCATCCTGCCGCCGCTCGCCGAGGGCGATGCCGTGCAGCTCGTGCGGCTGCGCGGCGCGCAGCACTTCACCGAACCGCCGCCGCGCTTCTCCGAAGCCTCGCTCGTCAAGGCGCTCGAGGAGCACGGCATCGGCCGCCCCTCGACCTACGCCTCCATCATCACGACGCTCAAGGACCGCGAGTACGTCGACATGGACGGCCGCCGCTTCATCCCCACCGACGTCGGCAAGATCGTCAACAATTTCCTCAGCGCCCACTTCGGCCGCTACTTCGACTATGGCTTCACCGCGGCCATGGAGGACGAGCTCGACGCCGTCTCGCGCGGCGAGGAATCGTGGACCGATCCGCTGCAGAAGTTCTGGCAGCCCTTCAAGGACCAGGTCGACAACGTCGAGAAGAACGTCACGCGCGACGAGGCCGCGCAGTCGCGCGAGCTCGGCATCGACGCCGCGACCGGCAAGCCCATCTCGGTGCGCATGGGCCGCTTCGGCCCGTTCGTGCAGATCGGCACCCGCGACGACGCCGACAAGCCGCGCTTCGCCGGCCTGCGCCCCGGCCAGAAGATGGACACCATCAAGCTCGACGAGGCGCTGCAGCTCTTCCAGTTGCCGCGCAAGCTCGGCGCGAACGCCGAGGGCGAGCCGCTCGAGGCCAACATCGGCCGCTTCGGGCCGTACATCAAATACGGCGCCAAATACGCCTCGCTCAAGGTCGAGGACGACCCGTACACGATCACCCTCGAGCGCGCCTGCGAGGTGGTCGCCGCCAAGAAGCTCGCCGATGCCAACCGCATCATCCAGGACTTCGGCATCGACGACATCCAGGTGCTGAACGGCCGCTACGGCCCCTACATCACCGACAAGAACCGCAACGCCCGCATCCCCAAGGACCGCGACCCCAAGACCCTGACGCTCGAGGAGTGCCGCGCGCTGCTCGAGGCCGCCCCGCCGCGCCCGGGCCGTGGCCGCTTCGGCCGTGGTGCCAAGTCGGGCGCCAAGTCGGGCGGCAAGTCGGGCGGCAAGTCGGCCACCAAGACAGGCCCGAAGGCGGGCGCGAAGACGACTGCCGAGGACGGCACGGAGGCTGCGGCGACCAAGGCGTCCCCCGCCAAGAAAAAGGCCCCCGCCAAGAAGAAGACCGCGGCGAAGAAGAAGTCTGCGCCCCGCAAGAAGACCGCTGCGGCAAAGGCGCCCTCCGGGGACGACCCCGCCGGCTGACGGCGGAAGGTCCTAGAATGTCGGCGTGAAATACCGTCACGCCTTCCACGCCGGCAACTTCGCCGATGTGCACAAGCACATCATGCTGCTCGCCTTGCTGCGCGCCCTGTCCCGCAAGGACAAAGGCTTCTTGTTGCTCGACACCCATGCCGGCCGCGGTTTCTACGACCTGACGAGCAGCGACGCCCACCGCGGCCGCGAGGCCGATGACGGCATCGAGCGCCTGCTCGATGCCTCGCCGCCGCTCGATGACGCCCCGGAAGGCCATGGCACGGGGGGCGGCTGGGCGACCGAGATCGCCGACTACCTCGCGCTCGTGGAGACCCTGCGCCGCGAGCGCCACGACCGCGCCGCATACCCCGGCTCGCCGCTGCTCGCGCTGCTCGCGCTGCGCCCGCAGGATCGCGCCGTCTTCATCGAGACCCAGCCCTCCGAGCACGCCGCCTTGCGCGAGGCCGTCTCGGCGCTCGCCCGCTATGCGCCGGCGTCGATCGCCGAGCGGCGTCGTGCGGTCATCGAGCGGGCCGTCATCGAATGCGCCGACGGCTATGGGCGGCTGCCCGCCTGGCTGCCCCCGATCGAACGACGGGCGCTGGTGCTGATCGATCCGCCTTATGAAGACGGTGCCACCGACCAGCGATCCGTCGAGCAGACCCTGCTGGCCGTCCTCGAACGCCTGCCCTCGGCGGTGATCGCGCTCTGGTATCCCATCAAGGACAGGCGCGACACCGATGCGTGGGTCGGGCGGCTGCGCGCGCGGTTGCCGACCCCGCCCGACGCCGCCACGGTGCCGGCGCTGGTCACCGAACTCTGCCTGCATCCGCCCGACAACCGCGTCGGCCTCAACGGCTCGGGCATGCTGGTGCTGAACCCGCCTTGGCAATGCGACACACGCGCAGCGCAGTGGATCCCCATGCTGCACGGCGTGCTCGACCCGTTCCACCGCGGCGAGTGGGCCGTGCGCTAGGCTGCACCGATGACGATCCCCGCGACCCCTCGCACCGCCGCGACACCTGCCGCCCCCACGTCGGCGGACACTCCCGCGACCGCGCCCGACCGCTACGCCGTGATCGGCCATCCGGTCGCGCACAGCCGTTCACCCGCGATCCATGCGCGCTTCGCCGCCGCCACCTCGCAGCGCATCGACTACGGCCGCATCGACGCCGCGCCCGAGGACTTCGCGCGCATCGTGCGCGATTTCTTTGCGACCGGCGGCTACGGCCTGAACGTCACGCTGCCGCACAAGGAAGCGGCCGCCCGGCTCGCCGACCGCCTGACCGACCGCGCGCGCCTCGCAGGCGCGGTCAACACGCTCGCGCGGCAGCCCGACGGCACGCTGCTCGGCGACAACACCGACGGCGCCGGGCTCATGGCAGACCTCGCGCGCCTCGGCATCCGCGTGGCAGGCGCCCGCGTGCTGGTGCTCGGCGCGGGCGGCGCGACGCGCGGCATCCTCGGGCCGCTGCTCGATGCGGCCCCGGCGCAGCTCGTGGTCGCCAACCGCACCGCATCGCGCGCGCAGGCGCTCGCTGCGGAGTTCGGCGAGGGGCCCTGCGCCGTACAGGGTTGCGGCCTCGACACGCTCGGGCCGCTGCTCGCCGCCGGACCCTTCGACCTCGTGCTCCATGCCACCTCGCTCGGTCTGCAAGGCGAGCTCCCGCCGCTGCCGCAGGCCCTCGTCGCACCGACCGGCGCCGCCTACGACCTCGGCTATGCCAAGCCCGACACGCCGTTCGTGCGCTGGGCGCGCGCGCAGGGTGTCATACGGGCTGAACAAGGATTTGGCATGCTGATCGAACAAGCCGCCGAGTCGTTCCGGCTGTGGCGCGGCGTGCGACCCGACACCACCGCCCTGCATGACGGATTCGCTTGAGCAGCACTCAGAACCCCGACCTCATTACGGAGCAGCCCATGATCGACCGCCGCACCCTCGTCCGCGCCGGGCTCTACGGCCTCGGCGCCCTCGCGCTCTCCGGTGGCCGGCCTGCCCTCGCCGCGCTGCTGCAGGCGCGCGGCTTCACCCACGGCGTCGCGAGCGGTGAACCCGGGACGCGCAGCATGCTGCTCTGGACGCGCCACGCGTCGGACTCGGGCACGCGGCTGCGGGTCGAGGTGGCGACCGACACGATGTTCACGCGCATCGTCGCGGGCGGCGAGGCTTTCGCGGACCCCGAGCGCGACCACACGGCGCGCGTCGTCGTCGAGGGCCTCGCACCCGGCCGCTGGCATTTCTACCGCTTCATCGCGCCGGACGGTTCGATCAGTCCGGTCGGCCGCACACGCACCTTGCCGGAGGGCGAGGTCAGCCGCTTCGGCCTCGGCCTCTTCTCCTGCTCGAACCTCGGCTTCGGCTGGTTCAACGCCTACGCGCACGCCTGCCAGCGCAGTGACCTCGAACTCATGGTGCATGTCGGCGATTACTTCTACGAGTATCCGGTCGGCACCTATCCCGACCCGAAGGACATCCTGCCGGGCCGCCTGCTGCAGCCCTCGCACGAGACCGTCGCGCTCGCCGACTACCACCTGCGTCACGCCTGCTACCGCCTCGACCCCGACCTGCAGCGCCTGCACCAGTCGTATCCGATGGTCGCGGGCTGGGACGACCACGAATTCACCAACGACGCCTGGGTGGACGGCGCGCAGAACCACCAGCCCGGCACCGAAGGCGATTGGGCGATACGCAAGGCCGCGGCGATGCGCGCCTACCGCGACTGGATGCCGGTCGCCGATCCCGGCCCGGCGGGCGTCGACTGGCGCAGCTACGAGATCGGTTCGCTCGCCACGCTCGAGAAGCTCGAGACCCGCATCAGCGGACGCAGCCGACTGCTCGAGCTCGAAGACGTCCTGAAGGGCCGCAAGGACCTCGAGCGCGCGCTCACCGAGTTCCGCGACGGCATGCTGCAGGATCCCGCCCGCACCATGCTCGGCGCAGCACAGGAGGCCTGGCTCGCTGCGGACCTCGCACGCTCGCGCCGCGCCGGCACACGCTGGCAGGTGCTCGCACAGCAGACGGTGATGGCCGACCGCGTCATGCCGCAACGCGCGCTCGAGTGGGTCGGCGCCGATGCGCCCGACTACCTCAAGCGCGGCGCGCGGGTGGGCGTGGCGGCCGCGAAGCTCGGCATGGGCTACGACTTCGACGGCTGGAGCGGTTTCCCGGCCGCCCGCGGCCGGCTGCTCGCCGCGGCGCAGCGCGCCGATGCGGACCTCGTGGTGCTTGCGGGCGACAGCCACAACGCCTGGGCCCACGACCTCACGCACGAGGGCCGCGCGGCCGGCGTCGAGATCGCGACGCAATCGGTGACCTCGCCCGGCATCGAGCAGCAGGCGAGCCGCGCCGCGCCGGCCGACGTCGCCGCCGCGCTGCGCGCCGCCAACCCCGCGCTCGCCTGGTGCGACACGAGCCACCGCGGCTACACCAGCGTGCAGCTGACGCCCGATGCGGTCACCGCGGAATGGCATTTCCTGCGCACCATCCGTGAGCGCGACACGACGCTCGACGGCAGCCACCGCATGCGCGCGGCGCACGGACGACGGAGCTGGGAGAAGGCCTGAGCGTCGTCAGCCCGCGACGCGCGAAGGCGCGCGTCAACGGAGGACGCGCGACGGCGCGCGTCAGCGGACCACGCGCAAGTCGCGCGTGTCCAGCCGCTGTTCGATGCGGACGGCGCCCGCGACATCGCGCACCTGAGCGGTGACGCGCACGGCGGCGGGGTCGCTCCAATCGAGCTGCAGCAGCCCGAAGTTCGGCTCGCGGAAGCTCTCGCCGACGCGCCGCGCGTTCGGCGGCAGCACCGGCCAGGTCTCGGTGAGGCCGCTCGAGGTGAAGTCCCAGAGCGGATACGGCGCGTTGGTGCGCAGCACGGACGCTTCCGCGTAGTGCGTGTCGCCGCTGATGCAGAAGAGGCCGTCCGCGCGCCGGTCGCGCAGCGCCTGCAGCAATCTTTGATGGTCCTCGGCGTAGTTGATCCACGCCTCCCAACCCGGGAAATCCGCGACCACCTGCAGGCTGGAGGCGAGGATGCGCAGGTCGGCAGGCCGTGCGAGCTGCGATTCCAGCCACTGCCACTGGCGCTCACCGAGCATGGTCGCCGCCGGGTCCGGGTTGCGCTCGTAGGGGCCGGGCACCGGCCGGCCGGCGCGCTCGAGCTCCGCCGTCCAGTCGTCGTACTTCTTGCCGCCGAGGTCCAGCATGCGGATCGGTGTGCGGTTGAAGCGCAGGTCGGGCAGCAGCAGCTGCAGGCGACGGCCGCCCGCGCTGAATTCGACCGCATCGTAGATGCCGTCGCGCGTGCGCCGCGGCGAGTCGGCAGGCTCCCCCCAGAAGTCGCAGAAGATCCGTTGCGAGACCTCCTTCATCGGATAGTCCGCGCCCGCGTCGTCCTCGCCGTAATCGTGGTCGTCCCAGGTGGCGAGCACCGGCACCCGATCACGCAGTCGCTTGAATCCCGGCTGCGCGGCGAACTGCGCGTACTTGGCCGAGAGCACCGCCGGATCGCGCGTATCGCCGTAGATGTTGTCGCCGAGGAAGATGAAGAGGTCCGGATCGGCGGCGAGCACGGCCTCCCAGATCGGCTGCGGCACGGCGCCCTCGGCACAGGAGCCGAAGGCGATGCGCTGCGGCAGGCGGTCGAGCGCAGGCCGCCGAACGCCCGAGACCACGGCAGGCGCCGGCGCTGCCCCACCGGTCTGCGCACCGCCCGCCACCGCGACGGCGCCGCCCATCAAGGGCAGCGCCGCCGAGGCGAGCAGGATGTCGCGGCGGGTCGTCAAAACTTCGCCTTGATGGACACGAACACCTGGCGCGGCGCGCCGCGCAGCAGCGTCTGCGCCGTGCCGTTCGGGTCCGCGTTCACGAAGCCGTTCGAACCGACGGTCGAGATGTAGAACTTGTCGGTGAGGTTGGTCACGGCCGCCTGCAAGGTCAGTTCCTCGAACATCGCGACGTCGGCGAAACGGTAGCCCGCCGACGCGTTGAACAGCGTGTAGCTCGGCACGCTGCCTTGGTTGAGGAACGTATAGTAACGCCCGTCCACGTAGTTGGCATCCGCGCGCACGAAGGCCGAGCCGTTGTCGTAGGCCAGCTCCGTCTTGAGCATCATCTCCGGCGAATCGGGTACGGTCTTGCCCCCCACCAGCACCACGTTGCCGTTGGTGGTGTAGTTCTCGTCGAAGGTCGAGTCGTTCCAGGCGAACGAGGTGAACCAGTTGAGGTGCTGCATCGGGCGCCAGTTGACCGCCGCCTCGAAGCCGTTGGTGCTCACGCCGCCGACGTTGGCGAGCACCGAGGGGTTGCCGACGATGCCCGGGCCCTGCTGGATCGCGAGCAGGCGGTCCTTGAACTTGATGCGGTAGGCCGCGAGCACGCCCTCGACCGACTCGCCGCGGAAGCGCCAGCCGAGCTCGATCGTGTCCGAGGTCTCGGGCTTGAGTACGTCGCGGATCGCCACGAAGCCGGCTGCGGTGGTGCTGAACGGTCCCGCCGTGTTGGCGCTGACGAACGCGCGCGCGTTGCGCGCCGCGACGCCGAAGAGCTCGCCGCCTTCCCAAGGCGCCCAAGTGAAGCCCAGCTGCGGCAGGAAGCTTTCTTTGGCCTCGATGGAACCCGACTTGTTCGGGCCGGTGACGGTGTTCGCCGAGTTCTCGACCTTCATGCCCTTGAAACCGGCCGTGAGGCGCAGCGTCTCGCCGAGCGAGATGACATCCTGCAGGTGGTACTGCAGCGTCTTGGTGTTGAAGTTGTACTCCCACTGCGTGAGCAGCGGATCGCTGCGGAACGAGGTGAAGGACTGCGTGGGCCCGGCGAGGTCCGGCTCGGGATAGAACCGGCGCGCCTGGTTGAAATCATTGTCCTCGATCCAGACGCCGACCTCGAGGTCGTGGCTGCCGAGCGCCCAGCCGATCGTCGCCAGCGCGCCCTTGCGGTCGATGTCGTACTCGGTGGTCCGCACCGACAGCGGCGCACCGCCCGGCGTCGGCACGTACGGCGTGCCCCAAAGACCCTGGCCTTCGTTCTTGTGCATGTACGCGCGCGCCGAGAACGACAGGCCGTCGTCGGACGGCAGGTCGACACCCAGATAGGCGAGCGAGTCCTCGCGGATGCCGGCGGCATCCCAGTACGCGTCATCGCAGGCCACGGCATTGCCGAAGCCCGAGGCGGCGCATGCCCGGGCCGCCGCCACCGCGGCGGTCCAGTCCGGTGCCCAGTTGTCCCAGTCCTCGCCGCGGCGACGGATGATGTCGAAGGACAGGTCCTGGTAGTCGCGCTCGGCGCGGTCGGAGTAGTTGTAGTACGCGGTCACCGAGCCGGTTTCGCCGATCGGCTGCACCGCCTTGAGGCTGTACATGCGCTGCTGCTGCTCGCCCGAGCCCTTCCACTTGTCGGTGGTGCCGTCCACCGCCGACAGCGAGATGCGCGGGCCGTTGCCACCGAGCGCGCCGGTGTCGAAGCGGCCGTAGATGCGGCGCGTGGAGTCGCTGCCGCCGGTCAGGTCGACGCGGGCGCCGAAGTCCGAAGCCGGGTCGAGGGTGAAGAACTCGAGCGTGCCGCCGAGGTTGCTGGTCGAGGCCGTGCCGAGCGCGCCCGCGCCCTGCGACAGCGACACACGGCCGACGTCCTCGCTCGGCACCGCGCGACTGATATGCAGCCCGTTGTGGTTGCCGTAGGACATGTCACCGAGCGGCACGCCGTCGAGCGTGAAGCCCATCTGGTTCTGGTTGAAGCCGCGCACCACGATGCGCGTCGACCACTCGTACGAACCGAAGGGGTCCGCCGACTGGAAGTTCACGCCGGGCAATTTCTCGATCGCCTTGAGCGGGCTGGTGCCGGCCGGCAGATAGTCGATCTGCTCCGCGGTGACCTGCTGCTGTTGGCGCGCGACGCCGCGCGCGAAGATCACCACCTCCTCGAGCTGCGAGGCATCGGCGGCAGGGGTGGTGGCGGGCTGCTGGGCGACCGCGGCGGCGGCGAGCGACGCCGACAAAACGAACATGGAGAGACGGATGATGTTCATGGTTTTTCCCTCAGGCATCAGAACTTGTAGGTCGCCGACACGCGGTACGAGCGTCCGAGGATGGGGCGTGCTGTGTAGAAGCGCGCGCCTGCGTCACCGGAGACGAACTGTCCCGCGCGGGGGTTGCCCTCGGTGAGGCCGATCTCGTTGGTCAGGTTGACCCCGTGGAAGCCGATCGAGAGCCGCTCGGTCGCCTGCCACATGACATTCGCACCGAACACTTCGTAGGCGGGCAGCGACTGGGAGTTGGCCGCGTCGGCGTAGCGCTTCGAGTAATGCTCAGCATCGAGCTCGGCGCGCAACCGCCCGCCGAAGAGCAGTACGCCCGGATTGAGGCGGACCGAGACCTCAGGCACGCGGATCAGCTGGTTGCCGTTGAAGGTGACCACGACCGGCAGGCCGCCCACGTTGTTCGTGAAGGTGAAGCTCTCGTACTCGGGTTGCTGCCAGGTGGCTGCGCCGCGCACGTAGAACATCTGGCCGATGGTGACGTCGCCCTCCAGTTCGACACCGATGGTCTTGGTGTCCGCGTAGCCGACCCGGGTGGTGAAGCTGTTGGTGGCCGAGTTGAACACGTTGTCCGTGAAACGGACGCCGGTGAATTCGGACTGGAACGCGGTGGCGTACACGGAGTGGTTCCGGCCCACCCACTTGAGTCCCGCTTCGAACATCTTGACCGGTGTCACACGGATATCAGTGCGCACCGCGTCGCCGACGCTGCCTTGGAACTCCGAAGGCGAAGGCAGGCGACCCGTGTCGGTGTAGCGGCCGAAAAGTCCCAGGCCTTCGGCGAACTGCCAGTTCACGCCGAGCGTGAAGCTCGTCTGGTCATACCGCCGGTCGAAGCCCTGGAAAGTGCCCGTGCCGGTGATGACCTGGTTGTCGGCGAGGGTGCCGGCGATGCCGAGGTCGATCGTGCGCTTGCCCTCGACGGCGCCGGAGAAATCGATCTCCTCGTGACGGACACCTGCGTCGACACGCAGCGCGTCGGTCACCTGCCACTCGTCGGCGATGTAGACGGCGACGCTGCGCGCCTCGACGGAGGCGTTGTCGTACAGCGAGCCGTGGCGAAGGATCCCGTTGTCCGTCACCTTGCCGATCACGGCGCCGGTGCCAGACACGGCGAGCACGTCCAAGCGACGCGCCTGGTCGCGCAGTTCGAGGTTGGCGGTCGACATGAACCGGTCGTAATCGTACGAGAAGTCGGCGAGGTAGGCGCCGACGGTCACGTCGTGGACGGCACCGCCGAGATCGAAGGCTTTCGATACGCGAAGATCGTTGGCGAACTCGCGCAGCGGCACCGCGACGCTCAGCAGGTTGCCGCTGATCACGAGGCCGTTGCCGTTGGCGCCGTCCAGGTTGAAGGCGTCGCCGCTGGTCGCGTACACCATGCGGAGGTCCGCGCCCGGGTAGGCCGCCTGCGCAGCGGCGCGCAGCGAGGCGAGCCGTGCGCGCGCGGTCTCGACGTTGCCCGTCGGGAACAGGCCGTTGCGCAGGATCTTCGAGTCGCGCAGGCGTGCGGTGTTGAGCAGGCGCCAGCCGTCGCCGAGTCCCAAGTCGATCTTGGCCGTGAACTGCGAGAGTTTGACCTCGGTGCCGCGGCTGAGGTCGAAGTCCAGGGGCCCCTTCGGGCTCGGGAAGGTCGACAGGCGGTTGTCGGGGCCGGCAAGCGTGCCGTAATTCGGGTCGAACCCGGAGATGCCGGCCGTGTCGCCGCTGCCGTCGAAGGTCAGCGGCACGGGCAGCAGGAAGCCGACATTGTCGTCGATGTGCTTGAAGTTGACATCGATGCGACCGTCCTCGAGGTCGTAGCCGAGCGCGATGCGCAGTTGGCCACCCTCGTTCTGGCGGAAACCCGGGGGGCGTACGCCGTCATCGCTGCGGAAGAACCCGCCGACGGAGGCGTCCCAGCGCTCGCCGAGGGGCGACCCGAAGTAGAAATCGGTGCGGTACATGCCGTAATCGCCGACCTGCAGCTTGACCAGCCCTTCCGCCGTGTCCGCAGGCTTGCGCGTGATGAAATTGACCACACCGCCCGGCGAGTTCGCCGCGAAGATGGCGGACGGGCCGCCGCGCACCGCTTCGACCCGAGCGATCGTCTCGTCCATGCGGAACGACTGGTCGGCATTGAGCCACCCGAGACCGCCGTCGTGCTGGATCGTGAGGCCGTCTTCCTGGATCGTCACCGATGAATAGCCGTCGGTCGGGATGCCGCGCGAGCGTACGTTGTTGGAGGCCTCGCCGCCGGACGCCTCGACCCAGAAACCCGGGACCGACTTGAAGGCCTCGGCAGTGCTGAGGGGGGCGATGAAGCGGAGCCGGTCGGCATCGACCGTGGTGGCCGCATAGCTCAACTCGGGCTTGGTGAGTTCGCGCGCGCCTACCCGACCGGTCACGACGACCTCTTCGAGCGGCTCAGCGGCGGCACCGGGCGGGAAGGCGAGGGAAAGCGCCGACGCGACGGCGGCGGCGATCATTCGGTTGTTTTTCATCTGGGAGCCCCCTCCTGAAGGGCGCGCGTATTCCATCAACGGTTTGCTGCACTGCCCTTGCAAGTCGATGTAGGTTTGGTGGCAGGGGCGAGGTAGACGGGGTTCGATACGAGCAGCAGCGCGCCCTGTGCGTCACGGATGTCGGCGCGGATCCAGCCCGCGCAGCCTGTCGAAGCGACCCGATGGCGGAGCGATGTCTCCGGCGACTCCACGGGATGACGCGCGACCTCGCGGTGCGCCCCGTCGTCGCCGCGGACGATATGGACCATCGCGCCGACCGCGTCGCGGACGATCACCTCCAATTCGATCGCGGCGCCCGGCGCCGGCGATGCGGTCGATCCCATCAAAGAAACCGTGCCGCCGGTCGTGAGGCGAAGGTCGACGGCGCGGGTGCGGCTACCCTGCACGTCCACGAACGCGCGACCACTGCGCAGCGCTGCGAAGAGGTCGCGCTGGGAGAGCGAGTCCGCCTGGACCACCGTCCGGGGCCGTCCCACGGGCACCTGGCGTTCAGGCGAAGCCGTCGGGTCGTGCGAATCGCTGCCTGCCACGGCGGTGAGCCGCAGTCCGCGGTCAAGCAGCCGTTCCCAGACCGCCAGCGCCGAGAACGGCCCTTCCGCGCTGCCGAAGCGCAGCAGCGACCCGCCGTTGACGACCTCGACCGCGTCGACGAGCGACCAATCCACCGGCGAGCGCCATCCGCATCCCATGCAGTCCTCGTTGGACGGCAGCCCCGGGTGGTTCACCACCACGAGCCCTCCGCGGGCGCGCACCCGCCTGAACTCGGCTGCGATCTCCGTCGCGCCGCCGTCCGGCACCAGGATGCCGGAAGCGTCAGCGGTCCCGACGATGTTGGCGTGGCCACCGAAGGTGGTCAGCTCGATGCCGGGGATGAGCAACAGGTCGTCGTAGTAGTCCTGCAGTTCGCGCAGGAAATTGAAGTGCGAGGCGGTGTTGTGCTCGGTGACGAACAGGAAATCCAGCCCCTCGCGCGCTGCGGCCGCCACCGTCAAGAACGACGGACAGGGCACCCGTCGGCCCGTGCGGCTCGCACAGCTGCCATCGCTGTGGGCGGTGTGCGAATGCACATCGCCGCGGAACCAGCCGGGGCTGTCGCGCAGTGCGCCCGGCGCGAAGGCGCTGACCGGCAACGGTCCGGTCGACGGATGCAGCCTGATCGTGGCGACGAACCGCGTCGGCGGCACATCGCGGCCGGCGACGCCCACGACCGAGCGCACGTTCGGCAGGCCGAGCACCAGACGCCAAGTGCCGGGCTCGGGCGGACCGGGGCGGTACGACGGTGTCGCATCGTCCCGGCCGATGGTGATGGACGATTTGTTGCTGCCGCTCGCGCCGCGGAAACCGTTCGGGCCATGGACCGCGAGGTCGACCACGGTCCGCACGCCGGCGCCATCGTGTGCGAAGTCGATGTCCACCCGTTCGGTCCCGGGCGATACCTCGAACTCGATGGCGCGGTAGGTCTCGTGGTCGGTACCACGGATCTCGCCCTCGATGCGCTGCACCGCCGGGCCCGGCATGTCCATCCCTGCGCCGTGGGCGCCGTGGACAGCCACGACGCACCACAGCGCCCAGAGGACCTTGGCAGACCGCCGGCGCGTGGCCGGGTGAGCGGTCAAGCGCCGACCACCCCGCCGTCATCGCGCTGGATCACGATGGTCGCGGAGCGCGGACGCGTCAAGCCGCCATCCGGCCAGTGCGAGGGATAGCGGGTCGGATCGCCGATGTCGGCGATCGGCATGTCCTCGCCCGGATGCTGGATGTTGACGAACAGCGCCTTGCCGTCCGGCGACTCCGTGATCCCGGTGATCTCGCACTGGTTCGGGCCGACGAGGAAACGCTTGAGCTTGGCGGTACCCGGCGCCGCGCCGACGAAGGTCTGGACGCTCTTGGTGGCGCCGGACGCATCGGTGTTGACGACGGTCCGCGCCGCGCCGTCACCGACCGTTCCCGGCAACGCGGCGAGCAACATGCAGTTCGACACGTCGGTGTAGGCGCCGTCATCGGTCTGGATCCAGAAGATGCCGTTCGCGCCGAACCACGCGCCGTCAGGGCTCGAGAAATCGTTCTCGGCCGTCAAGCCGGACAGGTTCACGTTCTGGGCGTTCGCCGTCGAGCGGGCGCCGAAGAGATAGACGTCCCAGCGGAAGGTCAGCGCGGCCGGCTCAGTCTCGAGCCAGCGGATGATGTGGCCGTTGGGGTTGCCGCGCTGCGCGGTGCCATTGGTCCGTGCATCGTTGTAGTGACGGGGGTTCGAGGCGTTGGTCGAGGCGAGGGTGCGCGACGTGGCGTTGCTGTTGGTCATCGTCATGTAGACGGCACCCGTGAACGGGTCCACCGCGCCCCACTCCGGGCGGTCCATCTTGGTGGCACCGGCCGCGTCGGCGGCGAGACGCGCGTTGACCAGCACATCCGCCTGGTCGGCGAACGGGTAGGCCGCGTTCGCCGAGGTCACGTTGCCGACATTGAAGGTCAGCTCGACCCAGCGACCGGTACCGTCCTCGTTGAAGACCGCAGCGTACAGTTTGCCGCTATCGAGGTACTTGTCGCCCGCTGCGAGACCACGGTTCGCGTCCGCAGGATCCCATGCCGCCGTCGAGACATACTTGTAGATGTACTCGTTCCGGGAATCGCAGCCCATGTAGAAGACGATCGGCTTGCCGGCGACCGCCTTCGCCGCCCAAGCGCCCTCGTGGGCGAACCGGCCCATCGCGGTGCGCTTCTTGGGGGTCGATGTCGGCGCGAAGGGGTCGATCTCGACGTTCCAGCCGTAGGTGTTCGGCGCGTTGCGGTAGTCGTCGGAGCCGTCGGTCGAAGTGCCGCGGACCTCCGCGTTCCAACGGCCGTAGCGGTCGTCGGCCGTATCGGGGGTCACCGTTGCCCAGAGTTCGCGACCGGTGCCGGCGACGCCGTAGCGCGCGAGCGAGGTCAGTTCCTTCGCGGTGCGACGCGGGTTGTCGGTGCTGGTGGTGCGGCGGAAGTACCCTGCCCAGTTCTCCTCGCAGGCAAGGTAGGTGCCCCAGGGCGTGTAGCCGTGGGCGCAGTCGTTGACGGTGCCGCGGATCGCGGTGCCGGTCGGCGATTCTTTGGTGATCATGTAGCGCGACCCGGCGGCCGGGCCGGAGATCGTCGTCGGCGTGAGCGTATGGACGCGTCGGTTGAACGAGGAGTCCTGCTTGTAGACCCAGTTGCCGTTGACCTTGTTGATCTCGATCACCGACACGCCGTGCAGGTAGAACTCCTTGAGCACCTCATCGGCCACGGTGCGCACGCCGTTGACGATCGTCGGGCCGGCCGGGTGCAGGTACGCGGGCGTGATGGCCTCGTGGTTCATCACCAGCAGCGCGCGATCGGTGGCGTTGTAGGAGAAACGGCCGTCGCTGCCGAGCCCGAAATACTGGATCGCGTCGTGATGGTCGCCGGCGCGCTGGGCGTACGAGGCGGCCGCGTCGGTCCCGTCGTTGCGGAACGCCGGAACGCCCGCGGCGATCGGATCGCCCAAGCGGTAGAGCACCGTCGCGTAGTAACCCGCGGGCAGGCGGATGGCGTCCGAGACCGACTTCGCCACCGGGTTGAAGGAAAGCGTCGTCGCACGCGGGGGCGTGACGCTGCCGGCGCCGGTCCCGACGAGGTCCGGGGTCGGGTCGCCGACGCCATCGCCGTTGCAGCCGGCGATGCCGCCGAGGAAGGACAGGGCCGCGAGGCCTGCACCGCCCTTGAGAACCGCGCGGCGCGCGAGGATGGAGCGCATCTCGGGGTTCGAGGAGCGGTTCAGGTCGACGTCGAGTTCGTGGTGGCTCATGGCGGTGATCCCGTAAGTGGCGTGTCAGGGGGCGTCGGACGACGAAGGCAACATGGTCGGTGGGGGTGATTGCTCCGAAGTTTCATCGGTGTTGCCGGAACATGACCCGTCGCACGCTGCGGGCTTGTCATGCAACTGCCGACAAATCGTCACGAGGCTGATACGCGCCTCAGAGACCCTCGCTCAAATGCGCCTCGCCCTGATCACGGACGCCTGGGAGCCGCAGACCAACGGCGTCGTCAGCACACTGCGCCACACTTGCCGCGAGCTGGAAGCGCTCGGCGTCGAGGTGCTGCGCGTCACCCCGCAGGGATTCGCGAGCGTGCCCTGCCCTTCGTATCCGGAGCTGCGTCTGTCGCTGCCGCCGCGCGGACATCTCGACCGCGTGCTCGGCGACTTCCGCCCCGACGCGGTGCACATCGCCACCGAGGGCACGCTCGGCCTCGCGGCGCGCGCGTGGTGCCTGCGCAACCGGCGCCGGTTCAGCACCGCTTACCACACCCAGTTCCCCGAATACGTCCGCGCGCGCTGGCCCATCCCGCTCGGCGTGTCCTACGGCTACCTGCGCTGGTTCCATGGCGCCGCCTCCGCGACCATGGTCTCGACGCCGACCATGCGTCGCGAGCTCGCGGCACGCGGTTTCAGGCGCTTGCGCCACTGGGGACGCGGCGTCGACACTGCCCTCTTCCGTCCGCAGCCGCGACCGGACGACACACCGGTCTTCACCTGCCTCGGGCGGGTCGCCGTCGAGAAGAACATCGAGACGTTCCTGGCGCTCGACCTTCCCGGACGCAAGGAGATCATCGGCGACGGACCGGCGCGTGCGGAACTGCAACGCCGATATCCGGACGCCGTGTTCCACGGCACGCTGCGCGGCGAGTCCTTGGCCCGGCAACTTTCGGCCGCGAGCGTGCTGGTGTTCCCGAGCCGCACCGACACCTTCGGCCTCGTCATGCTGGAGGCGATGGCCTGCGGCGTGCCGATCGCGGCCTTTCCGGTCACCGGACCCGTCGATGTCATCACGCCCGGGGTCACCGGGGTGATGGACGAGGACCTTCGCCGCGCGGCGCTGGCCGCGCTCGCGCTCGACCGCGGCACCGTCCGCGCGCAGGCGCTCGGCCGTTCGTGGCGCGCCAGCACACTCGAGTTCCTCTTCAACCTCGTGCCTGCCGAGTCCGCCGTGCGCGCCCGGGTGCGGAGGTGGCGCCATGCCGTCGCGGCGCCCTGAATCGCACCGGCACCGCGCAGCGCCTGTGCTGCGTCCCCCGGCGCCCGTGCCGCCATGGCTGTGGCGGCCCCTCGGGCGCGTCATGGGCATAGATCGATTGGAGCAGCTCTACGCCCAACTGCCGCCGGGCCTCGGCGCGCGGGAGTTCGCGGAGGCGTCGCTCGCCAAGCTCGGTGTCCGCTACACCGTGCACGAGACGGAATGGCAGCGTCTGCCGACCGCGGGTCCGCTGTTGGTGGCTGCCAACCATCCCTACGGCGGCATCGACGGTCTCGCGGCGATCGCGGCGTTGATGCGGCACCGGTCGGACCTGAAGGTGATCGCCACGGCAAGCCTCGCCGGACTGGCGCCGCTCGGCAGCGTGATGATCCCGGTGGACAACTTCGGTCACGGCGGGACGCGCGGCGCCAATGTCATCGCGTTGCGCCACGCGCTACGCCACGTGAAGGCGGGCGGTGCGCTGCTCGTCTTCCCTGCCGGGGCAGTGTCACACCTCGACCTCGCACACCGCTGCGTCGCGGACCCGCCCTGGAACCGGTCCGCGAGCGCGCTGCTCGCGGCGGCCGGTGCACCGGTAGCGCCGCTCTACGTGCACGGCAGCAACGGGGCCGGATTCCAGTTGGCCGGACTGCTGCACCCCGCGCTGCGCACGGCCTTGCTGCCACGCGAGGTGACCAACAAGCGGGGCACCTGCCTCGACCTGCGGCTGGGGGAACCGGTCCCGCCCGAACGCCTTGCCGCGCTCGGCGATCCGCAACGGATCGAACGGCTGCTGCGCGTGCGACTGTATTCTTTGGCTGCGCCGCGGGCCGCACCACGCGCCGCACCGCAAGCGCCGTCCGCTGCGTCGGCATCCGCCACGACGAACGCCGCCCGGTCACGTCCGACCGCTGCGCAGCGACCGGTCGGCGCCGCGGTGCCCCGCGAGGCGCTGGAACGGGAACTCGGCGCCCTCGGCGAAGGCGGCAGGCTCGCGACCCTGGGTCCGCTTGAGGTGTACTGCGCGCCAGGCCGCGCCGTACCGCACTTGCTGGACGAGATCGGCCGCCTGCGCGAGGAGACTTTCCGCGCGGTGGGCGAGGGCACCGGCCACGCGCGCGACCTCGACCACCACGATCGCTGGTACGACCACATCGTCGCGTGGGATTCGCGGCGCGGCTGCGTGGTCGGCGCCTACCGGGCCGCACGCATCGAGCAGCTTCGCCGGACGCATGGACGCAATGCGCTTTATCTGAGCACGCTGTTCGAGTTCCGCGAGCCGTTCTTCCCACTGCTCGGCCCCGCGATCGAGCTTGGCCGCTCGTTCGTGCGCGCCGAGTACCAACGCAGCTTCACGTCGCTGCTCGCGCTCTGGCGCGGCATCGGCGAGTACGTCGCGCAGCAACCGCGGTTCGCGCGGCTGATCGGACCGGTCAGCGTGAGCGCCGACTACGACGAGGCCGCGCGGGCCCTGCTGGTGCGCTATTTGCGCTGGCACCACTTCGATCCATTGCTCGCGGCGTGGGTGAAGCCTCGGACGCCGTTCCGCGAGGCCCGATCGCTTGCGGTGCTCGGGCGCGAAGCGTCCGGGGTGCGCGAGGTCGATGACCTTGCCGATGTGATCGCGGCCGGGGATGACCCGCAGAGACGTGGCGCGCCCGTGCTGCTGCGGCAATACCTCAAGCTCGGTGGCCGCGTGCTCGGCTTCAACATCGATCCGGACTTCGGGCATTCGCTCGATTGCCTGACCGTGGTCGACCTCACCCGGACGCCCAACGCCGTGCTGTCCCGGTACATGCGCGAGGAGACGCTCGCCCGGTTCAGGGCTGCCCACCGCAGAGGGTGAGCCCAAACCCCCAGACTCGGGGGGACGAAAAACCTGTTGACACGCCTGCATGAATATGCAGAATACGCGCACTTTTATGCAGACCGATGCCCTCCAATCCGGCCGACGGACCGCCATCCTGCGCTTGTTGCGCGGTACGCCCGTGCGCCGGCAAGAGGAGTTGGTAAGGCTGCTCCGCGAGTCGGGCCACGAAGTCACCCAGTCCTCGGTGAGCCGCGACCTGCGCGAGCTCGGCGTGCTCAAGGCCGGCGGGCGCTACCTGCCGCCCGATGCCGCGCCGCGGCCGCTCGACGACTTCGCCGCCTTGCGGCCGTTCGTGCGCGGCGTCGCCACGGCCGGCCCCTCGCTGACCGTGCTGCGCACGACCACCGGCTCCGCGCAGACCGTCGCCGCCGCGATCGACCAGGCCGAGTGGCCCGAGTCGGTCGGCACGCTCTCGGGCGACGACACGATCTTCATCGCCACCGTCGACGCGGCCGCCCAGGCGGCCCTCGTCGAGCGGCTGCGCGCGCTCTTCCGCCTCTGACCCGACAACCCGGAACACCATGTCCCAGCCCATCGTCCTCGCCTACTCGGGCGGCCTCGACACCTCGTTCCTCGTGCCTTGGCTCAAGGAGCAGCACGGCCGTCCGATCATCACCGTCACCGTGGACACGGGCGGCATCGACGACGCCACGCGCGCCACGCTGCGCGAGCGCGCGCTCGCGCTCGGCGCCGTCGCGCACCACCAGATCGACGCGCGCGCCGATTACTTCGAGCAGGTGCTGCGCTTCCTGATCATGGGCAACGTGCGGCGCGGCAACCTCTACCCGCTCTGCGTCGGCGCCGAGCGCGTGATGCAGGCGCAGACCATCGCGCGCATGGCGCGCGAACTCGGCACCGGCAGCATCGCCCACGGCTGCACCGCCGCAGGCAACGACCAGGTGCGGTTCGAGGTCGCCCTGCGCACGCTCGCGCCGGAGCTCGAGGTGATCGCGCCGGTGCGCGACCGCGCCTTCAAGCGCCAGGAAGAGCTCGACTACCTCACGCAGCGCGGCCTGCCTGTGCCGCCGCACGGCGCGGCCTACTCCATCAACCGCGGCCTCTGGGGCGTCAGCATCGGCGGCAAGGAGACGCTCACCTCGCAGGGCAGCCTGCCCGACGACGCCTGGGTGCTGTCGCGCGACGCGTTCACACAGCCGCTGCCGCCGCGGCGCCTCGTGCTGCATTTCGAGCGCGGCGTGCCCTGCGGCCTCGACGGGCAGGCGCTGTCGCCGGTCGCCGTCATCGAGGCGCTGGAGGCGATCGCCGGCCCCTACGGCATCGGCCGTGGCATCCACCTGGGCGACACCATCATCGGCACCAAGGGTCGCGTGGCCTTTGAGGCGCCGGCCGCCGAGGTGCTGCTCGACGCGCACCGCGAGCTCGAGAAACTGGTGCTCACCGCGCGCCAGCAGCGCATCAAGGAACTGCTCGCCAGCCCCTACGGCGACTGGGTGCACGAGGGGCAGCTGCTCGACCCCGCCTGCCGCGACATCGAGGCGCTGTTCATCGCGTCGCAGGCGCGCGTCACCGGCACGGTGACGGTGCTGCTGCGCCCCGGCTCGGTGTTCGTCGAGGGCACCGATTCCCCGTACTCGCTGATGGCCGCCTCGAAGGGCGTCTACGGCGAGGCCACCGGCGAATGGACGCCGGCTGATGCGCTCGGTTTCTCGCGCATCGTCGGCTTGCCGGGCATGTTCCATCACCGCGCGGGCGAACGCGCCGCACAGCAAGGCGCCGCCGGCGCCCAGGGAGACGCAGGGAAATGAGGACCATCGTCGTCGACAAGATCGCCTCCATCACCCAGGCCTGCGGCCTCGGCCACGAGGTGCGCATCGCCACGGACGACCTGCCCTCCGAGGAAGGCATCGTCGTGGTCGTGGAGATCCTCTCCTCCAAGGCGAACTACAACACCATCGAGCTCACCAGCGGCCGCATGGCCAAAGTGAACAAGGGCGACATCGTCGTGGGCGCGCTCGGCCACCGCAAGGCGCTGTTCGGCTACTCGGGGCACGTGCCGCCGAAGCTCGCTGCGGGCGACGTCATCCAGATGCTCAATATCGGCGGCGTGCTCGGCATCTGCGACTCGGCCAACCCCGACAAGGGCAAGCCCTTCGATTGCCGCGTGCTCGGCGTGGTGCTCACCTTCCCCTACCTCGGCGAGCGCATCGGCGTGCCGGCGCGCGCCGGCTACCGCAAGCTCGACCTCGCGGCGCCCCTCGACACGCAGGGCGTGCCGGTGGTCGCGCTCGCAGGCACCTGCATGGAGGCCGGCAAGACCGCCGCCGCCTGCGCCATGGTCAGCCGCATGCGCCATCGTGGCCTCGTGGTCGATTGCTTCAAGGCGACCGGCGTCTCGCTGCGCCGCGACATCCTCGCCATGGAAGATGCGGGCGCCCGCAATTCCATGATCTTCACCGACCTCGGCGTCATCACCTCGACGCCGGCGGTCGGCCCCGCGCTCACCCGCACCATGATCACCGAGCTCGCCGCCAAGAAACCCGATGTCATCGTGTTCGAGCTCGGCGACGGCATCCTGGGCGCCTACGGCGTCGACGCCATCCTCGATTGCGACGACATCCGCGGCGCGCTCACGGGCGTGGTGCTGTCGGCCAACGACCCGGTCGCAGCCTGGGGCGGCGTGAAGCTCATGCGCGAGCGCTTCAAGATCGAGCCCTGCGCCGTCACCGGCCCCGCCACCGACAACGCGGTGGGCGTCGACATCATCCGCGACCAGATGGGCGTGCCGGCGTTCAACGCGCTCACCGACGGTATCGGCCTCGGCGACCGCGTGATCGAGGCGATCGGCCTCGCCGCGAAGTTCCCGACCGCCCACTGAAGCACAGGGACTCCGCCTGCCATGTCACGCATCCCCATCCTGATCCTCGGCGGCACCGGCTATGTGGCCGGCGAAGTCCTGCGCCTCGTGCTCGGCCATCCGCAGCTCGAGATCGCAGGCGTCCTCTCCGACTCGCAGCCGGGTGAACCGGTCGCGAAGGCCTTCCCGCACTTGGCGCCCGCGCTCGGCGACCTGCGCTTCGTGTCCGAAGCGCAGATCCTGGCGCTCGTGGCCACGCTTCCGGCCTGCGGCGTGTTCGCCGCCGCGCCGCACGGTGTCAGCGCCGCGCTGATCGACCGCCTGCTCGGCGCCGCGGAGGCCGCAGGCACCCGCCCGCGCATCGTCGACATCTCGGCGGACTACCGCTATCCGACCGCCGAGGCTTACGCCGCGGTCTACAAGCATCCGCACGGCGCTCCCGAGCGGCTCGCGCAGTTCAGCTGTGCAGTGCCCGAGCACCTCGCCGCCGCGCCGACGCCGCACGTCGCGCATCCCGGCTGCTTCGCGACCGCGACGCTGCTTGCTTCGGTGCCGCTGCTCGCCGCCGGTCTCGTGACGCCGACGCTGTTCGTGAGCGGCGTGACCGGCAGCACGGGCTCGGGCCGCAAGCCCGTGGACGGCACCCACCACCCGACCCGGCACAGCGATCTCTACTCGTACAACGCGCTCGTGCACCGGCACATCCCCGAGATCACGGCCTGCGCGGCGGCAGCCACCGGCGTCACCGCCGACTTCGCCTTCGTGCCGCACTCGGGCCCCTTCGCGCGCGGCATCCATGCCACGGTGCAGGCGACGCTCACGCGCTCGGCGGACACCGCTGCCGTGCTCGCCGCGCTGCGCGGGTTCTACGCCGGCTCGCCGTTCGTGCGCGTCACCGACGGCGCGCCGCGCATCAAGGACATCGCCGGCAGCAACTACGCCACGCTCTCGGCGGCGGCCAACGGCCGCACGGTCGCCGTGATGTGCGCCATCGACAACCTCACCAAGGGCGCGGCCGGCGGCGCCATGCAGTGGATGAACCGCCTGCTCGGCCTGCCCGAGACCGCCGGACTCACCGCACCCGCAGCGGGGTGGACATGAGCCCGCCGGACCACCTCGCGCCGGTCTTCGCGCAGTACGCCATGGAGGTGGTGGACGCCGAGGGCGTCTGGCTGCACACGCGCGACGGGCGTCGCGTGCTCGATCTCTACGGCGGCCATGCCGTGGCAGCGCTCGGCTACGGCCACTCCGGCTGGACGCACGCGGTGTCCGCGCAGGCGGCCGCCTGCAACTTCCAGAGCAACGCCGTGCCGATGGACGTGCGCGTGCGCGCGGCCACCAAACTCGCCCGCTTCGCCGGCGGTCACTTCGACAGCATCTTCTTCGTGAACTCGGGCGCCGAGGCCAACGAGAACGCGCTGCGCATGGCCTTCAAGATGACGCGCCGCACGCGTGTGGTCGCGGTCGAAGGCGCGTTCCACGGCCGCACCGCCGCCGCAGGCGCCGTGACCTGGGGCGCCGACAAGAAGTGGTACGAATTCCCGCGCGCGCCGTTCGAGGTCAGCTGGGTGCCGCGGCGCGACATCGCCGCCATCCCCGGCATCGTCGGCGAGGATGTCGCCGCGGTGATCGTCGAGCCGGTGCAAGGCGTCGGCGGCGCCTTCGACATGGGCGCGGAGTTCCTCGCCGCGCTGCGCGCGCGCTGCGATGCGGTCGGCGCGCAGCTCATCTTCGACGAGGTGCAGATCGGCGTCGGCCGCAGCGGCCAGCCGTTCGCCGCCGACCTCTATGGCGTGCGGCCCGACATGATCACCACCGCCAAGGCGCTCGGCAACGGCTTCCCCTGCGGCGCGCTGCTGATGACCCCGGCGGTCACCGCCGCGCTCAAGCTCGAGGGCCTCGGCACCACCTTCGGCGGCGGGCCCATGGCCTGCGCAGCCATCGAGGCCACGATCGACGCGATCGAGTCACAGGACCTCATGGCGAACGTCCGGCGCGTCTCGCAGCACATCCGCGAGACCTGCACGGTGGGTCCGGTCGTGGGCCACCAGGGCGCCGGTTTCCTGCACGGTCTCATCTGCGACCGGCCGGCCAAAGAAGTGCAAGCCGCCCTGCTCGCGCGGAACATCCTCGCCGGCACGAGCGGCGATCCGCGCGTCGTGCGCTTGCTGCCGCCCTACACGCTGCGCGAGGCCGAAGTCGACCTGCTGCGCGCGGCTCTGGAGGACCTGTGAAGGATTTCCTCGACCTCGCCGATCTCGGCCGTGACGAGGTGCTCGACCTCCTCGCGCTCGCGCGCCGCCTCGAGGCGCATCCGGAACCGCGCGCGCTCGCCGGCAAGATCCTCGGCCTCGTGTTCTTCAACCCCTCGCTGCGCACGCTCGCCTCCTTCCAGGTGGGCATGCAGCGGCTCGGCGGCAGCTCGTTCGTGATCACCCCCGGCCAGGGGACCTGGCAGCTCGAGACGCGGCTCGGCGCGGTGATGGACGGCGGTTGCGCCGAACACATCCGCGAAGGCCTGCCCGTGCTCGCCTCCTACGCCGATGCGCTCGGCATCCGCGCCTTCGCCGAGGGCAAGGACCTCGCCGAGGACGTCGCCGAGACGCGTTTCAAGGCGATGGCGGCCGTGGTCGACAAGCCGCTCGTCAACCTCGAGTCGGCGATGAGCCACCCCTGCCAGTCGCTCGCCGACTGGAAGACCATGGACGAGCTCGCCGTGCCGCAGCGCGCGAAGTTCGTGCTGTCCTGGGCCAACCACCCGCGCGTCACGCCGCTCGCCGTGCCCGCCTCGACGGTGCACATGGCCGCGCACCGCGGCATGGAGGTGGTGGTGCTGCGCCCGGACGGGTTCGCGCTGCCGCCCGAAGTCATGGACAAGGCGCACGCGGCGGCGGCCGCCTCCGGCGGCTCGGTGCGCGAGACCAGCGACCGCGCCAAGGCGCTCGCCGGCGCGCACGTCCTCTACGCCAAAGAATGGGGTTCGACCACGCACTACGGCGATGCCGCAGGCGATGCCGCGCTGCGCGCCGGCCTCAAGGATTGGACCGTGCGCGAGGACTGGTTCGCCCGGGCGCAGTCCGACTGCAAGTTCATGCATTGCCTGCCGGTGCGGCGCAACGTCGCCGTCGCCGACGAGGTGCTCGACGGCCCGCGCAGCATCGTGCAGCGCGAGGCCTACAACCGCCTGCCCGCCCAGATGGCGGTGCTGCACCGCCTGCTCGCCTGACCGCCTGACCGCCTGACCGCCTGACCGCCTGACCGCCTGACCGCCTGACCGCCTGACCGCCTGACCGCCTGACCGCCTGACCGCCTGAAGGAGACCCGAACGATGATCATGCACCGTGCCGACCCTGCCGCCGTCATCCGCGCGTTGCGCAGCGCCGCACCCTACATCCGCCTCTACAAGGGCAAGACCTTCGTCGTGAAGGCAGGCGGCGGCGTGTTCGGCGATGCCGGTGCGACGCGCGCGCTGGTCGAGCAGATCGCCGTGCTGCACTCCCTCGGCATCCGCGTCGTGTTCGTTCACGGCGGCGGCCCGCAGCTCACCGAGGTCACCGAGAAGCTCGGCGTGCCGACCAAGATGGTCGAGGGCCGCCGGGTGACGGACGCCGAGTCGGTCGATGCGACCGCGATGGTGCTGTCGGGGCTCATCAACACCCGCATCCTCGCCGCCTGCCGCGAGCTCGGCATCCCGGCGGTCGGCATCAGCGGCGTCGACGCCGGCCTGATCCAGGCGCACAAGCGCGCACCTGTGAAGATGCAGGGCAGCGACGAGACCGTCGACTACGGGTTCGTCGGCGACATCGACCACGTCGACACCGACGTGCTGCGCAAGCTGCTCGACAACGGCCTGATGCCCGTGATCTCGCCGCTCTCGAGCGACGAGACCGGCACGCTGCTCAACATCAACGCCGACACCGTCGCCGCCGCCATCGGCGCCGCGCTCGGCGCCGAGAAGCTGCTGCTCTGCACAGGCGCGCCCGGCATCCTCGCCGACATCAACGACCCGACCTCGGTCGTGTCCTACACCGACCTCGCTGGGCTCGCCAAGCTGCGCCGCGAGGGCCGCATCAACGAGGGCATGCTGCCGAAGGCCAAGGCCATCGAGAACGCCATCCAGGGCGGCGTGCAGCGCGTGCACGTCATCTCCTACAAGGCCCCCGATGCTATCCTCGCCGAGGTGTTCACCAACGAAGGCACGGGGACGCTCGTGGTCGCGGACATCGGCAAGCTCGCACCGGCGGAGCTCGCGGCAGGCAACGCCCAGCCGTGAGCCGCCTCTGGGACAAAGGCGCACCGCTCGACGAGCGGGTGCTCGCCTGGACCGCAGGCGAAGACCATGCGCTCGACGATCGCCTGGTCGCCTACGACGCGCGCGCCAGCATCGCGCACGCGCAGATGCTGCATGCGCAGGGGCTCCTCAGCGCACCCGACCTCGAAGCCATCGAGGACGGGCTCGAGGCGCTCGCCGCGGCGCACGCGCAGGGCGAGTGGCGCGTCGAGCTCGCCGACGAAGACGGTCAGACCGCGCTCGAGCGCCGGCTGACGGCGCGCATCGGCGCCGCCGGCGGCCGCGTGCACCTCGGCCGTTCGCGCAACGACCAGGTGCTCACCGCGCTGCGTCTCTACCTGCGCGATGCCGCCGAAGAGACGGCCCGCGGCGCGGAGTCCGTCGCGCAGGCGCTCGAGGCGCTCGCCGACCGCGAGGGCGATCTTGCGCTGCCGGGCTACACCCACATGCAGCAGGCGATGCCAAGCTCCGTCGCGCTCTGGGCGGGCGGGTTCGCCGCCGAACTGCGCGATGACGCCGCGGGCTTGCGCGCGGCGCAACGCCGCATCGGCAAGAGCCCGCTCGGCTCCGCCGCGGGCTACGGCACGCCCGGACTGCCGCTCGACCGCGAGGCGACGCGCCAGGCGCTCGACTTCGACACGGTGCAGCAGCCGGTCACGGCCGTGCAGCTCTCGCGCGGCAAGGCCGAATCCCAGCTGCTCTTCGAGATCACGCTGCTGATGCAGGACCTCGGCCGCTTCGCCGCCGACGTCTGCCTGTTCTACACGCAGGAGTTCGCGTTCGTGCGGCTCGACGACGCGTTCACCACCGGCTCCTCGATCATGCCGCAGAAGCGCAACCCGGACGTGTTCGAGCTGCTGCGCGGCCGCACCGGCACCGCCCAAGGCTGCCTCGTCGAGGCGCTCGGCATCGTCGCCAAGCTGCCCTCGGGCTACCAGCGCGACCTGCAATTATTGAAGGCGCCGCTGTTCCGCGGCATCGACCTCGCCCTCGCCAGCACCGCGATCCTCGCGCCCGCGATCGACGCGATGGCGTTCGTGCCGGAGAACATCCGCCTCGATCCCTCGATCCACGCCGCCGAGCGCGCCAACCGGCTCGTCGTCGAGGAAGGCATCCCCTTCCGCGAGGCCTACCAGCGCGTCGGCGCGGAACTGCGCAGGGACGCATCGAGCGCAGAGGAGGGCCGGTGAGCGCGCCTGCAGACCCGAAACCCCTCTGGTGGCCCGGCGTCACGCTGGAAGGCATGAACGCCCGTTCGGAGCGCACCTTGGTCAGTCACCTCGGGATCCGGATCACCGAGCTCGGGCCGGATTTCCTGCGCGGCACCATGCCGGTGGACGAGCGCTCGGTGCAGCCCATGCGCATCCTGCACGGCGGCGCCTCCGTGGTGCTCGCCGAGACGCTCGCGAGCGTCGCGGCCAACTGCACGATCGATCCCGCGCGCCACGCGGTCGTCGGCCAGGAGATCAACGCCAACCACGTGCGCGCGGCGCGCGAAGGCAGCGTGGTCGAGGGCACCACACGCCCCCTGCACCTCGGCGCCCGCAGCCAGGTCTGGTCCATCGACATCGTCAACGCGGCAGGGCAGCTCATCTGCGTGTCGCGCATCACCCTGGCGGTGATCGACCGCCCCGCCCGCTAGAGGAGATCGCCATGACCGACCCTGTCCCGTCGACCGCGTCCGGCACCGACCGTACGCCGGATCCCTCGCTGATCAGCTACACCCACATCATCTACGCGCTGCACGCGTTGTCGGTGCTGATCGCGCTCACCACCGCGGCCTCGATCATCGGCAGCTTCATCTTCGGCCTGCCGTCGATCGTCGCCGTGGTCATGAACTACATGCGCCGCAAGGACGCCGCAGGCACCTGGATCGACTCGCATTTCCGTTGGCAGATCCGCACCTTCTGGGGTGCGGCCTGGGCGACGCTGCTGGTGTTCCTGCTGTCGGCGCCGCTGATGCTGGTGCTCATCGGGTTCCTCACGCTGCCGATCGGCATCGTGATCATCAGCCTCTGGCTCATCTACCGCGTGATCCGCGGCTGGCTCGCCCTGCGCGACGGCCGCCCGATGCCGGCATGACCGCCCGCTTGGGCGACCGACATCGCGCCGACCGGCGCGGCCTGATCGGGCGCGGTGCGGTGCTCGCGACGGCCACCGCGCTGCTGCTCGCCGGCTGCGGGCAGACCGGACCGCTGTACCTGCCGGATCGCGGTGAGGTGGTGACGCGCCCGGCGCCGGCTACGACTCCGGCGACACCTGACGCCCCGGTCACCGCGCCCGCCGTGGCAACCCCGCCGCCGCCGTCGCCGCCGCCCCCCGCCCAAGCCCTGACCGGCACCGCCGACCCTCGGTTTTCCCCTACGGCAGTCGCCAGGGGCCCCGCGTACTCTGGGCGGGACAGCCGCCATGACCGCCCATACCGCCCACTGCCCGCACGACCGGACTCCGACCCGCGCGCGCTCCGCCCAGGATCGCCGTCGGCAGGCCCGTGCGCTCGGGGCGCTCGCCGTCATGGGGATCGTAGTGGCGCAACTGATCCTTGCCTGCCACGACGGGGCGCACGCCGCGGCACGCGGCACGCCCGCCGTCGGCGCGGACCCGATCGCTGCGCTGATCGCGGCCGCCCGGTGCAGCACCTTGGCCGCCCCCCAGGGCACGACGCCACCGGTCGACGACTCCGGCGACACGCCCAACTCCGCTTGCCTGCACTGCGCGGGCGGCCGTTGCCATGGGGCGGCACGTCATACGACGGCCGGCACTTGGGCCGCATTCGTCGCCTTGGGCCTTGCGGCGCTGCTGCCGTGGAACGTCGGCAACAACGGTGCAGTGGCGTGGCAGACCGGCCATCCGGTGCGTGGACCGCCCTTGCGGGGGTTATAATCCGTCCGTCGACGATCCCCCCATGCAAAGGAACTTGCCATGAACAATTCGAAGCTGACCCGCCGTCAGGTCCTGGGCGCCACCGTGCTCGGCCTGCCCGCCATCCCGGTCGTGGTCGAGACGGCCTTCGCGCAGGCGAAGCCCGCGGCCGCGCTGCCGGTGCTGAGCCCCACCGAACCTGCCGCCAAGGCGCTTGGCTACGTCGAAGACGCCAAGAAGGTCGACGCGAAAGCCAACCCGAACTACAAGCCCGGCCAGATCTGCGGCAACTGCCTGCAGTGGGCCGACAAGGATCGCAAGGCGGCCACCGCCAAGTGCAACCTCTTCCCGGGCAAGCTCGTGAAGAACCCGGGCTGGTGCAAGGTCTGGGTCAAGGCGCCCGGCACCTGATCGCGCGCTGACACGCTCATGACACGAGCCCGGGCAGTGGCCTCCCGCGCGCTGCCCGGCGCTCGTGGCTTGGCGTCCCTTCTCCTCGCGTTCGCGGCGCTGCTCGCGGCCGCCGGGTGTTCGCGGCAACCGCCGCCCGCGCCCTTCAATTCCACCGAAGTCTCCGGCATCGACTACGGTCGCGGCCTCGTCATCGCCGACGACAACGGCCAGCCCCGCCGCCTCGAAGATTTCCGCGACAAGGTCACGCTCGTCTTCTTCGGCTTCACCGCCTGCCCCGATGTCTGCCCCACCACGCTCGCCCGGCTGCGCCAGGCGCGCGCTGCGCTCGGCCCCGATGCCGAGCGCGTGCAGGTCGTGCTCGTCTCGGTGGATCCCGAGCGCGACACGCCGGAGCGGCTGCAGGCCTACGTGCGCAGCTTCGATCCGTCCTTCATCGCACTGCGGCCCACGCCCGAGCAGTTGGCCGCGGTCGTCAAAGCCTTCCACGCGATCGCCGTCAAGGTGCCGACCCCCGACGGTCGCGACTACACCATCGACCATTCGGCGGTGATCTACGTCTACGACCGCAGCAACCGCCTGCGGCTGATCACGCAACCCGACTTCAGCATCGACGGCTTCGCCGCCGACCTGCGCCGCCTCGCGCAGGAGTCCTGACCCGTGTCCGATGCGCGCGGGACGCCCGATCTCGTCCTGATCGACGGCTCATCGTATCTCTATCGCGCCTTCCACGCGCTGCCGCCGCTGACCAGCCCGCAAGGCGAACCGACCGGCGCCGTGCTCGGCGTGCTCAACATGCTGCACAAGTCGCTGCGCGAGCAGGACGGCGCGCAACTCGTCGTCGTGTTCGACGCGCCGGGACGCACCTTCCGCGACGACCTGTTCGCCGCCTACAAGGCGCACCGGCCGCCGATGCCCGACGACCTGCGCGCGCAGGTCGAGCCGCTGCTCGAGGCCGTGCAGGCGCTCGGCCTGCCGCTGCTGCGCATCAGCGGCGTCGAGGCCGACGATGTCATCGGCACGCTCGCGCGGCGCGCCGCCGATGCTGGCCAGCGCGTGCTCATCTCGACCGGCGACAAGGACATGGCGCAGCTCGTCGGTCCGCATATCACGCTCATCAACACGATGTCGGGCAGCACCTACGACCGCGACGGCGTGAAAGCCAAGTTCGACGTCTGGCCCGAGCAGATCGTCGACTACCTCGCGCTGGTGGGCGACAGCTCCGATGGCATCCCCGGCATCGACAAGGTCGGCCCCAAGACCGCCGCCAAATGGCTCAACCAGTACGGCACGGCGGACGCGCTCGTCGCGCACGCCGCCGAGATCCCCGGCAAGACCGGCGAGAACCTGCGCGCCGGCCTCGACACGCTCGCGCTGTCGCGCGACCTCGCGACCATCCGTTGCGACCTCGACCTGCCGCCGGAGGCCGCCGACCTCGCGCGACGCCCGGCCGACGAGTCGGCGCTGCGCGCGCTCTACACGAGATTGGGGTTCAAGAACCTGCTGCGCACGCTGAGCGGCGCAGACGACGAGGGCGCAAGGAGCGGCGACCCGGGCGACGACGCAGGGACGCGCCGCGACGCCTCCGCCCGCCCGCCGGCCCTGCGCGACACAGGGGCCGCGGCGCCTGACGGCAGCGCGCTCGTCGCCGACCCCGCACTGCTGACCGCGCCGCGGGACTACGAACTCGTGCTCGAGGAGGCCGCGCTCGGCCGTTGGCTCGACGCGCTCGCCGCCGCCGAGCTCTTCGCCTTCGACACCGAGACCACCTCGCTCGATTACATGCAGGCGCGCATCGTCGGTGTGTCGTTCTGCATCGAACCGGGGCGTGCGGCCTATGTGCCGCTCACGCACGACTATGTCGGCGCGCCCGCGCAGCTCGACCGCGACACCGTGCTCGCGCGCCTCAAGCCGCTGCTCGAGGCGGCCCGTCCCGGCAAGGTCGGCCATCACCTCAAGTACGACGCGCACGTGCTCGCCAACCACGGCATCACGCTCGGCGGCATGGCCTACGACACCATGCTCGAGTCCTACGTCTGGAACAGCGTCGCCACGCGCCACGACATGGACTCCGCCGCCGAGCGCTATCTCGGCCTGAAGACCATCACCTACGAGGAGGTCGCGGGCAAGGGCGCCAAGCAGATCCCCTTCAGCCAGGTGTCGGTCGAGACCGCGGGCACCTACGCCGCCGAGGACGCCGACGTCACGCTGCGCCTGCATCGCACGCTCTGGCCCGCGATCGCGGGCGAGCCGCTGCTGCGACGGCTCTATGAGGATTTCGAGCAGCCGCTGGTGCCGGTGCTGCAGCGCATGGAACGCCGCGGCGTGCTCATCGACCGCGACATGCTGCGCGCGCAGGGCGGCGAGCTCGCGCGCCGCGCCGAGGAGCTGAAGGCCGCCGCGCACGCCGAGGCCGGCACCGAGTTCAACGTCGATTCGCCGAAGCAGCTGCAGCAGATCCTCTACGAGAAGATGAACCTTCCCGTGCTGCGCAAGACGCCGACCGGCCAGCCCTCGACCGCCGAGGACGTGCTCGAGGAGCTCGCCGGCTCGTTCACGCTGCCGAAGCTGATCCTCGACTACCGCAGCATCGCCAAGCTGCGCAGCACCTATGCGGACAAGCTGCCGACACAGGTGAACCCCGACACCGGCCGCGTGCACACCTCTTACCATCAGGCCGTCGCGCAGACGGGCCGCCTGTCCTCCACCGACCCCAACCTGCAGAACATCCCGATCCGCACGCCCGAGGGGCGCCGCATCCGCCAGGCGTTCATCGCGCCGCCGGGACAGCTGCTGCTCGCGGCCGATTACTCGCAGATCGAACTGCGCATCATGGCGCACCTGTCGGGCGACGCGAGCCTGATCGCCGCGTTCGAGGCCGACCGCGACGTTCACCAGGCGACCGCGGCCGAGGTGTTCGGCGTGCCGCTCGCCGAGGTCACCGCCGACCAGCGCCGCTCGGCCAAGGCCATCAACTTCGGCCTCATCTACGGCATGTCGGCTTTCGGCCTCGCGCGCCAGCTCGGCATCGGCCGCAGCGAGGCGCAGCAGTACGTCGACCTTTATTTTGAACGCTATCCGGGCGTGAAGTCCTACATGGACCGCACGCGCGACCTCGCCCGCGAGGTCGGCTACGTCGAGACCGTGTTCGGCCGACGGCTCTACCTGCCCGAGATCCGCTCGCGCAACCGCGCGATGCAGCAGTACGCCGAGCGCAGCGCCATCAACGCGCCGATGCAGGGCACGGCCGCCGACCTCATCAAGCTCGCGATGATCGCGGTCGACCGCTGGTGCGAGGACGAGGGCCGGGGCGAGGCGCGCCTCATCATGCAGGTGCACGACGAGCTCGTGCTCGAGGTGCGCACGGAGGCCGCCGACCATGTGGCGGATGCCGTCCGCCGGTGCATGGTCGACGCCGGACAGGGCGCGTTGCGGGTGCCGCTCAAGGTCGACGTCGGCCGCGGTGCCAACTGGGACGAGGCGCACTGATCATCTGTAGCGCCATCGCAACATCATCAGTCTTAACTGATTGATTTAAATCCATTTATTTTTTTGAGATTCCGGGAACCAATCGCCGCGCAGGGCGGTCTGACTACCCGAACGCGATGCGTTCCCCGCTTCTCCCTCCCTGAGCGGGTTCCCGGCCTTCTAGACCTGTGCCGGGTTTGTCTGCCCCGGCGTCCGAGCATCGGCCGCCGGGGTTTTTTTATGCGGGATCGCCGCCCGCGGCCGAGGGTCGGTGCGCCCCCGTCTCCCAGAGCCCCTGCAGCGCGCCTTGGGCTTCCTTGACCCCAAGCCCGCTGTGCGCGGAGAAGACCTGCGCCGTGGCCGCTCCACCGAGGGCCGCCCGACTCTCCCGCAGCAGCGCGGCACGCTCTGCTTGGTTGAGCTTGTCGGCCTTGGCCAGCAACACATGCACCCCCCGCCGATCGGGGTACGCCCACTCGATGAGCGCGAAATCCTCGGCGCGCAGGCCGCGACGGGAATCGACGATCAGCACCAGCCCACGCAGGCTCTCCCGCTCCCGGAGCGCCTCGAGGAGCGGCACCCACTTGCGCCGCTCGGCGGGGGGCGCCTCGGCATAGCCGTATCCGGGCAGGTCGACGATCCGGCGGCCGGTACCGAGTTCGAAGTAGTTGAGCAGACGGGTCTGGCCCGGGGTCTTGCTGGTGCGGGCCAGGGCCTTGCGCTCGGTGATGGCGTTGATCGCACTCGATTTGCCTGCGTTCGAGCGGCCGGCGAAGGCGACCTCCGCCCCCTGGTCGGGCGGGAACTGCGCGGGGGCGGCCACGCTCAGCAGGAAATCGGCCTTGGGGAAGCGTGACACCGCCATAGTGTAAACTGCGGCACCCCGGTTCGAACGTCTCGGAGCCAGCTCGATGTCCACCGCCCTGCCCCGCGCCACCCTGCTCGCCGCGCTCGCCGTCGCCACCCTCGCGGTGCTGCCCGCCACGGCCCGCGCCGATGCCGCCGCAGCGGCGGCCGCCCACGCCGAAGCCGGTGCCGCCAAGGCCGCCGTCTGCGCCGCCTGTCATGGCGCCAACGGCAACAGCGTGAACCCCGAATGGCCGAACCTCGCCGGCCAGGGCGTCGCCTACACCACCGAGCAGCTGAAGCTCTTCCGCGCGGGTCATCGCAACAACCTCGTGATGTATCCGCTGGCGATGGCCCTCACCGATGAAGACATCCGCGATCTGGCCGCGTACTACGCGCGCCAGACCCCGACCGGCCTCGAGGCCGATCCGGCGACGCTCGCGCTCGGCAAACGCCTCTACCGCGGCGGCGATCCGGCGCGCGGCATCCCCTCCTGCACGGGCTGCCACGGCCCGAACGGTCTCGGCAACCTCACCGCCGGCTACCCGAAGCTGCGCGGCCAGCACGCCGCCTACACGATCAAGCAGCTCAATGATTACGCCACCGAGCAGCGCTACGTGAACGTCACCACGGGCGAGAAGACCCGCTCGCGCAACGGTCACATGATGGTCACCGTCAGCCAGCGCCTCACCGACGAAGAGAAGGCGGCGCTCGCCAACTACATCCAGGGCCTGCGCTGATGCGTGCGCTCGCGCTCGCGCTGCTCGCGATCGTGGCCACCGGCGCAGCGCCGCAGGCGGCCGCGCAGGCCGCCGCACAAGGCCCTGCCGCGGCGCGTCCCGCCGCGCCCGCCCGCGCGGCCACCAGCACGCCGATCCCCGCCAAGTGGCAGGCCGGCCGTCACTACCGCCTCCTCAACCCCTCCGTGCCGACCAACGTCGCGCCCGGCAAGGTCGAGGTCGTCGAGGTGTTCTGGTACGGCTGCGGCGCCTGCTACATGCTCGACCCCTACCTCGAGAGCTGGAAAAAGACCAAGCCCGCCGCCGCAGAGCTCGTCCGCCTCCCCGTCACCTGGAACGACGGCGCCAAGCGCCACGCCAAGCTCTTCTACGCGCTGCAGGCGCTGAAGCAGGACGGGCGCCTGCACACCAAGATCTTCGATACCATCCATCGCGGCGGCAACGGCCTCATCGCGCGCGACGACGCGGGCACGCTCGCCCTGCAGCGCGACTGGGCGAAGGCCAACGGCGTCGATCCGACGGCGTTCACCAGCGCCTGGAACTCCATGTCGGTCGACGTGAAGCTGCGCCAAGCCGAAGACCTCGTGCGCCGCTACCGCGTCGAGGGGACGCCCGCCATGATCATCAACGGCAAGTACTTCACCGATGTGACCTCCGCCGGCGGCGTGCCGCAGATGCTCGAGCTCATCAACGCCCTCGTCGCCTCGGAGACCCGCCGCTGAGACCGCGGCGCGCGTCCCTGCACCCGCGCGCATGATCAGCAGCTTCCTGCTCGACGACACCGGCCTGCACCGCAGCGAGGTCGCCCCGGGCGCTCCGGTGCCGGAGCGCACGCTCTGGATCGACCTGCTCGAGCCCTCTGCCGACGAAGAGCAGCGCGTCGAATCGCAGCTCGGCATCGATGTACCGACCCGCGAAGAGATGCGCGAGATCGAGACCTCGAACCGCCTCTACGAAGAGGCGGGCGCGCTCTACATGACCGCGACCGTGGTCACCAAGATCGACACCGACCGGCCCGAGAGCGGCCAGGTGACCTTCATCCTCACGCCCGACACGCTCGTCACCAACCGCTATGCAGATCCGCTGCCGTTCCGCCGCTACATCGCCTATGCGGCGCGGCATGCGGCGCAGTGCACCAGCGCGATCGCCGTGCTCGCCGGCCTGCTCGAGGCGCTCGTCAACCGCATCGCCGACGTGCTCGAACGCATCGGCGGCGACATGGACACGCTGTCGTCCGAGGTGTTCACGCCGCCCGCGCCCGGCATGCGCCGTCGCACCCGCGACTACCGCGCCATCCTCGAGCGCGTCGGGCGCGCGGGCGACCTCAACTCCAAGGCACGCGAGGCGCTCTCCAGCCTGTCGCGCCTGCTCGTGTTCCTGCAGCAGGCCGAACACCCGCAGATGAACACCGAGATGCGCAACCGCCTGCGCACCCTGTCGCGGGACGTCACCCAGATGAGCGACCACGCCGGCTTCATCGCCTCCAAGGTGCAGTTCCAGCTCGATGCGACGCTCGGCATGATCAACATCGACCAGAACAACATCCTGAAGATCTTCTCGGTCGCCACCGTGGTGCTGCTGCCGCCGTCGGTGATCGGCGCGATCTTCGGCATGAACTTCGACCTGATCCCGACCTCCAGCCAGCCCTGGGGGTTCTGGGGCGCCATCGGGATGATGGTGCTGTCCGCCGTCGTGCCCTGGTGGGCGTTCAAGCGCTTGGGGTGGTTGTAGTTATAATGGCCGCGGGCGCCCGTAGCTCAGCTGGATAGAGTACTGCCCTCCGAAGGCAGGGGTCACAAGTTCGAATCTTGTCGGGCGCGCCACTCCCCGACCTTGCAGGTCACGGCACCTGCCGCAGATATTCCTTGAGATGGCTTCCCGGGATGAACACCGGGTGGCGGCCGGTCGGCGAGACGAGGTTGAACTGCAACCCGCGCACGAGGTTCGCCGCGAAGTAGGGCCGCGACAGCGTCACCGACAGGTATTCCACATGGGTGCAGTTGCGGCCGCGACAGTCGGACGGGTCGGTACCGGCAAGCGTGACCCGTAGCGCCTTGCCCTCCCGGTCGACCGCCGAGGCGTAGTTGCGCTTCGGACCTTGATAGCGGATGCCGAGGTACACCTGGTACAGCACCTGCCCGTCGGGCGATTGCCAGGCGCGCAGGATCACCGTGTGACCGTCTTCGCCGACGTTCGGCCCGGTGTACTTGGTGAGGCCCCGCGCATCGACGCTGCGCGTCATCGGGTAGGTCGAGCGCGCGGCGGGGCCCAGCACGGCCTCGAGCGCACGGATGCGCTCCGGCAGCAAGGTCTGCAGCCGGAAGCCGTTGCAGGTGTGCGCTTCGGCTGCGCACTTGGACTCCGCAGCTTGCGCGCGACGGTAGTAGGTGAGCGCCGCCTGACGATAGCCGAGGCCCTCGGCGGCGTGACCGAGATAGAAGTACGCGAGATCGTGGTCGTGGTCGAGCGTCATCACCTGATCGGCGAGCGCGGCATGGAAACCCTTGTCATGCAGCGACAGCAGCTGCGCGCGCTGCTTGTTGAACGCATACGCGCACTCCGGTGTGCGGCAACCGAGCTTCACGGCCGAGCGTTCCAACAGCCGCAGACGCTCCGGGTCCGGCTCCGAACCGACGGCGGTGGTCGTCGTCGCGGTGACGCAACCGCCGAGCAGCAGCAGGCAGGCGCCCATCAGGGCGAGGATCGGCAGCGATCGCCGCTGCATCGGGGGGACAGTCATGGTTCTCGCGCTCCTTCGACTTCAAGCAGCAGGGAGTTGATCGGCTGCGCCTCCGCCTGCGCTTTCCGACCCTGCGGCGCCGTCGCGGGCGCCGCTGCCGGTGGAGGTGGCGGCGGGGCTTCCGCGATCGCCCGCGCCGCGATCTGCGCGCGCAAGGCCTCGAGCCGCGCCTCGAGCACCGGCGTCTCGGGATCCCGCGGGTACCGCGATCGGTAGTCCGCCAGCATGCCGCGCGCCGCCTCGAGATCGGCGTCGGCGATCGCGGCGCGGATCTCGGTCTGCAGCTGGTTGCGCACCCGCGCGGCGACGGCCGCCGGCTCACGCGCGGCAGGCGCCTGCGCGCGCGCAGGGCGTCGCGGTGCCGGTTCGGTCGCCTCGGCATCGGCGGGCGGTGCCTCCATCGCCGCATCGGGCGCCATGTCCGGCTCCGGGTCGGCGATGAAATTGTTGTAGGCCCAGCGGGCGAACAACGCCAGCAGCACCCAATGCCACCAGCGGAACCTGAAACCCTCCTCTTGCGGAGCGGCCGGAACAGGCGTCGGGACCGCGCGTGGCCGCGCGCGTCGTTGCGGCGAACGCGCCGCCTCCGGCGCTTGCGAGGCGGGCGTGGCGCCCCGCGCCGCGTTGCGCAGGTCGTTCAGGTCAACCGGCATGACACCTCCGGGATGTCGATCGCCTCCAAGGCCACCAGATCGTCACGGGTCGGTTCGGCGACGTCCAAGAGGCGGCGCGACTGGCGGCGTACGGCAGCCTCGAGGAGGTTGCGGACGAAGCGTCCGTTGCCGGCCGCCGGATCGCCCGCTGCGGCGGCGCAAGCCGCGCGGATGCGCGCGAGCGCCTCCGGCGATGCCACGAGGCCGCGCACCGCGAGCATGCGCTCGGCGATCTGCAGGAGCTCCGCCGGTGAATAATCCGCGAACTCGATGACGTTCGGGAAGCGCGAACGCAGACCCGCGTTCACGTCGAGCAGGCGCTCCATGTCGCCCGAATACCCGGCGAGCACCACCACCAAGCTGTCGCGATGGTCCTCCATGCCCTTGACCAGCGTGTCGAGCGCCTCGCGGCCGAACGATCCTTGGCCGCCGCCGGCATCCGCCAGCGCGTAGGCCTCGTCCACGAACAGCAGGCCGCCGAGCGCCTCGCGGATCTTCTCCTGGGTCTTCAGCGCCGTCTGGCCGACGTAGCCGGCCACCAGCCCGGCACGGTCGACCTCCACCACATGGCCCATCTTGAGCACCTTCAGTTCCTTGAGCAACCGGCCGACGATGCGCGCGACCGTGGTCTTGCCGGTGCCGGGATTGCCCTTGAAGACCATGTGCAGCGAACGCGACGCATCCGCCGGCAAGCCGAGCGCGCGACGGCGCTCGGTCGCCTTGATCTCGGCGGCAAGGTCGCGGACGAATTCCTTGATGGCCTCCAGGCCGACGATGTCGTCGAGTGCGGCGAGCGCATCGCGGCTCGCGCCCGCCTCGCGCGCGGCATCGTCCGCGCCGACGCCGAAATCCTCCGCGAGGAGCCGCTGCATGGCCTCGGGCGCGAGGCCAGGCTGGTCGGCGACGCGGCCGGACTGGCGGCCGATCGCCGCTTCGACGACGGTGCGCGCCAGGCGCCCGTTGCCCTGGTCGTTGCGACCGGCGACCACCTTGCCCTCGAAATGCTCCGCGAGCCGCGCCTCGACGCCGTCGTCCACCGCGAACCCGCGGCCCTTGGCCTCGATGAGCGCGATGCGCGCGAGCTCGGCGGCGGTGTAGTCCGGGAACTCGAAGCGGTGCGGGAAGCGCGAGGCGAGCCCCGAGTTGCTCTGCAGGAACTCGCCCATCTCCTTGCTGTAGCCGGCGAGGATCACCACCAGGTCGTCGCGGCGGTCCTCGATCTCGCGCACCAGGGTGTCGACGGCCTCCTTGCCGAACGGGTCATCGCCGCGGGTCAAGGCGTAGGCCTCGTCGATGAACAGCACGCCGCCGAGCGCACGCTGCACCACCTCGAGCGTCTTCGGCGCGGTCTGTCCGACGTAGGAGGCCACGAGGTCGGCGCGGGTCACTTCGACGAGCTGGCCTTCGCGCAGCACGCCGAGTCCGCGCAACATGCGCGCGACCAACCGCGCCACGGTGGTCTTGCCGGTGCCGGGATTGCCGAGGAACAGCATGTGCCGGGTCTGGCCGGTGCGCTGCGCGAGGCCGGCGTCGCGGCGCCGCTGGTCGGCCACGAGCTGCTTGCGCAGCGCGCGCAGCATGATTTTGACGGGCTCGAGCCCCACCAGCTTGGCGATCTCGGCCTCGAGATCGAGCGGCGCCGCGGCGATGGCGCCACGCCCGCGTTCCGGCAGCACCATCCGCTCGCGTCCCTGCACCAACACGAGCGCGCCGTCCTCCACCACGAGGCGCGCGCTGCCGTCGCGCATCACGCCCTGCGTGCGCAGATCCGCCACCGGCAGGCGCAGCCGCTCCTCGACGATCGCCGGCACCGAATGCCCGAAACCGCCGCGCTCGATGACCCGCGGCACGAGGGAAGCGGACACGGCGGCGTCGATCTCGAGCCGCACGCCGGCATGCACGGCGAAGTCCCCGGCGAAGCGCGCCATCTCCGCCGCGACCATCTCCTCCACCTGTGCGGCCGTCGGTGCCGACAGCGTGATCACCTCCTGGACCTCGTTCAGGAAGGCGTTGCCGAGCGTACCGGCCGGGTCGCGGGCGATCATGAAGAACAGGAACCGACCGTCGAGGCTCGCCGCGTTGCCCCCCGCGTTCGCGGAGCCGGTCGCCGCGAGCGATTGCAGGACATCCTTGACGGCCGGCGGCGCGAGATCCACCGCGTCGAAGGCGTAGACCCGGCGGCCGCTGCGCTGCGACATCGACGCCAGCCGTTCGACGAGCCGCTGCGGACCGTTGTCGGACGTCGCGTACGCACGCAGGTCGATCTCCTCGTGCGTCTCCTCGCCCGCGAGCCCCTGCGCCTGCAGCACCTTCAGGAAACCCTCGACCACTCGGCTGCGACCGGAACCGTACGCGCCGACAAGGACGGCGCTGCCGGCCGGGCGATGCCGCGGCATGCCGCCCGTCAGCCAGCGTCCCGCCAGCAGCGCGAGCCGTTGCGCCACCTCCGGCTGGGCGGCGAAAGCCGCCGTCAACGACGTGCGGAGCGACTCGACGGGATTGCGCTGCGCGAAGTTGATGCCCTCGATCGCATCGAGCAGCGCCGGCAAGGTGTCGAGCCTCGGCGCGCGGTCGAATTCGTCGAGCAGCCGCAGGGCGGCGGCGCGGTCCTCGCGGAGCAGCCTCGAGAGGTGCATGCGGGCATGGGCGACGAAGCCGCGCGCCACCTGCGACTCGACGGCGGCGAGGTCGGTCTCGGTCAGCTGCGGCGTCTCGTCGGCGAAGGCCTTGACCTGTTGCAGCGAGCGGCGGCATCCCTCGGCGTCATGGAACAGGATCTCGTCGATGCGCAATCCGCCGAGCGCGGCCACTCGTTCGCGGAAACGCAGCGCAGGCGGTTGCGGGAGGTTGGGGCCGCCGAGCACCATCACCGTCTCAGTCCAAGGCCTCGCGGTTCTCCGCGTCGCCGCAGACCGGGCACTCCGCACGGCTCGCCGTCGCGAGCCACAGCGACTGGAAGGCATGCTGGCCCACGGCATCCTTGTGCGTCGAAGGGAACAGGAAGTAGTCCGGTGTCATGCCGAGGACCAGGAAATTGCTGCCTTTGTCGAGCGCGGCGCCCGCGAAGCGCCCGAGCGGGGCCGCCGGGTCGCGCAACGCGAGCAGCGACAGCGCGAGCTTCACCGCCGCGGTGCAGACATGGTGGATGTCGGACCCGAGCGCGACCTCGGCGACCAGGCGGCTGGTGCCGTAGTCGCGCGCACGAGCCACCTGCTCACCGCCCATCTCGGAGGCGACCTCGCGCACACCGCCGGTCGCGCACTGGAAACAGGACGAGCGGCCGGGCTGCGTCATCACCACCTCGCCGCCCTTCGCCCCACGGTACAGGCCCACGAACATCGCAGGCACGCCGAGCGAGTACGCGTAACGGTTGAGGCGGCCGGTGCCGCCGGGATCGTCGACCGCGCCGATCAGCAGGTCGGCACCGGCGACCACGGTGCGCAAGCCCTCGCCGAGGTCCTGCAGCGTGCTGCGGTGCGACTCCACCTCGATGTCATCGAAGATGCCGCGCAGGTGGTCCGTCAGCGCCTCGGTCTTCGGGCGGCCGATGTCGCGATGGCCGTAGACCGTGCGCGTGAGGTTCGCCCACTCGACGGTGTCGGGATCCACGAGCGTGAAGCGACGCACGCCGGAGCGCGCGAGCTCGGAAGCGACGAACGATCCGACCGAGCCGCAACCGGCGATCAGCACACGGCTCTCGTCCACCTGCGGCGGCACCAGCCCCTCGAGGCGACGTCGCCATGCGGCGTCGCGGGCGGACGCGCTCACTCGACCTCTCCTTGGTCGTTGTTCAGCGAGAACGGGAAGGCGGTCGGCTGTCCGAGCCGCTTGGAGACCAGCATCAGCGCGATCCCCTCCGCCCACACGCAGGACTTGGCGTATGCGTCCTCCATGCGCGATCGCGAGCGCATCGACGCGCCGCCCAGGCAGATGACGCCGTCATCGAAGATGTGGCCGACGTGCGGGTTGCGCCAGGCGTTCTCGATCTCGGGGCTGACCAGGCGCGCGCAATAGCCGCCCTCATCCGGCTCGTAATACAGTGCGATGTCGAAGTCGATGCCGACCTCGGTGCGCTTGGTGAAGATCCAGATGTTGCGGCCGGACCGCGCCGTGTAGCGCGTGTTGGCCGGCATGCTGCACGCGACGAACGCGCGCTCGCGCTCGTAGCGCGCGCTCATGACGCGAAGGTCTCCTGCGGGACCTGCGTGGTCTGCTCGCCCTGCGCCTGCGAACCGAACTTCACGTTGCCCTCGCGGTCGACGACGATCTGGCGGGCCGGGTCGTCGGGCCGGGTCTCCTGGGTAGCCTGGTTCTGCTTGATCACCTGCCGCAAGGCGTTGAGGTCGATGGTCATGGGGGTCGCTCCGTTGAGAGGGTCAGTGGAGTCTGGAGAAGGCCTGCGCCAGCGCCGCAAGGCCGGGCTCGAGGTCGCCGAGGCCGTCCCAGCAGAAACGCAGTTGGGTGGTCGAGCCGCCCGACTCGCGCAGCACCACAGGCGGCACGATCGGGTAGTCGATGGAGACGAAGAAATACAGCTCACGCGGCGCTGCGGCGGGACCGCCACCCATCGGCGCCGCGACGGTCTCGCGCGCGACGAGGCCGACGAGTTCCGCGTTGTGCACCTTCAACGGCTGCAGCGCCGGGTCCAGCGCCAACCGCACGCCCTGCGCGGCGAGATGCTCGAGCACGCGCTCGACATGGGCGCGCAGCGGCAGCACGTGCAGGTCCTCGACGAGCACGCGCACCGACGGCGCCGCGGACGGCTGCGCGACAGGCGCCCCGAAACGTCCGAGCCCCGCATAGGCGCGGACCGAGGGCGCCGCCGGCAACGCGGCGGCCTGTGCCGGACCTGCGCGCTCGGCCCGGTACCAGTGCAGGAACACGCGCTGGTCCAGGTGCTCCCCGGGCTGCAGCGGCGGCAACTGCTGCACGATAGGCAGCGCCATCTGCGCGATATGCGGGTTCAGGCGGAAGAAGCTGCCCACGGTCTGCTCGTCACCACCGCTCGGCCGCGTCAGGCCCCGTGGATGCGAGTGGACGATGCCCTTGAACTGCAGCCCGGTCTCGCGCTCCACCCGCGGCACGTTCTCGATCAGCCGGGTGGAGGGCACGTAACTCACGTCGGAGGTCAGGCCGTCAGGGTCGAACTCGAAATGCGTCACGAAAGGATAGTGACGCGGCCCGTACAGCGCGCCGCCACGCTCGGGCGGATGCGCGGCGATGCGGTCGCGGATCTCCGCGTAGACCATGTCCGTGATGACCATCCGGTCCTCCGACCGGCGGGGACGCCGGGACTTGACGATATCCTATCGCCCCAGCTTCCGCGATTCCGCGAAAAACCTCACAGAATGGACCGCATCGGCCCCGGGACCCCGGTTCACCGGGCCTTTGAAGCCCGGTCGCCGGCGCGCACGCCTGAAGGTGGCTCCGGGCAAGCTCAGCCCCAACCGTTGATCCGCGGCCAGGTGCCGAGCACCGTCTGGCCGTCGTGCACGACGTAGCGGTCGTACATGGCCGCGGTCATGCAGGCATGGTTGGGCAGCACCCGGAATCTTTGACCGAGCGCCGGCAGCGGCGCGTCCTCGGGCACCGGCACGAAGCCGTGTTCCTGCGCCACATCCGCGACTTGCAGCGCGCCATCGGCGGGCGCCGCCGCGGCGCCGTCGTCGAGCCCGCACAACACGCCATAACCGCGGTCATGACCGGGGAGGGCGGCAGTGCCGCGGTCCTTCGACAAGGCGAGCCCGCCGGCATCGACCATGAAGCGCCGCGGCGCCTCCGAACGCGCGATGACCGACGTGAGCACCGAGACCGCGATGGCATCCGGATCAAGGCTGCCGAGCCCTGCTTGGAAGAGGTCGCCGAGCAGGTACACGCCTGCGCGGTATTCGGTGAGCCCGGCGCCGCTCCGGGCGTGGGCCAAGCCCGGCGTCGATCCGGCACTGACACCGTGGCATTCAAGACCTTCCGCACGCAGCCGCCCGGCTGCCGCGGTCACCGCCCGCCGCTCATCCTCGGCGACCGCCGCGACGGCCTCGACCGACCGCGCGTCGTAGGACTGTCCGGCATGCGTAGCCACGCCGGCCAGTCGCAAGCCCTGGGCGCCGGCGATCCGGCGGGCGAGTTCCGGCAGCAGCGCGCCTTGCGGCGCGACACCGGTGCGGTGCTCCCCGCTGTCGATCTCGATCCAGACGCCGAGCGGCTGTCGCGCGCCCGCCGCGCGCCGGACCAGCTCGTCGACCATGTCGAGGTCGTCGACGAACACGGAAAACCGCGGTATCCGCGCCGCCAACGCCAGCGCCTGGTCGATCCGCCCCGGGGGCATGCACAGGGCGAGCTGGATATCCGCGACGCCCGCCTCGGCGAAGTGCTCGGCCTCCTTGAGCGTGGACACCGCGATGCCGCCGAAGTCCGGGTCGATGGCGAGCTGCGCCACCTGCCACGACTTGGTGGTCTTCATGTGCGGACGCAAGGCCACGCCCAGCTCGCGGGCACGACGCAGCCCGAACGCGGCGTTGCGCCGCAGGCGATCGAGGTCGAGCAGCAAGGCCGGCGTCGGCAGCTCGGACAGGCGCATGCGCTCAGCCCTGGCCCGCGACGCGCGACATCAGCGCCCGGACTGCGGCGTTGGCCCGGTACCCCGCGGTGCCGAACTCGCGGTTGATCTCCATGTGGTTGCCCGGATCGGGGATGCGCTCGACGCGCAACCCCGCCCGTTGCAGCGCATCGCCGAACTGCGCCGCCTGTTCGCGCGCATCGACGCGCGACTCGGCGAACACGATCAACCAGTCGGGCGGGTCCTGCGCATCGACGTGGGCGATGGGCGAGAGCGTGCGCTGGCGGGCGGGATCCTCGCCGAAAGCGTCGCCGTAGAGCTTGCGGGCCAGCGGCCCGCGCAGGTTGAATTCATTGGAGACGTCGTAACCGGCACCGTCGAGCAGGATCACGCCGCGCACCGCAGCACGGTCCGCGCCGAGATAGCGCCCGTCGGTCGCGACCAGTGCCGCGAGGTGCGCGCCGGCGCTGTGCCCCATGATCAGGATGCGGTCCGGATCGAAGCCGAGGCGCGCCGCATCTGCGCGCAGCGCGCGCAGACCGGCCGCGACGTCCTGCGCCTGCTCCTCGACCTGCGCATCCGGCAGCACGCGGTAGCCGACCGACGCGAACGCCCAGCCCGCCTCGCCGAACCACTGCGGCTTGGCGCGCACCCGCTCCGGGCTGCCCATGCGCCAGGCACCGCCATGGATGTAGACCGCCAGCGGCGGCCGCTCGGCGGCGCCCCGATAGACGGTCACCACCTGCCGGTCATGATCGCCGTAGCGCAGGGTCGTCGGCGCCGAGGCCGCCGGTACGGCAGCACCGACTCCGGGGGCGGCGCCCAGGATCATGGTCAGGGCGGCCGTCACGGCGACCGGCAAGGCGAAATGGCGACGGCGAGGCGAGGGGGTCATGGTGTCCATCCGGTGGATCCGCGGGGTCGGGAGCAGGGTCGTCGGGAGCAGGTGTCGGGATCAGGGGTCACTGACCGGCTCGTGGGTCAGACCGGACGCACTGGAGTTCCGTTCCCCGCGATGGCCGCCGCGATTGCCAAGCCCTCGCCCACTGCCCCATCATCGCATCCCCTCGCCCCCCTGCCAAAGGACCGGCCACTATGACCCTCACCCAGACATTGTCCGCGTGGACCCCGCGCGCCTCGCGGTTCGTACTCCCGATCCTGGCCGTCGTGGCGACCCTCGCCACCCCCGCTGCGCAGGCCAAGGCGCCCGAGGCCGGCCAACCCGCCCCGGCGTTCCGCCTGCAGGACCAGACCGGCGAATGGCGCTCGCTCGCGGACTATCGCGGCAAGTGGGTGGTGCTTTATTTCTACCCGAAGGACGGCACCCCGGGCTGCACCACGCAGGCCTGCGAGATCCGCGACGACATCTTCGCGTTCCGCCGCGCGAACGCCGTGGTGCTCGGCGTCAGCGTCGATGCCGTGGACTCGAAGAAAGGGTTCGCCGAAGAGAACAACCTGCCCTTCCCCGTGCTGGCCGACAGCACCACCGAGACCACCAAGGCCTACGGCGCGCTGACCAGCTACCCGCAGTACAAGCTCTACAACATCTCCCGCCGCGACACCTTCATCATCGACCCGCAGGGCCGCGTGGCACGCCGCTACGAGAACGTCAACGCCGAGGGCCACTCCAAGATGGTGTTGGCCGAGCTCGCCAGGCTGCAGAAATAGCCCCGGCGCGGCTATAATCCGCCCTCCGACCAGGCACACCAGGCAACACCGTGAGCAAGCAGGACTCCAAGTTCTTCAACATCTTCAGCCTCGTGCTGGGCATCCTCGTCGTCATCACCGTGGTGCTGTTCGCGCTGGCGCGGTCGGTGGGCAACAACACCCAGAAGACGCATCTGCTCTCCGACCCGAAGTACGTCGCGGCCGTCGAGACGCGCGTCGCCTCCGGGCGGGTCGCCGTCGCCGGACAGGACAACGCCGCGCTCGCCATCGCGCCGGCTGCGGGGGTCGCGCCGGTCGCGGCCGCTGCGCTGCCCGTCGATGGCCCCGCCGTCTACGAGACCGTCTGCGGCGCCTGCCACATCAACGGCATCGCCGGCGCACCCCGCTCGGACGACAAGGCCGCTTGGGCTCCTCGCATCGCCCAGGGCAGCGCCACGCTCTACAAGCACGCCATCGAGGGCTATCAGGGCAAGGGCGGCTACATGCCCCCGAAGGGTGGGCGTACGGACCTGACGGACGACCTCGTGAAGGCCGCCGTGGACTACATGGTCGCCAAGGCGCAGTAAGCCCTGCGCGGGTCGCCCGCGCGACCTGCCTTGCGCGATCGCCCGAGCGATCCGTCTCAGTCCCGGTCCGCGCCGAGCGCGCGCCGCAGCGCGAGCGCCTCGGCGAGGTGCGGCTCTTCCAGGACCTCCGATCCGCCGAGATCCGCCAGACTGCGCGCCACGCGCAGGCAACGGTGACGCGCGCGCAGGCTGAGCGCCAGCGGCCCGCGGCCTGAGGCCAGCATCCGCTGCGCGCCTGCCGAGACTCCCAACCGCTCCTCGAGCCCCGCTGCGGGCAGCGCGGCGTTCAGGCAGCCCTGGCGCTGCCATTGCCGCTCGCGCGCGGCGACGATGCGCGCACGCAGCGGCGCGTCGTCGCAGGGCGGCCGCCGCCGATGCTCCGCGAGCTCCGCCTCGCCCACCGCACCCAAGGCGACACGCAGGTCGATCCGATCGAGCAGCGGCCCCGAGAGCCGCGCACGATAACGCTCCACCAAAGGAACCGGGCAACGGCAAGCCGGGGCGCCGCCTGGCACCGCCGCCGTGCCGTGACGACCGCAAGGACAGGGGTTCATCGCCGCGATCAACTGGAACGCTGCAGGGTAGTCCGCGCGCTGCCCGGCCCGTGACACGCTGACCTGCCCGGTCTCGAGCGGTTCACGCAGCGCCTCGAGCACGCGTCGGTCGAACTCCGGCAGCTCATCGAGGAACAGCACGCCGCGATGCGCGAGGGTGATCTCGCCCGGCCGCGCATCGCTGCCGCCACCGATGATCGCGCTCGCCGAGGCCGTATGGTGCGGCGCGCGGAACGGCCGCGGCAGGCGCGCGGCCGCAAGCCTGCGACGCGCGTCGGGGACCACACCCGCGATCGAGGCGATGAGCGCGACGTCCAAGGCCTCCTGCGGCTCGAGCGGCGGCAGCAACGCAGGCAGCCGTTGCGCGAGCATGCTCTTGCCGCAACCGGGCGGACCGACGAACAACAGACTGTGGCCGCCGGCCGCGGCGACTTCGAGCGCGCGCTTGCCGAGCGTCTGGCCGCAGACATCTGCGAGACGCAGCGGTACCGCGGCGGTCTCCGGATCGGCCTCACGGCCCACCTCCGGCGCCGGTCCGTCGTCCGGGGCCGGCCGGCCTTCCAATTCCGCGCAGAGCGCCAGCAGGCTCGTGGCGGTGAGCGCACGCGCACCGGGAAGCCAACGCAGGTCGGGCGCGTTGCCGCGCGGCAGGATGAGGGACCGCCCGGCGCGAGCCGCTGCAGCGGCCGCCGGCAAGGCGCCGCGCACCACACGGATCGCGCCGTCGAGACCCAATTCACCGAGGAATTCGTGGTCGGCGAGGTCGCGCCGCGGCCGCAGTTGGCCCGAAGCGACCAGGATCGCCACGGCCACGGCGAGATCGAAGCGTCCGCCGTCCTTCGGCAGGTCCGCGGGGGCGAGATTGACGGTGATGCGGCCGGCGGGGAACTCGAACCCGGAGTTGACGAGCGCCGCGCGCACGCGCTCCTTGCTCTCCTTCACTTCCGTGCCGGCGAGCCCTACCAGCGTGAAACAGGGCAGGCCTACACCGAGGTGCGCCTCGACCTGCACCGGCGGCGCGGTGAGCCCCACCTGCGCGCGGCAGGCGACGCGGGCGAGCGCCACGGCGATCGGCCCGGTGTCAGGTCGTCGGACCGGCCGTCGGGCCGGATGCCGGACCGGACGGCAGGCGCGATTCGAGCTCGGCGATGCGGCGTTCGAGTTCCTCGAGCCGCGCCCGGGTGCGCTCCAGCACCCGCGACTGCGCGGTGAATTCGTCGCGGGCGACGAGGTCGAGCCGCGCGAGGTTGGCGCGCAGCACCGCCCGGAAATTGGACTCGAGGTCCTGCTGCATGCCGCGCACGGCGGGCGGCACGCTTTCCATGAGTCGGCGGGCGAGTTCGTCGATGCGGAATTCCATGTGGTCGTCCTCCGGTCGGGGTGTGCGCGCCGCCGCGCGGTGCCCTGCCCCTTAATGACGCAAGGGGCCGGCGGCGCGTGGCCAAAACGGTGCAGGAAAGGCGGTCTGCGGTGCCGACGAGGCCGAAAAAGCCCTGTTTCGCCGCATCGGGGGCGATGGCACGGTTTCTGCAAACCCTCTCACGCCCAGCCGACATGCGAAGGATAGCGCGCTTGCGGTGAGGAACGAGAGCGGCATTTGTGCCGCGTTCGTCTCGAAACACGGCCCCACCGCAGGGGCGGGGATGGCGATGAAGATGATCACCGCGATCATCCGGCCCCACAAGCTCGACGACCTCGAGCAGGCGGTGGCGCGGATCGGCGTGCAGGGGATGACGGTGACCGAGGTGCGCGGCTACGGCCGGCAGCACGGTCATCTCGAGGTGTACCGCGGCGCGGAATACCTCGTCGAGTCCGCGCCCCGCATCCAGGTGCAGATCGCGGCCGACGAGACGCTCGTCGAGCCGTTGGTCGAGGCCATCGCGAACGTGACGCGCACAGGCAAGGTCGGCGACGGAAGGATCTTCGTCGCCGGGCTCGGACAGGCGATACGCATCCGCACCGGCGAGACCGGCGTGGCGGCGACATGACACAGGCGACCCCGGGAGAAACCATGATGACCCAGAAGACCTCGATCACTCGCAGATGGACGGCCGCCGCTGTCGGCGGCGCCGCGGCGCTGTCCGCCGCGCTGGCCCCTGGCCTCGCGCTCGCGCAGGACGCGCCGGTGCCTGACAAGGGCGACACGGCGTGGATGCTCGTCTCCACGCTGCTCGTGGTGCTGATGACCGTTCCCGGCCTCGCGCTCTTCTACGGCGGCCTGGTGCGTGCCAAGAACATCCTCTCCGTGCTGATGCAGGTGATGGTCGGCTTCTCGCTGATCGTCGTGCTGTGGTGCATCTACGGATATTCTTTGGCCTTCACCGAGGGCAGCGCCTTCATCGGCGGCGGCGGACGGCTCTTCATGGACGGCCTGTTCGATCCGGCGACCGGCTCGTTCTCGATGGCCGCGACCTTCAGCAAGGGCGTCTACATCCCCGAGATCGTCTTCGCCGCGTTCCAGGCGACCTTCGCGGGCATCACCTGCGCCTTGATCGTCGGCGCCTTCGCCGAGCGCATGCGCTTCGCCGCGGTGCTCGTGTTCATGGTGATCTGGTTCACCATCTGCTACCTGCCGATCGCGCACATGGTCTGGTTCTGGATGGGCCCGGATGCGTACACCTCGGCCGAAGTCGCCGGTGAGATGACCGCCAAGGCCGGCCTGCTCTGGCAGTGGGGCGCGCTCGACTTCGCGGGCGGCACCGTGGTGCACATCAACGCCGGTGTCGCGGGCCTCGTCGGCGCCTACATGGTCGGCAAGCGCGTCGGCCTCGGTCGCGAGCCGATGCCGCCGCACAACCTCGTGCTCACCATGATCGGCGCTTCGCTGCTGTGGGTCGGCTGGTTCGGCTTCAACGCCGGGTCCGCCCTCGAGGCAGGCAATTTCGCGGGCCTCGCGTTCCTCAACACCCTGCTTGCCACCGCCGGCGCCGTCGTCGCCTGGTCGGCGGCGGAGTGGATCCTGAAGCGCCACGCCTCGATGCTGGGCGCGGCCTCGGGCGCGGTCGCAGGCCTGGTCGCGATCACGCCTGCGGCCGGCAACGTCGGCCCGATGGGCGCACTCGCGATCGGCCTCATCGCCGGCGTGATCTGCCTCTGGGGCGTCACGGGCCTCAAGCGCCTGCTGAAGGCCGACGATTCTCTCGACGTGTTCGGCGTCCACGGGATCGGCGGTATCGTCGGTGCGCTGCTCACCGGCGTGTTCAACAACCAGGCGCTGGGCGGCCCCGGCCTCGTCACCGACTGGGTGACGGCGAGCGTGGGCTCGAACGGCATCCTCGCCCAGGTGCTCATCCAGGCGAAGGCAGTCGGCGTGACGGTGGTGTGGTCCGCGGTCGCGGCGTTCATCGCCTTCAAGATCGCTGACCTCGTGGTCGGGCTGCGCGTACCGGAGGAATCCGAGCGCGAAGGCCTCGACACCACCGAGCACAACGAGCGCGCCTACACCAGCTGATCGGGCGCCCGACAAGTCCCCTGTGGTGTCCGACTTCAGCCCCTGACACCCACCCCCTGGGGCGGCGATCGCAAGATCGCCGCCCTTTTTCTTTCCCCATGACCGCGGCGATCGCAAGATCGCCGCCCTTTTTCTTTCCTTGGGACCGCGGCGATCGCACGCTCGCCGCCCGTTCCCTTCGCCTGCCGGGGCGCCTGTTAAGATGGCGCCATGCGGACAGGATTCCTCGGACTCGGCGCCATGGGCGCCCACATGGCGCGCAACCTGCACCGCGCCGGGCTGCTGCAGGGCGTCTGGAACCGCAGCGCGGCACGCGCCGCAGAACTCGCGACCGAGCTCGGCTGTGCCCATGCCGCCACGCCGGACGCCCTCGCCTCGCAATGCGACGTGCTCGTGCTCTGCGTGTCCGCGGACGACGACGTGCTCGAGGTCGTCCGCGCGCTCGCGCCGGGACTGTCGTCGGGCAGCCTCGTCATCGACTGCTCCACCGTGTCGTCCGCCACCGCGCAGGCCGCCGGCGCGCTGGTCGCCGCGCGCGGCGCCGCGTTCCTCGACTGCCCGGTGAGCGGTGGCGTCGAGGGCGCCCGCCAAGGCACCCTCGCCGTCATGTGCGGCGGCGACGCCCGCGATTTCGAGCGCGCACGCCCGGTGCTCGCGGCGATGGGCAAGACCCTGAGCCTGTTCGGACCGATCGGCGCCGGCCAAGCCACCAAGGCCACCAACCAGATCATGTGCGCCGGGATCATCCGCGCCGTCGCCGAGGCCATGGCCTTCGCGCGCGCGCAGCGCCTGCCCCTCGATCAGGTCGTCGATACTTTGGGCAAGGGCGCCGGGTCGTCCTGGTACTTCGTGAACCGCGCTCCCAACATGATCCGCGGCGCATTCCCAGCGGGGTTCCGTGTCGCGCTGCACGCCAAGGACCTGCGGATCTGCCGCGACATGGCAGCGGCCTGCGGCGTGTCGCTGCCCGTCGTGGAAGATGTGCTGCGCGAATACGAAGAGCTCATCCGCCGCGGCCATGGCGACGAGGACATCTCCGCGATCTACCGCCTGAAACAAGAGCTCTTCGGACAGGCGCCGTTCAGCAATCCGCCGCCCGACGCGATCGCCGCGCTGCTGCGCCGCGTGCGCACCATCGCGATCGTCGGCCTGAGCGCGGACGCCTCGCGACCGAGCCACGGCGTCGCGCGCTCGCTGCAGCGCTTCGGCTATCGCATCATCCCGGTGACACCCGGTGCCGAGGAGATCTTGGGCGAACGCTGCGTGCCGTCGCTCGACCGTCTCGGCGAGGTGCTCGCGCCGGGCGAACACGTCGACCTCGTGGACGTCTTCCGACGGCCGGAGCACGTCGCCGCGATCGTCGATGACTGCATCCGCCTCGGGCTTCCGGCGTTGTGGCTGCAGGACGGCGTCGTGGATGCCGCCGCAGCCAGCCGCGCGCGGGCCGCCGGCCTCTTCACCGTGATGGATCGCTGCGTCTTCCGCGACCGCGCCGCGCTCGGCGCCTGAGGAGCGAGAGGCGCGTGGCCGACCCGACCCGATCGCGAGCGTTCACCAAGATGCACGGCCTCGGCAACGACTTCGTCGTGCTCGAGGCGGATGCCGACGACGCCCTGCCCTCTGCGGCCGCTTGGCGCCGGCTCGCGGACCGGCACACCGGCATCGGCTTCGACCAGGCGCTCGTCGTCCTGCCTCCGCGCCGCGACGACACCGACGCGTATTGGCGCATCTTCAATGCCGACGGCAGCGAGGTCGAACAATGCGGCAACGGCGCACGCTGCGTCGCCGAATGGCTGCGGCTCGTGGGTCGCGCGGGCGATGCCACGCGGCCGCTGCGCCTCGAGAGCGCGGGCGGCGTCATCGAGGCGCGTTTCGTCGCGCCCGGGCTCGTCTCCGTCGACATGGGCGTGCCGCGCTTCGCCGACCCCGCCGAACGCAGCGTCGATGTCAGAGGCGAGACGGTCGCGTTCACCCAGGTCTCGATGGGCAACCCGCACATCGTGCTGCACGTGGCGTCGGTCGACGCCGCGCCGGTCGGGACGCACGGCCCCGCGCTCGAGTCGCACCCGATGTTCCCGCAGCGTACCAACGTCGGCTTCCTCGAGGTCACGGCCCGCGATACCGGACGGCTGCGGGTCCACGAACGCGGCGCGGGCGAGACGCTCGCCTGCGGCACCGGCGCCTGCGCGGCCATGGCCGTCGGCCGTCGCGCAGGCCTCTTCGATGAGACCGTCACGCTCCGCCTGCGCGGCGGCGCGCTGACTTTGCGCTGGCCCGGCGGCGACGCGCCGCTCTGGATGACGGGCCCGGCCGCGGTCGCGTTCCGCGGCGAGTTCGACCCCTCTGCCTTTTTTGGAGACTGATGCCGATGGTCACCGCCCAGGATGTCTGCCGATTCCTCGAACAGCAGCCCGATTTCTTCGTCGACCACCCCGAGCTGCTCGAGACCTTGCACGTCCCGCACCGCGCCGACGGTCAGGCCGTGTCGCTCGTCGAACGGCAGGTGAAGGTGTTGCGCGCCAACCAGGCCGCGACGCGCCAACGGCTGGCGGAGCTCATCCGCAACGCGCGCGACAACGAAGCGCTGGTGGGGCACGTGCACCGGCTCGCGCTGCGGCTGATCGTGGCGAGCGGCGGCGCAGCGGGCGGCGGGCCGCCGACGCTCGCGCAGCTGGCGCCGCAGGTGGAGGCCTCGATGCGCGAAGATTTCGGCGTGTCGCCGGCGCGGCTGTTGCCCCCCGCAGCCGTGCCTGAGGGGGTGCGCGCCTCGGTGTCTTCGGGCAAGCCCCGCTGCGGACAGCTGCGCGAAGAGGACCGTCACGCCCTGCTCGGCACGGACGCCCAAGGCATCGGCTCGATGGCGCTCGTGCCGCTCGGCGCCGGCGCCGCACACGGCCTGCTGGTGCTCGGCAGCGCCGATGCGGCGCATTTCCATCCCGGCATGGCCACCGACTTCCTCGAACGGGTCGCAGAGCTCGTCACGGCGGCGCTGATGCCGCATGCCGCGCCGGCATGACCCCAGAGGCGCAGGACTGGGTCACGCGCTTCGGCGTGCACCTCGGTGCCGAGCGCCGGCTGTCGCCGCATACCCGTTCCAACTACCTGCGCGAACTGCAGGCGCTCGCAGAGTGGTGCGACCGGCAAGGCATCGCGGACTGGCGCGGCCTCGACACCCAGCACGTACGGATGTTCGCCGCACGCTCGCATGCCGGCGGTCTCGCGCCGCGCAGCGTGCAACGCCGGCTCTCGGCGGTGCGCAGCTTCCTGCGCTGGCTGCAGCGCGAGAAGGCCATCACCGACAATGCCGCACTCGACGTGCGCGCACCCAAGACCCGCCGCCGCCTGCCCGTCACCGTCGACGCCGACCAGATCGGCCGCCTGCTCGACTTCCAGCCGAAGGCGCCGCTCGAGCACCGCGATTTCGCGCTCATGGAGCTCTTCTACTCCTCGGGTCTGCGCCTCGCGGAACTCGTGGGTCTCGATCTGCCCGACCTCGACCTGCCCGACCGCACCGTGCGGGTCACGGGCAAAGGTCGCAAGGTGCGCATCGTGCCGGTCGGCCGCAAGGCCGCGGCGGCCCTCGAAGGGTGGCTGCGCGCACGGACAGGCCTCGCCGCGGAGGGTGAAATGGCCGTGTTCACCGGACGCGGCGGACGGCGCATCGGGCCGCGGGCGGTCCAGGCGCGGGTCGCGTATTGGGCGCGCCGCCAGGGTCTGCCGATGCACGTGCATCCGCACCTGTTCCGGCATTCCTTCGCGTCCCACCTGCTCGAATCCAGCCAGGACCTGCGGGGCGTGCAGGAACTCCTGGGGCATGCCGACATCGCCACCACGCAGGTCTACACCCACCTTGATTTCCAGCATCTCGCCCGCATCTACGACCAGACGCATCCCCGCGCCCGCCGGAAGTGACCCGGCGGGGACGGCATCGGGGACAGACTGAGGACGGACCCATGACCGACAGCTTCAATCCGCACGGCACCACCATCGTGGGCGTGCGCCGCAACGGCGTCGTCGCCATCGGTGGCGACGGCCAAGTGACCCTCGGCAACACCGTGATGAAGGGCAACGCCCGCAAGGTGCGGCCGCTCGGCCAGGGCAAGGTGCTCGGCGGCTTCGCCGGCGGCACCGCCGACGCGTTCACGCTCTTCGAGCGCTTCGAAGGCAAGCTCGACAAGTTCGGCAACCTCACGCGCGCCGCCATCGAGCTCGCCAAGGACTGGCGCGGCGACCGCTACCTGCGGCGCCTCGAGGCGCTGCTGCTGGTCGGCGACCCGCACAAGCTGTTCGTGATCTCGGGCAACGGCGACGTCATCGAACCCGAGCACGACATCGTCGCCATCGGCTCGGGCGGTCCGTTCGCCCAGGCCGCGGCGCGCGCATTGATCGAGAACACCGAGCTCGGCGCCCGCGAGATCGTCGAGCGCTCGCTCGGCATCGCCGCCGACATCTGCATCTACACCAACCGCAATCTCGTCATCGAGGAGCTGCGCGCATGAGCGACGCCCTGACCCCCCGCGAGATCGTCGCCGAGCTCGACAAGCACATCGTCGGCCAGCAGGCCGCCAAGCGCGCGGTGGCCATCGCGCTGCGCAACCGCTGGCGCCGCATGCAGGTGGACGACGCGCTGCGCGCCGAGATCACGCCCAAGAACATCCTGATGATCGGTCCGACCGGCGTCGGCAAGACCGAGATCGCGCGCCGCCTGGCGCGCCTCGCCCGCGCGCCGTTCGTGAAGGTCGAAGCCACCAAGTTCACCGAGGTCGGCTATGTCGGCCGCGATGTCGATTCCATCGTCAAGGACCTCGTGGAAGCCTCGATGAAGCTGCTCCGCGAGGAACAGCTCGCCGGCGTCCAGGACCGCGCGGCCGACGCCGCCGAAGAGCGGCTGCTCGATGCGCTCCTGCCCAAACCGCGGATGATGGGATTCTCGACCG
>JBIIVD010000054.1:0-12383 GCA_044339635.1 Steroidobacteraceae bacterium | reverse complement strand
GCCCCTACATGACCATGGCGCCCGCGTTCGAGGCGCAGCAGATCCGCGCCTTCGGCCGCATCGTCGAGAACGGCCATCTCTACAAGGGCGCCAAGCCCGTCCACTGGTGCCTCGATTGCCGCTCGGCCTTGGCCGAAGCCGAAGTGGAATACGAGGACAAGACCTCGGTCGCGATCGACGTCGCGTTCCGCGTCGCCGACAGGGCGGATTTCGCCGCGCGCATCGGGCTCGGCCAGGGTGCGAGTGCGGCCGCTGCCGCGGCGCTCGCGGCGGCGACGACCCCTGCGGTCGTGATCTGGACGACGACCACCTGGACGCTGCCCGCCAACGAGGCGGTCGCGCTCGGCGGCGAGATCGACTACGCGCTCGTGGAACTGCCGGCTACCGACACCACGCCCGCACGCGCGCTGGTGCTCGCCGCCGACCTCGTCGCCGATTGCGCCACGCGCTACGGTGTCGACCCTGCCACGGTACAGGTGCTCGCGCGCTTCAAGGGCGAGGCGCTCGAGGGGCTCGCGCTGCGGCATCCGTTCCTCGACAAGCAGGTCCCCGTGATCCTGGGCGAGCACGTCACGCTCGAGGCCGGCACCGGGGCCGTGCACACGGCGCCCGCGCACGGCCAGGACGATTTCATCGTCGGCCAGCGCTACAAGCTGCCGGTCGTGAACCCGGTGGGCGGTGACGGGCGCTACCTGCCCGGCACGCCCTTCGTCGAAGGGCTCGGCCTCGATGCGGCGGGTGAGCGGTTGCGCGAGATGATGACCGAGAGCGGTACGCTCGTCGCGCAGGCGCCGTATCGCCACTCCTACCCGCATTGCTGGCGCCACAAGACACCGGTGATCTTCCGCGCCACGCCGCAGTGGTTCATCAGCATGGAGCAGGCGGGGCTGCGCGCGGGCGCGCTGCGCGACATCCCGGGCGTCGCGTGGACGCCCGCATGGGGCGAACAGCGCATCACCGGCATGATCGCCAACCGTCCCGACTGGTGCATCTCGCGCCAGCGCATCTGGGGCGTGCCCATCCCGCTCTTCGTCCACAAGGTCACGGGCGCGCTGCATCCGCGCACGCAGGAACTCATCGAGGCGGCCGCGGCGCGTGTGGAGCAGGGCGGCATCGAGGCCTGGTTCGCGCTCGATCCCGCCGAGCTCTTGGGCGATGAGGCGGCCGACTACGACAAGGTCAACGACGTGATGGACGTCTGGGCCGACTCCGGCCTGTCGTTCCATTGCGTCGGCACCGCGCGACCCGAGGTGGCGGCGCCGGTCGACCTTTATCTCGAAGGCTCCGACCAGCACCGCGGCTGGTTCCATTCGTCGCTGCTGATGTCCGAGGCCTTGGACGGCCGTGCGCCCTACAAGGCCGTGCTCACCCACGGCTTCACGGTCGACGACAAGGGCCGCAAGATGTCCAAATCCTTGGGCAACGTCATCGACCCGCAGAAGGTCACGGCGACGCTCGGTGCCGATGTGCTGCGCCTGTGGGTGGCCTCCACCGACTACGCCAACGAGATCGCCGTCTCCGACGAGATCCTGAAGCGCATGGCGGACTCCTACCGCCGCATCCGCAATACCGTGCGGTTCATGCTTGGCAACCTCGCGGGCTTCGACCCGGTGGCCGATGCCGTCGCGCCCGCCGACATGGTCGCGCTCGACCGTTGGGCGCTCGGTCGGGCGGCCGCCTTGCAGGACGAGATCCGCGCCGCCTACCAGAGCTTCGATTTCCATCTCATCTACCAGAAGGTCCACAACTTCTGCGTCGCCGACTTGGGGGGACTCTGGCTCGATGTCACCAAGGACCGCCTCTACACCACGCCCGCGAAGTCGCTCGCGCGGCGCTCGGCGCAGACCGCGCAATGGCATGTGGCCGAGGCGATGGTGCGCTGGCTCGCGCCCATCCTCTCGTTCACCGCCGAGGAGATCTGGGGTTTCTTGCCCGGCAAGCGCGAGGCCTCGGTGTTCCACGCCACCTGGCACCGTTTCCCGGAGATCCCTGCGGACGGCATCGACTGGGAGGCCCTGATCGGCCTTCGCACGCAGGTCGCGGGCGAGCTCGAGCGGCTGCGTGCCGCGGGCGAGATCGGCGCCCCGCTCGAGGCCGAGGTACGGATCGAGTGTCCGCCCGCCGCCCATGCCGGCCTGTCGGCGCTCGGCGACGAACTGCGCTTCTTCCTCATCACCTCCGCGGCCGAGGTGGTCGCGGTGCCGGGCGCCGAGGCGGTCACCGTGCGTGTGACGCCGACGACCGCAAAGAAATGCGTGCGCTGCTGGCATCGCCTCGAGGATGTCGGCACGCATGCCGCGCACCCCGAGCTCTGCGGCCGCTGTGTCAGCAACATCGACGGGCCGGGCGAAGTCCGGCGCTACGCATGAGCGGGGCCCCGGAGCAGGGCGCCGCGGCGGCGGCGATGCCGCCGGTGCGCGAGAGCGGGTGGCGGCTGTTGCCGCTCGCCGCGCTCGTCGCCGTCGCCGACCAGGTGAGCAAGGGCTGGATCGAGGCGAACTACGTCCTCGGGCAGTCGACGCCGGTGTTGCCCGTGCTCGACATCGTCCGCTTCCACAACCCGGGCGCCGCGTTCTCGTTCCTCGCCGGGGCGGGCGGGTGGCAGCGCTGGTTCTTCATCGTGCTCGCGCTCGGCGTCAGCGTGGTGCTGCTCTGGTGGCTGCGCGGCGTGCACGCGGCGCGCGAGCGGCGGCTCGCGTACGCGCTGTCGCTGATCCTCGCCGGCGCGATCGGCAACGTCATCGACCGCATCGAGCACGGGTTCGTGGTCGATTTCATCCACGCGCATTGGGGCGGAGCATATTTCCCGGCGTTCAACATCGCCGACATGGCGCTCACGGTCGGCGCAGGCCTGATGATCCTGGACGCCTTCTTCGAGTGGCGGCGCGAGCGCGCGCGTGGCGCGGCATGAAACTGCGCCTCGCCAACCCCCGCGGCTTCTGCGCCGGTGTCGACCGCGCCATCGACATCGTCGAGCGCGCGATCGAGCTCTACGGCGCGCCCATCCACGTGCGCCACGAGGTCGTCCACAACCGCCATGTCGTCGAGCGGCTGCGCACGATGGGCGCGGTGTTCGTGCGCGAGCTCGACGAGGTGCCGGACGGCGCCACGGTCATCTTCTCCGCGCACGGCGTCTCGAAGGCCGTCGAGGACGAGGCGAAGCGGCGCGACCTCGAGGTGTTCGACGCCACCTGTCCGCTCGTCACCAAGGTCCACATGGAGGTGCGCCGCTACGCCCGCGAGGGCCGCGACGTGGTGCTGATCGGTCACGACGGCCACCCGGAGGTGGAAGGCACGCTCGGGCGCTTCGATGCCTCCCAGGGCGGCCGCATCCGGCTGGTCGAGTCCGTGGCGGATGCCGAGGCGCTCGAGGTCCCCGACCCCGCGCGGCTCGCCTTCGTCACCCAGACCACGCTCTCGGTCGATGACACCGCCGAGATCGTCGCCACCTTGCAGCGGCGCTTCCCGGGGCTCACGACGCCGCGCAAGGAAGACATCTGCTACGCCACCCAGAACCGCCAGGACGCCGTGAAGGACCTGCTGCGCGAGGCGGACCTGCTGCTCGTGGTCGGGTCGGTGACGAGCTCCAATTCGAACCGCCTGGTCGAGCTCGGCGTCCGCGCCGGCATCCCGTCCTACCTGATCGACGGGGCAGGGGACCTGCGCCGAGAGTGGCTGGAGGGCCGCCAGTGCATCGGCCTGACGGCGGGCGCCTCGGCCCCCGAGGTGCTGGTGAAAGAGGTGATCGACCGCTTGGGCGAGTGGGGCGTCGAGCGCCCGCAGGAGCTCGCAGGACGCGAAGAGCATGTGGTGTTCGCGCTACCGCGAGAACTGCGGTTCGCCCGCCCCAGCGGGTCCTGAGCGGGCCTGACGCGGTCTGACACGGCTTGACGCCGGGGGGCTAGGCGTTTTTCCCGTCGGTTGCCCTATAATCCCACCCATGATTCCGGCCTCCATGACCGTCGCCGAGCGCCTGCGGGCCTGCGGCATCCAGCCGACGGCGCAGCGCCTGAAGGTCGCCTCGTTGCTGCTGGTCGCGCCCCAGCACCTGACGGCCGAGCAGATCCTCGATCGGCTGCGCGCCGAAGGCGCCCGAGTCTCCAAGGCGACCGTCTACAACACCCTCAACCTCTTCGCTGAGCGTGGCGTGATCCGCCAACTCGCCGTGGACGGCGACCGCGCGTGGTTCGACTCGAACACCGAGCCGCACTACCACTTCCAGGACCTCGAGACCGGCGCGCTCACCGACCTCCCGCACACCGCCGTGCGCTTCGACCAGCTGCCGCCCCCGCCGCCGGGGACCGAATACGCCGGCATCGAACTTTTCATCCGGCTGCGACGCGTTTAAGATTCGCAGCCCTTCCGGGCCCGGATAGCTCAGTTGGTAGAGCGGCGCATTCGTAATGCGTAGGTCGTAGGTTCGAATCCTATTCCGGGCACCATCCCTCTCGGGGCATGATCAGGGTAATGATCAAGACCCTGCTGCTGATCCTCAACGCCGCCAAGCTCGGCCCTCTCATCAAGACGGGCGGCACGATGCTCATCTCCGTGGTGGCCTACGCCTTCGTGTTCGGGCCGTGGTACGCGGTGGGCGTGGTGGCGCTGCTGTTCGCGCACGAGATGGGGCACTTCGTGTCGGCGCGGCGGCTTGGGCTCGACGTCGGCGCGCCGACCTTCATCCCTTTCGTCGGAGCGTGGGTCGAGCTCAAGGACGCGCCGCTGTCGGTGGCGCAGGAGGCGCGCATCGCTTTTGCGGGTCCGTTCGTCGGCACGGCGGCGGCGCTGGCGGTGCTGTTCGCGGGGCTCGGGACGGACAGCCGGCTGCTCATCGCCATCGCCTACGCGGGCCTGGTCCTCAACCTCTTCAACCTCGTGCCGGTGACGCCCTTCGACGGCGGCCGCATCGTCGCGATCCTCTCGCCCAAGATCTGGCTGCTCGGCGCGCCGATCCTCGTCGGCATCTTCCTCTGGATCCCGAGCCCGATGTTCCTGCTGGTGCTCGTCTTGCTCGCGCCCACCGTATGGCGGGGGATCAAGGCCGCGTGGCGCGGCGAAGTGCCGGAGGACAACCCGCGCTACTACGAGGCGTCGCGCGCGGACCGGCTGCGGTATGCAGGGAATTACCTGCTGCTGCTCGCGTTCCTCTGCATCATGACCTACCAGGTCCACAAGATGCTGCAGGGCGGGGCGGGCTGAGGCGTCGGTCTGCGCCGATCCGCGCAGCACATCGCATTCGGGCCGGATTTGGCCAGATTCACTGCTGGGCTTTCCCGGCAACCTATCAATATGATAGGCTATGGTCCGGCACGACAAAGGCAGCGTCGCCGCTTGGCGGCTCACCGCCGGCATCGCGCGGAAGCGGGTGCGCGAGCTCGCATCCGACAGCAGGACACTCGTCTGGACCGACCACATCCAGCAGCGGATGGTCGAGCGCGGGATATCGACTCTCGATGTTTTGCGCATCCTGCGCGACGGTGAGATCGAGGACGATCCGGTCAGGGCGCATATCCCGGGTGATTGGCGGGTCAAGGTGGTGCGACGGCTCGAGGGCGGGCGGACGGCGGGTGTAGTCACGGTCATCGCCGCGCGCGGTGTCCTCATCCTGGTCACGGCGGAATGGGAGGACGGCCGATGAAGCACGACAGCACGAAACGCAGCGCCAAGTCGGCCGCACCATTCCGGTATACCTTCGGCGGGCTCGAGGGGGTCTACCTCGCTGACGGTTTCGAGCGCGTCGAGACCGGGTACGGCGCCGGGGTGGTGTTCCACGACCTGGATGGGCTTCACGAGGCCATCGGCGAGCAGATCGCCCGTGCGCGTCCCAGCGGGCTCTCCGGTGCGGAGATCCGGTTCCTGCGTGAGCTCATGGGTTGCACACAGCGTGAGCTCGCAGGACTGCTCGGGGCCACCGAGCAGACCCTGGCCCGGTGGGAAACGGGGAAGACCGCGATGCCGGGACCTGCGGACCTGCTGCTGCGCGCGCTTTGTCTGCAGCATCTCGGCAAACCTGTCGATCTGCGCCGCTTCGGGCCGTCGGTGCGTTCGGCGGCGGGCGCAGGCAAGATCCGTTGGACCTTCGAGCCCGCGGCGCGCGGCTGGCGGGTGAGGGCGGGGTAGAACATGAAGGCGACGACCATCCTCCTCGTTATGCTGTCCGTCGCGCTCGGGTGGACGCGATACCTCCGGAGCGAGCGCATCGAGGCCTCCGCGACGGCGGCAGCGATCCCATCGTTCGTGTTGGAGCCAGCTGGGGCAACGCGCTCCCGATGGGATTGGGACGCCTCGTTGCCGCCCGCGCAGGAGCCTCTGTCAGGCGCTGATGACCCGTGTTACCGGGTCCGGCACAGGGCCACTTACGGGCGCTACGGCTATCCTCGGGACCGTCTCAACGAATGGGTGCCAGAGGAACCGGTCCGCGAGGATGGCGCCGTCGCGCCGATCGCCTATCGTGAACTGCGGGAGGCGGTCTGTTCGCCTGAAGCGACGGCTCGTCACGGATTCCTGCGCCAGACATTCGAGTGGAGGGGATACGCCCCACTGGCGCCCGCACATCACTGGGATCGCCATTGCAGCGTGATCGCGATGGCGTCGGCGTCGCGCGAGCCGACCAACGGCTACGAGGTGCTCCGCGACATGGCCTGTGCATCCGCAGCGCCGTCTCGCGGGCTGAAGCCGCTTTCGAAGTCCTTCGCCTGCGATGGCAGACTGAGGAGCGCTGAGGGTGTGTTGATCGCCGCAGTCCCCGATCGCCACGCTCATGGCGTGGATGACGCGTATCTCGGTGACCTTGTCCGGTTGATGCTGTTCATGGAACAACGCAAGGGCGTGACGGCGTCCCACCATGACTGTGGCGAGTTCGATGGCGTGACCGGAGGGTGGAGACCGCGCACTGTCGGGTGGGCAGCCCTCTGATCGGCGCCCGATCCGCCGCGCCCACGTCGGGGCGCGGCGGCCGGATCGATCAGAAGCGGTCTTGCTCCATCACCTTGTTCCACGCGGCCACGAAGTCCTTGGTGAACTTCGTGTTGCCGTCGTTGGCGGCATAGACCTCGGCGATGGCGCGCAGCTCGGAGTGCGAGCCGAAGATGAGGTCCACCGGGGTGGCGGTCCACTTCGCGGCGCCGCTCTTGCGGTCACGACCTTCGTAGAGGCCCTCGGTCGGCGACTTCGACCACTGCGTCGACATGTCGAGCAGGTTGACGAAGAAGTCGTTGCTGAGGGTGCCGGGGCGCGAGGTCAGCACGCCATGGCGGTTGCCGCCCTGGTTGGCGCCGAGCGCACGCATGCCGCCCACCAGCACCGTCATCTCAGGGACGCTGAGGCGCAGAAGGTTGGCACGGTCGACCAGCATCTCCGCCGGCGACAGGCGGCTCGTCGTCGAGTAGTAGTTGCGGAAGCCGTCGGCTGTCGGCTCCATGGGCACGAACGAGGCGACATCGGTCTGCGCCTGCGAGGCGTCCATGCGACCGGGCTTGAACGGCACGGTGACGCTCTGGCCGCCCTGGCGCGCCGCCTGCTCGATCCCCGCGGCGCCGCCGAGCACGATCAGGTCGGCGAGCGAGACCTTCTTGCCCGAGCGCCCCTGCGCGCGGTTGAAGTCCTGCTGGATCGCCTCGAGCTTCGCCAATACTTTGGTGAGCTCGGCGGGATCGTTCGCCGCCCAGTCCTTCTGCGGTGCGAGGCGCACGCGGGCGCCGTTGGCGCCGCCACGCATGTCCGTGCCGCGGAAGCTGGACGCCGAGGCCCAAGCGGTGCGCACGAGCTCGGCGATGCCGAGGCCCGAACCCTGGATGCGGGACTTCAGCTGCGCGATGTCCGCAGCGTCGATGAGCGCATGATCCACCGCCGGGATCGGGTCCTGCCAGACCACCACTTCCTTCGGCACCATCGAGCCGAGGTAGCGCGAGCGGGGGCCCAAGTCACGGTGCGTGAGCTTGAACCACGCGCGCGCGAAGGCGTCGGCGTACTGGTCCGGGTTGGCGCGGAAGCGCTCGGCGATCTTGCGGTACTCCGGATCCATCTTCATCGACAGGTCGGTCGTGAACATGATCGGCGGATGGCGCTTGGTCGGGTCGTGCGCATCCGGCACGAGGTTCCACGCGCCCTTGTCGGTCGGCACCCACTGGATGGCGCCCGCCGGGCTCTTCGACTGCTCCCACTCGAAGGTGAAGAGGTTGTCGAGGTACTGCGTCGTCCAAGCGATCGGGTTCGCCGACCAGGCGCCCTCGAGGCCGCTGGTCACGGTGTCGGCGCCCTTGCCGGTACCGCACTTGTTCTTCCAGCCGAAGCCCTGCTCCTCGAGGCCGGCTGCGGCAGGATCGGCGCCGACGCAGTTCTCGGGCTTGTGCGCGCCGTGCGCCTTGCCGAAGGTGTGGCCGCCCGCGATCAGCGCGACGGTCTCTTCGTCGTTCATCGCCATGCGGCCGAAGGTCTCGCGGATGTCGCGCGCGGCGGCGATCGGGTCCGGCTTGCCGTTCGGGCCTTCCGGGTTCACGTAGATGAGGCCCATCTGCACGGCGGCGAGCGGCTTGGCGAGCTTGCGATCGCCCGTGTAGCGCTCATCGGCGCCGAACTTGCGCTCGGGGCCCCAGTACACGAGGTCCGCTTCCCAGTCGTCCGCGCGGCCGCCGGCGAAGCCGAAGGTCTTGAAGCCCATCGACTCGAGCGCGACGTTGCCCGTGAGCACCATCAGGTCGGCCCAGGAGAGCGCCTTGCCGTACTTCTGCTTGACCGGCCACAGCAGGCGGCGGGCCTTGTCGAGGTTGACGTTGTCGGGCCAGCTGTTGAGCGGCTCGAAGCGCAGCTGGCCGCCGTCGGAACCGCCGCGGCCATCGCCCAGGCGATAGGTGCCGGCGCTGTGCCAGGCCATGCGGATGAAGAACGGACCATAGTGGCCGTAGTCGGCCGGCCACCAGTCCTGCGAGTTGCGCATCAGCGCCTCGATGTCCTTCTTGACGGCCACGAGGTCGAGCTTCTGGAACTCGGCAGCGTAATTGAACTCGGCGCCCATCGGGTTCGAGGCGGGGGCGTGCTGACGCAGGGGCGCGAGGTCGAGGCGCTCCGGCCACCAGAACTGGTTGGACGTGTTCGTGCCGGCGGCGGTCGCCGTGCCGGGCGTCGCTGCCGCAGCGACGAGGGTCGCGGTGGCGAGCAATGCGGTGATCGATTTGCGGATCATCAGGTGTCTCCCTGAGGGTTGAAGTTGACCGGACCAGTGTATCAGGTACTTAGACTAATTCTAAATACGGGAAAAACGTAAACGTATCATGAGTTTCCGAGGTCCATCTCGACATGGACTCAGGGTGATCCTAGGGCGGCGATACGCCGCAGCGCAGCGTGGACCGGGCGACTTGGGCGAGCGCGAGGTCCGCCGGGTCGTCGGTCACCAAGAGCCGCATCAAGAGCAGCACCTTGCGGGTCGGGGCTTCGACCACCGTCGATCCGCCGGCTGCGGCCGTCGTGTCGTTATCGACGCCCGGTGGGACGACCTTGAGGTCGAGGTCGGACGCCTTGGAAGAGCGCACCGCGGCCGAGCGGTCGTTCACCACGAAGAAATTGTCGGAGTTGGCGCCATAGAGCGCCACCGACCAATACCGCGGATGGGCGATCTCGGCCGTGATGCGCACCGGTCCTTTCGAGAGGTCGAGGGCGCAGGTCGCATACAGCAGGTCCGGGCTCGGCATGACGATGCGCCGCTGCGTGTGGTCGGTGGGCGGGGGCAGATAGACGCCGGTGGCCGCCTGCGGTGCCGGTTGGGCGGTGGTCTCTTGCGCGATGCGCGCCATCGCCTCGCGCATGATGAGACGCGGCACAGCCCATACCGTGAGCAGGTGCATGAGCACGGCGACGACAAGGCCGAGCGCGAGCCCTCGCTGCCAGGGCTTCGCCAGCCACGCGCTCATGGGCAGTCACCCTGTCGCTCGATGCGCGGTGCCGACAATGCGCCAGGGTCCGCCTGTAATGCGGGGCCTGGGTTGTAGAGCCGCAGCGTGAGGATGAGGCCGCGGTCGCCCGGTGTCGGGATCCAGGCGAGGGCGCCGCTGACGGGTGTCTCGGGGCCCGTGACCGCGCTGAAACGGCCCACGGCCTTCAGGGTCGGGTTTTCGCCGCTGACGCTGTAGCGCTGTTGGGTATCCGGGAACAGGAAGATGTCATCGGCATAGGCGGTGAGGCTCCACCAACGCGCCGACGGGATGCTGCCGCTGATGAGATACCGGCAGCGTGAACGCAGCGGCCGTCCCGCGTCGTCCCGGTCGGCCACGTAATAGAGCGTCTCGCGGCGGTCGAGCGCGAGCAGCGCCTTGAGTGCGATGCGCGCGCGGGTGTACATCGAGGCATCGCTGCTGCCCGCTTCGAGGTTGACGAGCCAGGGTCCGACGCGAGTGCCTGCCGGGTCGGTCCGCGTGAGCCAGAGCCAAGCGCTGCCGATGCCTACGACAGCCCCCGCGACCACCGTCACGACGAGGGCGACGATGCGACGCGTCGGCGTCATGCAAGCCCTGCCGCGCGACGGATGAACTCGGCGCAGCGTGCGGGCTGCGTGACGGGCAGCATGTGTCCCCCCGTGACGAGTTCCAGGCGGGCGTGCGGCACGCGCGCGATGAAGCCCTCGCCCTGCGGTCGGTAGTCGAGCACCCGGTCCTCGCGGCCATACAAGACCGCGATGGGCAGGGGCGCGGCGGGCTCGCGTGCAAGTTCGCCATAGCGGGCCTCGAGCGCCATCAGGCTGCGCGGGACGGCTGCGTAGTCCTCGGCGGCGGACTGGAACTGCTGTGGCCGCAGCGACAGCAGGCCACCTCCGCGGCGCGCGTAGTCGCCCGGCGCGTCTTCCGGGCCGAAGACGAGGCGCATCAGGGCTTCGCGCCGCGAGACGAAGGCCGGGATCGCGACGGTGCGGGCGATCAGGCTGCGCAGGGCCGGTGGCACCTGCAAGCTGCGGAAGACCTCGGGCGAGCCGCCCGGCATCGTCGTCAGGGGCGCGAGCAGCGCGAGGCCCGCGACACGGGTCGGGTGACGCAACGCCACGGCGAGCGACAAGGCGCCGCCCAAGGAATGCCCCACGAGCAGCGCGCGCTCGAAGCCGAGGCGTTCCATCAGCGCGGCGATCGCATCGGCCTGGTCTTCGAGCGCCGTCGCGCGACCCGGCTCACGCGTCGAATAGCCCGAACCCGGACGGTCGACCGCCACCACGCGGGTCTCCTCTGCGAGCGCGTCCACCAAAGAATAACGGAAGTGGTGCAGTTGCCCGGCGAGCCCGTGCAACATCAGGATCGGCGTCCGGCCATCGCGCAGCTCGCCGGCCTCGACCACGTGCAGGCGCGCGCCCGGGACCTCGATGAACCGGCCGGCGGGCGGCAGGGCGGCCTCCGCGCGTCGCGCGAGCCGGGTGGTGAGCGCAGCCGCTCCGAGCAGCCCGAGCACGCAGAGCGCCGCGAGGACGGCGAGGGCGGTCATGCCTCAGTCTCCCAACAAGCCGCGCATCAGGCGGTAGTAGCCGATGGGCATCAGGCGTTCGAGGAAGGCGCCGACCTTGGCGTCGTTGCCGACGAGGATGCGCGGCTTGCGCCGCTCGACGCCCCGAAGGATGGTTTCCGCGGCTTTCTCGGGGGGCAGGCTCAGGAGCTTGGCGGCGCGCCGCAGGTCGGTCTGCAACGCCGCCGTGTCGACGGCATGCCCGACGCGCGCATCCACCGCGATGCGGGTCGCGACCCCGCCCGGGCACACCACACTGACGCCGACGGTCGACCCTTCAAGTTCGTGCCGCAGCGCATCGCTGAACCCGCGCACGGCGAATTTGCTCGAGCAGTAGGCGGTCTGACCGGCGGGACTGACGAGGCTGAAGAGGCTCGCGATGTTGACGAGATGCGCCTGCGGCCGCTGCTTGAGCGTCGGCAGGAACGCGCGCGTCATGCGCACGAGGCCGTGGAAGTTGATCGACAGCAGCCACTCGAAGTCCTGCTCGCTCACTTCGTCGAAGCGGCCGGCGAGCGCGACGCCCGCATTGTTGAAGAGCAGATCCACGCTCGGATGCGCGGCGGCGACGACCTCCGGGAAGGCGGCGACCTGGTCGCGGTCGGCGACATCGAGCGTGTGGCAGGAGAGGCGCAGCCCGCGCGGCGCGAGTTCGGCGGCGAGCGGCTCGAGTGTCGCAGGGCGGATGTCCGCGAGCGCGAGATGGCAGCCGCGGGCGGCGAGGCCCATCGCGAGCGCGCGGCCGATGCCGCTGCCCGCGCCGGTGATGATCGCGGTCTTGCCGCGCAGGTCGAGACGGGCCATCAGTTCGCTCCTTTTTTGCGGCGGAAATGCAGGGCGGGATCTTCGAGGCGGCTGTATCGGGTCACGATGAGGTCCCTCAGGTAGTTCTGGTGCACGCGCCACGGGAA
>JBIIVD010000003.1:0-106180 GCA_044339635.1 Steroidobacteraceae bacterium | reverse complement strand
GTGCACTCCGGTGCGCTCGGCTGGGTCGCGATGATCTCGGTGGGCTCGCTCTACATGCTCATCCCGCGGCTCTACGGCCGGCGCGAGATGTGGAGCATGCGCCTCATCGACATCCATTTCTGGACCACAACCATCGGCATCGTGCTGTACACGGTCTCGATGTGGATCGCCGGCGTCATGCAGGGCCTGATGTGGCGCGCCACCAATCCGGACGGCACGCTCACCTACACCTTCGTCGAGGCGCTGAAGGCGACGTACCCGTACTACGCGATCCGCCTGGTCGGCGGACTTCTCGTGTTCGGCGGCATGCTGCTGATGGCCTACAACGTCGTGAAGACGGTCCAGCAGGGGCGACCGACACCGGTACCGCTGCCGGACGCCGGCACCGACACCCACCACGCGCCGCAGCCGGCCTGAGGGACTGCCATGAAGCACGAGATCGTCGAGAAGAACATCGGCCTGCTCGGGGTGCTGGTCGCCATCGTGATCAGCGTCGGCGGGTTGGTCGAGATCATCCCCCTCACGCTGTCGAAGGAGGTCACGCAGCCGGCGCCCGGGGTCAAGCCCTACGAGGCGCTACAGCTGGAAGGCCGGGATGTCTATATCCGCGAAGGCTGCTATGTCTGTCATTCGCAGATGATCCGGCCTTTGCGCGGCGAGACGGAACGTTATGGTCACTACTCGCTCGCCGGGGAGTCGGTGTACGACCACCCGTTCCAGTTCGGTTCCAAGCGTACAGGGCCGGACCTCGCGCGGGTCGGCGGCAAGTACAGCGACGAGTGGCAGCGCCTGCACCTCATCAACCCGCGTGACTTGGTCCCCGAGTCCAACATGCCGGGCTACCCGTGGCTGGAGGAGCGGAAGATCGAGGCGTCGCTCACGCCGCGCAAGATGGCGGCCCTGCGCAAGGTGGGCGTGCCGTATACGGACGCGGAGATCGTCGCAGCACCCTCGGCGGTCGAGGGCAAGACCGAGATGGACGCGCTGATCGCCTATCTGCAGGGCCTCGGCACCGCCTCGCAGGGATGGAAGTGATCATGGACGAGAGCACCCTCGGCACCCTGCGCGGTCTTGCCACGCTGTTCGCCATGCTCGGCTTCATCGGCGTGTGCGCCTGGGCCTGGAGCCGCCGTCGCCGCGACCGCTTCAACGACGCCGCCCGCCTGCCCCTCGAGGAGGACAAGTGATGAGTCCCGCAGTATCCGCTTTCATCGTCGTGCTCACGGTGCTCAACACGGTCGCCGCGATCGGGTTGCTCGTGTGGATGCGCAAGCGCCGCGGCGAGGCCGGCCGCACCACCGACACCACGGGCCATGTCTGGGACGGTGACCTGCGCGAGTACAACAACCCGCTGCCACGGTGGTGGCTGTGGCTGTTCGTGCTGAGCGTGCTCTTCGCCGTGGTGTACGTCGCCCTCTACCCGGGGCTCGGCAACTTCCGCGGCGCGCTCGGCTGGAGCCAGGTCAAGCAGTGGGAGCAGATGCAGGCGCAACAGGAAAAGCGGGCGCAGGCCATCCTCGGACGCTTCGCGGGGCGCGATCCGCTCGAACTCGCCGGGGATCCCGCCGCGATCGCCATCGGCCGCAACCTCTTCGCCAACCACTGCGCCGCCTGCCACGGCTCCGACGCCCGGGGTGCTACCGGCTTCCCCAACCTGGCCGATGCTGACTGGCTGTGGGGCGGCGACGCGGAGACCGTCCGCACGTCCATCGCGCAAGGGCGCATGGGCATCATGGCGCCCTGGCAGGAGGTGCTCGGCGACGCAGGTGTGCGCGACACCACCGCTTATGTGTTGACGCTGTCGGGTCGCAAGGCCGCGTCCGGCGACGCGGCCGCCGGTCAGGCGCAGTACGCGATGTACTGCATGGCCTGCCACGGGACGGATGGCCGCGGCAACATGGCGGTCGGAGCGCCGAACCTCACGGACGGCATCTGGCTGCACGGCGGCTCGGAAACGAGGATCCGCGAGACGATCGCGCTCGGTCGCCAGAACAACATGCCCGCGCAGGAGGCTCGCCTCGGCGACACCCGCACACGCTTGCTCGCTGCCTATGTCCTCAGCCTCGGTGAGACCCGCCGTGCGGTCGCCGCCCGATAGCCCTGATCGGGCCGGCCTGCCGGTCGAGTCGTCGGCGGATCGCGCCGAACCGCCCGGCCGCGCGTGGCTGACGGCGCTGTGGTGCTCGTTCCTCGCCGCGAGTCTCGCCACCTTGCTGTTCTTCGCCTTCGTGGACCCGGCGCCCGTGGTCGCCCTGCTGCAGCCCACCGACACTGCCCCCGGGCGCACCGCCCTCTACAGCGTCGGTTTCCTGTTTTTCTGGAGCTTTTGCGCGCTGGCTGCCGGACTCACGGCCTGGCTGCTGCGCACCCCTCCGCCATGAACGACCCCGCACCCACCGCCCCGGCCGACGAAGAGTCGTACTACGCACCGCACCAAAAGGTCTATCCGCGCGAGGTCTCCGGGCATTTCACGCGGTTGCGCATCACGGCCGCATGGGTGCTGTTGGGCCTCTTCTACCTCTTGCCTTGGGTGCGATGGAACGACAGGCAGGCGCTCCTGTTCGACCTGCCCGCGCGGCAGTTCCACCTCTTCGGCCTGACACTCTGGCCCCAGGACTTCATCTTCCTCGCGTGGCTGCTCGTCATCGCGGCGCTCAGCCTGTTCTTCTTCACCGCGATCGCCGGGCGTCTGTGGTGCGGCTATGCCTGCCCGCAGACGGTCTGGACCGAAGTGTTCCTGTGGCTCGAGCGGGTCACCGAGGGCGAGCGCAGCCGCCGCATGAAGCTCGACGCCGGTCCATGGACCGGCGAGAAGTGGCTGCGCAAGGGCGCCAAGCAACTGCTCTGGATCGTGTTCGCGCTCTGGACCGGTTTCACGTTCGTCGGCTTCTTCACGCCGATCACCGAGCTCGCCTCACGGACGCTCGCCCTCGCGCTCGGCCCTTGGGAGACCTTCTGGCTGTTGTTCTACGGCTTCGCGACCTACGGCAATGCGGGGTTCCTGCGCGAGCAGGTCTGCAAGTACATGTGCCCTTACGCGCGCTTCCAGAGCGCGATGTTCGACAAGGACACGCTCATCATCACCTACGATGCGGAGCGCGGCGAGCCGCGCGGCGGACGTCGGCGCAGCACGGACCCGCGGACCGCGGGCCTCGGCGACTGTACCGATTGCACGCTCTGCGTGCAGGTCTGCCCGACCGGCATCGACATCCGCAAAGGCCTGCAGTACGAGTGCATCGCCTGCGCCGCCTGCATCGACGCCTGTGATGGGGTGATGGACCGCATGGGCTATGCACGCGGCCTCGTCCGCTACGACACGCAAAACGCCCTGCAACACCGGGGCAAGCGCGTGCTGCGACCGAGGGTCATCGTCTATGGCGCCCTGCTCGCGCTGCTGTTCGCGGGCTTCGTCGCCGCACTCGTGATGCGCAAGCCGGTCGCCCTCAATGTGCTGCATGACCGCAACACGCTCTTTCGCACGCTCGGATCCGGCGAGATCGAGAACGTCTACCTCCTCAAGATCATGAACAAGGACGGCGCGCCGCACGATTTCCTCGTGACGATCGAGACCGGCGACGATGAGGAGCACGATGAGGACGGCCGTCCGGCGATCTACCGTCTCGACCCCGCCGCGCCGCGCTTCACGGTCGCCCCGGGCGAGGTCTTCAACGCCGCGGTACGCGTGCGGCGCGACGCCTGGACCGATGCCGATCCGTCGACCGAACTCCATTTCGCCATCACCGCCACCGATGACCCGGGACTGACGGCGCGCGCCGAGGCCCGTTTTTTCGCACCGAGGGACTGACCCATGGCCACCCGTCTCGACCCCGACATCACCGATCGCGAAGCCACGGCCTCTCAAGTCAGCCGTCCGAATCCCGCCTTGTGGGCCATGATCGGCATCCCGGCCGCCACCATCCTCGCGAGCGCCGCCACCTTGTTCCTCGCCTACGGCGGCGCGGAGCCACGGCTCCCGGCCCGCTACGCGTGGGAAGGCGCCACCCTCGACCAGGACCTTGCCCGATCCGAGCGCGCGCGCGCGCTCGGCCTCGGCGTGACGCTCGACATCGCTGCCGACGGAAGGATCGTCGCGCAGGTCACGCGCCGCGACCGAACCGCGACAGCGCCCGACACCCCGGACGATGCCGGTCTGCGGTTGCATTTGACGCATGCGACGCGCCCCGATGCCGATCGCAGCCTGACGCTGCGGCCGAGCGGCGTCGCTGGCCGCTACGAAGGCCGCACCGATGCACTGCCCGCCTCACGCTGGCTGCTGCAACTCGAGGGCGACGCCTGGCGGCTGCGCGGGCGGCTCGAGACCCCTGCCCGCTCCGTGCGTCTCGGTCATTGACACGATGAGCGGATCCCGACGATGACCGCATCGGCCGCACGACCGCTCTTGGAGGGCCACTGGACCAGCGAGTCTGGTGGCGAGGGTCATGCCGTCTTCATGGCCGAGGGCATCCACTGCGCGAACTGCGCGCGCAGCATCCGGCGCGCCCTCGATGAGCTTCCGGGCGTACGACGATCCGAGGTCAACGTCGCCCACGGGCGGGTCTCGGTCTCTTGGGAGCCGGGCCGCACCGATCTCGGCGCGATCCTCCGGCGCGTCGCTGCGACCGGCTTCCGTCCCGTGCCCTTGATCGGCGACGCGGCGGCGGCCGCGCAGAAACTCGAGCGGCGCGCCGCGCTCAAGCGGATCGGGCTCGCGGCCATCGGTGCGATGCAGTTGATGATGTACGCCGCGGGGCTTTGGGCGGGCGCGCTGCAGGGGATCGACCCGAAGATCGCCGAATACCTGCGTTGGACCTGCCTGCTGATCGCGACGCCGGTGCTCTTCTATTCGGGGGCTCCGATCCTGCATGGCGGACTGCAGGACCTGCGACGACGCGTGCTCGGCATGGATGTCACGGTCTCGCTCGCGCTGCTGCTCGCCTACGGCGCGAGCGCGTTCAACACGATGCGCGGCACGGGTGAGGTCTACTTCGATTCGGTCGCGATGTTCATCCTGTTCCTGCTGTCGGGGCGATACATCGAGATGCGCGGCCGCCACCAGGCCGCCAGCATCACTGAAGCCCTCGCGCGGTCCCTGCCCGCCACCGTGCAGCGGATCGACGCCGTGACGGGGGCGGTGGCACGCGCGCCGCTGGCCTCGGTGGTCGAAGGCGACCTGCTGCGGGTGGCCAGCGGCGCCGTCATCCCCGTCGACGGATCGGTCATCGACGGCATCGCCCTGATCGATGAATCGCTGGTCACGGGAGAGTCCGTGCCTTGCCGCCGCGGCGCCGGAGACGCCTTGCTCGGAGGCTCGACCAACGCCGGCGCCACCTTCACGATGCGCGCCGCGCGCCGCGTGGACGAATCGACGCTGCACGGCCTCGTGCGGCTGCTCGAGCGCGCGCAAGGCGAGCGGCCACGCCTCGGGATCGCCGCCGAGCGCATGGCCTCCTGGTTCGTGCTGCGGGTGCTGGTGTTGACCGCACTGGTGGGGATCGTCTGGCTGTACGTCGACCCGTCCATGGCGATGCCCGCGGTGCTCGCCGTGCTGGTCGCGACCTGTCCCTGCGCGCTGTCGCTGGCGACACCCGTGGCGATCGCAGCCGCCACCGCACGCTTGGCCCGGGAGGGCGTGTTGGTGGTTCGGGCGGACGCCGTAGAGGGCCTCGCGACGGTCGACAGCGTGCTGCTCGACAAGACCGGCACCTTGACGGTCGGCCGTCCCGAGGTGACGCGGGTCGAGGTATCGTGCGTCGAGGCATCGTACGGCGAGGCATCGCGCGTGGAGGTGTCGACGGGCGCATCGCCGGAGCCGTTCACCCGCCATCACGCCCTCGCCATCGCGGCCGCGCTCGAGCGCGGTTCGCCCCACCCGATCGCGCTCGCCTTCCGCGACCATGCCGATCCGGCCATCGACTGTCCGGATGCCCATGAGACCGCCGGATTCGGCCTGCAGGGTACGGTGCAGGGGCATGTGTGGCGCATCGGCAAGCCCGCCTTCGTGCGCGGCCTGTCGACGGCCGTGGCGGACGACGACCTCGGTGCCGGCGTGTGGCTCGCAAGTGATGACGGCCGCAGCGCGAGGTTCGAGATCCGAGATGCCTTGCGCCCGGACGCCGCCGACACTGTCCGCGCACTGCAGCAGGCCGGACTTGAGGTGCGGATCGCGAGCGGCGATCGTCCGCAGACCGTGGCAGACATCGCCGCATCGCTCGGACTCGCCGACGCCGAGGGCGGCATGACACCTGCCGACAAGCTCGCCCGGGTGCGTGCGGCGCAAGCCGCAGGGCACCGCGTGCTGATGGTCGGCGATGGCATCAACGACGGTCCGGTGCTCGCGGCCGCCGACGTCTCGATGGCGATGGGTCGCGGATCGCCGATCGCCCAAGCGGCGGGCGACCTGCTGCTGCTGCGCGATTCGTTGGCCGCTTTGCCGGTCGCTGTCCGCGTGGCGCGCAACGCCCTGCAGCGCGTGCGCCAGAACCTGCGTTGGGCGGCGGGCTACAACCTCGCGGCGGTCCCGCTCGCGGCGCTCGGTTTCATGCCCCCGTGGGCCGCCGCCCTCGGGATGTCGCTGTCCTCGCTGCTGGTCGTCTTCAACGCGCGGCGGTCGCTCGACGCAGGCGCCGCCGACCGGGAGCATCGCCGATGAACAGCATCTATCTGCTGATCCCGTTGTCGCTGCTGCTGGTCGGTGTCGCGGTCTGGGCGTTCTTCTGGGCGGTCAACCGCGGACAGTTCGAGAGCCTCGAGGATCCCGCCGAGGCGGCGCTCGAAGAGGATCCGCTCAGCGAGGACGCCGACCCACCCCGACAGTGAGGCGGGCTGGTGGAGCGGGCGGAGGCATGGGCATTGGCATGATCGCCCGACCCAGGCGCCCCCTCACCCGTTGCTCTGCAGCCCTTGGGCGATGCCGCTCACGCTCGCGACCAGCGCATCGAGCAGTTCGCGGTCTTCCCGTCCCCCCGCCCGCCAACGCCGCAGCAGGTCCACCTGCATCAGGTTCATCGGGTCGACGTAGGGGTTGCGCAGCTGCAGCGCGCGCTGCTGCGTACGGTCGCCATCGAGCAGGCCCTGCTGCTCCTTGATGAGCAGCACCATCTCGACGGCGAGCGCATGTTCCTCGCGCAGGCGCTGCGCGAAACCGGCACCCGCGGCTTCGCCCGCGCCCTCGCCCGCCAAGGCCTCGTAACGCGCCGCGATGTCGAGGTCACTGCGCGCCAGCATCACCTCGATCGCATCGATGAGGTCGCGCAGGAAGGCCCAGTCGCGGCCCGCCGCGCGGACCGCAGGCAACCCGCAAGCGTCCACCGCAGCGCGCAGGCCGCTGCCCGCGCCATACCAACCCGGCAGCATCGCGCGGTTCTGCATCCACGCGAACACCCAGGGCGACGCCCGCAGCCCTTGCAGACCCTCGAAGCCCGGGCGCACCGCAGGCCGACCGCCCACCTGCATGCGCTCGATGACATCGATCGGTGTCACCGCACGGAACCAGGCGTGGAAACCCGGCTCGTCCCAGACGAGCCCGCGATAACGCGCGCCGCTCGCCTGCGCGAGGCGCGCTGCGACCTCGAGCGCGGTCGCGTCGGGCTCGGCCGCCTCGCCGCGCCGCCCCGCCGCGGTCACCTGCGACAGCACGCCGAAAGCGCGCTCCAACGAGCGCAGTGCGATGGGCCCGAGTCCATAGTGCTGGTTGAGCGCCTCGCCCTGCTCGGTCAACCGCAACCAGCCGTTGACCGTCGACGGCGGCATCGCGGCGATCATGTCGTCGATGCGTCCGCCGCCGCGCGGGATGCTGCCGCCGCGGACATGGCAGACCACGTGTTCTTCGCCTGCGGCCGCCAGCGCCGAGGCCAGCGCGCCCTGTGCCCGGTAGGCCGCGAAGCGCGCGGCGCAGGGACCGACCTGCTTGGCGCTCTCGGAATATCCGACCAGCACAGCCTGCCGCCGCCCCCGGCTGTCGAGATGCCGTCGATAGACCGGTTCAGCGAGCAGGTCGTGCATCGCGTCACCCGCACGCGACAATGCCTCGACCGAGTCGAACAGCGGCGCGAAGTCGATCGCGAGTTCGCTGTTGCGCTTGTCGTAGGCTTCGGCCCATTGGGCGAGCAACATCGCCGCCAACACGTCGTCGGCGCCGTTGACGCCGTTGACCACATACGCGCCGACCGCCTCGGCACCGAAGCGCCGCCGGCACTGCAACATCGCCTCGAACACCGCCACCGTGCGCTTGCCCACCGCGTCGAGTTCGATCTTCGGGCCGATCTCGCGCTGCAGCAGGTCTCCGAGCCGCCGGACACGCTCCGCGCCCTCGAGCCCGGTCCAGCCCGCCTCATCGAGCGCGCGTGCGAGCACACGATGCAGCAACGAGGCGTGCTGGCGCACATCGAGGCGCGCCAGATGGAAGCCGAACACCGCGATGCGGCGCAGCAGCCGCTGCACCGCCGAATGGCCGGCGTGCTGGCCGCGATGGGCGAGCAGGCTCTCGGCGACCAGTTCGATGTCGCGCCGGAACTGCTCGGGTCCCTCATAAGCCGTGGGCCGACCGTCATAGGTCGCGCGCAGACGTTCCGCGACCTGCCCGAGGAACACGCGATACGGCATCCGGTCGTGCCGCACCGAGGAAGCCGCCCGGACACCCGGCAAGAGCGTCGCATAGGCCTCGATACGCTGCAGCAGCGCCGCCGACACCCCGACACGGCTTGCGCTCTGCGACAACAACTGGGCGAGCGACTGCACCTCGCCGAAGTAGGCGTTGACGATCGCCTGTTGCTGGCGCACGAGCGTCTCGCGGATGGACTTAGCGTGGACGTCCGGGTTGCCGTCCATGTCGCCACCGACCCAGGTGCCGAAGCGCAGCACTGTCGGCACCGTGACGCCTGCAGCCGCCGCGCCGTAATGCAGCGCGAGCGCCTCACCGATCTCTTCATGGAAGGCCGGGACGATCTGGTACAGCACCTCGACCAGGTAGAAGAGCACGTGCTCGCGCTCGTCGGCGACGGTCAGCCTCTGGCGAGGATGGTCCTCGGTCTGCCAGGAGGTGGTGAGCTCGGTGCGGATCTGCCCGACCAGGTCCCGGTGCTCGTGCGGCGCGAGCGTGGGGTCGAGACGGTCGAACAACAGGTCCGCCAATCGCAGCTGCTTGCGCAGGATGGTGCGCCGGGTCGATTCGGAGGGGTGCGCCATGAACACCGGCTCGATGCGCAGCGAGCCGACGAGCGCAAGCACCTCCTCGAGCGTATGCCCCTCGGCCTTCAGCCGACCGATGGCGTCAGCGACGCCTCCGGGCTGGGGGCGACCGGCATCGTCCAGGAAATAGGCGCGCCGGCGACGTACCCGATGCAGCTGTTCGGCGAGGTTGACCGCCTGGAACCACGCCGTGAACGCGCGTTCGAGGTCGCGCGCCACACCGGGCGGCCGGTCGCGCATGCGCGCCTCGAGCTCGCGGCCCGCCGCGTCATCCCCCCGACGCCGCCCGATCGCCAAGGTACGGTCGCGCTCGACGAGTTCCAGCAGCGGCTCACCGCCCTGGTCGCGCAGCACCTCGCCGACCAGCGCGCCGAGCAGGTGCACATCGTCGCGCAGCGCGGCGTGCTTGGGCGGGAACTCGATTTCGGTGCGGTCCACGGCACGCAGTCTACAAAAGAAGACGCCGGCTGTCGGGCCGGCGTCTTCCGTGGGCGTCGTCAGACAGGGTCAGGTCAGAACTTGTAACCGACCTCGACCGACAGGTGGCGCTCCGAACCCGGGTGCACGAAGGCACCACCGAACTCGGGGGCCGGGATGACCTCCTGGAGGAACTTGGTGTCCGAGAGGTTCTTGCCGACCACCGCCAGCGTCCAGCTGTCCGACACGAACGCGAGGCGCGCGTCGATCGTCTGGTACTTGTCGCGCTCCGAGTTCGTGTAGTTGCCGGTGAAGAACTTCACGGTCTCGTTGTTCTGCGACTGGATCACGTGGAACCAGGTCGGACCCACGACGTTGAGGTAGGCGCTGGCCTGCAGGCCCCAATCCGCACCGACCGGGACGTCGAGCTCGGCGCCGAGCGTCGCGGTGTAGTCCGCGGTGTACGGCGCCTCGTTGCCGACCGAGTTCGGGCGCGAGGTGTTGGCCTTGATCTCGCTCGCGACGCGGCTGTAGCCGGCCACGAACTTGAACTCGTCCGTGACGCGGAAGTCCACGCCGACCTCGAAGCCGTCGATCTGCACTTCGTCGATGTTGTTGACGACGCGCAGCAGGCCGAAGTCGCCGACGAGGAACTCGAAGAACTGCATGTCATCGACCTTGGTCGAGAAGACCGCCGCCTCGTAGGACAGGCGACCGCCGGCTGAACGGCCCTTGAAGCCGATCTCCGCCGCGCTCGACTTCTCCTTGTCGTAGTCGTCGCGCACGATGACGGTGCGCAGCGTCGACGCGCCCGGACGGTTGCCCGGGCAGTTCGCCGTCGCGTTCGACTGACCACGGCCCGTGAAGCAGTTGATGAAGAGGTCGACCGTCGCCGCCGAACCGGTGTTGTTGAATCCGCCGCTCTTGAAACCGACGCCCCAGTTGGCGTACGCCGTGAACAGGTCGGACGCCTTCCAGGTCAACGAGACCTTCGGCTGGAACTGGGAGAAGGTCTCCGTACGGGCCGGGATGGTGCCGTCAGCGTTGAGAGACGGATTGAGCGCGCGGACGAGCGCCGGGTTCAGCGGCGAGTTGCCGGTGAAGACGCCGTCGAACGGGTTGTAGTCGAAATACACCGTGCGCGCGCCGACCGGCACGAGGTTCTTGACGTTGCGCTTCTCGGAGTCATAGCGCACCGCCAGCGAGGCCTCAAGGCTGTCGGTGACGTCGTAGGCGAGATTGGCGAATCCGGCGTAGACGTCGCTCTTGAACTTGTCCCAGACCAGCTGCTCGGTGGCGTTCGGCTGGCCGCGCGGCACGAAGAGCTGGCGCACGATGCCGACGCCGCTGTCGATGCCGGTGTTCACGCCGACCTCGCGGTCGATGTGAAGCAGGTAGGCGCCGGCGAGCCAGCGCAGGCGCTGGTCACCGTCCGACTGCAGGCGCACCTCGAAGCTGTAGTCCTTCTGGTTGCGCACCTGATACTGGGTACCGTCGCAGCGCGAAGCGGTGTACGGACCCCAGATCGCGGCCGCCGGCGCACCGGCGAACTGGATCTGCGGGGCCGGCATCTGGAAGCCGGCATTGAAGAGCTGCGCGGCGGACGCCTGGCAATTCGGCTCGTTCCAGAAGAAGCCGTAAGTGGCGCTGGTCCCGTCGGAACCGAAGTCGTTCTGGATATCGCTGTAGAGCGCCCAGGCGGTGAACTTGCCGAAGTCCATCTCCTGGTCCCACTTGACCGAGATGTCGAACGACTCCTGGTTGTTGAAGGGGTCGATGTTGTTGACGAACTCGAACTTGTGGTCGTTGACGTCTTCGTTGAAGAGCTGCGCGTTGGGCAGGCCCGATCCGACGAAACCGGGGACCAGGAACACCGGATTGAAGGAGATCGAGGCAGCCTCGACTTCGCCGTAGTGCGCCTTGACGTCGACCGTCGCGCCGTCAGCCGGCTCGAACACGAAGCGGGCGTTGAGGTTGTAGCCGTCGTAGTCGTCGACCGACTTGTTCTTGAGGAAGCGGTTGCTGTAGAAGCCGTCGGTCTTGCGGTAGTCCGCGGCGACCTTCCAACCCGCGCTCTCGCCCATCGGACCGGACAGCACCACGGAGCCCGTGGTCATGTTGTCCTGGCCGACGCCGACCTTGGCGCTGCCCGAGAAGGCGTCGGCAGGCTTGGTGGTGGTGATGATGATGGCACCGGCCGCGGCGTTGCGGCCGTAGATCGCGCCCTGCGGACCCTTCACGACCTCGATCTGCTGCAGGTCGGAGTACTCGCGGTTGAACGCGGCGGGGTTGGTCTGCAGCACCCCGTCGATGATCAGCGCGAAGCTGTTCTCGGCGTCGCGGGCGCCGTTGATGCCGCGGATGTTGACCTGGGCATCGGCGACTTCGGCGGCCTGCACGAGCGAGACGCCCGGGGTCAGGCGGATGAAGTCACCCGCGCGCTGCACGGCGGCCGCCTCGAGGGTGTCGGCCGTGAGGGCGGTGATCGAGGCCGGCACGTCCTGCAGGCGCTCAGCGCGCTGGCGGGCGGTCGTGACCACCACTTCTTCGAGGACCTCGGCGCTCGCCTCCTGGGCGAAAGCCGACTGACCGGACAGCGCAGCAGCGACGGCTGCGGCCACGGTCAGGCCAAGAAGACGGGAGACCTTGGGGGTGATGTCGTGCATCGTGAGCTCCATGTAGGGTTGACGGCACTGCGGCGCAGCCGGCCTACCTTGGCCGGCGCAATAACATTTCGAGGATATCACGGTGGCCTTTCGGCAACCAATACGCCCGCGCGCGGCAAAACGCTTGTGTCATTTTAGCCACGGGCGCCCACCGTCTTGGCGGCCTGCGCGGCATCGAGGGCCGCGCCTGCGGCCTTCAGGGCGGCGATGGTCGCGTCGTCGAGCCCCGCCTCCCGCAGCACCTCGTCGGTGTGCTCGCCGAGGTGCGGCGCCGGACGCGTGATGGCGGCCGGGGTCGAACCGAAGTTCACGGGGAACGAGGGATGCCGGAGCCGGCCCTCGGTCGGATGGTCCTGGAACTGCCAAAAACCGGTCTGCACGAGATGAGGATCGGTCGCGAGATCCTCGAGCGAGTTGACCATGATGTGCGGGATCCCCGTCGGCGCCAGCAACTCGAGCCACTCGGCCGTACGCCGCGTGGCCATGATCCCGGCGGTCACCTGCGAGGTGGCATCGATGTTGCGCACCCGGTCCGCAAGCGTGCGGAAACGCGCGTCATCGACGAGCTCGGGGCGGCCGGTCACCGCGCAGAACGTCTGCCAGTGCGCATCGAGGTACGGCAGCACCGCGATGTAGCCGTCCAGCGTCTTGCAGGGCTTGCGGTGTTCGCTCAAGAGACGCACGTAGCCCGGCTTGCCCTTGGGCGGCTCGAAGGCCATGCCCCAAAGGTGCTCGGCCATGACGAAGTTGACCATCGTCTCGAACATCGGCACCTCTAGCTCTTGCCCCTCACCCGTGCGCTCACGGTGGAACAGGGCCGCGAGCACACCGTACACGACGGTGAGCGCGGTCGTCTTGTCGGCGACGATGGTCGGCAGGTAGCGCGGCTCGCCCAGCATCATTTCATTGAGCATGGCGAGCCCGCTGGCCGCCTGGATGGAGTCGTCGAGCGCGCTGAGCGCGCCGTAGGGCCCCCTCTTCGAATATCCGTAGGCGCCGCAGTAGACCAACCGCGGGTTGACCATTTTCAGGTCGGCATATTCGATCCCCAACTTGGCCATCACCTGCGGGCGGTTGTTGTGGATGAAGACGTCCGCGTCCTTCACCATCGCGAGCAGCGCATCGCGGGCGCCCGGGACGCGCAGGTCGAGCACGATGCTGCGCTTGTTGCGGTTGCAGGTCATGTAGAACGCACCCATCCCGGGGCTCTGCGAGGCGCCGAGCGCCCGGTTGCTGTCGCCCCGTGGCTGCTCGATCTTCACGACGTCCGCGCCCATGTCGGCGAACATCTGGCAGGCCCAGGGGCCGAGCACCACGCTCGTCATCTCGACGACCTTCACTCCTTGCAACGGTCCGGGCATCACGATCCTCCGACGGCCGGGCAACGGCCGGGGGCCGATGATACGCTTCGCCGCCCATGCGCCTCGAACCCCCGCCTGCCCCGGCCGCAGCGCAGATGCCCACCCTCGACTCCGCGGGCGCCTTCCTTGTGGCGCTCGCCGCCATGCTGTTCGCCACCAAGGGCATATTCGCCAAGCAGCTGTACGCGCTCGGCGTCGGACACGAGGCCCTGGTGACCATCCGCGCGACGCTCGCCCTGCCGCTCTTCTGGGCGTTCGCGCTGCGCCGCGAGGGCTGGACGACCCTGCGCGGGACCCCGAAGTCCGCGATCTGGGCGGCGGCGGCGGTCGGGGCGCTGTGCTACTACGCCGGGGCGCTGCTCGATTTCCTCGCGCTCACGATGATCGACGCGAGCATCGAGCGGGTGCTGATCTTCAGCTACCCGGCGATGGTGGTGTTGTTCACCGCGGTGCGGGACCGGCAACCCCCGCCGCGGCGCGTGCTGCTCGCCGCCGCCCTCACCTATGTCGGCATCTTCTTCACAATGGGCGGTTTCGACCTCGCCGAGGTGCGCGCCAACCTGTACGGCGCGGTACTGGTGCTGGGCTCCGCGCTCAGCTACGCGGTCTATTTCCTCGTCAGCGAGAAATACACCCGCGAGGTCGGCAGTTCACGCTTCACGCTGTTCGCGATGACCGCCGCCGCAGCCTGCCTCATCCCGCATTTCGCGCTGCGCCACGACGTGGGGGCCGAACTGTCGGCGATCACGCCGACGGCGTGGCTGCTGCTCGGCGTCATCTCGGTGCTGTGCATGTTCGTGCCGGCGCTCGCGCAGGCCGAGGGTGTCCGGCGCATCGGCGCGCAACGCGGCGCGGTACTCTCGACGGTCGGACCGCCGACCACCGTGCTGCTCGCCTGGGCGCTGCTCGGCGAGCGTCTCGGCCCCTGGCAGTGGCTCGGCATCGCCCTGATCGTCGGCGGCATCCTTGCGCTCGACCTCGCCCGCGCCGGCGGCGGCACACGCAGCGCCGCGCACCCGCCCGCGGAGCGTTGACAGGCGACGGCACGGGCGACAGGATTCCATCGCCATGTCGCACTCCCCCGTGAAGATCGCCCCCGGTCGCTACCGGGAATCCTTCGGCCGCCACTACGAGGACTTCGTGGTCGGCGACCACTACGAGCACCGCCCGGGCCGCACGCTCAGCGAGACGGACAACACCTGGTTCACGCTGCTCACCATGAACACCCACCCGCTGCATTTCGACGCGGAATACGGCAAGGCCTCGGAGTTCGGGCGCTGCATCGTCGCCTCGCCTCTGACGCTCGCCGTGATCGTGGGCATGAGCGTGAGCGATGTCAGCCAGAAGGCGATCGCCAACCTCGGCTGGAAGGACATCCGCATGACCGCGCCGGTGTACCCCGGCGACACCCTCTATGCCGAGTCCGAAGTGCTCGACAAGCGCGAGTCGAAGTCGCGGCCCACCGCAGGCGTCGTCACCGTGCGCACCCGCGGCCGCAACCAGCACGGCACGGTGGTCTGCGAGTTCGAGCGCAGCATCCTCATCGCCAAACGCGGCTTCGCGGTGGACGACCCGAAGCCCGGCGACACCCCCACCGGAGGAGATGCACCCGCCCACGGAGACGCGCGATGAGCGCCACCGACGACACCGACCGCGAGATCCTCGACAGCATCGAGCGCTGGGCCGAACGCGAACTGCGCCCCGTCGCCCGCAAGTTCGACCACGCCGACGAGTACCCCGAGGAGATCGTCGAGCAGATGAAGGGGCTCGGGCTCTTCGGCGCGACCATCGCGCCGGAGTTCGGCGGGCTTGGCCTCTCGGCCTCCACCTATGCGCAGCTCGTGATGAGGATCGCCTCGGTGTGGATGGCGCCGGTCGGCATCTTCAACTCCCACCTCATCATGGCCGCCTGCGTGCAGCGCCACGGCACCGACGCGCAGAAGCGCAAGTGGCTGCCGCGCTTTGCGACCGGCGAGATCCGCGGCGGCATCGGCCTCACGGAACCGAACGCCGGCACCGACCTGCAGGCCATCCGCAGCGTCGCGCGCCGCGACGGCGACACCTACGTCATCAACGGCACCAAGACCTGGATCACCAACGGCGTCTACGGCAGCTGCTTCGGCGTGCTGGTCAAGACCGACCCCGAGGCGCAGCCGCGGCACAAGGGCATGACCATGTTCCTGTGCGAGAAGGGACCGGGGTTCACGGCCGCCAAGAAGATCCGCAAGCTCGGCTACAAGTCCATCGACAGCGCGGAGCTCGTGTTCGAGGACTTCCGCGTGCCGGCGGACAACCTCATCGGTGGCGCCGAAGGGCGCGGCTTCCAGCAGGCGGTGGGCGGCCTCGAACTCGGCCGCATCAACGTCGCCGCGCGCGGTGCGGGCATCGCCGCGGGCGCGCTGCGCGACGCGCTGCGCTACGCGCAGCAGCGCGAGACCTTCGGCAAGCCCATCGCCCAGCACCAGGCTATCCAGCTCAAGCTCGCCGACATGGCGACCCGTGTCGAGGCGGCGCGCCTGCTCATCGAACAGGCGGCCCGCAAATATGACACCGGCGAGCGCTGCGACCTCGAATCCTCGATGGCCAAGCTCTTCGCCTCGGAGGCGGGGGTCGAGAACAGCCTCGAGGCGATGCGCATCTTCGGCGGCTACAGCTACTCGACGGATTTCGACGTCGAGCGCTACTACCGCGACGCGCCGTTGATGTGCATCGGCGAGGGCACCAACGAGATGCAGCGCATCATCATCGCGCGGCAGCTCATCGAACGGAACCCGGTCTGATGCCGGCGCCGACCACCGGGCCGACGCCCGCCCTGCCGCTCGCAGGCCTGCGCGTGCTCACGTTCGAGGCCTTCGGCGCGGGCCCGTTCGGCTCGATGTACCTCGCCGACCTCGGCGCCGAGGTCATCAAGGTCGAGAACCGCGCCCAGGGCGGCGACGCCACGCGCGGCATGGGACCGTATTTCCTCGGCGAGCACGATTCGCATTTCTTCCAGACCTTCAACCTCAACAAGCGCAGCGTCTGTCTCGACCTCAAGCAGCCGGCCGGGCGCGAGGCGTTCAAGCGGCTGGTGGCGAAGTCCGACGCCGTGCTCAACAACCTGCGCGGCGACCAGCCCGACAAGCTCGGCCTCACCTACGACGCGCTCAAGGACGCCAACCCGCGCATCGTCTGCGCGCACCTCTCGGCCTACGGACGAGACAACGAGCGGCGCGGCTGGCCGGGCTACGACTACCTGATGCAGGCCGAGGCGGGGTTCCTGCACGTCACCGGCGAACCGGGCTCGCCGCCCTCGCGCATGGGCCTGTCCATCATCGACTACATGACGGGCATCACCACCGCGCTGGCGATCGTCTCGGCGCTATTCGGCGTGGCCCGCGGCAGCAGCGGCCGCGACATCGACGTGAGCCTCTTCGATGTCGCGCTGCACCAGCTCTCCTACCCGGGCACCTGGTACCTCAACGAGAAGCTCGTCACGGGCCGCGCGCCGCGCAGCGCCCATCCGACCGCGACGCCGGTGCAGCTCTTCAAGACCGCCGACGGCTGGATCTTCGTGATGTGCATGACGGAGAAGTTCTGGCAGGAACTCACGCGCGTGATCGACCGGCCGTCGATCGCCGCCGATCCGCGCTTCGCTTCCATGCCGCTGCGGCGCGAACATCGCGACGCCCTCACCGTCGTGCTCGATTCGGTGTTCGAGACCGACACCACCGCGCGTTGGCTGGAGCGCCTGCAGGGCGCGCTGCCGGCCGCGCCGGTGTACGACATGGCGCAGGCGCTGGAGAACCCCTTCCCCCTCGCCACCGGCATGATCCGCGCGACGCCGCATCCGCTGCGCGCGGATTTCCGCAGCTTCGCCAACCCCATCAAGCTCGACGGTCAGCGCCTGCCGGCTGCGAGCGCGCCCGCGCTGGGCGCGGACACGGATGCCGTGCTCGCGGGTCTCGGCTACGGACCGGACGAGATCGCTGCGCTGCGCACCGCCGGCGTCACCTGAGGCCGGCCCCGATGAAGCTCGAAGGCCTGCGCGTCATCGACCTGTCGCTGTTCCTGCCGGGACCGCACGCCTCGCAGCTGATGTCGGACCATGGCGCGGAGGTCATCAAGGTCGAACCGCCCGGCGAAGGGGAGCCCAACCGCCACATCGGCCCCAAGGCGGGCGGTCACACCGTGTTCTTCCGAAACACGCATCGCGGCAAGCAGAGCGTCTGCCTCGACCTCAAGAGCGCAGAGGGTCGCGAGGCGCTGCTGCGGCTCACGGAGACGGCCGATGTGTTCATCGAGGCCTTCCGTCCGGGCGTCGTCGACCGTCTGGGCGTCGGCTACGCCGCGGTGTCGGCGCGCAATCCACGCATCGTCTACTGTTCGATCTCGGCGTTCGGCCAATACGGCCCGTATCGCGACGTCCCGGCCCATGACCTCGCGACCGAAGCGCTCGCGGGTCTCGTCAGCCTCAACCTCGGGCAAGACGGAGGACCCGCCATGCCCCATGTGCCGGTCGCGGACATGGCCGCCTCGCTGCTGGCCTTCGGCGGAATCATGATGGCGCTCTACCGCCGCGTCGCCACCGGCAAGGGCGACCTCGTCGACATCTCCATGCACGATGCGGCCCTGTCGTGCACGCCCAACATCACCGGGCAGGTGTTCGCCCATGGACGGGCGCCCGTGCCCAAGCATGAACGGAGTCTCGGCGGCGGCGCGTTCTACAACATCTACAGGACGCGTGACGGCCGCCACATCGTGCTCGGCGCGCAGGAGATCAAGTTCGTGCGCAACCTGCTCGGCGAGTTCGGCCGCCTCGATCTCGTCGATCTCTGCGAACGCGGGCCCGGGCCGCACCAACAGCCTCTCATCGACTTCCTGCAGGAACGCTTCGCCACCCGTACCCGCGACGAATGGGTGGACTGGTTCCGCGGCAAGGACATCGGCTTCGCGCCGGTCAAGGACCTGCGGGAGGCCTTCGACGACCCGCAGGCCGAGGCCCGCGGCATGCGCCTGCGCGACAACGACGGCCTCGAGCACATCGGCACGCCGGTGAAGTTCCGCGACGAGCCGGGCGCTCCGCGCTTCACGCTGCCTGCGGTGGGCGAACACACCCACGAAGTGCTCCGCGCGCTCGGCTATGATGATGCAACCATCGCTGCCATCGAGGCGGCGAGCCGCTCCCGCAGCGGCCCCCATGGCGGCAACTGAGGATCCCCACCATGCATTTCCAGTACAGCGACAAGGTCCAGACGATGCGCGGGCGCCTGCTCGCCTTCATGGACCAGCACATCTACCCGAACGAGCGCCGCTTCCTCGAGGAGATCGCCGCCAACCGCGCCGCCGGCAATGCCTGGGTGCCGACCAAGCTGGTGGAGGAACTGAAGGTCAAGGCGCGCGCCCAAGGCCTCTGGAACCTGTTCCTGCCCAACAGCCCGCGCGCCCCCGAGGGGCTCACCAACCTCGAGTACGCGCCGCTCTGCGAGATCATGGGACGCGTGCATTTCGCGGCCGAGGTCTTCAACTGCTCGGCGCCCGACACCGGCAACATGGAGACCTTCGAGCGCTACGCCAGCGAGGCGCTCAAGGACCGTTGGCTCGAACCTTTGTTGCGGGGCGAGATCCGCTCGGCGTTCCTCATGACCGAGCCGGAGGTGGCCTCCTCGGACGCCACCAACATCGCCTGCCGCATCGAGCGTGACGGCGACCAATACGTCATCAACGGACGCAAGTGGTGGAGCTCCGGCGCCGGCGACCCGCGTTGCGCGGTTTACATCGTCATGGGCCGCAGCGACCCGGACGCGCCGCGCCATGCTCAGCAGAGCATGATCGTTGTGCCCGCGGACACGCCCGGGATCAGCGTGCTGCGCCCCCTCAACGTCTTCGGCTACGACGACGCCCCGCACGGCCACATGGAAGTGGTGCTGAAGGACGTGCGCGTGCCGGCTGCCAACATGCTGCTGGGAGAGGGCCGCGGCTTCGAGATCGCGCAGGGGCGCCTCGGACCCGGGCGCATCCACCACTGCATGCGCTCCATCGGCATGGCGGAACGTGCGCTCGAGCTCATGTGCGGGCGCCTCGCCTCCCGCGTCGCCTTCGGCAAACCGATCGCCGCGCAGGGTGTCTGGCAGGAACGCGTCGCGGAGTCGCGGATGATGATCGAGCAGGCGCGCCTGCTCACCCTCAAGGCCGCATGGATGATGGACACCGTCGGCAACAAGGTCGCTCGCGGCGAGATCGCGATGATCAAGGTCGTCGCCCCGAACATCGCGCTGCAGATCCTCGACTGGGCGATCCAGGCCCACGGCGCGGCGGGCGTCTGCGACGACTTCCCGCTCGCCTACGCCTGGGCCGGTCAGCGCACACTGCGCCTCGCCGACGGCCCGGACGAGGTGCACCGCAACGCCATCGCCAAATTCGAGCTCGGCCGCTACCTGCCGAAGCCGGCGGCCGGGGCTGCCAAGTGAGCGTCGCCATGCAAGACCTGTTCTCCGTGGCCGGCAAGGTCGCGCTCGTCACCGGCGGCTCGCGCGGCATCGGCGAGATGATCGCCGCAGGGTTCCTCGCGGGCGGCGCCAAGGTCTACATCAGCTCACGCAAGGCGGACGCCTGCGAGGCGGCGGCGGCGCGCCTCGTCGCGGCGCACGGCGGCGAGTGCATCGCGCTGCCCGCCGACCTCTCGAAGGTCGAGGGGACTGCGGCGCTCGCGGCCGCCTTCGCCGCACGCGAGCCGCGCCTCGACATCCTCGTCAACAATGCGGGCGCCTCCTGGGGCGCAAAGCTCGGCGAGTTCCCCGAGGCGGGCTGGGACAAGGTGATGGACACCAACGTCAAGGGTCCGTTCTTCCTCACGCAGGCCTTGCTGCCGCAGCTGCGCGCCGCGGGGGCGACCGGTGCGCCGTCGCGCGTCATCAACATCGGTTCGGTGGACGGCCGCGGCACGCCGATGTTCGACACCTTCTCGTACGGCCCCTCGAAGGCCGCGATCCACCACCTCACGAAGATGCTGGCCGCGCGGCTCGTGCGCGAGCGCATCCTCGTCAACGCCATCGCACCCGGCCCCTTCCCCACCTGGATGCTGAGCACCGGCGTCGGCTTCGGCGGCAAGACCGAAGGCGACGGCGTCGACTGGGAAAAGGTCGGCCGCATGAACCCGAGCGGCCGCGTCGGCACGCCCGAGGATGTCGCGGGACTCGCGATCTTCCTCGCCTCGCGCGCCGGCGAATACGTCGTCGGCGAGGTCATCGCCTGCGACGGCGGCCTGCTGGCCGCACGCTGAACCTCGCGCCCCGACGGAGCACCGGATGCCTGCAGCCAACCTCGAAGATTTCCGCAACGAGACCCGCGCCTGGCTTGAGGCGAACTGTCCGGCCGCCCTGCGCACGCCGGTCGATGAAAAAGAGGTCGTCTGGGGCGGGCGCAACGCCGAATTCCCGAACGACGACGCCCGGCTCTGGCTCGAGCGCATGGGCGAGCGCGGCTGGACCGCGCCCACCTGGCCGAGCGCCTACGGTGGCGGCGGTCTCACTGCGGCCGAGAACGCGGTGCTGCAGGAGGAACTCAAGCGCATCGGCGCGCGGGCGCCGCTGTGGTCGTTCGGGCTGTGGATGTTCGGCCCGGTGCTGCTCGAATTCGGCAGTGAGGCGCAGAAACAGGCCTGGATCCCCGACATCGTCCGCGGCCGTACCCGCTGGTGCCAGGGCTACTCGGAACCGGGCGCCGGCTCGGACCTTGCGAGCCTTGCGACGCGCTGCGAGGACCGCGGCGACCATTTCCTCGTCAACGGCCAGAAGGTCTGGACCAGCTACGCCGACAAGGCCGACTGGATGTTCTGCCTCGTGCGCACCGACACCACGGCCAAGCACGGCGGCATCTCCTTCATCGTCTTCGACATGCGCACACCGGGCGTCGAGACCCGCCCCATCCGCCTCATCTCCGGCGAATCGCCCTTCTGCGAGACCTTCCTCACCGACGTGCGCGTCCCCAAGGAGCAGCTCGTCGGCCGGCTGAACGGCGGCTGGGAGATCGCCAAGCGCCTGCTCACCCACGAGCGCCAGAGCATCTCCACCGCGGCCTTCGGCGGCGGCGGCCTCGACCTCGTCACGGCCGCCAAGGACAGCGTCGGCCTCATGTGCGGACAGTTGGCGGACAGCGACCTGCGCTCGCGCATCGCCACCTTCCGCATGCAGGAGCGCGCGTTCCATCTCACGGTGCGGCGCGCCCAAGCCGAGGCCCGCGCGGGCGGCAACATCGACTCCCTCGCCTCGCTCTTCAAATATGCCGCCGCTTCGCTCAACCAGCAGCGGCTCGAGTTGTTGGTCGAGGCGCTGGGCTTGGGCGGGCTCGGCTGGGAAGGCGACGGCTTCGCGCCGGACGCCCTGCGCGCGACCCGTCATTGGCTGCGCTCCAAGGGCAACTCCATCGAGGGCGGCACCTCCGAGATCAACCTCAACGTGGTGGCCAAGCGCGTGCTCGGCCTGCCCGATCCCACGTGACAGGAACCGACATGACCCGTCCGCTCACCGAAGACCAGAAGCTGCTGCAGGACAGCGCACGCGAATTCTTCGCCGACCGCGCGCCGCTCACCGCGCTGCGCGCCGGACGCGACGCCGGTCGACCCCACGACCCCGTGCTCTGGCGCGAGATCGCGGAGCTCGGCTTCGCAGGCGCGGCCGTGCCCGAAGAGTCCGGCGGATCGGGGATGGGCTGGCGCGCGCTCGGCGTCGTCCTCGAGGCCGCCGGCCGCACGCTGGCCGCGTCCCCGCTCACGCAGACCGGCTGCGTGGGAGTCGCCGCGCTCCGCACGCTCGGCGATGACACGCAGCGCGCCCGCTGGTTACCCGCACTCGCCGCCGGCACCTGCACCATGGCGCTGGCCTTCGATGAGTCGGCGCACCATGCCCCCTCGCGCATCGCGATGCGCGCGGTGCGCGAAGGCGACGGCTGGCGGCTCGACGGACAGAAACGGTTCGTCCCCGATGGCGCGACCGCCACCCACATCCTCGTAGCTGCCACGGCCGCGACGACCGCAGACGCCGCAGGGCCGCTCGCGCTGTTCCTCGTCGAGGCGTCCGCGTCCGGCCTCACGCGCCAACCGCTGTCGATGGCCGACAGCCGTGGCATGGCCGACCTCGGGTTCGCCGGAGTCCGGGTCGGCAACGAGGCTTTGCTGGGCGGCAGCGCCCGGCTCGGCGACGTCGCCGCCATCGAGCGTGTGCTCGACATCGCGCGCATCGGCCTTGCCGCCGAGATGCTGGGCGCTGCGGATGCGCTGCTCGTGATGACCCTCGATTACCTGAAACAGCGTCGCCAGTTCGGACAGCCGATCGGCGCGTTCCAGGCGCTGCAGCACCGGGCGGCACGGATGTTCGTGGACCTCGAACTCACCCGCAGCTGCGTCGCCGCGGCGCTCGACGCGCTCGATGACGCCGAGACCGGCAGGGCGGCGGCCGAGGCTTCGGCGCAGGTCCCGGGGCTCGCCTCGCTCGCCAAGGCGCGCGCCGCCGACACGCTGCACCTCGTCAGCAACGAAGCCGTGCAGCTGCACGGCGGCATCGGCATGACCGATGCCCACGATGCGGGCCTGTACCTCAAGCGTGCCCGCGTGCTGGAGACGCTGTACGGCAGCGCCGGTTGGCATCGCGACCGCAGCGCGCGTCTTGAGGGTTACTGATCCGGCCCTCCAGACGGCCACGGAGCGGGTGCGCCGGGGACGGGCTGCTGCGATAATGTCGCGGTCTGTCGCACTTGCAGGCCCACCATGCTCGAGACCCTGACCCGCGTCCCGCCCGACCCCATCCTCGGCGTCTCCGCCGCCTTCCAGGCCGATCCCTCGCCTGACAAGGTCGACCTGGGTGTCGGCGTCTACAAGGACGAGCAAGGCAAGACCCCCGTCCCGCGCGCCGTGCGCGCAGCCGAGCAGGAGGTCCATGCCGCACAGACCACCAAGACCTACGTGAGCCCGATCGGCAATCCGGCGTACAACGCGCTCGTCGCCGAGCTCGTGCTCGGCAGCGACCATGCGGGGCGCAAAGCCGACCTGTCGCTCGCCCAGACGCCGGGCGGCAGCGGTGCGCTGCGCCTTGGCGCCGAACTGCTGCAGGCCGCGCGACCCGGCAACACCATCCTCGTCAGCGACCCGACCTGGGCCAATCACATCCCCCTCCTCGGCACCGTCGGGCTTAGGGTCGACCGCTACCCCTATTACGATGCCAAGGACCCGAGCGTGCTCTTCGACCGCATGCTCGGGCACCTCGATGCGCAGCCGGCAGGGACCGCCGTCGTGCTGCACGCCTGCTGCCACAACCCCACCGGTCAGGACCTGAACCCGTCGCAATGGGCGGAGGTCGCCGCGGTCGTGGCCCGGCGCGGGCTGGTGCCGTTCATGGACCTCGCCTATCAGGGCCTCGGCGAGGACCTCGACCGTGACGCCGCATCGGTGCGCCTGATGGCGCGCGCCGTGCCCGAGATGCTGGTCGCCGTGTCCTGCTCCAAGAATTTCGGCATCTACCGCGAGCGCACCGGCCTGCTGATCGCCCTCAGCAGCGACGGCGAACGCGCCGGGATCACCACGGGCCACTTCGGCCGCCTCGCGCGCACGTTGTGGTCCATGCCGCCGGACCACGGCGCGGCGCTCGTCGAGCGCGTGCTGTCACAGCCCGCATTGCGTCAGGACTGGATGACCGAGCTCTCCCACATGGCGAGCCGCATCAACAACCTGCGCAGCCTGCTCGCCGACCGGCTGAGCGCGGTCAGCGGCGTCGACTACCGCTGGATCGCGGCGCAGCGCGGCATGTTCTCGCGTCTGCCGCTCACGGCAGAGCAGGTCGCGTTCGCCCGCGACCATCATCATCTCTACATGCCGCCCGACGGGCGCATCAACCTCGCGGGCGTCAGCCCCGCGAACGTCGATCGCGTGGCGGCTGGTCTCATCGCAGCGGTGCACTCATGAACGCAGTCCCTTCCGAATCGGCGCTGCGCGCCTGGTGGATGCCCTTCACGCACAACCGCCACTTCAAGGCGCACCCGCGGCTCATCACCGCCGGCCAAGGCGCCTACTACACGCTCGCCGACGGACGCCGCGTGTTCGACGGACTGTCCGGCCTCTGGTGCAGCCCGCTCGGCCACTCGCCGGCGCGCGTGGTCGAGGCCGTGCAGCGGCAGGTCGCGACGCTCGATTTCGCGCCGAGCTTCCAGATGGGCCATCCGGCCGCGTTCACCCTGGCCGAGCGCATCGCCACGCTCGCGGGTCGGCCGGACGACAAGGTCTTCTTCGTCAACTCCGGCTCCGAAGCCGTCGACACCGCCCTCAAGATCGCCATCGCCTGGCACCGGGTGCGGGGCGAGGCCTCACGCACCCGGATCATCGGGCGTGAGCGCGGCTACCACGGCGTCGGCATGGGCGGCATCTCGGTCGGCGGCATCCTCGCCAACCGCAAGATGTTCACGCCGCTCATGATCCCGGGCGTCGATCATCTGCCGCACACCTGGAACCCGGCGCAGATGGCCTTCTCGCGCGGCCAGCCCGATTGGGGCCTGCATCTCGTCGAGGACCTCGAGCGGCTCGTCGCCCTGCACGACGCGAGCACCATCGCCGCCGTGATCGTCGAGCCGATGCAAGGGTCCACCGGCGTCATCGTGCCGCCCAAGGGCTACCTGCAGCGCCTGCGCGAGATCTGCACCAAGCACGGCATCCTGTTGATCTTCGACGAGGTGATCACCGGCTTCGGCCGTCTCGGCAAGCCCTTCGCCTCGGATTTCTTCGGGGTCCAGCCGGACCTCACCACCTTCGCCAAGGCGGTCAACAACGCCACGGTGCCGCTCGGCGGCGTGATCGCGGCCGCGCAGATCTACGACGCCTTCATGACCGGGCCCGAGCACCTCATCGAGTTCTTCCACGGCTACACCTACTCGGCGCATCCGCTCGCGGTCGCCGCGGCGCACGCCACGCTCGACGAACTCCTGGAGCGCGACCTCATCGGTCGAGCCGCCGCGCTCGCGCCCGTGCTCGAGGACGCCATCCACTCGCTCAAGGGTGAGACCCTGGTCACGGACATCCGCAACCTGGGGCTCGCCGCGGCCGTGGATGTCACCCCGGTCCCCGGCAAGCCTGCGCTGCGCGCCTACCAGGTCTTCGAACAGGCGCTCGCGCGCGGCCTGATGCTGCGCTTCACGGGCGAGACGCTGGCGCTCGCGCCGCCGTTCATCTCGACCGAGGACGAAGTGCGCGGCGCCGTCGAGACCTTGCGGGCCGCACTGCGGGCCGTACCGGCCTAACCCGCGAGCAGCACCTGCTCGGCGTGTTCGAGCGCCGCAGGCGTGCCGACGAGCACGACCTCGTCGCCATGCTGCAGCAGCATCGCGGGGTCCGGATCGCGGCCGGAGATGCCTTGGCGGCGCACGCTCTGCACCCGCGCCCCGACGCCGGACGCCATCAGCGCCCCGAGGCTGCAGCCGATCGCCCGGGCCCCGGGCGGCAACACGATCGTCCGCAGCTCCTCGGCGATGTCGAGGTCGCCGAGCGGCAGCGCCTCCGTGCCCCGCAGCACGCCCCGTAGCGACGCGTAGCGGTCGCTGCGCGCATGACCCACCGCCCGGACGACCCGCGACACGGGCTGGCCGAGCAGCAACAGAGCGTGCGAGGCGAGCATCAAGCTCGCCTCGAAGGTCTCCGGGACGACCTCCGTCGCACCGGCCGCCATCAGGTTCTCCAGCCGGGAGTCGTCGGCGGCCCGCACCAGCACCGGCACCTCGGCGCGCAGCGCGCGCACGGCGCGCAGGATGCCGATCGCCACATCGGGGTCCGAGAACGTCACCACCACCGCGCTCGCGTGCTCGAGGCCCGCCGTGCGCAGCAGGTCGGGGTCGGATGCGTCGCCGAAGATCACCGGCATCCCGGCGGCACGGCCGGCACGGACGCGCACCGGATCGAGGTCCATCGCGAAACACTCGTGTCCCTGGGACTCGAGCACGCGGGCAAGGTTCTGGCCCACGCGGCCGAAGCCGCAGAGGATCACGTGTTCGCGCGCGGCAAGGTCGGCCACGGCGCGTTCCTCGGGCGACAGCTCCACCGCTGCGCCCGTCGGGCCCTGCTCGCGCAGCAGCCAGCGCGCGATGCGGCGGTTGTGGCGCAGCAGCAAGGGCGCCGTGACCATGCTCAGCACGATCGCGACCAGCAACGGCTGGCTGACCTCGTCCGCCACCACCTTGCCCTGCATCAACAAGGTCAGGATCGCGATGCCGAACTCGCCACCGATCGACAGCACGATGCCGGTACGCACCGCCTTGAAGGGCGGCAGTCCCCACATCCTGCCCACCAACGCCATCAGGAGACCCTTGGCCACGGTCATCCCCACGAGGATGCCGAGGATCAGCAACAGGTCGCCTTGCAGCACGCGCAGGTCGAGCATCATGCCGACCGAGATGAAGAACAGCCCGAGCAGGATGTCGCGGAACGGCCGTATGGCGGCCTCCACCTGGTGACGGTACTCCGTCTCCGCGAGCATCACGCCGGCGAGGAACGCCCCGGTCGCCATCGATACGCCCGCCGCGTGCGACACCCACGCCGAACCGAGCGCCACCAACAACACCGCGAGCGTGAAGAGCTCCTGCAGCCGGCTGTGGGCGATCTCGTGCAGCAGCGGCCGCAAGGCATAGCGCCCCGCCAGCAGCACGAAGCCCACGGCGAGCGTGCCGAGCGCGACGGCGGTGCCGACGCGGGCGGCACTGAAATCGAGGCTGCCCGCGGCGAGCGCGCCGGCGAGCACCAGGAACGGCACGAAGGCGAGGTCTTGGAACAACAGGACGCTGAACGCGACCCGACCGTGGGTGCGGTTGATCTCGGATTGCTCGGTCAGTTGCTGCACGATGATGGCGGTGGAGCTCACCGCCACGGCACCTCCGAGCGCGACCGCCGCCAGCAGGTCCACCCCGAACGCCTGGAACACCAGGGTCGCGACGCCTGCCACCAGCACGACCTGCACGCTGCCGACGCCGAACACTTCACGGCGCATCGCCACCATGCGGGGCCAGGAGAACTCGAGCCCGAGCGTGAACAGCAGGAACACCACGCCGAGCTCGGCGAGCAAGCGCGTCCCCTCGGTCTCATCGACAAGTCCGAGCGCGTAAGGCCCCACCGCGATGCCCACGATCAGGTAACCGAGGATCGCGGGCATCCCGACGCGGCGAGCGAGCGCCACCACGCCGACGGCAGCGGCCAACAGCAACAGGATCTGCGCGAGCGGATCGGCGATCATCGCGCCGCCACCCCCATCAAGCGGCGCAGGTGACCCCCGTGCCGCCGAGTCCGCAGTACCCGTCGGGGTTCTTGTGCAGGTACTGCTGGTGGTAGTCCTCGGCGTAGAAGAACAGCGGCGCGGGGCAGATCTCGGTGGTGATCGCGCCGAGCCGTGCGGCCGCCAGGCCCTCCTGGTAGCGCGCTCGGCTCGCCTGCGCAGCGGCGAGCTGCGTCTCGTCGGTGCAGAAGATCACCGAACGATACTGGGAACCGATGTCGTTGCCTTGACGCAGCCCCTGCGTGGGATCGTGCCGCTCCCAGAACGCCTTCAGCAATGTGTCATAGCTCACACGACCCGGGTCGAACACCACCCTCACCACCTCCGCATGACCGGTACGGCCGCTGCAGACCTCCTCGTAGGTGGGGTTCGGGGTGTAGCCGCCGGCATACCCCACTGAAGTCGACACCACGCCTGAGATCTTCCAGAACAGCCGCTCGGCGCCCCAGAAACAGCCCATGCCGAACTGCGCCTCGACGGTGCCCGTCGGGAACGGCGGCTGCAGCGGCGTGCCGAGCACCGCATGCGTCGGGGCTACCGGCAGCGGGGTGGCGCGGCCCGGAAGGGCCTCTGCGGGATCGACCATCTCGGCTTTGCGTCGGAAGAGCGCCATCGGACCTGACTCCCTGGGATGAGGACGGACTGGATGAGGACGGACGGGCGGCGGGCGAGAGTCCGTTGCCGCAAAGAGTCTGGGGCCGCCCGACCCGTGTTTCAAGCCGCCCCGCGACCGAAGCGCCCCCGGGCACGAAGCGAGCAGGTACACTGCTACGGTCATGACGATCTCGGCGAGCACCCCGCGCTTGCGGGCGACCCTGTTGTGGTACCTAGCGCTCGTCGGCCTCACGGCCGTCACCCGCTCCCTGCCCTTGCACCCGGCCTTCGACACCGCGCTCGATGCGGCCGGTCTGCTGCTCGTGTCGTTCGCCTGCCTCGGACGCATCTGGTGCTCGGTGTTCATCGCGGGCCGCAAGGACGTCGAACTCGTCACCGTCGGCCCCTACTCCCTCTGCCGGCACCCGCTCTACACGCTGTCGATGATCGGGGGGTTGGGTCTCGGACTCGCGACCCACTCGGTGGTGCTCACCATATCGACGCTGGCAGTGCTCGGGACGCTCTTCACGCGCGCCGCGGCGGGCGAAGACCGGTTCCTCGCCGCCCGCTTCGACGAACGCTTCGAGGCCTATCGCGCTTCGACCCCGCGCTTCTGGCCGCGGCGTTGGCGTCACGCCCTGCCGGCATCGGTCACGGTACGCCCCGCGATCCTGTGGAAGGCTTTCGTCGATGCGGGCGCGTTCCTGCTGTTGTTCGTGCTGGTGATCGCAGCGCGTCTGTGGAGCGACCTCGGCTTGCTCCACGCGCCGTTGCTGCTGCCTTGACGAGGACTGCTACGCTGATGACAGCCACCGCGTCGTCGCAGCTTTTGAAGCGCGACCTGTTCGGCACCGTGACCCGCGTCGACCACGACGGCGAGCCACGGGTGCGTCGCGACTGCAGCACGGCGCGCGGGTGGATCCGCCCCCTCGCCCGCCACTTGCTGGCGCGCGAGCGACGCGCATTGGCGCACGTCACAGGGATGACCGGCGTGCCCGCACTGCTCGCTTCCGGTCGCTCACACCTCGATCGCAGTTGGATCGAAGCCGCGCCGATGCAGACCGCGCGACCGGGCGATGCGCGCTACTACCGCGAAGCGCTGCGCTTGCTGCGCCGGCTGCATGCGCGCGACCTGACGCACAACGACCTCGCCAAGGAGACCAATTGGCTCGTGACTGCGGACGGCCTGCCTGCCGTGGTGGATTTCCAGCTGGCGCGCCATGCACCACGCCGCGGGCGGCTGTTCCGCATGCTGGCCCACGACGACCTGCGCCACCTGCTCAAGCACAAGCGGACCTATCTACCCGCAGGCTTGACGAGCCGTCAGCGCGCCCTCCTCGCCCGCCCCTCGCCGCTGTCCCGGTTCTGGCGCGCATCGGTGAAGCCGGTCTATCTCTTCGTCACGCGCCGCGTGCTCGGCTGGCAAGACCGCGAAGGCGCCGGAGACCGGCAACGCTGAAAGCGCAGTCCCGCGACACGCCTCACGCTGCGAGGACTGCGGATTGTCGGGTGCGCGCAGACTCGGTAGGCTCTGCAGCCCATGACGATCTGCCAATCCCACAACCTGCGCGCCCAGGTCACCCAGGCGCCCCGCCCGTACGGACTGCGCGTCTCGCTCGGCGAGTCGGACCCTTTCCGGAAACTCCTCGGCGCGGACTGGAACCGGGTCCACTGGTTCGACAGCGAGACCGCCCGCGACGCGGCGCTCGCGGACATGTCGCGCAAGCACGAGTACTCCCGGCCCGGCGACCGTCCGGCCCTGGTGTTCGAACGTATCCAGCGCTGAGCCCGGCCTCGTCCCGATCGGGACGGCCGCGCGATCAGAACGTGCGGCCGAGGAACAGATAGAAGGCAGTGTCGCCGGCCTCGCCGAAACCGGTCCCGAGATAGACCGGCCCGAGCAGTGTGTCGAACCCGAAGAACACGCTGCCTTGCTTGAGCGCGCTGTCAAAGCCGATCGAACTGCGATCGTCCCAGACGTTGCCCGCCTCGAAGGACACGCCGGCATAGGCCGGGACGTTCAGGAAGCCTTCCCCAGGCCGTCCGATCTGCCGGTAATAGAGCGCACGCGCGATCGCGAAATGCCGTCCTGACAACGCGTCGGGCGCCACGCCCGAGAGATTCAGGAATCCGCCCAAGGGGAACACGGTCCGCACGCTGCCGGGCGCCGCATCGATGTGGCTGCCAAAAGACGACCAGAACACGCCGGTGTGGCGGCCGGACGAGCGCGCCACCAACCAGTCGGCCGTGACCCGATCACCGCTGCCGAGCGGTCCCGTGTCCGTACGCTCATCGCGCCATTCGGCGACGAAGGACCCGCCATCGCGCGGGAAGTTGCGGTCGTCAAGCGTGTCGTAGGAGAACCGTGCGAAAAGCTCGGTCACATCGAAATCATCGCGCACCGGCAGTGACGGGTCGCCGAGCCGCAGACGAGAGTGCCCCGACACCTCGCGCAGGCCGACGCGCAGTTCGCCCCAATTGCCGAGTTCGCGCCCGACATCCACGCCGTACTCCGTGGTGCGTAGCCGATACTCGGCGACCCGCGTGCCCCCGCTGAGCAGCGGCAGGTTGCGCACCTCGAACCGCGCTTGCGGCATGACGAACCAGTTGGCCTTGGATCCGAACGGCTGATAGAACTCCGTCGCCACGCGCGGCTCCGATCCGAACTGCAGGTCCCAGACCCACTCCGCCGCCAACGGCCCGATGTCCGCGAGCACGAACCGCGCCGCGGCGTTGTAGTTGGAGTTGCCGCTGAAATCGTCCTCGAGGTTGAGCCCGAAGCGGACGTAGTTCGGGCCCCAGGAATTGCGCTCCGCCGAGATCTCCACCTCGCGGCGTCCGTCGCGCTCGACCGAGGTGTGATCGACGCGCTCGAAGTTCCCGCGGCCATAGAGGGTGGTCACCGCGGCATCGAGGGTATCGAGGTCCGGCGCAGTGGCCGGCGCAGCGCCGTGGTCGGCGATCGCGGTGCCGATCAGCCGCTCGTAACGCGACGAATCGGCGGCCACACGCACCTCGGCGACCGGCAACGCCAAGCCGCTGCGGGTCGCCGCACGCGCATCGGCATAGCGCGCGTAGTCGGCCTCGGGCAGCCGCAGCGCGGCCAGACGCTCTGCCCGGGCCCGCGCGGCTTCCTCGCCGGCTTGGGCGGCGCGCGGCACGATGTCGAAATCGAAGCTCGAGGCCTCGCCGAGCTCGGGCTGCAGCAACAGGTCCTGCGGCGACAGTGCGCGCAGCTGCGCATCGCTGCCGCGCCGGATCAGGATGGCGAGCATCTGGTTGGAGATGGTGGCGACCGACTCGAGAGCTTCGCGCTTGCGCAGCGGAAACCCGACGTCGACCACGATCAGCACATCGACACCCATCGCGCGCGCAGCATCGACGGGGAGGTTGTTGGCGAGCCCACCATCGACCAGCAAACGACCGTCGACCTCCACCGGGGCGAACACCGCCGGCGCGGCGAGGCTCGCCCGCAACGCCGTCACGAGATCGCCGGAGCGCAGCTCGACCGCATCACCGGTCTCGAGGTCGGTCGCCATGGCGCGAAAGCGCGTCGGCAGGTCGTCGAAGTCACGGACCGTCGCCACCGGATCGGTCAGCCGCCGCAGGAGCTGCGTGAGACGCTGGCCGGAGAGCAGGGACTTCGGCAACCGGAATTCCCCGGACTCGAGTCCGAGCGGGAAATCCACCAGGAAATTCTGGTCTTCGGTCTTGCGCCGGAAACTGAGATCCCCGCGCGGCCCCGGCTCGCGGAAGGACTCGCGCCACTCGGGGGACAGCATGAGTGCCTCGATCTGCCGCGCGGTCAGGCCACTGGCAAAGAGTCCGCCCACGACCGCGCCCATGCTCGTGCCCGCGATGGCATCGATGGGGATGCGCTCGGCCTCCAGCACCTTCAGCACGCCGACATGCGCGGCGCCGCGGGCGCCACCGCCCGACAATACGAGCCCGATGCGGGGGCGACCGACAGCAGGCGCCGCGTCGGAGGATCCCTCGCTGCGCGGCGATCCGGACGCGCCCGGGCCGGCATCCGCGGCCGCAAACGGGCCGACGCCGGCGCAGGCGAACATCAGCAACAGGACGGTCAGTCGCACGCCGGCAGGATACCACCCGGATGACCGATAATGACCGCATGCCCCTTCGCCTCCGCATCCGTCCTGCCGCCCCGCTTGTCGCAGTCTTGTCGGGTGCCGCCGTGCTGTCGGGCGGCGCGTTCGGAGCGGGCGCCACATCCGCCGACACGTCCGCGACGACCGAGCGGGGCTCGTCGTCCCGGGCTCTACCCGCCTCGGAATTGTTGACGGAGGTCGTCGTCACCGCCCGACGGCGCGACGAAGCCCTGTGGCAGGTCGGCGCCAGCCTGTCGCGCCTCGAGCCCGGCATCACAGGCGTCATCGACCGTACCCACGCCGCCGAAGCCCTCAACCGCGTCCCCGGCGTGCTGATGCAGCGCGGCAGCGGCCAGGAGAGCCTGCTCGCGATCCGCTCCCCCGTGCTCACCGGTGCGGGCGCCTGCGGCGCCTTCCTCCTGCTCGAAGACGGCATGCCGCTGCGGCCCACCGGGTTCTGCAACGTGAACCAGCTCTTCGAGGCGAACACCTCGCAAGCCGCCGCCATCGAGGTGCTGCGCGGTCCCGGCACCGGCCCCTACGGCGCCAATGCCGTCCACGGCCTCGTCAATGTGATCTCCCCCGACCCGGGCGCCCTGCCCCGGCTGCGCCTCGGTGTGACGCGCGGCGCGGACGATCACCTCGCGCTGCAGTTCGCGGCCTCGGACGACTCGACCGCGGTCTATGGACTTTGGCGCGACGAGGACGGCTTCCGCGCGGACGCCCCCGTGCGTGAGTGGAAAGCGAACGCCGCGCACCAGCGCGCGCTCGGCGGCGGTGAACTGCGGCTGCGCGCCGCCGCCACACGGCTCGACCAAGAGACGGCGGGCTTCATCCGTGGTTTCGATGCCTACCGCGACCCGGTGCTGCGCGAGACCAACCCGAACCCGGAGGCCTTCCGCGACGCCGACAGCGTGCGCGTCTCCGGCGAGTGGCTGGCCGAGCCCTGCGACGGTTGCCGCGACGAGGTCCGCGGCATCGTCCGGCGTTCACGTATGGAGTTCCTGCAGCACTTCCTGCTCGGCAAGCCGCTCGAGCGCAACGGCCAGGACAGCGTCGCGATCGGCGCGGCACGCACGCGGCCGCTCGGCGAGCGTGCGATCGAGTGGCGGCTCGGCGTCGATGCCGAGTACGCCGACACCTTCCTGCTCGAGATCCAGGACGGCCCTACTCTCGAGGGCAGCGCCTTTGCGCGCGCGATCCGCCCCGCGGGACGGCATTACGACTATGCGGTCGAGGTCACGGGCGCGGCCCTGCACGGCAGCCTCGCGAGCACCGGCGAGTCGCCGTTCCAATGGCGGTTGTCCGCGCGGCTCGATGAGGCCCGCTACCGCTACGACAACCGCATGCGCGACGGCAACACCGCGGAGGACGGCACACCCTGCGTGCCCGGCCCCTGCCTCTACAGCCGCCCCGCCGACCGGAGCGATCGCTTCACGGACTTCACGCCGCGCCTCGAACTGCAATACCGCGTAGGCGCGCGCTCGATGCTGTACGTGACGGCGAGCGACGGCTTCCGTCCGCCCGAGATCACCGAGCTCTACCGCCTGCAGCGCAACCAATCGGTGGCGGACCTCGACTCGGAGCGCATGTCCGCGCTCGAGGCAGGCTGGCGTCTGGCCGGCGAGCGCTACGCCGTCTCGCTCTCGGCCTACACCCAGCGCAAGCGTCAGGTGATCCTGCGCGATGCCAACGGCTTCAATGTCACGGGCGGCCGCACCCGCCACGCCGGCCTCGAGTACGAGTTCGCGTGGCAGCCCGTCACGGCCTTGCGCTTCGATGCCAACGGCAGCTACGCCCGTCACGAGTACGACTTCGACGCCGCCATCGAGGGCGGCGAGACGATCGTGCGCGGACGCGACATCGACACCGCGCCGCGGCGTCTGCACCACTGGGCGGCGACCTGGATCCCGCACCCCGCGTGGCAGGCGACGCTGGAGTGGCGGCAGGTGGGCGCGTATTTCGCCGACGCCGCCAACGCCCGCCGCTATCCCGGCCACGACGTCGGCAACCTGCGCATCGCCTGGCAGGCCTCACCGCGCTGGCGCGCCTCGCTCGAGGTCGAGAACCTCGCCGACACCCTCTACGCGGATCGCGCCGACTTCGCGCAGGGCGACTGGCGCTACTTCCCTGCGCGGCGGCGCAGCGTGTTCGTCAATGTGGTGTGGCAGAGCGAGTAAGGGCGCCAGCGGGCCTCGACAGGCCGCCGGCGAAAAAGGGCGGGAGCGAGTCACGGATCAATCCGTGGGCGGATCTCGCGGCATCTCGTGGTGCTGTCGCTCGGATCGCAGTTGTCTGACCTCACGATACATGGCATACAGATCCCGCAACACACACAGGCCTGCTACGAAAACCAATATGCGAGGCCCCGTCAGGACCGACAACGCGAGCAAGACGATCCAAAAGGCCAACGAGAGGCGCCGCTGAACGCTGATGCCGGTCCAGATCTTCGTCCATTTCATCTAACGACCCTCCACCACTCGATCCGACACGGTCTCATATGACCGACGTGACAAGGCCCGATCGCAAGATCAGCGTCTTCAGACCACCCTCACCTTCGAGGGGTCGTAGGCCGGCTTCGGCCATTCGAGCGGCAGCGCCTCGAGTTCCTGGCGGATGATCTGCGAGACGGCGAGGTCGCGGAACCACTTGCGGTCGGCGGGGATGACGTACCACGGCGCATGCGGCGTGCTGCAGCGGCCGAGCGCCGCCTCGAAGGCCTGCCGATAGGCGATCCAGCGCTTGCGCTTGTCGAGATCGGCGGGGTCGAACTTCCACTGCTTCTCGCGCACGGCGAGCCGCTCCTCGAAGCGCAGTTTCTGCTCCTTGTGGCTGATGTGCAGGAACACCTTCACCACGCGCGTGCCGGACTCGGCCAGCAGGCGCTCGAAATCGTTGATCTGGGCGTAACGCTTGGACCAGACGGCCTTCGGCACCAACGACTCGACGCGCGCGACGAGCACGTCCTCGTAGTGCGAGCGGTTGAACACCGTCACGCTGCCGCGCACGGGGACATGCCGGTGGACGCGCCACAGGAAATCCCGCGACAGTTCCTCGGCCGACGGGGCCTTAAACGCGACCACGCTGCAGCCCTGCGGGTTGAAGGCGCCGAACACGCGGCGGATGGTGCTGTCCTTGCCGCCGCCGTCGATGGCCTGCAGCACGACGAGCAACGAATGCCGCGCGTCGGCGAACATCTTGAATTGCAACTCGCCGAGCCGGCGGAGGTTGTCGGCGGTGACAGCCTCGGCGGCCGCGCGCTCCCAACCGAACACCCGTGCGGCGTCCGGGTCGCGCAAGCGGCAGGCTTTGCCGGGCGCGACGCGCAGTTTCGTCGGCAGGTCGTCGCGGTCCGGGCGAGCCATCAGCGCCGCCCCCGCACGGCGCCCCTCGGGCGCGGCACGCCCGCAGGGATCTGCTGCGTGATGCAGTGGATGTTGCCGCCGCCGAGCAGGATCTCGCGTGCGGGCACGCCCACCACCTTGCGGGCCGGGAACAGGCGGCGGATCTTGGCGAGCGCCGCGCGATCGGTGCGCGCATCGAGCAGCGGCACGACCACGCCGCCGTTCGCGATGTAGAAATTGACGTAGCTCGCGGCCAAGCGCTCGCCGGACGACCGCGGCTTCGCACCCGTGCCGGTGACGACACCGGCGGCTTCGGCCCGCGTGGTGCGCAGCGGACCTGGCATGGGGAGCTTGTGGACCTTGAGCCGCCGGCCTCGGGCATCGCGCAGGTCCATCAGGCGCTCGAGCGCATCGCGGGAGATCGCATGCTGCGGATCGCGCGCGTTGTCGGTCCAGGTCAGCGCCACCTCGCCGGGGGCGACGAAGCAGGCGAGGTTGTCGATGTGGCCGTCGGTCTCGTCGTTGAAGACGCCCTCGCCCAGCCACAGGATCGTCGTCGCGCCGGTATAGGCGCACAGCATCGTCTCGATCTGGCGGCGGCCAAGGTGCGGGTTGCGGTTGCGGTGGAGGAGGCACTGCTCGGTGACGAGCAAGGTGCCCTCGCCGTCGGCGTGGATCGCCCCGCCCTCGCAGACCATCGGCGCGCGGTAGCGGTCGAAGCCCTCGATCTCGAGGACCTTGCGTGCGACGGCATCGTCTTGGTCCCAGGGGTGATACAGGCCGCCGTGATGCCCGCCCCAGGCGTTGAACACCCAGTCCACGCCGCGCACGGCGCCATCATCGTCGACCACGCAGGTGGGACCGACATCGCGCATCCAGGCATCGTCGCTGGAGAGCTCCACGACCCGCACGGCCGGCGGGAGCGCGGCCCGCGCACGGTCGAACTCGGCGGCCGCGGCGCCGACCGTCACCGGCTCGAAGCGCGAGATCGCGGCGGCGACGGCGGCGAAGGCGCGCTGCGCCAGCTCTGCCTCGCGCCGCCAGTTGTCGGGGCGGCGCGGCCACAACATCCAGCAGCCGCGATGCGGCTCGAACTCGCCCGGCATGCGGAAACCATCGGCGGCAGGCTTGGAGGTCAAGGTCTTGGCCATGCGGGCATTCTAGCCCCTTGGCGCAGTTGCGACCCGGTTCGCGGAATCGCCCCGGGGGTGCTGTGCTAGCATTTCCACATCGCGACGGCCGTGGGGGTTCCAGGGCTGTCTGCCATCCCACAGGAGTCTTCCTAGCCATGACCTCGGCTGTCCCCGTCAACCTCGTGCCGCCCGCCGGCGGCGCCAAGATCAGCATCCGCGACGGCAAGCTCGTCGTCCCCGACAACCCGATCGTCCCGTTCATCGAGGGCGACGGCACGGGTCCCGACATCTGGCGCGCCTCGGTGCGCGTCCTCGACGCCGCCGTCGAGAAGGCCTACGGCGGCCGCCGCAAGATCCACTGGCTCGAGGTCTATGCCGGCGAAAAGGCCAACAAGCAGTTCAACACCTGGCTGCCGGACGAGTCGGTCGCCGCCTGCCGCGAGTACCTCGTCTCCATCAAGGGCCCGCTCACGACCCCGGTCGGCGGCGGCATCCGCTCGTTGAACGTCGCCCTGCGCCAGCTCCTCGACCTCTACGTCTGCCTGCGCCCGGTGCGCTGGTTCAAGGGCGTGCCCTCGCCCGTCAAGGCGCCGGAGAAGGTCGACATGGTGATCTTCCGCGAGAACACGGAGGACATCTACGCCGGCATCGAGTTCGAGCAGGGTTCCGAGGAGAACCGCAAGTTCAAGGAACTCTTCAAGCAGCACTTCCCGAAGTCCTACGCCAAGATCCGCTTCCCGGACACCTCGGGCATCGGCATCAAGCCGGTCTCCCAGGAAGGCACGGAGCGGCTGTTCCGTGCAGCCGTGGAATACGCCATCGTCAACAAGCGCAAGAGCGTGACGATCGTCCACAAGGGCAACATCCAGAAGTTCACGGAAGGCGCCTTCCGCAACTGGTCCTACGCCCTCGCCGAGCGCGAGTTCCCCGGCCAGACCTACGGCTGGGAGCAGTGGGAACGCACCAAGGCCGAGCAGGGCGAGAAGGCGGCGAACGCCGAGATGGACGCGGCCAAGAAGGCCGGCAAGGTCATCATCAAGGACGCCATCGCCGACATCACGCTGCAGCAGGTGCTGACGCGCCCTGACGAGTTCGATGTGCTCGCCACCTGCAACCTCAACGGCGACTACCTCTCGGACGCGCTCGCGGCGCAGGTGGGCGGCATCGGCATCGCGCCGGGCGCCAACATCAACTACGTGACCGGCCATGCGGTGTTCGAGGCGACCCACGGCACCGCGCCGAAGTACGCCAACCTCGACAAGGTGAACCCGGGCTCGGTGCTGCTGTCGGGCGAGATGATGCTGCGTTACATGGGCTGGACCGAGGCGGCCGACGCCATCATCACGGCCATGGACCGCACCATCGGCCAGAAGACGGTCACCTACGATTTCGCACGGCTCATGGAAGGCGCCACCGAGGTCAAATGCAGCGAGTTCGCCGACGCGCTGATCCGCAACCTTTGACCGTGCGCGCGGCGCGTCGGCCTCCGCCATGAGCGCACTCCCCGTCGAGGAGGGTGCGCGGCGGATGGCCGCCGCGTTCGCCGGGTACAACGCGGATTTCCGCGCGGTCACCCGCCGCGCGCAGAGTCGTTTCGAGGCGCGCGACTGGCACGGCAGCCAGCAAGATGCGGTCGAGCGCATCGACCTCTATGACCTGTGGGTGAACCGGACCGTAGAGGGCTTCCGCGAGGCCTTCGGCGAGCAGGCGACCGACCGGGCGCTGTGGCACGCGCTACGTGAACGTTTCCTGCAGCGCAGCGCGGGTCTGCCCGACGCCGCCTTCGCCCGCACGTTCTTCAGTTCGGTCTCGCGCCGCCTGTTCGGCACTGTGGGCGTCGATGAGGGCATCGAGTTCGCGGCGGTCGACCTCGACCCGCTCGAGGGCGCAGGCGGCAACGCCGAGACGCGCCCCTACCCGAACCGCGGCGACCTCGCGATGCTCATCGAGGACGTCCTCGACGACCTCCCGCTGAAATGCCCCTGGATCGACTTCGAGCGCAGCGTGCGCCATGTGCTGCAGGACGTCCGCACCTACCTCCAGTCGCAATCCATCGATCCGGACACCGGGGTGCGCGCGCTCGAGGTGCTGCGGCCGATGTTCTACCAGAGCACCCGCGCGTACCTCGTCGGTCGGCTCGAGACCTCGGCGGGCGCCCTGCCCTTCGTGATCGCGCTACAAAATGCCGAGCCCGGCATGCTGGTCGACGCGGTGATGCTCGACGAGGACGATGTCAGCGTGGTCTTCGGCTTCACCCGCTCCTATTTCCACGTGGACCTCGAGCGCGTGGTGGAGTCGGTGGTGTTCCTGCGACAATTGCTGCCCCGCAAACCGCTGTCCGAGCTCTTTACGGTCCTGGGCCGCGCCCGCCAGGGCAAGACCGAGCGCTACCGCGAACTGATGCGGCACCTCGCAGGCTCGGACGACCGTTTCGAGCACGCCCCGGGCGAGCGCGGCCTCGTGATGATCTGCTTCACCCTGCCCTCGCTCGATGTGGTGTTCAAGCTCATCCGCGACCGCTTCCCGCCGGTGAAGAACGTGCTGCGACAGGACGTCCTCGACAAGTACCAGTTCGTGTTCCGGCATGATCGCGCGGGCCGCCTCGTCGACGCTCAGGAGTTCAAGCGCGTGCGCCTGCCGCGCAGCCGCTTCGCACCGGCACTGCTCGAGGAGCTCGCCGCGGAGGCCGCGGGCAGCGTGCACGCCGAAGGCAACGACCTCATCTTCGACCACATGTACATCGAGCGGCGCATGGTGCCGCTCAACCTCTTCCTGCGCAGCGCCGAGGACACCGCCGCCGAGCGCGCGGTGCTCGACTACGGACAGGCGATCCGCGACCTCGCGCTCAGCAACATCTTCGCCGGCGACCTGCTGCTCAAGAACTTCGGGGTCACCCGCCACGGCCGGGTGATCTTCTACGACTACGACGAGCTCTGTCAGGTCACGGACTGCCGCTTCCGCGAGGTGCCGCAGGCCTCCAACGACGAGGACGAGATGCGCGGGGAGACCTGGTTCTACGTCGCGGACAACGACGTCTTCCCGGAGACCTTCCTCAACTTCCTGGCCTTCACGGACGCGCAGCGCGCCGCGTTCCAGAACGCCCACGGCGACCTGCTCACGGCGGACTTCTGGCGCGGCATCCAGCAACGGGTCCGCGCCGGCGATCTGCTCGAGGTGCTGCCCTACCAGCCGCGGAGGGTGCGCGTCGGGAGCAGCCTGTGAGCGCCCCGCGGATCGTCTGCCTCGTCCCGAGCCTCACCGAGCTGCTCTGCGACCTCGGGCTCGCGCCACAGCTCGTCGGTCGCACCGGATTCTGCATCCATCCGCGCGACGCGCTGCGGCGGATCCCCAAGGTCGGCGGCACCAAGGACGTCGACATCGAGCGCGTGCGCGCGCTGCGGCCGACCCATGTCATCGTCAACATCGACGAGAACACCCGCGAAACGGCCGATGCGTTGGCAGGCTTCGTGCCCGAGGTGGTCGTGACGCATCCCCTCGGCCCGCTCGACAACCCGCCGCTCTATCGTCGGCTCGGTGCGATCTTCGGGCGCGAGACGGAGGCGGAGGCGCTGGTGGCGCGGTTCGAGGCGGCGCTTCGGGCGGCAGGCGAGGCGGCGCGGGAGGCGCCCGCCGAACGCGTGCTCTATCTCATCTGGCGCCACCCGTGGATGACCGTCGGCCCGGACACCTACATCGCGCGGATGCTGGCGCTCGTCGGCTGGCAGGCCTGGTCGCCGCCCGACACCGCGCGTTACCCGACGCTGCGGCTCGAGGGTGCCGCAGGCCGTGTGGACCGCGTGCTGCTCAGCAGCGAGCCCTATCCCTTCCGGGAACGTCACCTCGCCGAGGTGCGCGCTGCGTTACCCTCCGTGCCCGTCGAGCTCATCGATGGCGAGCAGGTCTCGTGGTACGGTAGCCGCGCCATCACGGGCGTCGGCTATCTCGCCGAGTACGCCCGCCGCTCACGCGACACATCACCCCGCAAGATCCCGTCAGGAGCGAGCCATGCAGCTGCAGACCATTGAAGTAACCCAGGACGCAGGCGTCATCACGCTCTGCCTCGACCGTCCGACCGCCGCCAATTCCGTCGACCTGCAGATGGCCAAGGACCTGCTCACCGCGGCCGAGCACTGCGCGAGCGCGCCCGGCGTGCGCGCGGTTGTGCTCACCGGCAAGGGCAAGATGTTCAGCGGCGGCGGCGACGTGCCCGCCTTCATCGCCGCAGGTGACGGTGCGGGGCAGCTGCTGCGCGACATCACCACGCCGCTGCACGCGGCGATCGCGCGCTTCGTGCGCATGGACGCGCCGCTGGTGGTCGCCGTGAACGGCACGGCCGCGGGCGCCGGTTTCAGCATGGCGCTGGCGGGCGATGTGGTGCTCGCTGCGGCATCCGCGAAGTTCACCATGGCCTACACCAAGATCGCGCTCTCGCCGGACGGCAGCGGCAGCTTCTTCCTGCCGCGCATCGTCGGCATGGTCCGCGCCAAGGAATTGATGCTCCTCAATCCGGTGCTCAGCGCCGAGCAGGCAGCGGGGCTCGGCCTCGTCACCGAGGTCGTGGCGGACGACGCGCTGGCCGCGCGCGCGGCGGAGGTCGCCCGGCAGCTCGCGTCGGGTCCGACGCTCGCCTACGGGAAAGTGAAGCGCCTGTTGGCCGACAGCCACCAGAACACGCTCGAGCAGCAGCTCGCGCTCGAGGGCGAGTCGATCTCGACGCTCGGCGGCACGACGGCCGACGCGCGCGAGGGGCTCGCCGCCTTTGCCGGCAAGCGCAAGGCGCAGTTCACCGGCCGCTGAGGCCGGATCGTCGCAGGCGCCGGTCAGACGCTGCGCCGGTACTGCCCGCCCACGCCGTAGAGGGCGCGGGAGATCTGGCCCAGAGAGGCGTGGCGCACGGCCTCCATCAGCGCGCCGAACACATTGCCGCCGTGCGCGGCCGTGTCCTGCAACGCCGCGAGCGCCGCGCCCGAGCGATCGGCGCTGCGGCGCTGGAACGCCTGCACCGCCTGGACCTGGTCCTGCTTCTCTTCCTCGGTCGAGCGGATGAGCGCCGCGCCCTGGTGTTCCGCGCTGGCGTCGTTGTCCGAGAGGAAGGTGTTGACGCCGACGATGGGCAGCCGCCCGTCGTGCTTCAAGGTCTCGTAGTAGAGGCTCTCTTCCTGGATCTTGCCGCGCTGGTACATGGTCTCCATCGCGCCGAGCACGCCGCCGCGCTCACTGATCGACTCGAACTCCTTGTACACCGCCTCCTCGACGAGGTCGGTGAGGTGATCGATCAGCACAGAGCCCGCCCAGGGGTTCTGGTTCTTGTTGAGGCCGAGTTCGCGGTTGATGATCAGCTGGATGGCGACCGCGCGCCGCACGCTCTCCTCGGTGGGCGTGGTCAGCGCCTCGTCGTAGGCGTTGGTGTGCAGCGAGTTGCAGTTATCGAACAGCGCGTACAGCGCCTGCAGCGTGGTGCGCGTGTCGTTGAACTGGATCTCGCGCGCATGCAGCGAGCGGCCCGAGGTCTGGATGTGGTACTTGAGCATCTGCGAGCGCGGCCCTGCGCCGTAGCGCTCGCGCATCGCGCGGGCCCAGATGCGACGGGCCACGCGGCCGATCACCGCGTACTCGGGGTCCATGCCGTTCGAGAAGAAGAACGACAGGTTCGGCGCGAAGTCGTCGATCTTCATGCCACGGGACAGGTAGTACTCGACGATGGTGAAGCCGTTCGAGAGCGTGAACGCGAGCTGGCTGATGGGGTTCGCGCCCGCTTCGGCGATGTGATAGCCGGAGATCGAGACGGAATAGAAGTTGCGCACGCCGTTCTGCGTGAAGAACTCCTGCACGTCGCCCATCATCCGCATCGCGAACTCGGTGGAGAAGATGCAGGTGTTCTGGGCCTGGTCTTCCTTCAGGATGTCGGCCTGCACGGTGCCGCGGACCTGCGTCAGCGTCTCGGCGACGAGCCGCGCATACTCGGCCTCGGTGAGTCCGTGGCCCACGAGCTGCCCCGCATGCAAGCCGAGCAGCGCGAGGCCGGAGCCGTCGTGGCCCTCCGGCAGACCGCCGCGGTACTCGCAGGGCGCAAGGCCGCGCGCGCGGTCGGCGGCGCGCAGCGCCTCGATGCGGGCCTCGGCCTGCGCCCAGCGTCCCTCGGCCTTGAGGAACCGCTCGACACGCTGGTCGATCGCGGTGTTCATGAACATCGCGAGCAGCATCGGCGCCGGACCGTTGATGGTCATCGACACCGAGGTCGTCGGCGCACAGAGGTCGAAGCCCGAATAGAGCTTCTTCATGTCGTCGAGGGTCGCGATCGAGACGCCCGAGTTGCCGGTGCGGCCGTAGATGTCGGGCCGCGTGTCCGGGTCCTCGCCATAGAGGGTGGTCGAGTCGAAGGCGGTCGAGAGCCGCGCGAACTTCTGTCCGCGCGCGAGGTAATGGAAGCGGCGGTTGGTGCGCTCCGGGGCGCCCTCGCCCGCGAACATGCGGATCGGGTCCTCCTCCTCGCGGCGATAAGGATAGACGCCCGAGGTGTACGGGTAGGCGCCCGGCAGGTTCTCGAGCGACAGGAACCGCAAGGTCTCGCCCCAGTCCTCGAACGAGGGCGCGACGATCTTCGGGATGCGGTTGCGGCTCAGCGTCTCGGTGTAGTTGGGGCCGCGCAGCTCGCGTCCGCGCACCTCGTAGGTGTACTCGTCGGCGCGTACGCCAGCAGCGCGCTTCGGCCACTCGCGCAGCGCAGCGACCGCCTCCGGCCCCATCTCGGCGAGCGCCGCGTCATAGCGGGTACGCAGCGTCGCCAGCGAGGGATCCACGGCTCTGGCCGCGGCGGTGACAGATGCGGCGCCGTAAGGCTCGAGCGGCGCGGGCAGCGCGGCGTCACCGAGCTCGCGCAGCGAGCGGTAGAACACGAACGCGCGCCGTGCCGCATCGACCTGGCGCTCGGCGCGGGCGCGGGCGTCGCGCCCGCCGCCCGCGATCTCGGCGAGGTAGCGCGCACGGGCGCCCGGGATCAGCGGGTCGCGCGAGACGAATTCCACCGGGCCCGGATCGGCGACGGTCCAGCGACGCTCGCCCACCTGCTTGGCATCGAGATGGCGGCCGATCGCTTCGAAGAGGCGGTTGACGCCGGGGTCGTTGAAGCGGCTGGCGATGGTCGGGTAGACCGGCAGCTCGGCATCGGTGCGCGCGAAGTCGGCCGGGTGGTTGCGGCGCCACTGCTTGCGCACGTCGCGCAGGGCGTCCTCCGCACCGCGCCGCTCGAACTTGTTGAGTACCACGATCTCCGCGAAGTCGAGCATGTCGATCTTCTCGAGCTGGCTCGCAGCGCCGTATTCGCTCGTCATCACGTAGACCGGCAGGTCGACGAGGTCGACGATCTCCGAGTCGCTCTGGCCGATGCCCGCGGTCTCGACCACGATCAGGTCGAAGCCCGCGAGCTGGTAGAGCGAGATGACGTCCTTCAGCACCGCGGAGGTCGCGAGGTTGCGCCGGCGGGTGGCGAGCGAGCGCATGTAGATGTTCGGTGCCGCGAGGCTGTTCATGCGGATGCGGTCGCCGAGCAGCGCGCCGCCCGAACGGCGGCGGGTCGGATCGACCGCGACGACCGCGATCTGCGCGTCCGGGAAGTGGCGCACGAAGCGCTGCAGCAGTTCGTCGTTCAGCGAGCTCTTGCCGGCGCCGCCGGTGCCGGTGAGGCCGATGACCGGCGCGCGCCGGCCGTTGGCGGCGATGGCGCGGCGGATCTGCCCGCGCAGCAGCGCCTCCTCGTCGCCCGCGCCCTCGAGCACCGAGATCGTGCAGCCGAGGTGGCGGTGGTCCTTGGCGTCGAGCGCACGGAACTCGTAGCGTGGACGGCGGCTCGCGCGGATGCGCTTCATGACGTCCTTGATCATGCCGGTGAGGCCCAGCGTGCGGCCGTCCTCGGGCGTGTAGATCTTCTCGATGCCGTGACGCTCGAGCGCCTCGATCTCCTGCGGTGCGATGGTGCCGCCGCCGCCCACGACCACACGGATGTGCTCGCAGCCGCGCTCGCGCAGCATGTCCACCATGTAGGCGAAGTATTCGTTGTGGCCGCCCTGGTAGGAGCTCACCGCGATGCCGTCGGCGTCCTCGTCGATGGCGGCGCGCACGATGTCCGCGACGGAGCGGTTGTGGCCGAGGTGCACGACCTCGGCGCCTTCGGACTGCAGCAGGCGACGGATCATGTTGATCGCCGCGTCGTGCCCGTCGAACAGCGAGGCTGCCGTCACGAAGCGCAACGGCGCGGCGGCCGCGTCGGCGGCCTCGGTGTCTGCTGACATCGGCAAGCGCGAGGATTCGGCGGACATGGTTTCGGCTCCGGCGTGGACGGATGGAAGCGGTCGGACCTCAGCCCCGAGGACGCGGTGGACCGATGGTAGCAATCTTTACTGGCGAGTAAAACCCGGGCACACTCCTCGCGCATGCCGAATGCTCCCACCCACCGTCGAACTGCCGTCCCCGGCGCCCCCGGTGCGCCTGCCGACCCGGCCTCGCCCTGGGTGGGTCCGCAGGACCGTACGCGCCTGCGCGACCGCAAACGGGCTGCGGTGGTCCTCGCCGCGGCACGCGCCTTCCGCGACCGCGGTTACCACAACACCTCGCTCGACGAGATCGCGGCCGGCATCGGCATCACCAAGCCGACCATCTACGCCCTCTTCGACGGCAAGGAAGACCTGCTCTTCGAGTGCTTCCTCGCGGGGGTCGAGCAGTTGCGGACCGCATTCCGTGAGGTCGAGACCCGGGGCGCATCGGGGCGCGAGCGGCTGTTGTCCGTGGCGCACCGCTACGCCGTGGCGATCACCGGCGAGTTCGGCTGGGTCATGGTGCGCGCCGAAAGCCAGGACCTGAGCCCGGCGATGAGCGCGCGCATCAAGCGCCTGAAATCCGAGATCGACCAAGGTCTGCGCGCCCTGATCCGCGACGGCATCGCCGACGGTTCGATCGCGCCTTGCGACCCGAAGATGACCGCGTTCGCGCTCGCGGGCGCGATGAACTGGATCGCGTTCTGGCACCGGGCGGACGACCTGCCGGAATCGGCGAACCTGGATCCCGCGACGCTCGCCGCGCGCCTGCTGCAGGTCTTCGAGTCAGGCCTGGCGCCGCGCTGAGGGGGACTCCAAGGGCGAACCGACGGACAGGGATGTCACGGACCGGAGGCCGCGGCCAGCGCCTGAGTGAGGTCCGCGCAGAGCTCGCCCGGCTCCTCGAGCCCGATCGACAGGCGCACGGTACCCTCATCGATGCCGCAGACCGCGCGTTCCTCCGGGGTCAAGTCGCGAGGCTGCAGGAACTGCGGCGCCATGACGAGCGACTCGGTCGACCCGTAGCTCGGCGTCCGCGCGAACAGCCGCAAGGCCTCGGCGAAGCGACGCCCGGCCTCGGCACCGTCGCGCATCGAGAACGTGATCACGCAACCCGGGTCGCGCATCTGCGCGCGCGCGAGCGCCACCTGCGGATGGGAATCGAGCCCGGGGTGCATCACCCGTGTGCAGGCCGGGTGCGCCGCGAGGAAACGCGCCACCTCGGTCGCTGCCGCGGACTGTTCCCGATAGCGGAGGAAATAGGTCTTCAGGCCCCGCACCATCAGCGACGCGGCGAGCGGATCGACCGGCGCACCGAAGAGGAGCATGTCCTGCCGCAGCAGGTCGAGCACGGCGCGGTCGGCGATCACGGCGCCGCCCATCACGTCTCCCGCACCGGTCGCGAACTTGGTCAGGCTGTGCACGAAGACGTCGACCGGATGCTCGCCGTGCTGGTGCAGGCCTGCCTGCGTGTTGTCCATGACCGCGAGCGCACCGTGCGCGTGGGCGAGCGCGGTGATCGCCGCCACGTCGGCGATCTTGCCGGCGGGCGTGGTCGGCGACTCGAAGAACACGAGCCGCGTCGGCCGCGAGGCGAGCGCTGCGGCGAGACCGGAAAGGTCCTCGACCGACAGCAGGGTGTGCGTCACGCCGAAGCGCGCGAGCAACCCGCGCAACAGCTGCCGCGTCGGGCCATACCCCTCGATGAAGGACACCACATGGTCACCGGTGCGCGTCATCGCGAGCAGCGACTGTGCGACCGCGTTGACCCCCGATGCGCAGGTGAGGCAATCCTCGCGTCCCTGCAGCTCGGCGAGCAGCAGTTCCAGCTGGCGCGTGCCCGGGTTGGCCATCCGCGAATAGAAGAACCCCGGTCGCTCGCCGCGCGCGATGCGCTGCGCCTCGGCGATCGACGGCGTATCCCACTTGACGTTCTGGTGGATGGGCTCGAGGAGCGGCCGATTGTCGGACGGCACGTCGACCCGGGGCGGATGCTGCACGCGTGTCTTCTTGTTCATCGGTGTCCCTCCGGCCCGAGGGTCGCCAAGGCGGCGCCCACGACGCCCGCATGGCCGCGCAGCGTGGCGGGCACGAGGCGCGCCCGGCAAACGAGCAAGGGCAACCACTCCTCGGCGTGTTCGCTGACCGCGCCGCCGATGATGAACGCATCGGGCCACAACAGCAGATGGAGCTCCTGCAGGTAATCGTCGACCCGACGCGCCCAACGGTCCCAATCGAGACCGAGCCGTGTGCGCACGCTCGCCGCTGCCCAGCCCTCGCCGTCGGTGTCGGTGACGCCCGGCAGCCGGAGGTGACCGAGTTCGGTGTTCGGCCACAGATGCCCATCGAGGAACAGCGCCGTCCCGATGCCGGTGCCGAAAGTGAGGACGATGAGTCGGCCCGCCGCAGGACCGCCCGCCGCCGCGTCCATCATGAGCCGACGCCCGGCGCCGAAGCGGAACTCCGCGAGACCGGCCGCATCGGCGTCGTTGAGGAACACCGTGGGCCGACCCGTCAACCGCGTGAAGGCCGAGGCGACATCGAGGTCGAGCCAACCGCGGTCCACGTGCGCGACCGTGCGCGCGACGCCGTACTGCGCCACCGACGGGAATGCGAGACCGACCGGCCCCTCCCCCGCCTGCAGGACCGCGCTCGCGGCCAGCGCGCCGAGCACGTCATCCGGGCGGGCACCTGCCGGCATCGGCAAGACCTCGACCGGGCCCGTGAGGGCGCCTGTCGCGACGTCGACTTCGCCCACGCGCAACGTCGAGCCGCCGACGTCGATGCCGATGCGTCGCATGCCGACGTCAGCCGGGGTCGCTGCGCGCCATCTGCTCCTCGAGCAGCCGCCGACGTTCCTGCCGCTTCATCCAGAGCGTGGAGGCGACGACACCGGTGGCGACGATGAGCACCATGATGGTGGCCAGCGCGTTGATGTCGGGGCTGACCCCGCGCCGTACCCGCGAGAAGATCTCCATGGGCAACGTCGAGGAGCCCGGGCCGGAGACGAACTGGGAGATGACCACATCGTCCCACGAGAGCGTGAAGGCGAGCAGCCAGCCCGAAACCAACGCCGGCACGATGAGCGGCAGCGTGATCCGGAAGAAGACCGTCGTGGGCTTGGCCCCCAGATCGAGCGCGGCCTCCTCGAGCGCGTCGTCGAAGCCCGCGAGGCGGGACTGCACCACCACGGTGACGTAGGCCATGGCGAAGGTGATGTGGGCGATGGTGATGGTGAGCATGCCGCGGCCTTCCGGCCATCCGGTCAGCTGCTCGAGCGCGACGAACAGCAGCAACATGGCTATGCCCGTGATCACCTCAGGCATGACGAGCGGCGCGGTGGTCATGGCCGAGAAGAACGCGCGGCCACGGAAAGGACCGAAGCGCACGAGCACGAGCCCGGCGAGGGTCCCGAGGAGCACGGCCCCGGTGGCGGTCATGGCCGCCACCTGCAGGCTGATCCATGCCGCGCCGAGCAGTTGCTCGTTCTCGAACAGGCGGACGTACCAACGCAGCGTCGGGGAGTTCGCCGAATCCCAGACGGTCACGAGGCGCGAATTGTTGAACGAGAACACCATCATCGAGAGGATGGGGATATAGAGGAAGGCGAGCCCCAGGCCGAGCATGCCGTTGCGGAACCAAGCCCGACCCTTCATCGAGGCGCCCTCACCGCTTCGCCGCTTCGAGTTCGCGCCGCTGGTAGCGCTGGAAGAGCAGGATCGGCAGCAGCAGCAGCAGCAACAACACGATGGCGACCGCGCTCGCCACCGGCCAGTTCCGGGCGCCGAAGAACTGGGCCGACAGCACGGTGCCGATCATGAGCTGGTCCGTGCGGCCGAGCAGCGAGGGGATGACGAACTCGCCCACCGCCGGGATGAAGACCAGCAGGCACCCGGCGACGATCCCCGGCATCGAGAGCGGCAACGTTATCTTGAAGAACGCCTTGACCGGCGACGCCCCGAGATCCGCCGCCGCCTCGAGCAGCGTGAGATCGTGCTTCTCGAGGTTCGCGTAGAGAGGCAGGATCATGAAAGGCAGGTAGGAGTAGACGATGCCGACATAGACCGCGAAATCGGTGTAGAGGAGCGTCAGCGGCTGGTCGATGACCCCCAGGGCGAGCAACGTGTTGTTGATCACGCCGTTGGTCTTGAGCAGGCCGATCCAGGCATACACCCGCAGCAGGAACGAGGTCCAGAACGGCAGGATGATCAGCATCAGGAACAGGTTCCGCGTGCTCGGGGCGCACCGGGCGATGGCATACGCCATCGGGTATCCGACGAGCAGGCACAGCACGGTGGATACCGCAGCCACCTTGACCGAATAGACGAACGTGCTCAGGTACAGCGAATCCTGCAGCAGCACCTGGTAGTTCGACAGGTTGAAGGTGGCCACGAACCGCTGCGTCTCCTCGACCCACGCGATCAGCGGCGCGTAGCCGGGCTGGATCGGCTGCATCCACGAGAACGAGATCTTGAAGACGATGAGGAACGGGACCGCGAAGAAGAGCAGCAGCCAGACGTAGGGCAAGCCGATGACGAGCCGCTTGCCGGCGAGCGATTGGAGGGATTCGAGCGCTCGCTTCACGGGCTCAGATCGTCAGGACCACGGGGCTCGAGGCGTGCCAACTGAGGTGCACGGCCTCGTCCCAGACGATGCGCTCGTCGTGGCGCTCGATGTTGGGGATGGTGACACGCACCATGCGCCCGGAATCGAGCCGCACCAGGTAGACCGACATGTCGCCCATGTAGGCGATCTCCTTGACGACGCCGCGCGCGCGGTTTTCCGCGCCCTCGGGCGGCGTGCGGGTCATCTCGATCTTTTCGGGCCGGATGGCGACCGACACCTTGGCGTCGGGAGCGGCGCTGATGCCATGGCTCACGAACACGGTCGACTCGAGCTCCGGACAGCGTATGCGCACATGCCCGGGCTCGTCCTCGATGAGCTGCCCGTCGAACATGTTGACCGAGCCGATGAAGTCGGCGACGAAGCGCGAGTTGGGGAACTCGTAGATCTCGGTAGGCGTGCCGACCTGCACGATCTGGCCCTTGTTCATCACGCCGATGCGCGAAGCGAGCGTCATCGCCTCCTCCTGGTCGTGGGTGACGACCACGAAGGTGACGCCGAGCTGCTCCTGCAGGTTGATGAGCTCGAACTGCGTGTGCTCGCGCAGCTTGCGGTCGAGCGCGCCCAAGGGCTCATCGAGCAGCAGCAGCTTCGGTCGCTTGACGAGGGCGCGCGCGAGCGCGACACGTTGGCGCTGACCGCCCGAGAGCTGGTGCGGCTTGCGCCGGCCGTACTCGCCGAGCTTGACGATCTCGAGCATCTCGCCGACCCGGCGGTCGATCTCGGCGCGGGCGATGCCTTCCTGCTCGAGGCCGAAGGCCACGTTCGCCGCCACTGTCATGTGCGGGAACAGCGCGTAGGATTGGAACATCATGTTGACCGGGCGCTCGTAGGGCGGGATGCCCGCCATATCCTGCCCGTCGATGAGGATGCGCCCGGAGGTCGGCGACTCGAATCCCGCCAGCATGCGCAGCAGCGTCGTCTTGCCGCAGCCCGAACCGCCGAGCAGGCAGAAGATCTCGCCCTTGTAGACGTTGAGCGAGACGTTGTCGACCGCGACGAAATCCCCGAACCGCTTCGTCACGCCCTCGATCCGGACGTACTCCTGACCCAGATCGACCGGCTTGTTCGCCACGCTACATCCCCCCCGCGCAGGAAGCGAGGCCGCACGGAGGGAAGGCCCTCCGCGCGGCCACCCGCCCGGTTATTGGCCCGCCTTGAACCGCGTCCAGGTCGCCGTGAGCGCCTGGGTGTACCCGTCGCTCTCGGCCAGGTCGGCCTGCAAGCGCGCCTTGACGTCGTCCGTCGGGAAGATGGCAGGGTTCGCGATGATCTCGGGGTTCACCAGCTTCTGCGCGGGCAGGTTGAAGCTCGCGTAGTTGACGTAGTTGGTGTTCTTCGCCGCCACTTCGGGCCGCATCAGGTAGTTGATGAACGCGTGGGCGTTGTCGACGTTCTTGGCGTCCTTGGGGATGGCGAGCATGTCGAAGAACATGGTCGTCCCCTCGCGCGGGATCTTGTAGTCGATGTTGACGCCGTTGGCCGCATCGGCTGCGCGGTCACGGGCCTGGAACACGTCCCCGGACCAGCCCATCGCCATGCAGATCTCGCCATTGGCGAGATCGTCGATGAACTTGGACGAGTGGACATACTTGATGAACGGGCGCACGGACATCAGGACCTTCTCCGCGGCAGCCAGGTCCTCCGGCGACTCGCTGTTGGGGTCCTTCCCGAGGAAGATGAGCACCGTACCGACGACCTCGGTCGGCGAATCGAGCACGGCGACGCCGCAGTCCTTGAACTTGGCTACGACGTTCGGGTCGTAGAACATCGCGAGGCTGTCGACCGGCGCATCCTTCATGCGCTCGGCGATCTTCGCCGTGTTGAAGCCGATACCGGTCGTGCCCCAGAGATAATTGACCGAGTGCGCGTTGCCGGGATCATGCCGGGCGACCTTCTCCATCAGGGCGGGGTCCATGTTCGCGAGGTTGGGCAACTTGCCCTTGTCGAGGGTCTGGAAGATCCCGGCCTTGATCTGCCGCTCGAGGAAGTTCGCGGAAGGGACGACGATGTCGTAGCCCGTCGCCCCGGCCAACAATTTGGTCTCGAGGACCTCGTTGGAGTCGAAGACGTCATACGTCACGTCGATGCCGGTCTCCTTCTCGAAATCCGCGATGACGCTCTCGTCGATGTAGTCCGACCAGTTGTAGACGTTGAGCACCTTCGGCTTGCCCGCATCCTCCGGTTTCCCGCTGCAGGCTGCGAGCAGCGCAGCGACGGACAGGGCGACGAGGGCCGGTCTGAAAACCTGTTTCATCTGGGAGGGACTCCTTGGGAGGGGAAGGCAGGATGGGGACGAGATCCCGCAGCACGCGGGAGATGCCCGATTTATAGCGCAGACCCTCGCGCCGGGAAAGCCCGGTGCGGCCTCTGCGGCCTCATCGATCGATCAGGCCGTCGCGGCGCAGTTCGTGGTGCAACTGGTCGAGGGTCTGCCCCGCTTTGGCCACCAGCTCGTCGATCTCGGCCGGGGTGATGACGAGCGGCGGTGCGGCGATCATGGTGTCCCAGACCGCCCGCATCACGAGCCCGTTCCTGACCGACAGGTCCCGGCAGCGGGTACCGACGGTGCCGCGCCCGGGGAAAAAGGCCCGCGAGGGCTTGCGGGGGACGAGCTCGAGGGCGCCGAAGAGGCCGAGCGTGCGGGCCTCCCCCACCAACGGATGGTCCCCGAGCTCCCGCCAGCGTGCGGCCCAATAGGGGGCGATCTCGGTCCGGACGCGCTCGACGATCCGCTCGCGCTCCATGATCTCGAGGTTGGCATTGGCGACCGCGGCGGCCACCGGGTGGCCCGAGTAGGTGAAGCCGTGGAAGAACTCCCCGCCCTCCCCGACCAGCACCTCGGCCACGCGATCGGCGACCATCAGCGCGCCGAGCGGCTGATAGCCCGAGGTGATGGCCTTGGCGAGGGTCATGAAGTCGGGGCGGGTGCCGTAGTGCTCGCAGCCGAACCACTCGCCGGTGCGCCCGAAGCCGCAGATGACCTCGTCCGAGGCGAAGAGGATGCCGTAGCGGTCGATGATGCGCTGCACCTCCGGCCAATACGTGCGTGGCGGGATGATGACCCCGCCCGCGCCCTGCACCGGCTCGCCGATGAAGGCCGCGACCTTGTCGGGGCCGATCTCGAGGATCTTCTGTTCGAGTTCACGCGCGGCCTTGAGGCCGAATTCGTCCGGTTCGAGCTCGCCGCCGCACTCGAACCAGTACGGCTGGCCGATGTGCACGATGCCGGGGATGGGCAAGCCGCCCTGCGAGTGCATGGCCTTCATGCCGCCGAGCGAGGCGCCCGCCATGGTGCTGCCGTGGTAGCCGTTCCAGCGGCTGATGATCACCTGCCGCTGCGGCTGGCCGCGCAGTTCCCAATAACGGCGCACCATGCGCACCAGGGTGTCGTTGGACTCGCTGCCCGACCCCGTGAAGAACGCATGCTGGAACTGCGGCGGCGAGAGCCGTGCGAGACGGTCCGCCAACTCGATGGCCGGCGGGTTCGCGCACTGGAAGAAGCTGTTGTAGTACGGCAACTCCTGCATCTGCCGGTAGGCGGCCTCCGCCAGTTCGTGCCGGCCATAGCCGAGCGCCACACACCACAACCCCGACATGCCATCGAGGATGCGGTGCCCCTCCGAGTCGTGCAGGTAGACGCCCTCGGCGCGGGTGATGACCCGCGTGCCGCGCGCTGCCAGCGACTTGTGGTCGGTGAAGGGGTGCAGGTAGTGGGCGGCGTCGAGCGCCTGCCATTCGGCGGTGGTGTGCGCGGTGGTCATGGCGGGCTCCGGCGCGGCGGCCTCGGATGTCGGACGATCAGACGTTGAGCAGGAGGTGCTCGCGCTCCCAGGAGCTGATGACCTGCAGGAACACCTCGTGTTCGGCCTCCTTGACCAGCGAGAACGCGGCGACGAACGACTCGCCGAAGATCTCGATCAACGGGTCGCATTCGCGCAGCAGGCGGATCGCCTCGTCGAGGTTGCGCGGCAACGAGAACGGCATGTCGTGGGCGCTGCCGCTGATCGGATCGGTGGGCGAGAGGCCCTGCACCATGCCGAGGTAACCGCAGGCGAGCGATGCCGCGCTCGCGAGGTAGGGGTTCGCGTCGGCGCCGGCAAGCCGGTTCTCGACGCGCCGGTCCTCGGGCCCGGACATCGGCACGCGCAGGCCGGCGGTGCGGTTGTCGTAGCCCCACTGCACGTTGATCGGCGCCACCTGGAAACGGCTGATGCGGCGGTAGGAGTTGACGTTGGGCGCGAGCAGCGCCATCGCCGCGGGCAGGTAACGCTGCAGCCCGGCGATGTGCGAGAAGAACAGCGGCGACGGCGTGCCGTCCTTGGCCGAGAACACGTTCTTGCGGGTCTGGCGGTCGACGATGCTCTGGTGGATGTGCATCGCGCTGCCCGGCTCCTTGGCGTGGGGCTTCGCCATGAAGGTCGCATACATCTTGTGGCGCAGCGCGGCCTCGCGCGCCGTGCGCTTGAACATGAAGGCCTGGTCGGCGAGGTCGAGCGCGTTGCCGTGCAGCAGGTTGATCTCCATCTGCGCCGGGCCGTCCTCGTGGATCAGGGTGTCGATGGCGATGTCCTGATCCTCGCAGAACTGGTAGACATCGTCGAACAGCGGGTCGAATTCGTTGACCGCCGCGATGCTGTAGGACTGGCGCCCGGGTTCAGCGCGGCCGGAACGCCCGATCGGGGGCTTGAGCGGATAGTCCGCGTCGATGTTCGGTTCGACGAGGTAGAACTCTAGCTCCGGCGCCACCACCGGGTCCCAGCCCTTCTGCGCGTAGAGGTCGAGCACGTGCTTCAGCACTTCGCGCGGCGCCATCTTCACGCGCCGTCCGTCGGCGTAGAAGCAATCGTGGATCACCTGCGCCGTGGGCTCGGCGGCCCACGGGACGCGGCGCACGGTGCGCGGGTCGGGCTTCAGGATGATGTCGATCTCGGCCGGGCTCATCGCCGAGGAGGTCTCCTCGGGATAATCGCCGGTCACGGTCTGCAGGAAGATGCTCTCCGGCAGCCGCATGCCCTGGTCGCCCTGGAACTTTTGGGCGGGCATGACCTTGCCGCGGGCGATGCCGGCCATGTCCGGGACGATGGCCTCGACTTCCTGGATGTTGTGCTGACGGAAGAACTGTTCGATCTGGTCTGACATGGCTTCAACCTCGGTTTCGCGCCACCCGGCGGGCGGCGCGTTCGCGCGCCGCGTCGCCGAAAGCGGCGAACAGCGCACGGGAAAAATCGTTGTCCATCACCTTCCACTCCGGGTGCCACTGCACCGCGAGCGCAAAGCCCGGCGCAGCCTCGGGCACGAAGGCCTCGATGAGGCCGTCCGGCGCGCGCGCCTCGACGCGCAGGCCGGGCGCCAGCCGTTTGACCCCCTGCCCGTGCAGGGAGTTCACCGCGACGCGATCGGCGCCGCCCGCGAGCCGCCGCAGCAGACCACCCGGCTCGAGCATGACCTCGTGGGCCGGGCCGTACTGGGCCTCGAGGGGCTGCGACTTGTCCTCGCGGTGGTCGAGCATCCCCGGCGCCTCCTCGACGTGCTGCCAGAGGCTGCCGCCGAGCGCGACATTGATCTCCTGGAAACCACGGCAGACGCCGAGCAGCGGCACCCCGGCCGCCAGCGCCGTGCGCACCAGCGGCAGCGTGGTGGCGTCGCGCTCCGGATCATGGAGCGTTCCGGGGCGGCTCGGCCCTTCTTCGTAGTGATGCGGCTCGACGTTGGAAGGACTGCCGGGGAACAGCAGCCCGTCGAGCGTATCGAGGATGTCGCGCTGCGCGAGCGGGTCGGGCAGCACCGGGATGAGGAGCGGCAAGCCACCGGCCGCCTGCATCACGGCAGCCGCGTATTTCTCCCCCACCATGTGGAAGGGATGCGGGCCGACCATTCGACGGTCGGCGGGGATGCCGATGACAGGACGGGCAGACATGGGACACCAAGAGCGATGGACGCACTGCCCACCGAGGGGGCATTAGAGCATATCGGCCGGCCACTTGCCTCATTCCCCTCCGAAGATTGACTCATAACCTTTTGTTTTTATTGTATCTATATTGCCCCAACCCACCCTGCCCCGTATCCTCCGGTCATGGCCACCCCAGATGTTCCGGAACTCGCACATTTCCTCGACCAGCACCCGGAGACGCGTTTCTTCGATGTCTTCCTGAACGATCTCAACACCGTCGAGCGCGGCAAGCGCATCGACCGCGGCAGCATCGAGGGCGTCTACCGCTCGGGCATGCTGCTGCCCGGCTCCATGTTCGCCTTGGACGTACTCGGCGGTACGGTACAGGCCACCGGCCTTGGCTTCGATGAGGGCGACGCAGATCGCCCCTGCCGACCGCTGCCGCATTCCCTGGTGCCGGTCCCCTGGCAGCAGGACGGCGTCGCCCAGCTGCAGGTGTCGATGTACGAACCCGACGGTCGCCCGTTCTTCGGCGACCCTCGCCATGTGCTCGTGAAGGTGCTCGACCGCTTCCATCGGCTGAACCTAACGCCCGTGGTCGCGATCGAATACGAGTTCTATTTCGTGGACCGCGAACGCACCGCCGCCGGTCAGCCGCAGCCGCCGCCGCTGCCCCGCGCCGGCCGCCGCGAGTTCCGCACCCAGATCAACGCGATGACCGACCTCGATGAATACTCGGCGGTGCTCGCGCGCATCGATACGGTGTGCCGCGCGCAGGGCATCCCGTCGACCTCCGCGCTCGCCGAATACGGCCCCGGGCAGTTCGAGGTGAACCTCGCCCACCGTGACGACGCGCTGCGCGCTTGCGACGAGGCACTGCGCTTCAAGCGCGTGGTGCGCAGCGTGGCGCGCGAATACGGTTGGGATGCGACCTTCCTCGCCAAGCCCTATCGCGACATGGCAGGGTCGGGCCTGCACGTGCACGCGAGCGTGCTCGACGCCTCGGGCCGCAACATCTTCGAGTGCCCGGAGCCCGTGGAGACAGGGCCGATCGGCGATGACGCGGGCGACGGCGCTGCGGGCGGCCTGCGCATCGAGAGCAGCGAACTGCGCCACGCCATCGGCGGCGTGCTCGCGACGCTCGGCGAGGGGATGGCGATCTGCGCGCCGGGCCCCAATTCCTACCGCCGGTTCCGGCCCGAAGCCTACGTGCCGCTCACGCCCTCCTGGTCGGTGAACAACCGCGGCTCGGCCGTGCGTCTGCCGGTGAGCGACGCGCGCAACCGCCGCATCGAGCACCGGCTCGCGGGCGCGGATGCCAACCCCTATCTCGTCACCGCTTGGCTGCTCGCGGGCATCCACCACGGCATCGCGCAAGCGATCGAGCCGCCGCCGCCGGTGCGGGGCAACGCCTACCGCGAGGGCGGCGAACCGCTGCCCGCGCACTGGGCGACGGCCATCGAACGCTTCCGCGGGAGCGACTTCGCCGCCGGCTACCTCGGGCGCCCCTTCCGCGACCTCTATGCGACCGTGAAGCAGGCCGAGCTCGATGACTTCAACTCCTATGTGACGCCGCTCGAGGTCGAGTGGTACATGGGGGCGATCTGAGCGGCCACATCGACTCCTGGTACGCGGCCTCGGCGGCGCCGCAGCCGCCCCGTCCCGCCTTGGCGGGCGACATCACGGTCGATGTCTGCGTGGTCGGCGGCGGCATCGCCGGCTGCTCCACCGCGCTGCACCTCGCCGAGCAGGGCCGCAGCGTCGCCCTCCTCGAAGCGCACCGCATCGGCTGGGGCGCTTCGGGTCGCAGCGGCGCGCAGGCCATCCCGGGCATCGCCTGCGGGCAGCACAAGCTCCGCGCGCTCCTCGGCGAAGCGGACGCGCGTCGGGTGTGGGACATCTCCGTCGAGGGCCTGCGCCTGCAGCGCGAACTCATCGCCCGCCACGGCATCGACTGCGACCACCGGGCAGGACAGATGCATGTCGCGATCAAGCCGCGGCAGGAAAGGGAACTGCGCGAGGAGGTCGAGACCCTCCACGGCGAATACGGCTACACCAGCATCCGCATGATCGAGCGCGAGGAACTACGCGCCACCGTGGACTCCGACCGCTACATCGCCGGCACCTGCGACAGCGCAGGCGGCCACCTGCATCCGCTCAAGTACACGCAAGGGCTCGCCGCTGCCGCGGAGCGTGCAGGCGTGCGCATCTTCGAGGACAGCCGCGCCCTCACCTACACGCGCGTCGCTGCGGCCAGCCTGCCGGGCGGCACGGGCCCCGGGGCGGGCACGTCACGCGGCTTCGAGGTCACGACCGCCACAGGCCGCGTGCGTTGCCGCAGCCTCGCGCTCTGCGGCAACGCCTGGCTCGGCCCGTTCGCGCCCGCACTCGCGCGCAAGATCATGGGCGTCGGCACCTACATCGTCGCGACCGAACCGCTCGGCGCCGAGCGCGCCGCCGCGCTCATCCGCAACGACGCTGCGGTCACGGATATCAACTGGGTGATCGACTACTTCCGGCGCTCGGCCGACCACCGCCTGCTCTTCGGCGGGCGCGTGAGCTATTCCGGGCTCGACCCGCTCGGCACCCGTCGCGCCACCCGCGCGCGCATGCTGCAGGTGTTCCCGCAGCTCGCGGACACCGCCATCGACCACGCCTGGGGCGGCTACGTGGACATCACGATGAACCGCGCGCCGCACTTCGGCCGGCTCGAGCCCGAGGTCTACTTCCTGCAGGGCTTCAGCGGCCACGGCATCGCGCTCACCGGGATCGCCGGAAAACTGCTCGCCGAGGCGATCGCGGGCGACAGCGGACGCTTCGATGTGTTCGCCCGCATCCCCCACCACGACTTCCCGGGCGGCCAGGCGCTGCGCCGACCGGCGCTCGTGCTCGCGATGCTGTGGTACCGGTTGCGGGACCTGTTGTAGCGGCGGCTGCGGCTATGCGGTCGGCGACGGCGCCGACCCGGCGGGCGACTGCGGACGCCAGCGCCGATTGAAGCGCTCCGTGACCTCCGCCACCAGCGAATACGCCGCCGGCACGACGATCAGCGACAGCAACGTTGAGGTGATGAGGCCACCGATGACGGAGACGCCGAGTGGCGTGCGGAAGTTGCCGTCGGCGCCCAACCCCAGCGCGATCGGCAGCATGCCGGCACCCATCGCGATGGTGGTCATGATGACCGGCCGCGCACGCTTGCGGCAGGCCTCGATGAGCGCCTGGTCGCGCGAGAGACCGGCCCGCTCGCCGAGCACCGCGTAGTCCACGATCAGGATGGAGTTCTTGGTGGCGATGCCGGTGAGCAGCAGCAGTCCGATCAACGACGGCAAGGAGAGCGCGTTGCCGGTGAGCAGCAGCAGCCCGAACGCGCCGCCGCCGCAGAGCGGCACCGCCGCGAGGATCACGAGCGGCAGCGTCGCGCTGTGGAACAGCAGCAGCAGCACGACGTAGACGGCGACCACGCCGGCGAGCATCGCCACCGCAAAGCCGACGAAGAGCTCGACGAAGGCCTCGGAGTCCCCGACCGGCACGATGCGCACCCCCGACGGCAGGTTGCGCACCTCGGGCAGCGCCATGACCTTCGACATGACATCGCCGAGCGGCTGGCCGTTGAGCTCGGCGGACACGGTGACGTTGCGCTCACGGTCGATGCGATCGATGCGCGCAGGCCCGCTGCCCTCGGTGATATCGGCGACGGCGGACAGGGCAACCGGACCGCGCGCGCCCGGAACACGCAGCTGACGGAGCACCGCCGGATCGGTCAGCGACACACCGGCGAGCTGCACGCGGATCGGGATCTGCCGCTCGGCGAGGTTGAGCTTGGCGAGGCGCTGTCGCACATCGCCGCTGGTGGCGATGCGCGCGGCATCGGCGATGTCGACGGTCGAGACACCGAGGTTCGCCGCCCGCGCCGGATCGGGGCGGATGACGACCTCGGGACGCAGCAGCGCCGCCGAGGTGCTCACCGATCCGAGGCCGGGGATCGCACGGATCGCCGCCGCGAGCTCGCGCGAGGTCTTGGCGAGCACCTCGGAGTCCTTGCCCGCGAGCCCGAGCGTCAGACGGTCACCCGGACCGCCCGCGGAGAACTGCGCGCGCACGCCCGGCAACTCCCGCAGCAGGTCGCGGATCGCGTTCTCGAGCTGCGGCGTGCTGCGTCGGCGGTCGGCCGTGAACTCCAAGGTCAACATCACGCGCCGCACTTCCGGGAAGCTGAGACCACCGCCCATGCTCTCGTTGGCATCGCCGCCTATCGAGGTGAACACGCTCTTGATCTCGGGCACGCCGGCGCGCAACCGTGCCCGCACCTCGCGTGCGACGGCGAGCGAATCGGCCAAGCGCGCACCGGGCGGCAGCTCGACCTGCAACTGCACGCGCTGCTCGTCCGTGGAGGGCACGAAGGTCTTCGGGATGAGCGGGATCAGCGCCAGCGATGCGACGAAGGTCAGCAGCGCAAGTCCGAGCGCCCAACGACGATGGTGCAACGCGAGGTCGACCCAACGGAGGTACCGCGACATCAGCGGCGAGTCCTCGGCTGCGACCGGCAGGTGCACCATGAACCGCGCCGCCAGCATCGGCGTCAGCAAGCGCGCCACCAGCAGCGAGAACAGCACCGCTGCCGCAGCGGTCCAGCCGAACTCGCGGAAGAACTTGCCGGTGACGCCCGGCATGAACGCGACCGGCACGAACACCGCGGCGAGCGTGGCGGAAGTCGCGATGACCGCGATGCCGATCTCGTCCGTGGCATCGATCGCGGCCTGCAGGGGCGGCTTGCCCATGGCGCGGTGCCGCGCGACGTTCTCCACTTCGACGATGGCATCATCGACGAGGATGCCGATGACGACCGCGAGCGCGAGCAGGGTGAGCAGGTTGAGCGAAAAACCGAACCACGACATGACGGCGAAGGTCGGGATCACCGACAGCGGCAAGGCGATCGCCGAGATCCAGGTGGCGCGCCAATCGCGCAGGAAGAACCAGACCACGAGCACCGCGAGCACGGCGCCCTCCAGCAGCATCGCCATCGACGAGTCGTAGGAGGCCTTGGCTTCCTCGACGCTGGCGATCACTTCGGTGAAGACGACGTCTGGATGCTCGGCCTGCAGGCGCGCGACCGCCTTGCGCACCCCCTCCCCGACCGCCACTTCGCTCGAGCCACGGGTGCGCCGGATCGAGAAGCCGACGACCGTCTGCTCATCGAGCATCGCCGACGAACGCGGCGTGGCTGCGCCGTCGGTGACGGTGGCGATGGACGAGAGACGGACCGCGCGACCGTCCGGCAGCGAGATCGGGTAGTCGGCGAGCTCTGCCGCGGTGCGCACCACCGCGACGGTGCGCACGGACTGCTCGGCGCCCCCCGCCTCGGTACGGCCGCCCGGCCGCTCGAGCTGCAACCGCGCGAGCTGGCTGGACACGGATCCCGCCGTCACGCCGAGCGATTGCAGCGCCTCCGGCCGCAGGTCCACCCGCACTTCGCGCTGCAGGCCGCCCGAGCGCGATACCGAGCCGACGCCGGGCAGTCCGTACATGGCCTTGGTGACGGTGTCATCGACGAACCACGACAGCTCATCGAGCGGCATGCGCTCCGAGGCGACGGCGAAGCCGATCATCGTGCCGCCGACCAGGTTGACGCGCTGCACCACCGGTTCGTCGATGTCCGCCGGCAACTCGCGACGGGCGCGCATCACCGCGTCGCGGACCTCGTCGAGCGCCGCATCGATGTCGCGACCGAGCTCGAACTCGACGCGGGTGACGGAGGACCCCTCGGTGATCGCGGAATCGATCTTCTTGATGTCGGCGATGCTCGCGACGGCATCCTCGACCTTGCGCGTGACGTCGGTCTCGAGGATCGATGGCGGGGCGCCGGGCAGGCCCACCGTCACCTGGATGGTCGGCAACGCGATGTCCGGCAACTGCGAGATCGGCAGTTGGCGCAGCCCCCAAAGACCGGCGAGCGTCAGAATGACGAACGCGAGCACCGAGGGCAGCGGGTGTTGGATGCCCCAGCGCGAGAGGGTCATGGCCGCATGCCCCGGCTCAGGTCCCGGATCCGGCGATGACCTTCACGAGGTCGCGATCGCCGAGGAAACCGGCACCCTTCACCACGATGCGATCCCCGGCGGCAAGCCCCGAACGCACCTCGAGGAAGTCGCCTTGCGCGGCACCCGTCTCGATGCGCCGCTGCGCGACGCGATCGCCCTCGCCGAGCACGAACACGAACGGGAAGCCGTCACGGAACACCACGGACTCGCGCGGCACCACGCTCACCTCGGCGCGACCCACGGTCAAACGCCCTTCCGCGAACATCCCCGCACGCAACGCGCCGGGCTCCGGGAGGTCGGCGTAGATGAGGGCGGCGCGGGTCTTCGGGTCGATGGCCGGCGAGACGGCACGGATGGTGCCCGCGACCCGCGACCCATCGGGCGCGCGCAACTGCACCGCCGAGCCGACCTTGAGGCTCGGCAGGTCGATCTCGGCGACCTCGGCGCGCCACTCGAGCCGTCCACGACGGATGAGGCGCAGCAATTCGGTGCCGGCCGAGACGATCTGGCCGGGTTGGGCGTTGCGGGCCGAGATGAGACCCGCATCCGGCGCGCGCAGCGTGGCGAAGCCGAGCCGCAACCTCGCCGCATCGCGCTCGGCCTCGGCCGCCGCCAGGCCGGCCTCCGCCTTTGAACGGTTCGCCCGCAACTCGTCGAAGTTCGCGCCCGAGATCAGGTTCTGGGCGAGCAGCGTCTCCCCGCGCGCCGCCTGCGAGCGTGCCAGTTCGAGGCTGGCGCGCGCTTGCGCGAGGCTGGCCTCCGCCTGACGCGCCTGTACGTCGAGGGTGCGGCGGTCGAGCTCGAGCAAGGCCTGGCCGGCGGCCACGCGCGTGCCCGGTTCGACCAGCACGGTGGCGATGCGCAAGCCCGTGAGTTCGACGCCCAGCGACATCTCCTGCCATGCCGCGACCGAACCGGAGGCGACGACCTCGCGCTCGACGTTGCGCCGTACCGCCTCGGTGACGGTCACCGTCATCGAGGCGACCGGCGGGCCCTCCGGTTTTCCGGGACGGCTGCAGGCCGTGGCCGTCAGCACCCACGCGAGCAGGAGCAGGAGCGGTACGGCGGGTCGCGAGACGGGTGTGATCATGTTCCCACCATACGCAGGGCGGATGACGGCGGCTAGCGTGCCGCAGCGCCTGTCCGTGGCCCGGCCAATACCGGCCAACGGACCTCGAAACAGGCGTGGATATGCGTGTTGCGTGCGTAATCCGGCGGCAGGGTCTCCCGGCTGACCTCGCGCACGGCATACCGCTCTGGCAGACCCGCATCCAACCGGAACCGCTGGGCGTTGGTCGAGAACACCAAGAGCCCGTCCGGGGCGAGCAGGGCCATGCAGTCGTCGATGAGCGCCGCATGGTCACGCTGCACGTCGAACACCCCCTCCATGCGTTTGCTGTTGGAGAAGGTCGGCGGGTCGCAGAATATGAGGTCGTAGCGCTCCCCTCGCGTGCGCGCATCCTGCAACCACTCGCGGACGTCCGCCTGCACGCGCCGGTGCATCGGCCCCTCCAGACCGTTCAGCGCAAGGTTGGCGCGGGCCCATTCCAGATAGGTGGCGGAGAGATCGACCGTGGTGGTCTCCCGCGCGCCGCCCGCCGCCGCATAGACCGTGGCGGTGCCCGTATAGGCGAAAAGGTTCAGGAACCGGGTCCCGCGCGCCGCGTCCCGCAGGCGCGAACGCGTGACCCGATGGTCCAGGAACAGCCCGGTGTCGAGGTAGTCGCCGAGGTTGACGCGGAACCGAAGTCCACCCTCGGCCACGACCATCGACTCGCCCTCGCCGTCCCGGCGCGCGTACTGTTCGCCCCGTTTGTGACGGCGCCGCGTGCGCAGACGGATCCGCGCGGGCGGGACACCCGTCGCCTCGACGAGCCCCGCCAACGCCTCGCTGCGGCGACGCCGCACCGCATCTTCCGGGATGTCGTGCGGCGCCTCGTATTCCTGCACCACGAGCCATCGCCCGTCTGCGCCGGCCGCCCCGGCGTCGGCGGCGTCGCGGGTATAAAGATCGATCGCGAACGCGTATTCCGGCATGTCGGCGTCATAGATCCGGTGGCAGCTCACGCCTGAGCGCTTCAGCCACGCCGATCGCTGCTTGAGGTTCTTGCGGACGCGGTTCGCGAACATCTGCGCACCGGGCGTCGCTGCGAGCGCCGGGTCGATGCGCGGTCCGGGCTCCGCCCCTTCGCCGCCGCGCGGACGCAGTTCGCGGACGGCGCTCTCGTCGATCGCGAGCCGCAACAGACGGCACTCGAGCGCGCCGTTCCAGACCGTGTGCACGCGCTCCGCGCGCAACCCGAGCTCGAGACCGAGCGAGGGGTCACCGGTAAGCACTGCGGCCTGCCAACCCTGGAAGTGCTCGCGCAACACGGCGCCGAGCTCAGCGTGGACACGACGCGCCGCATCCGCATCGCCCAGCCGCAGACCCCAGGGCGGATTGGTGCAGAGCATGCCGCGGGGCGCGCCCTCGGGCCGCGCCTCGCCGAGCGCCCCCGGATCGAAACGGACGATCTCCGCGACCCCGGCGTGCGCGGCGTTCACCCGGGCATCGCGCAGCACCCGCATATCAAGGTCGCGACCACGCAACGGCGGCAGCCCTGCCTCGATGAAACGCGCGAGCCCGCCCACCGCCCGGGTTTCGGCGCCAGCGACCAAGGATTCCCACAACGCTGCGTCGTGCCCCGGCCAGCCGAGGAACCCGTAATAGCGCCGCCGGTGGTTGGCCGCGAACCCGGCCGCCATGCGCGCCGCTTCGATGACGAAGGTGCCCGATCCGCACATCGGGTCGAGGAAAGCGGCGCCCTCGGCGGCGAGCGCCGGCCAGCCGGCGCGCAACAGCACGCCCGCCGCCACGTTCTCGCGCACGGGCGCCTCGCCCGTATCGCCGCGCCAACCGCGGCGGTGCAAACCCTCGCCCGCGAGGTCGACCGACACGGTGACCTTGGTGCCGACGGCATGGGCATGGATGCGCACGCCCGGCGAACCGGTCGCGATGTCGGGACGTCGGCCGGTCCGCTCGCGCAGGCTGTCGCAGATGGCATCCTTGAGACGCAACGTGCCGTAGTGGGTGTTCGTGACGACCGGGTGCCGTCCGCTCCACTCGCAGGCGAGCGTGCCCGACGGATCGACCTGCGCCCGCCAATCGATGGCACGCAGCGCGGCGTAGATCGCGGCATCGTCCGCGGCCTCGAAGCGCGCGATCTCGAGGAACACCCGCGCTGCGACCCAGGATCCGAGACAGGCGCGGTAGGCGACCTCCAGCGACCCCGTGAACGCGACCGCATTGCCGCGCTCGCGGACATCGGACGCACCGAAGCCCACGAGCTCGCGCGCGAGCAGGTCGCCGAACCCGCGCGGCACGCTGGCGAGGAACTGGCGCAGCTCAGACATCGAATTCTCCCGCGGCCTCGACGGTCCCTGCACGCGCGGCGCCGCGCCGGGGCGGCCAAGGATGCAGCCCCTTGCGGGTGCGCGCCAGGTGACGCACCAGGATGCGGTACACGTCGGCGTCGAATGCGCCGGACGCGGCGCTCGCCGCCGGCGCGATCGCGCCCGGATCTTCCGGCTGCACCGACCCGAGATACTGCCAGCCGTCGATGACGTGCCATTGCCGGAGCCCGAGCGCGCCCGTCTCCTCGAGCGCCACGGCGCCCTCGAACGGCCACGCGCGCAGCTTGTGCGGCGCGAGTGCGAGCTTGGCGCGCAACAGGTGCTTGGCCGGGCTCTCGGCGCCGACGCAGGCACCCGCGCAACGGCCGAGCTGCAGTCCGAAGCAGGAACCCTCCCCGCCGCTCTCGAGGCCGAGCGACCGGAGGCACAGGCGCGCCTCCCGCGCGATCTTGGTGAGCGCGTTGCGCGCCTGACGGGGCGTCGCATAGAGACCGAACGCATCGACATCCGGCAACGGCCCATCGAGCGCGGTCAGCTCGGGTGCGCTGGCGTCGTCGGCGAACGCCCAGGTCCAACGCTCGCCGCCGCGCAGGCGTCGGTTGTAGACCGGCTGCAGTTCGCGGACCAGACGCGCCTCGAGCAGCAGCGCCCCGAGTTCGCCCGCGGTCTCGGTCCACTCGATGCGCCGCAGCTGCATGGCAAGGCGCTGCGACTTGGCATCACGGGTGGCCGAACCGAAGTGGCCGAGCACGCGTTCGCGCAGGTTCTTGGCCTTGCCGACGTAGAGCAAGGCATCACCCTCGCCGATGAACCGATAGACCCCGCAGGCCTCCGGCAGGTCGTCCACCAGTTCGGGGGGCAGCTGCGAGGGCAAGGACGGCCGCCGCCCGACCCGCTCGAGCGCGGTCCGCAACACCTCGTCGGGCCACGCGTCGCGCCAGACACGCCAGAGCTGCGCGAGGACCTGCGCGTCCGGCAGCGCCCGGTGCCGGGAACCGCAGGACAGCCCATGGCGCGCGATCAGCGCGTCGAGGTTGTGGCGTGCGTCGTCCGGGTAGAGCTCACGCGACAATCGCACCGTGCAGGCGAGCGGCGCCTGGAACGAGCGGCCGGCCCGGCGGAACTCCGCACGCAGGAAGCCATAATCGAAGCGCACGTTGTGCGCGACGAAGCGGCGACCCGCCAGACGCGATTCGAGTTCCGGTGCGATGGCCTCGAACGGCGGCGCGTCGGCGACCATCTCGTCCGAGATGCCGGTCAGGCGCTGGATCGACGGCGGGATGCCGCTGCCGGGGTTGACCAAGCTGCTCCATTCCCACTCGACCTCCCCGCCGCGCATGCCGACCACCGCGACTTCGGTGACGCGATGCCAGGCCGGGTGGCCACCGGTGGTCTCGACGTCGACGAAAGCCACCGGCGCGTCGAAAGCGCGGGTTGCGGATCCGAGGTCCGCGTGTCCAAGGGAAGCGTCCATGCCGCGCCAGTCTAGCAGCGCCCGATGCACCGCCGTCCGGCGTGCCGCGCAGGGGATGCACCAACACGGTGCGCGAATGTCGGTAGAATGGGAGTTTGAGCGCGGTCTGACGCCCCAAAACCGTTGGCACGACGCTTGCTCCCCTCAACGCGGACAACCCACCTCAGAGGACGCTTCATGAAACACTCCGCCCGCTTCGCCGCGCTCGCCTTGACCATCGGATCGGTCTCGGCCGCGCAGGCCGAAGTCAGCTCGACGATCACGCTGGCATCGGACTATGACTTCCGCGGCATCACCCAGACCGCCCGCGATCCTGCCCTGCAGGCGAGCCTCGACTGGTCGAGCGAATCCGGCTTCTACCTCGGCACCTGGGTCAGCAACGTCGACTTCGGCGACGGCACCAAGGCCGATTTCGAATGGGACCTGCTCGGCGGCTACCGCGGATCGATCGGCGAGGACGGCGGTTTCGACATCGGCTACGTCCAGTACAACTTCGAGCCGAGCGGCGACAAGCTGCAGTTCGGCGAGTTCTATGCCGGCGTCTCCTACAAGGCGGTCTCCGCCAAGCTCTGGTACGCCGACGATTTCAGCAACTCGGGCAAGAGCGCCACGTACCTCGAAGGCAACGCCAGCATCCCGCTGCCCAAGGATTTCGGCCTCGCGCTGCATGCCGGATACAGCGATGGCGACTACTGGGACGCGACCTACGACGGCGGCTACCTCGACTGGTCGATCGGCGTGACGAAGTCCCTCGGGAACTTCGCGCTGGCGTTGAAGTGGATCGACGGCAGCGACCTGAAGGCGACCGACGGGACGCCGGGCGACGTGTTCACGTCGGAAGGCAAGGTGCACTTCTCGGTAGCGACCACGCTGCCCTGGTGACGACCGGCTGAAAAAAAGGCCCGGGCCTCATGCCTTCGCGGCGTGACGCCCGGGCCTCTTCATTTGGACGACGGTATCAGCGCGAGGCGAGATCCGCGCGGCGCAGCGACCAGAGCGCCGCGCCCAACAGGCCGACCGACACGTAGGTCGCCATCGTCAGCAAGTATCCCGGGAACCAACCCGAGACCTGCGCGGCGAAATCCGCGAGCCCCGTGGCGGTCGGCGACGGCGCGAGCAGGTACATGCCGAGGTTGGCGACCACGAAGGCGACGAGCGCGGCCACCGGCACCGCGAGCACCGTACGCGCGAGCTGCCCTTCGGCGCGGCGCGCGACCCAATGGCCCGCCATCCACAGCGCGCCGTAGGCCGGGATCAGGAACAGGTAGGCGGGCGAGTAGCAGAGGTTCGGCGTGCCGAGCGCGAAAGCCGCGAGATCCGCGACCCAGCCCAAGGCGAAGAACGCGGGGAACAGCCGCGGCATGCGCAGCCAGAGGCCGGCCAGGAAGAACACCGCCCACGACGCGTCCGGCGGACCGCCGTACTCGCCGAAATGACCCAGACGGGTCGCGAACATCACCACGGCCAGCGCGAGCGCCACCAGCCAGAAATTCTTGTCGTTTCGGATCATCGTAGTCTGACTCCCTCTGTTCGTCCCGTAAGCCTCAACGACGCGCACCGTAGCGCACCGTCAGGAACACTTCCCGGCCCATCGCCGGGTACAACGTCGCCGTCTCGTAACGGCGATCGAATGCGTTGGCCAACCGCCCCTGCAGGGTGACGCTCGGGTTGAGCTGCCACTCGGCGGTCAGGTCGACCACGGCGTACCCGCCCAACTCGCGCGTGTTCGCCAAGTCATCATACCGCCGTCCGGCGAACTGCACACTCGCCGCGAGATCGGCGCGTCCCCCGCGCCACCCGAGCGTGCTACGCCCGGACCACTCCGGACGCCGCGGCAACGCGCGGCCACGGGTCGCTCCCGCGCCCTGGTCCTCGGCTTCGAGCCAAGACAGCGTCTGCTCGAGCCGCCACGCGCCGCGCTGCCATGTGGCACCGCCCTCGACGCCCGTGAGCTGCGCGCGGGCGATGTTCTGCGGCAGGAAGGTCGCGACATCGAAGGCGACCAATTGGTCGATGTCGCTGCGGTAGGCCGTGAGGTTCCAGCGCACACCGGCCGCCGTGCCACGCACGCCGAGCTCAGCGGTCTTCGCTTCTTCGGGCCGCAGGTCCGGGTTGCTGAATCCGGGGTAATAGAGTTCGTTGAAGGACGGCGCCTTGAAGGCCGTGCCGTAACTGGCGTGCGCGTGCAGTCCGGACGGCAAACGCCAACCGAACGCGAGACTGCCGGTGGTGTGTGTGCCGAACTGCTCGTTGTCGTCGTGGCGCAGCGCGAGGGCTGCATCGATCCCGCCACTGCGCCGGGACCACTGCGCGAACGCCGCGCGGTTGCTGCGCGATGTGCGGGTGTATCCGATATCGCTCGACACCCGGTCGCGCAACCAATCGAGGCCGAGCACGAGGTCATCACCACCGAGACGCAGGTCGTTCTGCCACGAGGCGCTGTCACGCTGCGAATCGAAGGTGCTGGTGAAACTGCCTCCCGCACGGAAGCTCGTCGACTCGTCCCAGGAACGGCCCGCCTGCAGCGTCGATCGCCAGCCCGCACGCGGCGTCGCGACCCACTTGAGGCCGGCCACTTGGTTCACGAGGTCGGACTCGTTGAGGAAGGAACTGTCGAAGGCGACCTCGGCCTCGCTGCGCTGCAGAAAGGCCTGGAATTCGCTGCCGCCGTCCGTGCGGACACCGCCGCGCAGGTTGACGCTGGTATTGCGGTAGGGATCTCGATCGGGCTCCGAGGTGAAGCACCCGCCACCCGGCGGGAAGGGCCGGCCGAGGCAGGCGTTCACGCCGTCCGTACGCAGGTGAGACCCCTGCAGGTCGACCCAGCGGGAGGCGTCCCCGAACCCGAGGGATGCAGCGGCCTGCGCGGTGCCGTTCGAGCCGCCCGTCAGGCGCGCCGAGGGCGGACTGCCGCCACCGCGGCGCGTGAAGATCTGGATGACCCCGCCCATGGCGTCAGGCCCGTAAAGGCTCGAGCGCGGCCCGCGGACGATCTCGATGCGCTCGATGGTGTCGAGCGGCAGGTCCTGGATGACCGGGATGCCGGTGGTGACCGAACCGATGCGGATCCCATCGACGAGCCACAGCACGTGGTCCGATTCGCCACCGCGCAGGTAAAGCGAGGTCGGCTGCCCGACGCCACCCTGACGAGCGAGCGAGACCCCCTCCACGCCGGCGAGCAGTTCATCGAGGGTCCGCGCCTGGGCGCGCTCGATGTCGGCACGCTCGATGACGGTGACCGACGACAAGGTGTCTTCCAGCGACTCGGGGAGACGCGATGCGGTGACGATGACCGGCGCTTCGGCATCGGCCGACGGCTCGACGTCGGCCGGCGACTTGGAGAACGCCGTCGACGACGCGACAGCGACCCACGCCCCGATGGAAAACACGGATGCACGGAAAAATGGACGGATAGCAGACATCGACGACCTCCCCGCGCAATCCACCCGTGCGCGACATGGCTGAATGGGAGGCCGGTCTCCGGACTTGCGAGGGTGACTGGCACCGGGCGACGCCTTCCCACAGCCCGAGGGCTGCAGTGGCTTGGGATGTCGCCCTGCCTCGCTTACCGTTGCGGGGGCAGTGCCGGAATAGCAGCGTGACGCTGCGCACCGGCTTCCCGTTTCACCCGCATCGAAAGGATTCCGATGCGGGCACCTCACCAACGGGCGGGACTTTACCCACGCCCTCGGCATGCGTCAATCGCCGGTAAAGCAGGGCCACCGCATAGTGGACGCTCAGGAACTGCAGGAGAGCGCCGAGCATCCGGGTCGACGCCGCGCCCACTCCGGACGACGCGCGGCATAGGCTTCGCATCCTGGCTGCGCGTCGTAGGGACGTTGCAGCACGCGCAAGAGAGCGTGCAAGGGCGCGACGTCACCCTGCTCCGCCGCGTCGATCGCCTGCTGCGCCAGATAATTGCGCGGCAGGTAGAGCGGGTTGGCGGCGTCCATGCGCGCGACCACCGCGGCGGCGGGCGCCGCGTCGGACGCGAGGCGCGCCCGCCAACGCGCGAACCACGCCTGCCAGCGCGCCGCGAGTCCCGCATCGAGCGCCGCGTCGTCGTAGAGCGCAGCGTGGACCACGGCCAACGGCGTGCTGTCCGCGCCATCGACAAGCGTCGCCAGTTGACGGAAGAAGATCGGCATATCGGTCTCGGCCGATGCGAGCAAGCCGAAGAGTTCTTCGACGAGGCCGCCGTCGTCCGTCCCGTCGAGGGACGCGAGGCCCAGCTTCGCCGCAAGCAGGCTCCGATGCGTCCGGCCGAACACGTCGCGGTAATGTTCCAACGCCGCCTGCAATCCACGGTCGCTCTCCGGCGACGGCCCGCCCACGAGCGGACGCAAGGCAGCCGCGAGACGGGCGAGGTTCCACAACGCCACCTGCGGCTGTTGGCCATAGGCGTAACGCCGGCCGGCGGCATCGGTGGTGTTCGGCGTCCACTCGGGATCGTAGCCCTCGAGGAACCCGTAGGGACCGTAGTCGAGCGTACGGCCCAAGATCGACATGTTGTCGGTGTTCATCACCCCGTGCACGAAGCCGACCCGCATCCAGTGCGCGACCATCACGGCCGTCCGCTCGCAGACCTCCGTCAGCCAGAGATAGGGGGCAGCGGGATCGGCCGCGTCGAGGTGCGGGAAGTGCCGTCGCAGCGCGTGGTCGAACAAGCGCCGTAGCAGCGCCGGCTCGTCCGCGGCCGCGTGGATCTCGAAGTTGCCGAAACGCAGGAAGGTCGGCGCGACCCGGCAGACGATGGCACCGGGCTCGGCGCGCGCGTTGCCGTCGTAGAACATGTCGCGCACCACGCTCTCACCCGTGGCGACCAGGCTCAGCGCGCGCGTGGTGGGGACGCCGAGCGCATGCATGGCCTCGCTGCAGAGGAACTCGCGCAGGCTCGAGCGCAGCACCGCGCGGCCGTCCGCATGGCGCGAATACGGCGTGAGACCCGCGCCCTTGAGCTGCAGCTCGACCACGGGACCGTCCGCACAGGACGCCTCCGGCAGCCGCAGTTCGCCGAGCGTGATCGCGCGCCCGTCGCCGAGCTGCCCTGCCCAATGGCCGAACTGGTGCCCGCCGTAGCGCGCGGCGTAGGGCCGCATCCCCGGCGCGAGCGCGTTGCCCGCGAGGATCGCGAGCGCGCCGCTCTGCGGCGCAGGCGCCGCGAGCCCGAGCGCGGCGCCGAGGGACTCCGACCACGCGAGCAGCCGAGGCGCCGCGACCGGCGTCGGCTGCACCCGGCTGACCGCGACACCGGGCACCAGCCGCGGCTCGGCATCCTCGCGCGGATCCACCGGCAGGTCCGCCATCACCTCGGCCTCGAAGGCGGTCTGCGCAAGGTCGCGCAGGGTCCGATCGAGGCGGCGGTCGGCGTCGGCGGGTGACATGGGCGCAGGCTATCATCGTCGCGACATGGACGCCCGCCTGCACACCCTGCACTGCTACCCGGTCAAGTCAGGACGCGCGATCGACCTCGACACCGCGCATCTCGGCCGTCACGGCTTGCGGCATGACCGCAGTTGGCTGTTCGTCGATGCCGCGGACCGCTTCGTCACCCAACGCAGCCATCCGACCTTGGCGCGGCTCGACGCGACCCCCGGATCCGATGGCAGCCTGCGATTGATGCACCCCGACGCCGGCGTCCTCGACCTGCCCGCTCCGGCAGCCCTGCCCACGGAGGCCGCCGAGCAGCGCTGGGTAAGGGTGTGGCGCCGCGAGGTCGCCGCGCGCGATTGTGGCGCGCAGGCGGCCACGTTCGCGGAACGTCTGCTCGGCATGCCGGCGCGGCTGGTGATGGCGGAGGATGCCACCTTCCCCGACGGCTACCCGCTGCTGGTCTGCAACCTCGCGTCGCTCGCGGCACTCAATGAAATGCTGCCCTCCGGCATCCCCATGGCCCGGTTCCGCCCGAACCTGGTGATCGACGGTTGGCCGCCTTGGGCGGAAGACGACATCCGCGAACTGAGGATCGGCACCGCGCGACTGCGGCTGGTCAAGGCCTGCACGCGTTGCGTGGTGACGGGGATCGACCAGCAGAGCGGTCAGCCGGGCGTGGATCCGATGCCGGCGCTGCGCCGGTCGCGGTTCGATCCGGCGCTCAAGGGCGCCACCTTCGGTTGGAACGCGGAGGTGATCGCCGGCGCAGGGTCGGTGCTGCGCGCCGGCGATGCGGTAGAGATCGTCGGGCGCCGTCAGGCCGCCGCGGCGGCGGGCGGGGCATCCTCGAGCGGCACGCGCGAGGTGACCTGACCGCGGAAATCGAGCCAGGCGTGGTTCGCGTAGTCGTACAGCTTGCAGCTCCGCACGCAGTCCCGGTAGCTCTGCCAGGTCATGCGGTAGGCCTGGAACGACTCCGAGAAACGCTCCTCGAGCACGGCCTGCGCCCGGCGCAGGGAGTACATCGGGATGCGCGGGTTCAGGTGGTGCGCGTTGTGCTCCATGATGTTGTGCATCAAGCGGTCGATGCCGAACGGGAACCGCACCCGCACCGTCGCCGAAAGATAGGCGCGATGGCGCTGCCATTCGTGGCGCTTGGAGAACCAGGCGATCTTCGGGTGTGTGTGGTGGACGAACACCACGAAGCCCATCACGACGTTCCAGAGCGCGAACGGCACGATCACGGCCAAGGCCAGCAGCAGCCAGAAGTTCTGGTCCGTGCGCTCGGCGACGAGGGCGACCACCGCCACCCAAGCGACCATGCCCGCGGTGACGAGCACGCTGTCCCACTGGTACTTGGCGCGGCTCGCGCCGATCTGCTTCTTGGTGGCGAAGTAGAGCTTCTTCCACCAGAGCTCGAGGAAGTAGTAGAGGCCCCAGCCCGCGCCGCCTCGGTAGATGCGCTCCAGGACGCGGCGGTGCCGCGGCAGTGCATCGAACTCTTCCTTGGAGAACGGCGCCCACACCTGGTCGCGGCCCTTCAGGTTGTTGAAGCCGTGGTGCGCCACGTTGTGGCCGACATCCCAGAGGCTGAACGCCGTCATCGACGGCAGGAACGCGACCCGGCCGAAGATGTCGTTCAGCAGCCGGCTCTTGAAGAACGAGCCGTGGCAGGCGTCATGGCCGATGAGGAACAGGCGGACGATGCCGGCGGTGACGAGCATCGAACCCAGGATCTTGACCCATAGCGGGGTGCTCGCCAGCACCAGCGCGACGCCGCCCGAGAAGATGGCGAGGTCGACGAGCAGCGCGATGGCGGGGGTGAGGTAGCCGGCGTTCTCGAAGGCGAGCAGCAGCGCCTTGCGGCTGGTGGTGCTCGAAGGTTCGGCTTGCGGGGGACCGAGTGGTTCCATGGAGAGTTCCGTCTGCGGCTGGCGCGTGGTCAGGCCCGTTGGGGCGGATGCCCGATGATACCGGAGCCCCATCCGGAATGCCGCCCGATTACCATTGGCGCATGGAATTCAGATCACCCCCGGAACGCGACGAGTCGGACGACCTTCGCGACCTGCTGCCCGCCCTGTCCGCCCCGGAACGCGCCACCGCCCTTGCCACCGCTCGCGCCGTGGTCGCCGGCGCCCGCGCGCGCGCCGACGAGCGCCCCTACCTCGACGCCTTCCTGCAGGAGTTCGGCCTCTCCAACCAGGAAGGGATCGCCCTCATGTGCCTCGCCGAGGCACTGTTGCGCATCCCGGATGACGAGACGGCCGACCGCCTGATCGCGGAGAAACTCGCCGCCGGCGATTGGGATGCCCACGCGGGGCGCTCGGACTCGCTGTTCGTGAACGCCTCGACCTGGGGGCTGATGCTCACCGGCCGCCTCGTCGACCTGCCGGGCGAGCTGCGGCGCGGCGACGCCGGTGGCTGGTTGCGCGGCCTCACGCAGCGCGCCAGCGAGCCGATCGTCCGCCAGGCCCTGCGCCGCGCCATGAAGATCATCGGCGGCGAGTTCGTCGTCGGACGCAGCATCGACGAGGCGCTCGAGCGCTGCCGCCGCGATCCGGCGCTGGCGCTGTGCTCCTTCGACATGCTGGGCGAAGGCGCGCGCACGGACGCCGATGCTGTCCGTTATGCCGACGCCTACGCCGGCGCGATCGAGACCATCGCGCGGGCGAACACGGCCGCGGCAGCAGGCGGCATCGCCGGTGCCCGCGGCGTCCCCGCACCGCAGGACCGTCACGGGATCTCCATCAAGCTCTCCGCGCTCGACCCGCGCTACTCGCTGCTGCAACGCCGGCGCACCCTCGCCAAACTGCTGCCGCGGGCACAAGAACTCGCAAGGCTCGCCGCCGCGCGGGGTCTCGCGTTGACCATCGACGCCGAGGAGCAGGACCGCCTCGAGATCTCGCTGGAACTCGTCGAGGCACTGCTGCGCGACCCGGCCACCCGGGACGCCCCGGGCCTGGGGCTTGCCGTGCAGGCGTACGGTCGCCGCGCCGCGGCGGTCGTCGACCACCTCGTGGCCCTCGCCCGCGAACTGCGCCGGCCGATCGCGGTGCGGCTCGTGAAAGGCGCTTATTGGGACAGCGAGATCAAGCGCGCACAGGAACGCGGGCTCACCCGCTACCCGGTCTATACGCGCAAGACCTCGACCGATGCCTCATGGCTCGGCTGCGCGCGACGCCTGCTCGCCGCGGGTCCGCTCGTCTACCCGCAGTTCGCGACCCACAACGCGCACAGCATCGGCGCCGTGCTGGCGATGCGTTCCAAGGGCGCCGCGCTCGAGTTCCAACGGCTGCACGGCATGGGCGGCCTGCTGTACGACGAGGCGCGACGCAGCCTCGAGGATTTCCCGCCCGTACGCGCCTATGCGCCCGTCGGACCGCATGCGGACCTGCTGGCCTACCTGGTGCGGCGCTTGCTCGAGAACGGCGCCAACACCTCGTTCGTGAACCGGTTCATGGACGAGGACGTGCCGCTCGAGCAGATCGTGAGCGACCCGCTCACGGTGGTCGAAGCGCAGCTCGCCGGGACCGGCGCCCCCCTCGCCCACCCGCGCATCCCCGCGCCGCCGGCGCTCTATGGCGACGCGCGCGCCAATTCGGGCGGACTCGATCTCGGTCGCACCGCCACGCTGGACGCGCTCGGCGTCGTGCTGCGACGCGATGAGCCCGCGGCCCGCGCCGCGCTCGCGCCTGCTCCGCCCTTCGCGAGCGCCACGGCGGTCGATGCGGCCTTCGATGCGGCGGCCGCCGCCTTCACCGTCTGGGCGGCTCGACCGGTCGACACCCGGGCCGCCTGTCTCGAACGCGCGGCCGATGCGCTCGAGGCCTCGCGCGAGCGCTTCCTCGCGTTGCTGGTGCATGAGGCCGGCAAGACCCTCGGCGACGCCATCGCCGAAGTGCGCGAAGCGGCCGACTTCTGCCGTTACTACGCGACCGAGGCTCGGCGGTTGCAGACCTCGGCGCTGCCCTTGCCCGGTCCCACCGGCGAATCGAATGCCTTGGCGCTCTCGCCGCGCGGGGTGTGGGCCTGCATCAGCCCGTGGAACTTCCCGCTCGCCATCTTTGCGGGCCAGGTGGTCGCGGCGCTCGTCACCGGCAACACCGTGGTCGCCAAGCCCGCGGAGACCACACCGCGCGTCGCGCTCGCCTTCACCGAGCTGCTGCACGCCGCCGGCGTCCCGCAGGCGGCCCTCGCCACCTTGCCGATGGTCGGGCGGGTGTTCGGCGAGACGGCGCTCAAGCATGCGGCGCTCGCCGGGGTGGTGTTCACCGGCTCCACGGCCACCGGACGCTGGCTCAACCGCGCGCTCGCCGCACGGGACGGCGCGATCCTGCCGCTGATCGCCGAGACCGGCGGCATCAACGCGATGATCGTCGACTCGACGGCCTTGCCGGAACAGGTGGTGGATGATGCGGTCCACTCCGCGTTCGGCAGCGCCGGCCAGCGCTGTTCCGCGTTGCGGCTGCTATGCCTGCAGGAGGACAGCGCGTCTCGCGTCCTCGAGATGCTCGAGGGCGCGATGGACACGCTCGTCGTCGGCGACCCCGCGGATCCTGCGACGGATGTCGGACCGGTGATCACGGTCGCCGCCGCCGACGGCTTGCGCGCGCACATCGCCACGATGCAGGCCGCCGGTGCACGGATGCGGCGCAGCGCGGCCCTGCCCCCGACACCGGAGCTCGAGCGTCTCGCCCGCGAAGCCCGCATCGACCCGCGGCAGTTCGTCGCGCCGACGCTGCTCGAGATCGACGACGCCCGGTCACTGACGCAGGAAGCCTTCGGTCCGGTGCTGCACGTGTTGCGCTACACGTCTTCGGAGCTGCCCGCGTTGCTGGCGGCGCTGCGCGACAACGGCTACGGCCTCACGCTCGGCGTACAGACCCGCCTCGAAGGCACGCAGGAGACCGTGTACGCCCGATCCTCCGCCGGCAATGTCTACGTGAACCGGAACATGATCGGCGCCGTGGTCGGCGTGCAGCCCTTCGGCGGCAGCGGCCTCTCCGGCACCGGCCCCAAGGCCGGCGGTCCGCATTACCTCGCGCGCTTCACCACCGAGCGCACGCTCACGGTGAACACCACCGCGACCGGCGGCAACACGGCACTGCTGAGCCTCGACTGAGCCGCGACGGGGACTCGCGCGAAGGTCTCTGCCCGGTCCGCCGGTCGCAGACGCCTAGCGCAGGAACGCCAGCAGTTCGGCACCGACGGCCGCCGGATCCTCTTCGGGCAACGAGTGCCCGAGCGCCTCGAGCGTGACCACCTTGGCATGGGGCAGCCACGAGGCCATCTCGCGGTTGTCCTCGGCGCTGAACAGCGCGTCTTTGCCGCCGAACAGCAGCAATGTCGGCGCGGTGATGCGATGCGCGGTGGTGCGAAGGTCGCGCGAGACCTCGCCCTGGTCGAGCATGGCCCGCCAGATGTCCGCCGGGATCCGCGCCGACTCCCGGCGCATGTGGTACTGGATCTTCGGGTCGAGACCCGGCACGTCCCACCACACCTTCATGAACGCCGAATCGGGATCGATCGGATCCTTGAGCGCGCGGATGTCGGCGTCCAGCGGCCCGAAGGTCGGCGGCGGACGCGGCGTATCGCGGCTCGGCAGGCTGCGGCGCCCGATGGTCGAACCGATGACCATCAACCGGTCGACCCGCTCCGGCCAGAACGCCGCCAAGGTCTGGGCGACCATGCCACCCAAAGAATGCCCCGCGACGTGGGCTTTTTGCAGGCCGAATCGGTCCATGAACAGCTTGGCGTCGTGGGCGAGGTCAAGCCGCGTGTAGCAGCACGGGGGCTTGTCGGATTCGCCGTGGCCACGCTGGTCGAGGAGGAACACGCGATGGTCCTTGGCGAGCAGATGGCCGAGCGGCAGGTAGCCGAGCGAACTGTTGGTGAATCCGTGCAGGAAGATGATCGCCGGCTTGGCCGGATCGCCCAACTCCACGTACCCCATGCGCATGCCGTTGGCGAGCGTGACGGTCTTGCGCTCCGCGCCCCAGGCACCCGGCTGCCCGGACGGCGCTGCCTGCGCAGGCGCTCCCGACCCCACCGCGAGCAGCGCAGCGACGCACCACGATGTGATCTTGGATACCTTGTACATCTTCAACCCCCGTTTTTCTCCAGGCCCTGACGACGCGCCTGCACGAGGCCGCGCAGCGTGCCCGCACAGATCAGCGTGATGACGATCATGAACGGCAGGCCGGTGACGACGGACCCGGACTGCAGGGAGCGCAGACCGCCACCGAGCAGCAAGGCGACCGCCGCGGCGCCGACCACCAGGATCCAGAACACGGACTGCAGCTTGCGGGTGTCGGTCTTGCCGCCCGAGGCCAGCGTGTCGAGCACCAGGGTGCCCGAATCCCAGGACGTGATGAAGAACACCATCACGAGGATGATGCCGACCAGGCTGGAGAGCTCGGCCCAGGGCAGTCCGCGCAGCGTCGCGAAGAGTTTCACCGGCAGCTCGGCATCCGCCACCGCCCGACTGCCGCCCACGACCAACTGGTCGATGGCCACGGTGCCGAACACGGTGAACCAGACGACCGAGACCAGCGACGGCAGAAGCACCACGAAGAACACCGTCTGGCGCACCGTGCGGCCGCGCGAGATGCGCGCGATGAACATGCCGACGAACGGCGCCCAGGCCGTCCACCACGCCCAATAGAAGATGGTCCAGTCACGGAAGAACGGGCCATCCTCGCGGCCGAAGACCCCGGACAACGCCGGGAAATTGCCCGCCCAGGCCACCGTGTGCTCCCACAGCCCCGCGAACACCTTGGCCGTGGGCCCGACGAGCATCACGAACACGCAGAGCGCGGCCGCGAGCGCGATGTTGAGGAGGCTCAGCCACTTCACGCCCCGCTCGAGGCCGAGCGACACCGACAAGGTGGTGACGGCAGCGATGACGGTGATCAGCAGGATCTGGTTGAGCATGGTCGGCTCAGTGCCGAAGAGATAGCCCATGCCGGCGAGCGCCTGCTGTGCGCCAAGGCCGAGGGAGGTGGCGAGACCGGCCACCGTCGCGAGCACCGCGAGGCCGTCGACGACGTCGCCGAGCGTCCCCCAGACCCGATCGCCGAACAGCGGGTGGAGGCTCGAACGGATGGTGAGCGGCAGGCCGTAGTTGTAGGTGAAGAGCGCGAGTCCGACCGCGACCACCGCGAAGATCGACCAGGGATGCAGCGTCCAGTGGAAGATCGTCGCCGACATCGCAAGCCGGGTCGAAGCGGCGACATCACCCGCGGCGCCGCCGAGCGGCGCGCCGCCCGCCGCATCGCCGACGGCCGCCATCGAGCTCGTGAAATGCGAGATCGGCTCGGCGACCGAATAGAACACGATGCCGATGCCCATGCCCGCGGCGAACAGCATCGCGAACCACGACAGGTCCGAGAACGCGGGCCGCGCCTCTGGCCCGCCGAGCCGCACGGATCCGTAGGGCGACACCACGAGGAACAGGCAGAACAGCACGAAGAGGTTGGCGAGCGAACCCATCAACCAACCTGCCTTCGAGGTGACGAAGGACAGCGCCGCGGCGAAACCGTCCGTCGCGGCGACCGGGAACGCGATCACCCACGCGACCACCAACAGCACGAGCGCGGCCGAACCGAAGAACACCGTCCGGTGGACATCGAAACCGAGGAACCGGACGTTGTCCTTCCCGATGCGGTGGGCGATGCGGTCCGTGTCGGTCATGCGGTCAGCGCCCGAGGTCCTCGAGCAGCATCGCGGCGCCCTTCTCCGCGACCATGACCGTCGGCGCGTTGGTGTTGCCCGAGGTCACGGTCGGGAACACCGAGGCATCGATGATGCGCAGGTTCTCGAGGCCGTGCGCCCGCAGCCTCGTATCGACCACCGAATCGGCGGGGTCGGTGCCCATGCGGGCGGTGCAGGTCGGGTGGTACACCGTGTCGGCGCGCTGCCGGAAGTCCTCCAGCAGGTCGTCATCGCTGACCGCCTTCGGACCCGGGTAGAGCTCGCCGGTGATGACGTCGGCGAGCGGTCGCGTGGCGGCGATGCGCCGCAGCAATCGGCAGCCCGCGCGTGCCTCGTCAAGGTCGCGCTGGGTCGAGAGGTAGTTCGGGCGGATCGACGGCGCCACGGCGGGGTCAGTCGACGCGATGTGCAGCTCGCCGCGGCTGGTCGGCCGGCAGGCGTTGAAGGAGATCAGGAAGGCCGAGAAAGGATCCGGGCTCAGGAGCTTGCGGTCCGTGAGCGGCGTGCGGGTGTAGCTCACCGGGTTGAAGTAGAGCTGCAGGTTGGGCACCGGCTGCGCGGGATCGCTGCGTACGAAGCCGCCCCCCTGGTTGACGCTCATCGAGAGCGGACCGCGGCGCGTGAACGCATAGCGCATCGCCGCCTTCACTTTGCCGAGGAACGGCCCCAGCTGGTCGTTCAGCGTCGGCACCGAGGAACCGTAGAAATAAGAGACCGCGAGGTGGTCCTGCAGGTTGCGGCCCACCGCCGGGCTGTCGTGCAGGGGCGCGATGCCCATGGCCTGCAGCCGGGCACCGTCGCCGACGCCCGACAACTGCAGGAGCTGCGGGGTGTTGATGGCGCCGCCGCAGAGGATCACCTGGCGACGGGCCGTGACCGCATGCTCGACGCCACCGCGCAGGTACCGGACGCCGCTCGCGCGCTTGCCCTCGAAGGCGAGCCGGGTCGCGAGCGACTTCGTGCGCACCTCGAGATTGCGGCGGCCGCGGGCCTTGCGCAGGTGTTCGTTGGCGCTGCAGGAACGGAAACCCGAGCGCGTATTGATCTGGTAGATGCCGACGCCCTCGCCGCGCTCACCGTTGAAGTCCGGCGTGGCGGGGAAACCGAGCGACTCGCAGGACTCCATGTATCGGTCGCACAGCGGATGGACATCGGGCGACACGTCGGTGACGTGGATGGGGCCGCCGCGGCCGTGGTAGCGCGGGTCGCCGTCGTCATGGTCCTCTGCGAGCTTGAAGAACGGCAACACGTCGTCGTAGCCCCAACCGATGTTGCCCATCGCGCGCCAGTCGTCGAAATCATTGGGCAAGCCGCGCATGTAGACCATGGCGTTGATCGAGCCGGAGCCGCCCAACACCTTGCCGCGCGGCCAGAAGCTGCGACGGCCGGCAAGCCCGGCGTCGGGCTCGGTCTCGTAGAGCCAGTTGACGTCCTTGTCGAAGAGCAGGCGCGCATAGCCGATCGGGATCTGGATCATCGGCCTGAGGTCGCTGCCGCCCGCCTCGAGCAGCAGCACGCTGGCATCCGAAGCCATCGCAAGACGGCTCGCCACCACACACCCGGCGGTGCCGCCGCCGACGATCACGTAATCGAATGTCTCGGTGTTCACGGAGTCTCCGGGCTCAGACGCCCGCCGGATGCTGGGTCATCTCGAGGTGCAGTTTGTCGCCGCGGTAGGGGTTGGCGCGCGCGACGGCTTCGTTCAACTCGACTCCGAGGCCGGGCTCGCGCGACGGGATGACGTAGCCGTCCTCCCAGCGGATGGGCTTGCGCAGGATCTCGGCATGGAAGCCCTGCCAACGCTCGATGCCCTCGAGGATGAGGAAGTTCGGGCTGCAGGCGGCGAGCTGGATGTTGGCCGCGCCGACGATGGGGCCGCAGTAGAGATGCGGCGCGATCTGCACGTGCTGCGCCTCCGCCATGCCCGCGATCTTCTTGGCCTCGAGGATGCCGCCGACGCGGCCGAGGTTCATCTGCAGGATGGCGGCGGCGTTGGCGCGCAGCACGCGCAGGAAGTCGTATTTCGTGGTGAGCCGCTCGCCGGCCGCGATGGGGATGCTGGTGGCGCGAGCGACCAGCGCCATCTCCTCCGGTGAATCGGGCGGCACCGGCTCCTCGAACCACAAGGGGTCGTAGGGCTCGAGACGCTTGGCGAGACGGATCGCACCCGCAGCGGTCATCTGACCATGCGTGCCAAAGAGCAGATCGGCCTTGCCGCCGACGGCCTCGCGGATGAGCCGCACGAAACGCTCGCTACGCTCGAGTTCGGTGAGCGAGAGCTGTCGCCCATCGAATGCGGTGTACGGCCCTGCCGGGTCGAACTTGATCGCCGTGAAGCCCTGCTGCACGTACTCGGCGGCGCGTTCGGCCGAGCGCTCGGCATCGTGGTAGATGGCGTCGGTCTCGGTGGCCGTCGGGTAGATGTAGGTGTAGGTGCGGATGCGCTCGTTCACGAGCCCGCCGAGCAGCTTGTGGACCGGTTGCCCCGCCGCCTTGCCGATGATGTCCCAGCAGGCCATCTCGATCGCGCTCAGCACGCCCATCAGCGAGAGGTCCGGATGCTGCGTGAAGCCGCTGGAGTAGACCCGGCGCCAGATCGTCTCGATCGAGTGCGGATCTTGGCCCGCGACATAGCGGGCGAAGACGTCCTCGAGCATCTTGGCGACGAGGTCGGGGTGGAACGGCACGCAGTACGCCTCGCCCACGCCCGAGATGCCGTCATCGGTGGTGAGCTTGACGAACACGAAGTAGCGGCCGCCGAACGACGGCGGCGGGTTGCCGACGACGAAGGTCTCGATATCTTTGAGGATCATGCCTGCATCCGCCCGCCGTCAGGCGGCGTAGTAGCCGTTGATGGACTTCAGCTCGAGGAACTCGAGCAGCCCGTAGGCGCCGCACTCGCGGCCGTTGCCGGATTGCTTGAAGCCGCCGAACGGCTCCATGTAGCCCTGCCCCGCGCCGTTGATGTGCACGCTGCCCGCGCGCAGCCGACGCGCCACCGCGCGGCCCTTCTCGAGGTCCCCGGTGTGCAGGTAGGCCGCGAGCCCGTAGGGCGTGTCGTTGGCGATGGCGATCGCCTCTTCCATGTCCTTGAACGGGATCATGGCGAGCACCGGGCCGAAGATCTCTTCGCGCGCGATGCGCATGCCGTTGTGCACATCCGCGAACACGGTCGGCTTCACGAAGAACCCGCGTTCGAGGCCCGCAGGGCGACCGGGGCCGCCCGCCACCAGCCGCGCCCCCTCTTCGATGCCCACCTGCATGTAGCGCTGCACCCGCTCGAACTGGATGCGCGAAGACAGGGGCCCGAGGTGCTTGCCGCGTTGGCGCGGATCGCCCACCTGGGTGGCCTCGGCCAATTGCCGGACGATCTCCACGGCCCGCTCGTACACCGAGGCTTCGACCAGCATGCGGGTCGGCGCGTTGCAGGACTGTCCCGTGTTGTAGAAGACGCGACGGATGGAGTTGCCGAGCGCGCGGCCGAGGTCGGCATCCGCGAAGATGAGGTTCGGCGACTTGCCACCGAGTTCCTGCGCCACGCGCTTGATGGTATCGGCGGCGGTCTTGGCGACATCCACGCCGGCGCGGGTCGACCCGGTGAAGGACATCATCTCGATGTCGGGGTGCGCGCTCATCGCGTGGCCGACCGACGGTCCGTTGCCGTGGACCAGGTTGAAGACGCCCGGCGGCAAGCCCGCCTCCTCGATGAACTCGGCGACGAGCTGCGCCGACAAGGGTGCCTGCTCGCTGGGCTTGAGCACCATGGAGCAGCCGGCCGCGATGGCGGGTGCGACCTTGGCGAGGATCTGGTTGATCGGCCAGTTCCAGGGCGTCACGAGTCCGCAGACCCCGATGGGCTCGCGCACCACGTTCGAGCCGTCGATGCGCACTTGCCAATCGAGCGTCTCTGCGGCCCGGATGGTCGCGTCGATGTGGCCGAGCCCGGAGGCCGCCTGAGCGTCACGTGCCATGTCATGCGGCGCGCCCATCTCGGTGGTGATCGCGTCGGCCATCTCGTCGAAGCGGCGCTTGAAGACCGCGTGGAGGCTGCGCAACGCGTCGAGACGGGCGGCGAGCGGCGTCGCGGCGAAGGCAGGGAACGCACGCACGGCGGCCGCCACCGCGAGGTCGACATCAGCCGCGCTGCCCATGCGGATCTCGGCGACCTGCAACTCGGTCGCGGGATCGATCACCGGGAACCGCTCGCCCGGCACGACCGGGTCGACCCAGCGACCGTCGATGTGATGCTGCAATGATTTCACGTCCGTCTCCTCGGCACGATGCCCCCTGATGCAAACAACTATACTGCAGCATCACGGGTCACGGAGCGATGCCATGAAGACCACCCGCCGACACCGCGCAGCGAACTGGTTGCCGCTGCTCAGCCCGTTGCTGATCACGGGACTTGCGGGTCACGCCACGGCCGCCGGTCCCGCGTACCCGCTGCCGCGTGCCAAGCCCGAATCGGTCGGGATGTCCACGGCGCGGCTGGAAGCGATGGGCGAGTTCTTCAGGGCCGAGACCGCCCGCGATGCCGCGGCGGGGTACGCGATCCTGGTCGCCCGCGACGGCAAGCTCATCTACTCCACCGCCGTCGGCATGCAGGACCGCGAGCGTGCGATATCGATGTCGCTCGACACGCGCTTCCGCATCTTCAGCATGACCAAGCCGGTCACCTCGGTCGCGGTGCTGATGCTTTATGAGGATGGCAAGCTGCAACTCGACGACCCGGTCTCGCGCTACCTGCCCGCCTTCGCGCAGTCGCGCGTGATCGTGGGCGTGGACGAAGTCGGCAAGCCGCGCACCGAGCCCGCCAAGCGTCCGGTCACGGTGCGCCAATTGCTGACGCACACCAGCGGTCTCGGGTACGGCCCGGGGTACGATGCGACCTCGCCCCTTGCGGCGCAGTGGGGCGCGTTCAGCCTCTACGGACCGCAGAGCGCCGATGAGAAGATCCGTCAACTCGCCGCGCTGCCGCTTTACTTCGAGCCCGGGTCGGACTGGCGCTACAGCTACGCCACCGATGTGCTCGGCCATCTCGTCGAGGTCGTCTCGGGGATGCCGTTCGCCGAGTTCCTGCAAAAACGCCTGTTCGATCCGCTCGGCATGACGCGCACCGGGTTCTTCGTCGCCCCGGCGGACGCAGGGCGCGTGGCGACCGTCTATCGCCGCAATGCGGCCGGCAAGCTCGAACCCCTCAAGGGTCCCTTCGCCGAACCGCCGACGGCGCCGCCGCCGTTCATCTCGGGCGGCGGCGGGCTCCTCTCCACCGCCGGCGACTACTTGCGGTTCGCGCAGATGTTGGCCAACAAGGGCCGCTTCGAGGGGCGCCGGTACCTCTCGCCGGTCACGGTGGAGTTGATGACCAGCCAACAGGTGCCCGATGCCGCCATGGGCAAGGCCTACGGCGACACCTGGCGCGGACTCGGGTTCGGTCTCGGCGTCTCACCGGTGATCGATTTCCGTCATGTGCCGCAGGCGAACCGCAACGGCGACTACACCTGGCCGGGCGTGATGGACACCAACTGGATGGCGAGCCCCAGCACAGGAATTGTCGCGGTGGTGCTGGCGCAGGTCGCGCGCGGTGCGGACGGACAGGCGAACCGCACCTATCAGGACATGCACAACCAGGTCTACCAGGCCATCGATTCGACCGACCGCTGAAGGGCGATCGCTACACGCCCCTCCTTCGTGCCTGTCGCATGGCCGCATCAGGGCGTCGCATAGCGGCATGAAGAGGTCGCATACCTCATTCCCTCATCTTGTGGTCGGCACGAGTCTCGTTTTATCCTCGGGACAAGCACGGGTTCCGCATGACGAAACGTCGTCGGGGTCCGGGTCCACGTGGGTTACTCAACCGAGCAGCGAACATACGCTGTGTTGCCAGAGGGATACACTTTGAACAAGAAGATCTCCGCAGCCGTTTTTGCGGCGCTCGCCTCGCAAGGCCAGAACGCCGTGGCTCAATCCGAGGACACGCTGAGCCTCGAAGAGGTCGTGGTCACCGCCCAGCGACGCTCCGAAAACATCCAGAACGTTCCGATCACCGTGCAGGCGCTCACCACCGAGACGCTCGAGAACCTCAAGGTCAGCACCATCGACGAGTTCGTGAAGTTCCTGCCGAACGTGCAGTCGACCTCGGTCGGCCCGACCCACGGCAACTTCTCCATCCGCGGCCTGAGCCTCGGTGCAGCCATCCTGCAGGGCGGTGGCACCGTCGGCCAGTGGCCGACCGTCGGTCTCTATCTCGATGACCAGGCCGTGCAGATGCCGGGCCGCAACCTCGACGTCTATGCCGCCGACCTCGAGCGCATCGAGGTCCTCGAAGGCCCGCAGGGCACGCTGTTCGGTGCCGGCGCCCAGGCGGGCGTGGTCCGCTACATCACCAACAAGCCCAAGCACGACACCACCGAAGCCTACTTCCGCGCCAGCTACGGCGTGACCTCCGGCGGTGACGACAGCACCGGCCTGCAGGCCATGCTGAACCTGCCGCTCGGCGACAAGCTCGCGGCGCGCATCGTGGCCTACAACGATTCCCGCGGCGGTTACATCGACAACGTCCCCGGCACCTTCACCCGCCGCAGCACCGACCTCGGCCTCGCCACCCGCACCGGCGGCCGCGTGCCCGCCGATTCGGTGGCCATCGACAACTACAAGATCGCCCGCGATGACTTCAACCCGGTCACCTACAAGGGCGCCCGCCTCGGCCTCTCCTACGACGTCAACGACGACTGGAACGTCCTCGTGGTCCAGAGCTTCCAGGACATCGACAGCAGCGGCGTGTTCTATTCCATGCCCTTCGCGTCCGACTGTGCGGACCCGTCCCGCGAGTCGACCTGCACCCGGGGCGGTCCGAGCAACGCGCCGGTGCGCGGCAAGCCCTTGAAGGACTACCAGGTCACGCTGTTCAATGATTCCGTCACCAAGGACAGCTTCGCCAACACCGCGATCACCATCTCCGGCAAGATCGGCGACTTCGACCTCGTCTACTCGGGTTCGCGGCTCAAGCGCGACAACTTCATCCAGGGCGACTACACCAACTACGCCCGCGGCCTCTGGGGCACCTACTACCAGTGCACCGGCTTCTCGGGCGCCTCGGTCGACAAGTGCTACACGCCGTCGTCGATCTGGCAGAACATCATCGAGAACACGAACGTCAGCCATGAGCTGCGCTTCAGCACGCCGTCCGACTGGAAGGTCACCGCGGTGGCCGGCCTCTTCTATGAAGAGCGCAAGGTCAACGACCAGACCGACTGGCTCTACAAGTCCGTGCCGGAGTGCACCATCGGCGGCCCGAAGAGCTGCTTCTTCGCGCTCGACCCCGCCAAGACGCCGAAGTTCGCGAACGCCTCGTTCAACAACCCCAACCGGCGCAATTCATCGACCGGCTTCTTCAACGACTTCCAGCGCACCTACGAGCAGAAGGCCGCCTTCCTCTCCGTGGACTGGAACGTGACGGACGCCCTCACGGTGACGGCCGGCACGCGCTACTTCGAGGGCTTCAACCAGATGCTGGGCGGCAACGTCGGCAGCTTCTACTGCAAGCAGTACGGCTCGGGCCTCTCCACCATGGGCGGCATCTGCACCGGCCCGGCCAACGGCGTGGCGCCCTACGGCACCAACCTCAACAACCAGGCCATCAACAGCTTCACCGACAGCGGCTTCCGCAGCCGCGTGAACGTGAGCTGGAAGGCCACCGACGACCTGCTGCTCTACGCCACCTGGTCGGAAGGTTTCCGTCCGGGCGGCTTCAACCGCGGCACCTCGCAGGTGCTGCCGTCGGTCAACCGCACCACGACCCCGCCCACGCAGGGACCGCGCCAGTACCAGATCCCGCTGTTCTTCAAGTCGGACGACCTCGTGAACTACGAGATCGGCTGGAAGAGCACGCTGATGGGCAACCGCGTGGTGTTCAACGGCGCGATCTACAACGTCAAGTGGGATGATGTGCAGGCGGGCATCTTCGCGCCGCAGGCCGGCTTCGGCAACCTGACGGTCAGCGTCAACGGCCCGAGCTACGAGACCAAGGGCATCCAGATGAGCGTGACGGCGCTCGTGTCGGAAGGCCTCACCATCGATGCCGCAGCCTCGTACAACAAGGCCGAGCTCACCAACAACCCGCAGTTCATCAACAACATCCCGGGCAGCCCGGGCTTCGGCCAGCCGATCACCGAGTCCTGGGTCGGCGGCCCGGTGTCGGTGGTGAACGTGTTCGGTGTGGCGGGCGATCCGGCGGCGATGGCGCCGGAGATCCAGGCCAACGTCCGCGCCCGCTACGAGTGGACCACAGGGTCGTTCGACTACTACAGCCAGCTCGGCGCCGTGTACATGGACGAGCGCAATTCGGCGGCGAACCGCCTGCAGTCGTACCGGCTCGACTCCTACACCGACCTCAGCTTCGCGGCTGGCGTCGCGAAGGATGACTGGACGGTGGAGCTCGTGGTGGCCAACCTCACCAACCGCGACACCGACGAGTTCTACGCGAGCTCGCAGTTCGTGGAGACCACCAACCAGGCGCGCCCGCGCACCATCAGCGTGCAGTTCGGTTACCGCTTCGGCGACTGATCGACGGCGACACCGGGCGGCGGGCCGGAGACGGCCCGCCGCTTTTTTTTGACCACGGCTTTTCGACCATAGGGACCGCATTGCAGCCGCAAGACCCCTCTCCCGGGCTTCCCGCCATTGAGACGACGCTGCCCGTGCTGCGCGCGTCGCTCGCGCGCGGCCGCTATGTCGAAGTGCTGGAGGTCGCCGATGCCTACCTCGGCGAGCACCGCGGCCACCGGGACCTGCTCTACCTCGTCGCCGCGGCGCAGCGCATGCTGCACCGCATCCCCGAGGCGCTCGCCACGCTCGCTACGCTGCAGACGTTCCACCCGCGCTACTCGCGCCTCTTCCAGGAGCGCGGGCACTGTCACGTGCTGACCCGCGACGCGACCCAGGCGATCGAGGCCTTCGAGTCCGCGATACGCATCAACCCGGCCCTGCCCGCGAGTTGGCAGGCCTTGGAGAAGCTCTACCGGATCACCGGCCGCGAGCGTGAGCAGGCCAACGCGGCGGACCATGTGGCGACGCTCGGCAAGCTGCCGCAGCCGATCGTCGCCGCACGCTCCATGATCGCTGACGGCGACTTCGAGGACGCCGAGCGCACCGTGAACGCCTACCTCGCCGACAACCCCGACGATGTCGAGGGCTTGCGGGTGCTCGCCTGGATCGCCCGCCATTTCGAGTACAACATCGACGCCGAGAAGCTGCTGGAAAAGCTGCTGACCAAGGCCTCCCACTACAACGCCGCCCGCTACGACCTCGTGCTCACCCTCGTCAACCTGCAGAAGCATGAGCGGGCGCGCGAGGAGTGCCTGCGGCTGATGGCCGCCGAACCCGGCAACCAGGGGGTGCGGGTCACCCATGCCGGCATCCTGTTGGCGCTGGGCGACGTGGACGGCGCCATCGAACGTTACCGCCGTCTGCTCGAGGAGATGCCGGGCGACTGCGAACTCCACCAGTCGCTGGGCCATGCGCTGAAGACCAAGGGCGAATCCGCCCAGGCCATCGAGGCCTATCACCGCGCTGTCGAGGCGCGCGCGGACTTCGGCGAGGCCTACTGGAGCCTCGCCAACATGAAGACCTACCGCTTCACGGAGTTCGAGCTGCAGCGCATGCGCCAGTACGAGGCGCTGCCCTACCTGCAGCAGGCCGACCGGTACCACCTCTGCTTCGCGCTCGGCAAGGCGCTCGAGGACCGCGGCGAACATGCCGAGTCCTTCACCTATTACGCCCGCGGCAACGCACTCAAGAAGGAAGGCAGCCTCTACAGCCCGGCCGCCCAGGAACGTGCCGTGCGGCGCCAGGCCGAGATCTGCACCCCGGAGTTCTTCGAGGCGCGCCGCGGCTGGGGTTGCCCCGATGACTCTCCCATCTTCGTGCTCGGCCTGCCGCGGTCCGGCTCGACCCTCATCGAGCAGATCCTCGCCTCGCACTCGCAGGTCGAGGGCACGATGGAGCTCGCCAACATCCCGCGCATCGTCGGCCTGCTGGGCAGCGGCGAGAAGTTCGGCGACATCCACTACCCCGGCGTGCTCCGGGACCTCTCTGCGGAACGCTGCCGCGAGTTCGGCGAGCAATACATCCGCGACACGCGGGTCTACCGCGCCGGCGGCAAGCCGCACTTCATCGACAAGATGCCGAACAACTTCCGCAACATCGCCTTGATCCAGCTCATCCTGCCGAACGCCCGGATCATCGATGCTCGCCGGGACGCCATGGACTGCTGCTTCAGCAACTTCAAGCAGCTCTACGCCAACGGCCACCCCTTCGCCTACGACCTCGAGGACATCGGCCGCTACTACCGCTCGTACGCGGACCTGATGGACCACTGGGACCGCGTGCTCCCGGGCCGCATCCTGCGCGTGCAGCACGAGGATGTGCTGGCCGATCTCGAGGGCAGCGTGCGGCGGATCCTCGCCCACTGCGGGCTGCCCTTCGAGGAGGCCTGCGTGCAGTTCCACCGCACCGAGCGGCGCGTGCACACGGCGAGCGCCGAGCAGGTGCGCCGCCCGATCAACCGCGACGGCGTCGACCAGTGGCGGCCCTATGAACCGTGGCTCGCCCCCCTGAAGGACGCCCTGGGGCCGCTCGCCCGCTGACGCCTCCCGGTTGCCCCACGCCCCGGCGCGGCGCGTTGCCCACGCCCCGAAACTCGCTATCATCCGGTCTGGAGTACTTGCCCCGGGGGGACACACACGATGGGCCAACAAGACCCGCAATCGTCGACGGGGCTGTCGACGGGCACGACCACCAGCCCCGATCCCACGACCGCAGCCGCGGCGAACGACCCGGGCTGGACCCGTTGGTACGTGCTGCTGGTGATGGTGGGTGTCTATGCACTCAGCATCGCCGACCGCTATGTCATCTCCACGCTGCTCGAGCCGATCCGCATCGACCTGCAGCTCACGGATTCGGGCATCGCCTTCCTGACGGGTACGGCGTTGGCACTGTTCTACGTGCTGTTCGGCTTCCCGATGTCATGGCTCATCGACCGCTACAACCGGCGCAACATCATCGCCATCTCGGTGATCGCCTGGTCGGCGGCGACCACGGCCTGCGGCCTCGCGCAGAACTACTGGCAACTGCTGTTCTCGCGCATCGGCGTCGGCGTCGGTGAGGCGGGCGGCACGCCCGGCGCGAGTTCCATCCTCTCCGACTACTTCCCCGCCGCGCAGCGCCCCATGGCGCTGACCGTGTTCGCGCTCGGTGCCTCCATCGGGGCATACGTCGGCGCCGATGTCGCGGGGCAGCTCGCCGATGCCTACGGTTGGCGGCAAGTGTTCCTGTGGCTCGGCATCCCGGGCATCGTCTTCGGCTTGCTGATCTTCCTGACGGTGCGCGAACCGAAGCGCGGTCAACTGGACCTCAACAAGACTGAGAAATCGCCGAGCTTCGGCGCGACCTTCAAGTACCTGCTCCAGCAACGCTCTGCGGTCCACGTGATGATCGCGAGCGCGCTGACGGCGCTCTGGGGTTGGGGCCTCGTTTGGTGGACACCGACCTTCCTGGTGCGCAACTTCGGCATGACCGCGGGCGAGGCCGGCGTCTTCACCGGCCCGATGCACCTCGTGGGCGGCAGCCTCGCCACGCTCTTCACGGCCTGGCTCGTCGCCCAGCGTTCCATGATCGACCCGCGACGGGTGGTGTGGCTGATGGGGGTCGTCATCGGCATGGCGACGGTCGTCTCCTGGTTCCTCTACACCAGCCGGTCGATCGACACCATCGAGACCCTGCTGTGGGTCTTCATTCCCGCCATCTACTTCTACATCGGCCCGTGCTTCGGCCTGCTCAACAACCTCGCCGAACCGCGCATGCGGGCCATGTTCTGCGCGTTCACGCTGTTCGTCGCCAACGTCGGCAACCTCATCATCGCGCCGCAGGCGGTAGGACTCCTGAGCGACCACTACATCGCAGGCGGCATGAACAACGCCGAGTCCCTGCGCACGGCGATGCTGTGGCTGGTGCCGACCGGGCTCTGGGCGACCTTCCACTACTTCTGGTCGGCACGCCAGATCGTCGCCGACCAGACCCGCGCCACCGGCATCAACCCGCTCGCGGAGGCCCGCTCGTCGTGACGAGAACCCTGACCCGCCGCGCCGCCTCGCTGGCGGCGTTTGCCGCTCTGCTGCCGCTCGGCGCGCTGCCGGGCACCGCCGCGGCCCAGGGCACGCTGCGCATCATCACCTGGGCCGACTATGTGCCCGCGGATGTCGCGGCGCAGTTCACCAAAGAGACCGGCATCAAGGTCGAGGTCACGCTCTCCAACAACGAGGAGATGATCTCGAAGCTGCGCGCCACCCGCGGCGCGGGCTTCGACCTCGCCCAGCCCTCCCAGGACCGCATCCTCGGCCCGCAGCAGGAGTTCGGCATCTACAAGCCGATCGACCTCGCCAAGGTGAAGGTCGACCGGATCCAGCCGGATCTCCTCGCCACGGTGCGGCGCAACGCGACAGTGGGCGGCAAGCTCTACGCCCTGCCCTATGTGTGGGGCGCCGAGGGACTGGTGGTCAACACGCAGCGCACCCGGATCGCCGACTACCTCGACCTCTGCCGGGCCGACCTCAAGAGCCGCACCTCGGTACGCCTGCGCCGCCCGACGCTCATGGCCTTCGCCTTCGCCATGGGCAAAGATCCGTTCGCGCTTTACGGCGACACCAAGGCTTATGCCGCGCTCATGGACCAGGTGGGCGCGCGGCTCATCGCCTGCAAACCGAACTTCCGCTTCTTCTTCGACAACCGCGACCAGCTCCTGAACGGCATGCGCTCGGGCGAGCTGCATGCGGCCATGATGTGGGACTCGGGCGGTTGGAAGCTCGCCCGCGAGAACCCGGCCATCAAGTTCATCGCGCCGAAGTCGGGCGCGCTCGGCTGGCTCGACACCTACACGCTGCCCGCGCGCGGCAAGAACGAAGCGGCCGCCTACGCCTGGATCAACTTCACGCTGCGCCCGGAGATCGCCGCCCGCATCGCCAAGAACATCGGCAACTTCTCGGCCGCCAAGGGCGCCGACGCGCTCACGGACCCGAGGCTGCGCACCCAGTTCGCCGAGAGCTTCCCGCGCGGCTTCAAAGATGTCCGCTGGTATCCCGCGATCCCGCCGGGCCTCGAGGAGATCGAAGGCCGGGTGCTGGACCGCATCAAGGCCGCGAAGTAGACCTGCCCCATGCCCGGTCCGCAGGACTTCGACCTCGAAGCCAAGTCCGTGCTGAAGCGCTTCGGCGACCACGTCGCGGTCGACGCCCTGTCGTTCGGCGTGCGGCGCGGCAGCTTCTTCTCCATCCTCGGGCCCTCGGGCTGCGGCAAGACCACCCTGCTACGCATGATCGCGGGCTTCATCGAGCCCGATGGCGGGGACATCGAGATCGGCGGGCGCAGCATGCGCGGCGTCGCGCCCAACCGCCGTCCCGTCAACATGGTGTTCCAGCAGTTGGCGCTCTTCCCGATGATGAGCGTCGGCGAGAACGTCGCCTACGGGCTCGCGCGCCGCGGCGTGGGACGCGCGGAACGTGAGGCGAAGGCCCAGACCATGCTGGAGCGCGTCGGCCTCCCGGGCGCGGCCGGCAAGCGCACCGACGAGCTCTCGGGCGGCCAGCGCCAGCGCGTCGCCATCGCCCGCAGCCTGGTGCTCGAGCCGACCTTGCTGCTGCTGGACGAACCGCTCGGCGCCCTCGACCTGAAGCTGCGCGAGCGGATGAAGATCGAGCTCAAGCAGCTGCAAGCCGCCTTCGGCACCACCTTCGTCTACATCACCCACGACCAATCCGAGGCCCTCGTGCTCTCCGACCAGGTCGCGGTGATGAATGCCGGTCGCTTCGAGCAGGTCGGCAGCCCCCAGGAACTCTACTACTCGCCCGCTACACCCTTCGTGGCGGGGTTCGTCGGCGCCAACAACCGCATCGAGGGCCGCGTCAGCGCCGTCCACGGCGACCTGATCGATGTCGCCACGCCGGAGGGCTGGGTGGTCCGTGCGCAGGTCCAGTCGGGCTCTCGCGGGCGCAAGCCGGGCGTCGGCGAGGCCGCCAGCGCTTTCGTACGCCCCGAGGTGGCCGTGCTCGGCCGCACCGCGGCGGAGCTCGACCTGCCGGCCGCCGCCGCCGCGCCCGTGCACGAGGGCGTGGTGGAGAGCCTGCTGTTCGACGGCGCCAACTCCGCGGTGCTGCTGCGCGAGGCCAAGACCCGCGCCGAATTCCGTGTCGCCCTGCCCCAGACCGGCCGCTACGCCGACCTCAAGGTCGACGAGCGCGTGGTGTTCAGTTTCGCCCCCGATCGTGCCGCCTGCTTCGCCGCGGGCGACGCCGGTTGAGCGTGGCCAGAGTACGTGCCGGTCATGGCTGAGGGCGGCGGCAGACTCGCCCGTCGCCTGCTGCTCGGGCTCTTGCTCGCGCCGGCGCTGGTGTGGCTGCTGGGGCTCATCCTGCTGCCGCACCTCGACCTCGCGCTGCTCTCGTTCCGCGAGCGGGTCGGCCCCGGCGAGCACGCCTACAGCCTCGCCCAGTACCGCACCTTCTTCTCGGAACCGCTCTACTGGGACGTGTTCGTCCGCACCGCCGTGATCTCGGTGATCGCGACGGCGATCACGCTGCTGATCGCCTTCCCCATCGCCTGGACCATCGCCAAGCTGACGCGCGGCCGGGTGAGCGCGCTGCTGTTCGCGGTGTGCCTCATCCCGTTCTGGGTCAGCGAGACCGTGCGCACCCTCGGCTGGATGATCCTGCTGCGCGAGACGGGCGTGCTGCCCGGGATCCTCGTGTCGCTCGGCATCACCGACGCGCCCGTCGAGATGCTCTACCGCGACGCCACCATCCTCGTCGGCCTCGTGTACACCTCGCTGCTCTTCATGGTCGTGCCGCTGTACTCGAGCCTCGAGAGCCTCGACGATTCGCTGATCGAGGCGGCCTATGACCTCGGCGGCGACGGCTGGACGGTGCTGCGCACGGTGGTCATCCCGCACGCCGCCCCCGGCATCACCGCCGGCTGCATCGTGGTGTTCATGCTGACCCTCGGCAACTACCTCACCGCGGCGCTGCTCGGCGGCAAGAACTCCCTGTGGTTCACCGAGCAGATCTACACCCAGTTCATCACCCGCTTCAATTGGGAGCAGGGGGCGGCCTTCGGCTTCCTGCTGCTCGCGCTGTCGAGCCTCATGGTCTGGATCGGCCTGCGCCTGAGCGGCCAGAAATTCGCCGACGTCATGAGCCGCAGCTGACCCATGCGTCTGGGCCACCGCACATGATCCCCTCGCTGCCCCGCCCGCTCTGGCTACGCATCGCGACCGTGCTGTTCGTCGCGGCCTTCCTCGTGTTCCTGTTCCTGCCGCTCGTCACCGTGGCGGCGTTCGCCTTCAACGACGCCCCCTACCCCGCACCGCCCTGGCAAGGCTTCACCCTCGACTGGTTCACCGGCAACGAGGCCAAGGAGCGCACCGGGCTCTTCAGGGACGAGGAGCTGATGGGGAGCATCCTCACGAGCCTGCTCGTCGCGGCCTGGGTGACGCTGCTCTCGGTCGTGGTCGGCACCACCAACGCCTTCCTGATGGAGCGCATGCGCTTCCGTGGCCAGGGGCTGCTGTCGCTGCTGATGCTGGTGCCGCTCGTGATCCCGGGCGTGATCCTCGGCATCTCCATCCTCGCCTTCGCGAGCCGGGTCGCGGACCTGTTGGGGGACCTCTTCGGGTGGGAGGCCGAGTTCCTGCGGCCGGGCCTGCCCTTGGTCGTGCTCGGCCAGGTGTCGTACCTGATCGCCATCGCGACCCTCACCATCAGCGCACGCCTCAAGCGTTTCGACCGCACCCTGGAGGAGGCCGCCTACAACCTCGGCGCCTCGCGCCCGGCGGTGCTCGCGACCATCACCCTGCCCTACCTGCGGCCGGCGCTCATCGGCTCGGGGGCGATCGTGTTCCTGATGTCCTTCGAGAACTTCAACACCACGCTGATGCTGGTGGGCGCCGACTCGCCGCTCACCGTCATGATGTACGGCCGCATGCGCGACGGCGCCACGCCCGTCCTGAACGCGGTCAGCGTGTTCCTGATGGTCGCCTCGGCCGCGATCGCGCTGATGTTGATGCGCGGCGACGGGCGTCGCCGCTCATAGACAGCCCGACGGTCGTCGCCGCGGCTAGGCCTTCAGGCGCAGGTTCTGCGGGTCGTAGAGCGGCTCGGTCGCCACCACAGCGCGGCGGCGCTCGCCCAGGATCTCGACCGTGAGTTCCGTGCCCGGTGTCGCCATGTCGGTGCGCACATAGGCGAGCGCGATGCTCTGCTTGAGCCGGTAACCATATCCACCCGAGGTCACGAGCCCCACCTGCTCATCGCCCTTGAAGACGATGGACACCGCCGCCGCATCGGCGTCGGCGGCATCGACCAGCAACGGCACGAAACGCTCGCGCGGACCCGCGGCGGCCTCGCGGCGCAGCGCCTCGGCGCCGATGAAACCGCCCGGCTTGTCGAGCTTCACGAAGCGGTCGAGCGAGGCCATGAACGGCGTGTACTCGGTGGTGAGGTCGCCCTTCCAGCCGCGGTAGCACTTCTCGAGGCGCAGGCTGTCCATGGCGTAGAGCCCGAAGTCGTGGATGCCGTGCTCCCGTCCGGCCTCCCACAAGAGATCGTAGACAGACAGCATGTGCTCGGCCGGGATGTGCAGTTCCCAGCCGAGTTCGCCGACGTAGTTGACGCGCATCGCGGTCGCGCGGGTGTAGCCGATCTCGATGTCGCGCACCGAGAGCCACGGGAACGCGGCGTTCGAGAGGTCCGCGCGCGTGAGCTTGGCCAGGACGTCGCGTGAACGCGGGCCGACGAGGATCAGCGTGCCGTAGCGCGCCGAGAGGTTGTCGAGACGCACGCCAGAGGCCGGCAGATGCTCGCGCAGCCAGTGCTCGTCGTGGCGCTCGCCAGCGGCGGCGCTGATCAGCCAGAAGCGGTCGGCACCGAAGGTGGTCAGCGTCATCTCGGTGACGATGCCGCCGTTCGGGGCGCAGAAATAGTTGAGCGCGGTGCGGCCGGCCTTGGGGACGACGCCCGTCACCATGTGGTCGAGCCAGGCCGCGGCGCCACTGCCCGAGACCTCGAACTTGGTGAAGCCCGGCAGGTCGAGCACCGCCACGCGCTGCTGCACAGCCTCGCATTCACGGGCGACCGCCGCGTGCCACGCGGGGCGACGGAACGAGACCTCGGGGCCAGGCGGGTCGCCCGCCTCGGGGAAGTACACCGCGCGCTCCCAGCCGCCTCGCGCGCCGAACTTCGCGCCCTTGTCGCGCAAGCGCGAGTAGACCGGTGAGGCCTTGGCAGGACGCCCCGCAGGGCGTTCCTCGGCCGGGTAACCGACGCCGTACTCGTGCTGGTAGGTCTCGATGGCCTTGGCGAGCACGAAGCGGTCGTTGTGACAGTCGAGGTAGCGGCGCGAGTCGAGCGGCCACATGTCCCATTCGGGTTGGCCGTGGGCGACCCACTCGGCGATCAGCTTGCCGGCGCCGCCCGCCTGGGCGATGCCGAAAGTGAAGGCGCAGCAGTGGTAGAAGCCCGGCAGGCCCGGCGCGGGGCCGAGCAGCGGGTTGCCGTCGGGCGCGTAGGGGATCGGCCCGTTGATGACGCGCTTGACGCCGACCGACCCGAGGATCGGCACGCGCTCGCAGGCGGCCTCGATGTACTTCTCGATGCGGCCGAGGTCGTCGTCGAACAACTGGTGCGCGAACTGGTCCGGCAGTCCCTCGAGCCAATGCGCCTTGGCGTCCCACTCGTAGGGGCCGAGGATCAGGCCCTGCCGCTCCTGGCGCAGGTAGTAGCTGACATCGGGGTCGCGCAGCAGCGGCAGGCGCTCGGCGCCGCGCGCCACCAGTTCGGGGATGTCCTCGGTGATGAGGTACTGGTGCGAGAGCGTGACGATAGGGAGATACGCGCCCACCATCGCCGCCACCTCGCCGCCGCGGTAGCCCGCGGCATTGATGACCTTGGGCGCCTGGATGACGCCCTTGTCGGTGGTGATGCGCCACTCGCCGGAGAGCGTGCGCTCGATGGCCGTCACGCGCGTCTGGCGGTAGATGGTGGCACCACCGTCGCGCGCGCCCTTGGCGAGCGCCTGCGTGAGCTGCGCGGGATCGATGTCGCCATCGTAAGGGTCGTAGAGCCCCGCCTTGATGTCGTCGGTCGTGATGAACGGATGGCGCTCGCGGATCTCGGCCGGGCTCAGCATCTCGAACTCGATGCCCTGCGCGCGGGCCTGCGACACCACATGCCGGAATTCGTCCACCCGGTCCGCGGTGTGCGCGAGCCGGATGCTGCCCGTGATGTGGTAGTTCATGTCGTAGCCGACGCGTGCGCCCAACTGCGAGTAGAGCTTGGTGCTGTGGCGCTGCAGCTTGATGAGGTTCCAGGAGGTCGAGAAGTTCGGGCAGTTGCCCGCCGCGTGCCAGGTGGAACCGGCCGTGAGCTCGTCGCGCTCGAGCAGCACGGCATCGCGCACGCCGAGCTGCGTCAGATGGTAGAGCGCGCTGCAGCCGACGGAGCCGCCGCCGATGATCACCACCTCAGCATGGGTCTTCATGGAACCTTCACCTCAGACTTTGATGCGTTCGCCCTTGGGGTCGTACCAGGGCTGCAATTGCGCACGGGCGGCATGACGCACGCCCGCGACCTCGATCTCCCAGCGGCCGGATGAGAGCCACTCGGGTGTGACGCCCGCGTCGTGGTGCACGTAGCCCATGCCGATGGAGCGTCCGATGCGGTGCCCCCAGGCGCCCGAGCGCGTGGAACCGACGATGACGCCGTCGCGAAGGATCGGCTCCTCGTGGTACAGCAGCGGCGCGGACTCTGAGGCGTCCTCGAGCATCACCTGCACGAGCCGCTTCGGCAGCGTCCCCTTCGCACGCTGCGCGAGCAAGGCCTCGCGGCCGATGAAGCCGCCCGGCTTGTCCCAGGCCACGGTGAATCCGAGCCCGGCCTCGAGAGGCGTATCCTCGTCGGCGATGTCGTGGCTCCAGTGGCGGTAGCCCTTCTCGACACGGCAGGACGCCATGGCGTGGTAGCCGGCGTGCTTGAGGCCGAACGCCGCGCCCGCCTCCGTCAGACGCTCGAACACATCGAGCACCTGTTCCGCCGGGATGTAGAGCTCCCAGCCGAGTTCACCCACATAGGTGATGCGGCTCGCGCGCACGCGGGCGTAGCCGATCTCGATCTCCCGCGCCCAGCCGAAGGGATGCGCCTCGTTGGAGAGGTCAGCGCCCGAGACCGCCTCGAGCAGCGCGCGGCTCTTGGGGCCCATCACGCCCAGCATGGCGATGCCCGCGGTGACATCCGTGGCGGTGCAATGCAGGTCGGGATGCTCATCGAGGTAGCGCGTGAGCCAGGCGAGGTCGCGCGTCTGGCAGATGGCCGAGGTGACGACGAGGAACCGCGTCTCCGCGAGGCGCGTGATCGTGAGGTCGGCCTCGATGCCGCCGCGGTCGTTGAGCCATTGCGTGTAGACGATACGGCCCACGGGCACGTCGAGGTTGCCTGTCGAGAGCTGGTTGAGCACGGCGCAGGCATCGCGGCCCTGCACGAGGTATTTGGCGAAACAGGTCTGGTCGAAGAGCGCGACGTCATCGCGGACCGCGCGGCATTCGGCGCCCGTATGCGGGAACCAGTTCTGGCGGCCGTAGGAATACTCGTACTTGGGTTCGACCCCGGGCGGCGCAAACCAGTTCGGGCGCTCCCAGCCCGCGGTCTCGCCCATGCAGGCGCCCGCGGCGACCAACCGGTCGTGCAGCGCCGTGCGTCGGGCGCCGCGCGCGGTCCGGTACTGGTAGTACGGCCAGTGCATGGCGTAGAGCAGGCCCAGCGTCTCGACCGTGCGGTCGCGGAGATATCTCCGGTTCGACTGGAACGGCAGGGCGCGCCGGATGTCGACGTCGGCGAGATCCATCGGTGGCCGACGGTCGCGGATCCAGTCCGCCACGACCTTGCCCGCGCCACCGCTCGCCGCGATGCCCACGGAATTGAAGCCCGTCGCGACGAAGAGGTCGCGCACTTCGGGCGCCTCACCGATGTAATAACGGTCGTCCGGCGTGAAGCTCTCGGGACCGTTGAAGAAGAGCTGGATGCCGGCATCAGCGAGCACCGGCACGCGGCGCACCGCGGCCTCGAGGATGGGCTCGAAGTGCTCGGCATCCTCGGGCAGGGAATCGAAGCAGAACGATTCCGGGATGCCGTCCATGCCCCAGGGCTTGGCGACGGGCTCGAAGCAGCCGACGAGCAGCTTGCCGGCGTCTTCCTTGTAATACGCACATTCGTCGTAGACGCGCAGCACCGGGAGGTTCGGCGGCACGGCGGCGATCGGCTCGGTGACGATGTAGAAGTGCTCGGCGGCATGCAGCGGGATGGAGACCCCGGCGGCGCGGCCGAGTTCGCGCGACCACATGCCAGCACAGATCACGACGGTGTCGGCCGAGATGTAGCCCGACTCGGTGTCGACGCCCGCCGCACGCCCCTTCTCGACGCGGATGCCCGTGACCTTGGTGTTCTCGAGGATCTTGGCGCCGCGCATCCGCGCGCCGCGGGCGAAAGCCTGCGTGGTGTCGATGGGATTGGTCTGGCCGTCCTTGCGGATGAAGATGCCGCCGACGAGGTCGCCCACCTCGAGCAGCGGCCAGCGCTCGCGGATCTCGGCGGTGGAGAGCAGGTCGATCTCGAGCCCGAAGGTCTTGCCCATCGAGGCGCCGCGATGGAGCTCCTCGAGGCGCGCGTGCGTCTTGGCGACGCTGATCGAGCCGTTCTGCTTGAAGCCCGTCGCCTGCCCGGTCTCGGCCTCGAGCGAGCGGTAGAGCTCCGCCGTGTACTTGGCGAGCTCGGTCAGGTTGCGCGTCGCGCGCAACTGGCCGACGAGCCCCGCGGCATGCCAGGTCGTGCCGCAGGTGAGCTGCTTGCGCTCGAGCAGCACGACGTCGGTGATGCCGATCTTCGTCAGGTGGTAGGCGATCGAGCAGCCGGCCACGCCGCCGCCGACGATGACCACGTTCGCATGGCTGGGAAGGGACATGGGCTCAGCGCTTGAGCATCGCCGCCCGGTCCAGCTTCACTGGATATTTTTGACGGATGGCGGCGTCGATCGCCTCGGGCACGTGCGACGGGTGGTGATGGGCGAGGAGCTCCTGCACGCGCTGCGCGGCACGCTGCAACGCATCCGTGGAACCCTGCTCGGTCCACTCGTTCGGGCTGCGGCGATCGCCGATGGCCGGGTAGAGGTACTCGGTCTGCATGAGCTCGAGCGTCTGGGCGCTGCCGAGGTAATGCCCCGGCCCGTTCAGGCAGACGTCCTTGATGGTCTCGAAGGAGAGCTTCTCCTCGTTGACCTCGATGCCCTTGATGGTGCGCTGCGTGGCGCCGATGATGTCGTTGTCGATGATCAGGCTCTCGAGCGAGAAGCCGAGCAGGCTCGCGTGCATGCCTGCCGACTCGTAGATCATGTTGGCGCCCGAATTGCCGACCAGCGCGTGGTTGAGGGCCTTCTCGCCCGCCGCCTGCGCATCCGCCACCTTCGAGTCCGTCATGCCCGACGCGGTGCCCGTCGTGAGGTCATAGAAATTGCCCATCTGGCCAGCCGCCGCGGACAGCAGCGCCTGCTCGGGGCTGCCGCCCGACATCGCGCCGGTGCGCAGGTCGGAGACGAAGCACCAGGTGCCGAAGATCGCCGGCGCGCCCGGCTTGATGGCGTTCACGTACACGAGGCCCGCGAGCACCTCGGCGACCTCCTGCGCGAGCGCGCCCGCGAGCGCCGCAGGCGCGGTGGCGCCGGCCTGTCCCGCCGACAGCAACAGCACCGGCATGCCGCCGCGCACGGCGACCTCGAGGCAGCGGCAGGCATCGGCCGCGAACTTCATCGGCGGCACCACGAAACAGTTGGACTGGCTGACGAACGGCCGCTCGCGCCACTTGTCCTCGCCGCCCGCGATCGCATGCAGCATCTGCAGCGAGGCCTCGAGGTGGTCGGGGTGAACCCAGCTGCTGCCGACGTGCTTGGTGGTGCTCATCACCGCGGCGTAGCAGGTGTTGAAGTCCATCTCGAACGGGTCCGGGATGTCGCGCGGCACGACGGCGCGCTGGAAGAAATGGATGTGCTCCATCGCATCGACGATGCGGCCGATGTCGTAGAGGTCGCGGATGGTGGACTCGCGGTAGGTGCCGTTCGCATCGACCATGTTCACGGCGGCGCCCGCAGTGCCGAAATAGGCGCGCTTGTCCCAGGGCTCGAGGTCGTGCCGCGGATCCTGGCCGCAGAGCGGGAAGCGGCGGCCGGCCTTGGCGATGGTGTCCTCGACCAGCGCGCGCGGGAACAGCAATCGGCCCGTGTCGGTCAGCGTGCAACCAGCCGCGGTCATGATCTCGATACCGGATTCGGTGGCGTCACCCAGACCGACCTCGGCCAGCAGGCGCAGCGCCGTCTGGTGGATCTGCTCCACGCCTGATTGGCTGAGCGGTTTGAAACGCCCGCTCTCCATACCCGGGCGGACCGGACGCAGGTGGTCGGGCAACGGGCCCGCGCGCTGCGCGCGGCGGGCATCGCGACCGGACGGACGACGGGCGACTTGTGCATCAGCATTCATGTGTTCGGACTCCCCCGGGAATTGCCGGTAGTATGGCACCCATCCCCGTTTAATTCAGCCGACGGAGACCGTCAGAGACCCCGATGCGCGATACCGATGCCCTCCTCTCGCTGGCTCCCGACACCACCGTCTCCGCAAGGGAATTCGGCGTGCCGCTCGACATGACGGTCCCGGCCTTCAGCACCCGCTCCGAGTACGTCCCCGAGGTGGATCCGACCTACCACTTCGACCCGCAGACCACGCTCGCCATCCTGGCCGGGTTCGCGCACGACCGGCGGGTGATGGTCCAGGGCTACCACGGGACCGGAAAGTCGACCCACATCGAACAAGTGGCGGCGCGCCTGAACTGGCCGCTGATCCGCATCAACCTCGACGGCCATGTCAGCCGCATCGACCTCGTCGGCCGCGACGCCATCGTGGTCAAGGACGGCCGCCAGGTGACCGAGTTCCGCGAGGGGCTGCTGCCCTGGGCCATCCAGCGTCCCGTGGCGCTGCTCTTCGATGAGTACGATGCCGGTCGACCGGACGTCATGTTCGTCATCCAGCGCGTGCTCGAGACCAGCGGCAAGCTGACGCTCCTCGACCAGAACCGGGTGATCACGCCCCACCGGCACTTCCGGCTGTTCGCCACCAGCAACACCATCGGCCTCGGCGACGCCTCGGGCATCTACCACGGCACGCAGCAGGTGAACCAAGGCCAGATGGACCGCTGGTCCATCGTCACCGTGCTCAACTACCTCCCGCACGAGGTCGAGGTCGCCATCGTCTCCGGCAAGGTGACGGGATTCGGCGATGCCGACGGGCAGCGGACCCTCAAGTCGATGGTCCGGGTCGCCGACATGACCCGCAACGCCTTCATGAACGGAGACATCTCGACCGTGATGAGCCCGCGGACGGTGATCACCTGGGCGCAGAACGCCCAGATCTTCCAGGACCCTGGCCTCGCCTTCCGGGTGAGCTTCCTCAACCGCTGCGATGAGCTCGAGCGCCCGATCATCGCCGAGTTCTACCAGCGCGCCTTCGGCGCAGACCTGCCGCTCACCGCGCCGCACATCAAGGTCCTCTGATCCCGTCGTGATCCCGACCGCGCCCGGGGCGAAACGCCCGCCCCCGCACCCCTTCGAGCGCGCGCTTGCGCCGGCGACCCGTGCGCTCGCGGCGGACGCCGACCTGAAGGTCGTGTTCGGCCCGTCCGGTCCGCGGCTGGAGGGACAGCGCATGTTGTTGCCCCCTCCGGCGGCGGAACTGACGTCCGAGGCCCTGTCGCTGGCGCGCGGTCAGGCAGACCGTCTTGCGTTGCGACGGGCGTATCACGACCCGGACATCCATGCCCGTCATCGGCCGACCGGACTGCGTGCGCGGACCTTGTACGAGGCCCTGGAGGACGCTCGCTGCCTGTCGCTCGGCGCCCGCGATCTCACGGGGGTGGCTGCCAACGTCGGCACCGCCCTGCGCGACGAGTTGCAGCGCAGCGGTGTGCTGCGAGGCCCCGCCGACGGCTCCGCCGCGATGACCCAGGCGCTGGCATTGCTCGTGCGCGAGCGCCTCGCCGCCTTGCCGGTACCGACGGAAGCGCAGCCGCTGTCCGAGCGCTGGCGACCGTTCCTCGAGCAGCGCCTCGCCAAGTCCTTGCCCGAGCTGCTCGCCTGTCCCCACGACCAAGACGCCTTCGCGCGGGCACAACAGGCCGTCCTGAGGGCGCTCGGCCTCGGTCACGAACTCAGTCCGCCGCCGCCCGAGCCCACGCCGCGGGAGGCGCCGCCGACGGCAGACAAACCCGCACGCAAGCCGCCGGAAAAAGACGCGCAGCTGGACGATGCGCCCGCCCCGCAGGTGCAGGAAGCGCGCGAGATCACCGACGACGAGGAACCGGGCATCGCGCCCCAGGAACCGCTGGCCGAACCCGCCTCGCCCAAGGCGGACGGCGATGGCTCCGGGGAACAGGCAGCGCCCGAGGGACAGCGCCTGAGCCGCATCTCCGACGACGATGCCTCGCACCCCAACCGCAGTTACCGCGTGTTCACCACCCGGCACGACGAGGTGCTCGAAGCCGACGACCTCGGCGACGAGGCGGAACTGACCGCGCTGCGCGACACGCTCGATGCCGAGGCGCGGCAGCTTCCCGGCATCGTCGCGCGGCTCGCGCGCAAGCTCGAGCGGTTCCTGCTCGCGCAACAGCGGCGCGGCTGGCATTTCGACCTCGACGAGGGGACGATCGACCCGGCGCGCCTTGCCCGGGTGGTGACCGACCCGATCGCACCGCTCGCCTTCCGCCAAGAGCGCGAGGTGGAGTTCAAGGACACGGTCGTGACGCTGCTGCTCGACAACTCCGGCTCGATGCGCGGCCGACCGATCCTGCTGACGGCGCTCTGCGCGGACCTGCTCGCGCGCACCCTCGAGCGCTGCGGTGTGCGCACCGAGATCCTCGGCTTCACCACCCGCGACTGGGACGGCGGTCTCGCCCGCAAGGACTGGATCGCCGCCGGCGCGCCCCGCGACCCCGGACGTCTGACCGATGTCCGCTACATCATCTACAAGACGGCCGATACTGCATGGCGCCGCGCCCGGCGCAGCCTCGGCCTGCTGCTGCGCGATGACCTCATGAAGGACAACATCGACGGCGAGGCGCTGTGGTGGGCGCACCAGCGTCTGACGGCGCGGCGCGAACAGCGCAAGATCCTGATGGTGATCTCCGACGGCGTGCCGCTCGACCAGGCGACCTTGTCCGCGAATCCGGGCGGCTATCTCGACCAGCACCTGCGCGAAGTGATCCGCTGGATCGAGCGCCGCGGCGACGTGGAACTGGCCGCGATCGGCATCGGCCACGAAGTGGGCGACTACTATTCGCGCGCGGTGGCGATCGGCAGCACCGAGGACCTCGGGCCGGCGATGATCAACCAACTGGCGGCGCTGTTCGCGCCGGCGGGCGGTCGCTGACTCAGGTCAGGACCGGCGGGAACCCGGGCGCGCGCAGGTCGGTGCCGAGCGCGTCCTCGAGCAGTTTCACGATCTGGGTGGACTGCGCTTCGCTGCCGTACTGCGAGCGGCCACGCCGGAAGATCTGCTCGGTGAGCCCCGCCAACTCGAGCGGCACGCCGAACTTGCGGCCGTACTCGTAGGCGAAACCGAGGTCCTTGCAGGCAAGATCCATCGTGAAGTTGATGTCGTAGCTGCCGTTGAGCACCAACTGCCCCTCGGTCTCGTGCACGAAGCTGGTGCCCGAGCTCGCCTTGATGGCATGGAACGCCTGCGCGAGGTCGAGCCCGCCGCGCTTGGCGAGCATCAGCGCCTCGCCACAGGCGACGAGGTGGATGAAGGCGAGCATGTTGGTGATGACCTTGATGACGCTCGCCTTGCCAAGTTCACCCATGTAGAAGATCTGGCCGCCCATGGCCGCGAGCGCCGGACGGTGCGCTTCGAAGACCGCTTGTTCACCGCCCACCAGCACGGTGATCTTGCCTTGGGCCGCCAGGTGCACCCCGCCCGTCACCGGGCACTCGAGGGTCGAGATGCCTTGGTCGGCGGCCAGTGCCGCGATGCGCTTGATCTCACGCTCGTCGGTGGTGCTCATCTCGATCCAGGTGCCGCCGCGACGCAGCCCCTGCAGCACGCCATCCGGACCCGTCAGCACCGTGTTGGATGCGGCGGGCGACGGCAGGC
>JBIIVD010000053.1:0-12622 GCA_044339635.1 Steroidobacteraceae bacterium | reverse complement strand
CTGGAGAGGAACCTGCAGCGCAGCGCCACGGCGCCGGGGCCCGTATGACGCGGCACGCGATCGTGACGGGCGGATCCCGCGGCATCGGCCTTGCCATCGCGCGACGGCTGGTGGCCGACGGACTGGAAGTGTCGATCGTCGGGCGTGACGCGGCGCGGCTGCAGCAGGCCACGGCGGCGCTCGGTGGCGGCGTCGCATCCGCCGTCGTGGATGTCACGGATGCGGCGGCGGTCGACCAGGTGTTCCGCAGCCTCATCGAGCGACGGGGTCGGTTGGACGTCCTCGTCAACAACGCCGGCGCCGCCGAGAGCGCGCCGTTCGAGAAGACCGGGGCGGATCTTTGGCGGCGGATGCTCGAGGTGAACCTCGATTCCGTGTTCCATTGCATCCGCGCCGCGTCTCCGTCACTGCTGGCCTCCACCGAGGCGCGCGTGGTGAACATCGCCAGCACCGCGGGCCAGACCGGCTATGCCTATGTCGCCGCCTATTGCGCGGCGAAGCACGGTGTCGTCGGCCTGACGCGTGCCCTCGCGCGCGAGTGGGCGGGACGGCCGATCACCGTCAATGCCGTCTGTCCGGGATACACCGATACCGACATCGTCCGTGAATCCGTCGACCGGATCCGTCGCAAGACAGGGCGCTCGGCGGACGAGGCGCTCGCGACCTTGACCGGCGGCAACCCGCAGCAGCGCCTGATCCACCCGGATGAGGTGGCCGAAGCGGTCTCATGGCTCTGCCGTCCGGAGAGCCGCAGCGTCACCGGTCAAACCATCTCGATCGCCGGAGGTGAACTCGCATGACCGTCCCCGTCCCACGTACGTTCATCTGGCGGCTGGAGGACCGGGTGGGCCACATCACCCTTGACCGGCCGGAACGCAAGAATCCGCTGACCTTCGAGTCCTACGCCGAGCTGCGCGACCTGTTCCGCGCCCTCGCCGACTCGGACGAGGTCCGGGCGGTGGTGATCGGCGGATCCGGCGGGAACTTCTGCTCGGGCGGCGACGTGCACGACATCATCGGTCCGCTGACGAAGATGACCCTGCCGCAGCTGCTCAAGTTCACGCGCATGACCGGCGATCTCGTCAAGGCGATGCGCGCCTGCCCCCAACCGATCATCGCCGCTGTGGAGGGCGTCTGCGCCGGCGCCGGCGCGATCATGGCCATGGCATCTGACCTGCGGTACGCGACCCCGGATGCGCGCACCGCCTTCCTCTTCACCCGCGTCGGACTCGCCGGTTGCGACATGGGCGCCTGCGCGTTGTTGCCACGGATCATCGGACAGGGCCGGGCTTCCGAACTGCTGTACACGGGTCGTGCCTTCTCCGCGGAGGAAGGCGAGCGATGGGGGTTCTTCAACGCCGTCGTCGCACCCGGTGAGCTCGCCGCCCTGACGTCGCGCACCGCCCGCGAGCTCGCGGACGGCCCCGCGTTCGCGCATGCGATGACCAAGCGGATGCTGCATCACGAGTGGAACCTCAGCGTCGACCAGGCGCTCGAGGCCGAAGCTCAGGCGCAGGCGATCTGCATGCAGACGCAGGATTTCGGACGGGCCTACGAGGCGTTCGTCGCGCGCCGACGTCCGTCCTTCCAGGGCGACTGACGGATGAAAGACTTCGCACATCTGCAGTGGCCGTTCTTCGAGGCCCGTCATGGCAGCGCGGCCCGCGAGGCGGGTGCGTTCGCGCGACAGCACCTCGCAGATGCCCCGCACCCGGGCACCTCGGCGGAGGTCGACGCGCACTGTCGTTCCTTGGTGACGCGGATGGGTGAGGTCGGCCTGCTCTCGCATTGTGTGCCGCAGGCGGGCGGCGACCTGTCCGCGCTCGATGCGCGCACGCTGTGCCTCATCCGCGAGTCGCTCGCCTGGCATGACGGTCTTGCGGACTTCGCCTTCGCGATCCAGGGGCTCGGGAGCGGGCCGTTGTCGGCGGCCGGCGATCCGGCCCTGCGGAGCCGCTACCTACCCAGCGTCGCGGCGGGACAGGCGGTGCCCGCATTCGCGTTGTCGGAACCGTACGCCGGCTCCGATGTAGCCGCCATGTCCTGCGCCGCTCGGCTGGACGGCGACCATTACGTGCTCGATGGCATGAAGACCTGGATCTCCAACGGCGGGATCGCCGACTTCTACTGCGTCTTCGCGCGCACCTCGCCGGCCGTCGTGCGCCCTGACGGGTCTGCCGAAGCGCGGGGGATCTCCGCGTTCGTCGTCGAGGCCACCGATCCCGGCTTCCATGTCGAGCGCCGGATCGACGTGATCGCGCCGCATCCGCTCGCGACGTTGCGCTTTGCCGGCTGCCGCATCCCTGCCGCGCGCCGCATCGGCGAGGAAGGCGAGGGTTTCAAGATCGCCATGCGCACGCTCGATGTGTTCCGCACGTCCGTCGCCGCGGCGGCGCTGGGGTTCGCCCAGCGCGCCCTCGACGAGGCGGTCGCGCACGTGCGCCAACGCCGCATGTTCGGCGCCTTGTTGGCGGACCAGCAGCTGACGCGCGTCACGCTGGCGGACATGGCGACGGAGCTCGAGGCGGCGCGGCTGCTCACCTACAAGGCTGCATGGCTGCGCGACCGTGGCGACCCCGTCACCCGCGACGCGGCGATGGCGAAGATGACCGCGACCGAGAACGCACAGCGGATCATCGATCGCGCTGTGCAGCTGTTCGGCGGTCGGGGCGTGGCGAGCGGCGAGATCGTCGAGCGGCTCTACCGCGAGATCCGCGCCTTGCGGATCTACGAGGGTGCCACCGAAGTGCAGAGACTGATCATCGGTCGGGAGATGTTGCGATGAACGAGGTGCTCCAACCGGCGGGATGGCCGCGGCCCAAAGGTTATTCGAACGGCATCACGGCCCGAGGCCGCCAGGTCTACGTGGCCGGACAGATCGGCTGGGACGCTGCTGGACAGTTCGCGGCGGGAGGCATGGCCGCACAGGTCGGTCAGGCGCTGCGCAACATCGTGGCCGTGTTGGCCGAGGCGGGTGCCCGTCCGGAGCATCTCGTGCGACTGACGTGGTTCGTGACCAGCCGCGCGGAGTACCTCGCGGAGGCCGCGGAGATCGGCGCTGCCTATCGGGCGGTCCTCGGCAAGCATTTCCCCGTCATGTCGGTGGTCGAAGTGACCGCATTGATGGAATCGCAGGCGAAGGTCGAGATAGAAGCCACCGCCGTGATCCCCGACGTCGCGGGCTGAGGACACCTGCATGGCGATGTGGCGGCCGCCGGAGCGGATCCGGCATGTCCCGCGTCCCGGCCCTTGGCCGACCGTGGAGGAGGCGGACGTGTCGCAGCTCTTCCGGCCGACGCAGGTCGGGTCCCTGACGCTTGCAGCGCGCACTTGGGTGCCCGCGATGGTGCCGTGGCGCGCCGCGGAAGACGGGACGGTGACCCCCGACGTCATCGATTGGTATCGCCGTTTCGCCGAAGGCCGGCCGGCCGTGATCGTGGTGGAGGCCACCGGGATCCGCGACGTGCCGAGCGGTCCCTTGCTGCGCATCGGCCACGACCGCTTCCTGCCGGGACTGGAGCGGATCGTGCGTGCCGTGCACGAGGCGAGCGGCGGCGAGACGCGCGTGTTCATCCAGCTGATCGATTTCCTGGCGATCCGGCGCCGTCCCGATCCGGCGCGTTTCCTGTCCCGGTTCCTGCAGGTCACGGACGCGCATCGCGAGCGCCTCGGCTCGTCGCCACGCTCTTCGGAGTCCGAGGTCCGCGCGGCGCTTGCCGCCTTGTCCGTCGAGCAGTTGCGCACCGCGCTCACCGCACGCGAGTTCGAGGCGCTGCAGTACGGCGCGCGCGAACGGATCACGGACCTCGACCTGCCGCATGTCGCCGCCTTGCCGACGACCTTGCCGCCGCTCTTCGCCGATGCGGCGGAGCGCGCCCGCCGCGCCGGCTTCGACGGCGTGGAGCTGCACTACGCGCATGCGTACACGATGGCGTCTTTCCTCTCCGCGACCAACGACCGTCCCGACGGATACGGTGGATCGCTCGAAGGCCGGTTGCGGTTGCCGCTCGAGGTGTACGAAGCGGTCCGGGAGCGGGTCGGCGCGGGCTATCCCGTCGGTTGCCGCATGCTGACCGATGAATGCATCGCAGGGGGCAGCGGCATCGCCGACACGTCCCGCATCGCGGTCGCGTTCGCCGAAGCGGGCATGGATTTCATCTCGTTGTCCCGTGGCGGGAAGTTCGATGATGCGCTGCAGCCGAAGGTCGGCGAAGCGGCGTATCCCTACACGGGACCGAGCGGCCACGAATGCATGCCGTCCTACCTGTCAGACGCGCGCGGGCCCTTCGGTCGGAACCTCGCCGACGCGACCGTGTTGCGCGCCGCCGTCCGTGCATCGGGCGCCACCACGCCGATCGTCGCCGGCGGCGGCATCCATGATTTCCACCAGGCCGAGCGCGCGCTCGAGACGGGTGCCGCGGACATCGTCAGCTTCGCGCGGCAGTCGCTCGCCGATCCGGACTGGTTCCGCAAGGTGCGCAGCGGACGCGGTGACACTGTGCGCGTATGCCTCTACACCAATTATTGCGAAGCGCTCGACCAGCGCCATCGGCAGGTCACCTGTGAACTTTGGGACCGCATCGGCAACGATGACCCGTCGGTGCGGCTGTCGGACGATGGCAAGCGGCGGCGACTGGTGGCGCCGCCGTGGGCCGATGCAGCGGGAGAGGGCTGATGGGCGCCACCGTGTCCGTCCGCACGGAACGACAGGTCGCGATCCTCGGCATCGAGCATCCGCCGGTGAACGCGCTCGCGCAGCCGGTGCGCGCGGCGCTGCTCGAGGCGGTGGAGCGGGCGGACCGCGACGCGTCGGTCTTGGGCATCGTCATCACGGGAACGGGCCGTACGTTCGTGGCCGGCGCCGAGATCCGCGAACTCGACGATCCGCCGCTCGCGCCCATCCTGGTGGATGTCCTCGCGCGCATCGAGTCCTGCGGGAAGCCCGTCATCGCCGCGATGCGGGGCCACGCGCTCGGCGGTGGTCTCGAATTGGCGATGTCCTGCCATGGGCGTATCGCGACGCCGGATGCCCAGCTGGGGTTGCCGGAGGTCAAGCTCGGTCTGCTGCCGGGTGCCGGTGGCACACAGCGCCTGCCGCGGTTGATCGGCGTGGAAGCGGCTTTGGAGATGATGCTCGGCGGCGATCCGGTCACGGCGGCTCGCGCCTTGGAGTCGGGCCTCGTGGACCGCCTCGTCGCCGCCGACAGCTTGATCGCGGCCGCGATCGATGCGGCTCGTGCGATGGCCTCGACGGGCGAGCCGCTCCGGCGGGTCAGCGACCTGCCGCCGCCGCCGCCGGTCGACGCAGCGCTCATCGACCGGCTTGCACTCCGGCACGCGAAGGTGACCCGGGGCACCGTGTCCATGCCGAGGATCATCGAGAGCGTGGTCGCGGCCACCCTGGTCCCGTTCGAGGAGGGCATCGCGTTGTCGAGGCGGCTCTTCGAGGAATGCCGGGTCTCCGACGCTTCGCGTGCCCTCCGGCACCTGTTCTTCGCGGAGCGCGCGGCGGGGGCGGTCGCCGCGACGCCGAGGGCGATACGGCAGGTCGCCGTGATCGGGGCGGGGACGATGGGCGTCGGCATCGCGATCGCGCTCGCGGACGCCGGGCTCGAGGCACGGGTGATCGATCCGGATCCGGCGGCGCTCGAGCGGGGGCGCAACCGGTTCGAGACCCACTACGCATCACAGCTGCGGCGCGGTCGTTGCGACGAACGGTCGGCCGCGGAACGGCTGGCCCGCACGGCGTTCGAGGCTGGGCTCGATGCCGCAGGCGGCTGCGACCTTGCCATCGAAGCGGTCGTCGAAGATCTCGCCGTCAAGCGCGAGGTGTTCGCCAAGTTGGACCGGTTGCTGCCCGACGGGGCATTGATGGCCAGCAATACCTCCTATCTCGACATCGACCAGTTCGCCGCCGTGACTCGTCGACCGGGATCCGTCCTCGGGCTGCACTTCTTCAGCCCCGCGAACGTGATGCGGCTCGTCGAAGTGGTGCGCGCCGCCGCGACGGATGAGGTCGCGCTCGCCACCGGTGCCGCCTTGGCGCGCCGCTTGCGCAAGATCCCGGTGATCGTGGGCAACGCCACGGGGTTCGTCGGCAACCGCATGCTGCAGGCGTATGGCCGCGAGAGTCAGCTGTTGTTGCTCGAGGGCGCGACGCCGCAGCAGGTCGATACGGTCCTCGAGTCGTGGGGCATGGCGATGGGGCCTTGTGCGGTCTTCGACCTCGCGGGCCTCGACATCGGCTATCGGGCCCGTCGGCAGCGCCGGGATCTCCCCGACGATCCCCGGTATTTCAGGATCGCCGATCGTCTCGTCGAGCTCGGTCGGCTCGGGCGCAAGAGCGGCTCGGGCCACTATCGCTACGGCGAGGGCGGTGAGCGTCTCGCCGATCCCGAGGCGCTCCGCATCATCGAGGCCGAGGCGCGTGCGCTCGGCGTCGAGCGTCGCGACATCGACGATGCGCAGATCGTGGAGCGTTGCATCGCCGCCTTGGTCGTCGAAGGCCGTGGCCTGGTCGCCTCCGGTATCGCGGCCTCCCCCGCCGACATCGACACGGTGTGGGTGAACGGCTACGGATTCCCCCGTTTCCGCGGCGGGCCGATGTACTACGCCAGCCGCCTTGCCGAACCCCGCAATGAAGGACCCTGACATGCACCCCTCGGACCCGGACGCCTTGGACCTCTTCGACATCCGTTCATCGCTCTCCGACGAGCAACGGTCGGTGCAGGAGGCGGTCGCGCGCTTCGTCGACGGCGAGGTGCTGCCCGTCATCCGCCGCCACTTCGAGGCGCATACCTTCCCGCGCGAGCTCGTCGCCGGGATGGCCGACCTCGGCCTGCTCGGCTGTTCGCTGACGGGCTACGGCTGCGCGGGGATGGACGCCATCTCGTACGGATTGGTCTGCCAGGAGCTGGAGCGCGGCGACTCGGGCCTGCGCAGCTTCGTGTCCGTGCAGAGTTCGCTGTGCATGTACCCGATCCACGCGTACGGCAGCGAGGCGCAGCGCCAGAGGTTCCTGCCCGGGATGGCGCGCGGCGAGATCATCGGCTGCTTCGGTCTCACCGAGCCGCATGGCGGGTCGGACCCGGCCGACATGAAGACCCATGCCCGCCGTCGTGGCGACCACTGGGTGCTCAACGGCTCGAAGATGTGGATCACGAACGCGCCGATCGCGGATGTCGCCATCGTGTGGGCGCGCACCGACGAGGGCGTGCGGGGCTTCCTGGTCGAGCGCGGCATGAAGGGGTTCACGACATCCGAGATCGGCGACAAGTTCAGCCTGCGCGCATCCGCCACCGGGGCGCTGTTCTTCCAGGACGTCGTCGTCCCTGCCGACAACCTCTTGCCCGGCACGACCATCGGCATCAAGGCGCCGCTGTCCTGCCTGACGCAGGCCCGCTACGGCATCACGTGGGGCGTGATCGGTGCGGCGCAGGCCTGCCTCGACGAGGCGCTTCGATATACGCAGACGCGGATCCTGTTCAAGCGCCCGCTGGCCGCCAACCAGGCCATCCAGATCCGCCTTGCCGAGATGGCCCGCCGGATCACGACCGCGCAGTTGCTGTCCTTGCAGCTCGGGCGGCTGAAGGATGCCGGTCGGATGAAACCGGTACAGGTCTCGGTCGCCAAGTGGCACAACTGCAGGATCGCCATCGACATCGCGCGTGACGCGCGCGACATGCTGGGCGGATCCGGCATCAGCGCCGAGTACGTGCCGATCCGGCACGCGATGAACCTGGAGAGCGTGATCACCTACGAGGGGACCGAGACGGTCCATCAGCTCGTGGTGGGTCGGGCGCTCACGGGCATCAACGCGTTCTGACCCCTCAGCCGCCCTCCGGCCCGCCCTCGAGGTGCCGCCGGGCGGCCTCGCCCAGCCGGGCATCGAAGGTGACGAGCGGGGCTTCGAGCCGCTCGGCGAGCCAGAGGTAGGCGGCGTCGTAGGGCGTGAGCCCGTAGCGCTGCGCGAGCTCGAGCGCGGCGGCGGCGGGGACGGGGTGGCGGTCGGCGACGATCTCGTCGAGCATCTGCAGCGCCTCGCCCACCCGGAATGCATCGAGCTGCTCACGGCGCATCTTCTTCAAGGCGGCATTGGCGAATTCGAGGTCGAGAAGGTGCGGCGCCGCGACCACGCGTCCTTGCAAGCGCACGAGGGCCTCGTCGCGATCTTGTTCGTCGAACAGCAGCGCGACCACGACCGAGGCATCGGCGACGACCCGCGGTCGTTTTGCGTAGGCGGCGGCGGACTCCGCCACGTAGAGCTGCGGCGTGTCGGTCAGCACTCGCCCGCCCGCTCGTCCCGGTCCCGACGGATGAACTCGACCGAGCTTTCCGTGCCGCCGGGGAACAGTTCGCGGGCGCGCCGCGCGGCTTCCTCCACCGTCATCGGCTTGCGGGTGAACACGGGTTCAAGGCCGCTGCCGTATCCGCGGCGCGCGGCTTCCGTCAGCACCGCCATGAGCTCGCCCTGCAGCGAGCGGTGGTTGCGGACGGCGCGTTCGCGCAGCGCCTGGGCGATGTCGTCGGGCACGTTCTTGATGGAGAAGTTGACGGGCATGGGGGTTCCAAAACGAATCTGTTGGAACCATTTTAGAACCCAGACCGAGCAGGGTCTAGGTTCATTAATGGAGTATTAGTCTATTTTAAATATTGATTGTTCCAAATATGACCTTCTCGGGGCACCTGACGCGCTCGCGATCACCCGGCTATCATCCCGGCATGACTGCTCCAAGCTTCGCCCTCACCCGCCTCGGTCCGGTCGCCGCCGACTCGGCTGAGCCCTATCTGCCACCCCCCGACCGGCTCATCGACGGCCATCCGTCGCAGCGCGCTTGGGTGCAGTTCGAGGACCCGGCGAAGGGTTTCTATGCGGGCGTTTGGGAGAGCGACCCGGGCACTTGGCGCATCCGCTATACAGAGGTCGAGTACTGCCGCATCCTCTCGGGGCGGAGCCGGATCACCGCCGCCGATGGCACGGTCACGGAGGTCGGCCCCGGCGATGAGTTCGTGATCCCGAGCGGGTTCGAGGGCACTTGGCAGGTGCTCGAACGGACCCGCAAGACCTTCGTCATCCATGAGGCCCCGCCATGACTCGGACTGTCCGCTCCCTCTTCGCGCTCGCGATCGTCCTGTCGGTTGCGGCCTGCACCAGCCCGTCGGCCGAAGTGCCGCCGCCCACGCCCCCGCCGCCGCCCCCGGTCGCAGCGCCGAACTCCGAGGCGCCGCCCGCCGCTGCGGCAAACCCCGCGCCTGCCGCCGCTGACCGGCTCACTGTCTACAAGTCGCTCGGCCGCAAGCAGTGCGAAGCCGGTGGCGAGACGCCCGAGACCTTGGCGGCGCAACTCAAGGCCGCAGGTGTCGAGGCGACGCCGGCCGGCTGCGCCACGGACGGCATGATGTACGCCGCCGTGTGCGGCGGGGGTGACGGGGTCCTCGGCCTCCTCGACATCCCTGCCGCCGATGCGGCCACTGCCGCGAAGGCCGGCTTCCGGCCGTTCAGCGCCCTGCCCGACGCCTCGCGCATCCCTTGCCCTGACGCGTCGGGTGCCGACTTGAAGAAGTGACGGTCGCTCCCCGATGAGCGCGACGATCCTGCCTTCGCTCCCCGTCGGCGAACGCGTCGGCATCGCCTTTTCGGGCGGGCTCGACACCAGCGCCGCGGTCCATTGGATGCGCGCCCGCGGCGCGCGGCCCTGTGCCTATACCGCCGATCTCGGGCAGCCCGACGAGGCGGACCCGGCCGCGATCCCGGCCAAGGCGCTCGCGCTCGGCGCCGAGATCGCGCGGCTCGTCGACTGCCGGGCCGCGCTCGTCGCCGAAGGCATCGCCGCGATCCAATGTGGTGCGTTCCACATCACGACCGCCGGCGCCACCTACTTCAACACCACGCCGCTCGGCCGCGCGGTCACGGGCACGATGCTGGTGCGCGCGATGCGCGAGGACGGCGTCGACATCTGGGGCGACGGCAGCACCCACAAGGGCAACGACATCGAGCGTTTCCACCGCTACGGGCTGCTCGCCAACCCCGCGCTGCGCATCTACAAGCCCTGGCTCGACCAGCGCTTCATCGACGAACTCGGCGGCCGCCGCGAGATGTCCGAGTACCTGCGCGCCGCGGGGCTCGACTACAAGATGAGCGTCGAAAAGGCCTACTCCACCGACTCGAACCTGCTCGGCGCGACCCACGAGGCCAAGGACCTCGAGTTCCTCGACCGCGGCATCGAGATCGTGCAGCCGATCATGGGCGTCGCGTTCTGGCGCGACGAGGTCGCGGTGCCGCGGGAGCGCGTGGCGGTGCGCTTCGAGGCGGGCCGGCCGGCGGCGCTCAACGGCCAGACCTTCGAGGACGAGCTCGCGCTCTTCCTCGAGGCCAACCGCATCGGCGGTCGCCACGGTCTCGGCATGAGCGACCAGATCGAGAACCGCATCATCGAGGCCAAGAGCCGCGGCATCTACGAGGCGCCCGGCATGGCGCTGCTGCATATCGCGTATGAACGCCTCGCCACCGCCATCCACAACGAAGACACGCTCGAGCAGTACCGCGCCAACGGCCGGCGCATCGGGCGGCTGCTCTACCAGGGGCGCTGGTTCGACCCGCAGTGCCTGATGCTGCGCGAGAGCGCGCAGCGCTGGGTCGCGCGCGCGATCACCGGCGAGGTCACGCTCGAGCTGCGCCGCGGCAACGACTGGTCGATCCTCGACACCGCCGGCCCGCACCTCGCCTACCACCCCGAACGCCTGACCATGGAGAAGGGCGAGGGGATGTTCACGCCGCAGGACCGCATCGGCCAGTTGACCATGCGCGGCATGGACATCGCCGACACCCGCGAGAAGCTCGGCGTCTACTCGGAAACCGGACTTTTGAGCGGCAGCGGCGCGTTGCCGAAGCTCGAGGGGAAGTGAGCGCCTCCATCCTCGTCTGCGGCAGCCTCAACATGGACCTCGTCGCGCGCGTGGCAAAGTTGCCGCGCGCCGGGGAGACCGTGGCGGGCGAGAGCTTGCAGCGCCTGCCGGGCGGCAAGGGGCTGAACCAGGCCGTCGCCGCGGCGCGCATGGGCGCGGCGGTCGCGATAATCGGCGCGCGCGGCGACGACGCGGATGGCGCGACGCTTGCGGCCTTGCTCGCGGCTGAGGGCGTCGATACGGGCGGCTTGCGGGTGCGCGATGCGCGCACGCTGCCCGCGGCCCACACCGGTCTCGCGCAGGTGATCGTCGCCGCTGACGGCGAGAACAGCATCGTGGTGCATGGCGGCGCCAACATGACGCTCGCCGCCGATGAAGCGCGTGACGCGCTTGCGGCGCTTTGGCCGGATGCGCTCCCCGCCGTGACCGCCGCGCCGTCGGCGCCTCGTGTCGCGCTCGCGCAGCTCGAGACGCCGACGGATGCGGTCGCCGCTTTCCTCGGCGCGGCCCGTGCCGCGGGCGCCACCACGGTCCTGAACCCCGCGCCTGCGCTGCCGGGGACGCTGCCGCTGCTCGCGCAGGCCGCCATCGTGGTGCTGAACGAGACCGAGCTCGCCGCCTATGCGCCGGCGGGGCACGCCGTACTTGCGGCCCGGTCGCTGCTGCGCGGCGCCTGCCGCGCGGTGATCGTGACGCTGGGTGGCGAGGGCGCCTGGCTCGTGACTGCGGAGGGCGACGCGCGGTTCCCTGCGCCCGCCGTCGCAGTGGTCGACACGACCGGTGCGGGCGACTGCTTCTGCGGCGTGCTCGCCGCATCGCTTGCAGAGGGCCATCGTCTTGAAGCGGCGTTGCCGCGCGCGGTCGCTGCCGCGAGCCTTGCCGTCACGCGAGTGGGCGCCGCGCCGTCGATGCCGCGCGCCGCCGAACTCGCTTGATCACCTTCCCGAGGACCGTGATGAACCACTATCTGCTGATGTACGACACCGCGCCCGATTACCTTGAACGCCGCGGCGAGTTCCGCAACGAGCACCTCGCGCTCGGATGGGCCGCGCACGCCCGCGGAGAGATGCTGCTCGGCGGCGCGCTGCCCGCCGGGGCGGATGCGGCCGGTGGTGCGGTGTTCGTGTTCCAGGGCGACTCGCCGGCGGCCGCGGAGGCCTTCGCGCAGGCCGACCCCTATGTCCGCAACGGGCTCATCCTGCGCTGGCGCGTCCGTCCGTGGACGACGGTCATCGGCGAGGGCGCGGCGTCGCCGGTACGCCCGTCGGCTTGACCGCCGCGACGACGCGTCGCTGCAGGTCGAGCCGCGGCGCGTCGACGAGGTCGCGGCGCAGTTCGCGGATCACGCGCTTGCGGGTCGCCTGCGACAGATGCGCTTGCAGCTCCGCGATGAAGCGCGGTGCGGCGACGACCACCAGGGCTGCATCCTTGTCCGCCCGCGCCTCGCTCGACAGGCGCCGCGCCAGCAGCCGCGCGAACTGTGTCGCAGCGTGCTGCTTCTGTGTGCTTCGGGGAGTCAGCGCCGTGCTGCGGGCGCTGCCGCCGCTGCGCGTCATCAAGCGGCCGGGCGCGTCGCTGACGAGGTCCCGCTCATGCTTGCCCGTGTACGGGTTCCCGATGGCGTCCATGAAACGGAGCGGGGACTTGTGGGTCTCCATCCCGAAGATCTTGGCGTGGCGGGTGTCGGCGACGAGGACGCGGTAGCCGGGCATGGGAA
>JBIIVD010000052.1:0-12670 GCA_044339635.1 Steroidobacteraceae bacterium | reverse complement strand
ATCCCGAACCTCGTCAACACGGTCAAAGGTTTCGCGGCCCAGGAAGAGAAAGTCCTGGTCGGCGTCACCGAGGCGCGCTCGCGCGCGACCTCCATCCAGCTCACCCCCGAGATGCTGAACGACCCCGAAGCGGTCAAGAAATTCCAGGCCGCACAGGGCGATCTTTCGGCCGCCCTCAAGAGCCTGCTGATGGTCACCGAGAACTACCCGCAGCTGAAGTCCGACCAGAACTTCCGCGACCTGCAGGCGCAGCTCGAGGGCACCGAGAACCGCATCACCGTCGCCCGCAACCGCTACATCCAGACGGTGCAGGACTACAACGGCACAGTGCGCCAGTTCCCCTCGAACCTCACCGCGATGGTGTTCGGCCACAAGGTGAAGCCGAACTTCACGGTCGAGAACGAGGCCGCGATCTCGGCCGCGCCCACGGTCGACTTCGGCGCGCCTGCGCCGGCGCCTGCCCCGGGCGGCTGAGGCGGTCCGCGACACCTTGAAGAACCTCGTCTCCGGGCTGTTGCGGCCCGTGTTCCTCCTGCTCGCCGCGCTGGCCTTCGGGCCCGCGTCGGTGCAGCAGGCGGCGGCACAGGCGGGCCTGCAGCCGATCCCGGCCTACGACTCGCCGGTGGTCGACACCGCCGGTCTGCTGCAGCCGGAGGAGAGAGCGCGTCTTGTCGCGCGCCTCATGGACCTGCAGGCGCGCAAGGGGTCGCAGGTGGCGGTGCTCATCGTGCCCTCCACCCAGCCCGAGGAGATCGAGCAGTATTCCATCCGCGTGGCCGATGCCTGGAAGACCGGTCGCAAGGGCGTCGATGACGGGGCGATCCTGCTCATCGCCCCGCAGGACCGGCGGATGCGCATCGAGGTCGGTCGCGGCCTCGAAGGTGCGCTCACCGACCTCGTCTCGAACCGCATCATCGATGAGACCGTCCGCCCGGCCTTCCGGGCCGGCGAATTCGGCGCGGGCATCGAGGCCGGCGTCGATCGCATGATCGGCGTCATCGACGGCGAACAACTGCCGCCGCCCGATCCGCGCTGGAGCGACGGCAAGCGGGACAGCGACGGGGTGTCCGGTGGCAGCCTGGTGCTGGTCGTGGTGCTCGCCCTCATCGGCGGCATCCTGCTGCTGGTCTCCGCGTCGCTCGGCCGCTTGCCGCAATCTTTGTCGATGGGCGGCACCTTCGGCATCGCCGCGCTGGTGTTCTCGGGCGCTTTGGCCGCAGCGATGATCGGCGGTCTGTTCGGCATCGTCATGGGCATGGGCCCCAAGGCCAACCGCGGCAACTACTATTCCCGCGGTCGCCGCGGTCCTTGGGACGGCGGTTTCGGGGGCGGCGGCTTCGGCGGTGGCGGCTTCGGCGGTGGCGGCTTCGGCGGCGGCGGTGGCGGCGGCTTCGGCGGCGGCGGCGCCTCGGGAGGATGGTGAGATGGATCTGACACGCCTCTGGCGCCACCTGACCACCTGGCCGCTGCACACCCGGCGACGGTTCCCCGTCGCGACGCTCACCGCCATCGAAAAAGCGATCGCCGCGGTCGAGTCGCGCCACGCCGGCGAGATCCGCTTCGCGGTGGAGACTTCGCTCGACCTGCGCTCCTTGCGCGCCGGCCTCGAACCGCGCACGCGGGCGCTCGAGGTCTTCGGCCTGCTGCGCGTCTGGGATACCGAGCGCAACAACGGCGTCCTCATCTACATGTTGATGGCGGACCGCGACGTGGAGATCGTCGCAGACCGCGGTATCGCAGCGCGCGTGCCGAGTGAGCGTTGGGAAGCGGTCTGCCGCGCCATGGAGGCGCACTTCCGCGAGGAGCGTTGGCGGGAGGGGTCCTTGGCCGGCATCGAGGGCATCGCCGCGCTGCTCAGCGAGCATTTCCCGAACGAGGGCGGCGATCGGGACGAGCAACCGAACCGGCCCGTCCTGCTGTAATCTCGGCGCCCATGCCGGCGCCATCGCCCCGACCGACCTGTCCTGCCCAGTCTCGCCTCGTGCGGGGCGTGGTGGTGGCGTCGCTCGCGCTGCTCGGCGCCTGCGGGACGACTGCGGTGACGCAACACGACGCCGCGCCGGTTGCTCCGCTGCGTGGCTGGACGCCGCCGCCGCCGCCCGTCGATCCGGTCGCGACCAGCGCGCATCGCACCGTGCTCGACCCTGCGCAGGGCGATGTCATCGGCGAACTCCAGGTCACACGGGCCGCACGCGAGGACACCTTCGTCGACGTCGCGCGGCGCTTCAATGTCGGCTACGAAGAATTGGTGCGCGCCAATCCCGGGGTCGATCCGTGGTTGCCGGGCGCGGGACGGGAGATCGTGCTGCCGACGCGCCACATCCTGCCCGATGCGCCGCGCGAAGGCATCGTCATCAACCTCGCGGCGATGCGGCTCTTCTATTTCCCGAAGCGCAAGCCGGGGGAATGGTTGACGGTCTATACCTTCCCGATCGGCATCGGCCGCGTCGGCTGGGCGACCCCGCAGGGCACGACCAGCGTCGTGCGGATGGCGAAAGATCCGAGCTGGCGTCCGGGGCCCGGCGTGCGCGCCGAGCACAAGGCCAACGGTGAAGTGCTGCCTGCCGTGGTGCCGCCCGGGCCCGACAACCCGCTCGGCCACCGTGCGCTCTACCTCGATTGGCCGACCTACCTCATCCACGGCACCAACAAACCTGCAGGGGTCGGCCTGCGGTCGAGCCACGGGTGCATCCGCTTGTTCCCCGAGGACATCGAGCTGTTGTACGACCTCGTCAAGCGCGGTACCCAGGTCACCGTCGTGAACCAGCCTTTCGTGTTCGGTTGGCACGAGGGCGAGCTCCTGATGCAAGCCCACGAGGTCCTTGAGGACGACCCGCGCGACTGGCAGCGTGCGCAGCGCAAGCTGCTCTCCAAGTCGCTTGCGCAACGCATCCAGCGCCGCCTGCGCGAGCAGGGCGACGCGATCGATTGGGACGCGGTCTCGCGCGTGAGCCACACGCCGCGCAGCATCCCCGTGCCGCTCAACCGCCGCGGCGCGACGGTCGATTCGGTGATCGCCGAGGCGCGCCGCGTGCGCAACGTGCCACCGCTCGGTGCCAACCTCGCGCGCTCCGCGCCGTGATCCCGGTCCACGACGACAACCCGACGCACCTCAGGCCGTGGGTCACTTGGGCCCTGATCGGTGCCTGCGTGCTGACGTTCCTGTGGCAGGCCACGGCCGACGAAGCGTGGGCGAGGGCGATCGTCGCCGGGCTCGGCGCCACGCCGGAGGTGATCTTCGGCGGCGAGGGCGCCCTCGAGGACCCGGCCTGGGTGCCGCCGTGGGCGACCGTGTTCACCTCGATGTTCCTGCACGGCTCCTGGGCCCACCTGTTCGGCAACATGCTGTTCCTTTGGGTGTTCGGCAACAACGTCGAGGATGCGATGGGCCACGGACGATTCATCGTGTTCTATCTGGTGTGCGGCGTCGCGGCGGTGTTCGCGCAGGCCTTGCCCGACCCCGCGAGCAGCGTGCCGATGGTGGGCGCGAGCGGCGCGATCTCAGGCGTGCTCGGCGCGTACCTGCTGCTGTATCCCAAGGCGCGCGTGCTGCTCGCGCTGCCGCCGCCGCTGATCTTCCTCACGATCGGCTGGGTGCGCGCCGTCTGGGTGCTGGCGGCCTGGTTCGTCGGCCAGGTCGGCATGGGCTGGCTCATGGGCCTGAGCGGCGGCGGTGTCGCCCTCGGCGCGCATATCGGCGGCTTCATCGCCGGCATGCTGTTGGTCCCGCTGTTCAAGCAGCGGCACGTGCCGCTGTGGCGCAGCCACTGAGCGCCGGCGCGCCGACGCGCCGGATGCCTGTCGCTCGCGCTGCCGCCGGACGATGTAGCATCCCGCCATGAACGGCCACGTCGTCTTCTCCCACGGCAAGGAATCCGGGCCCTGGGGCACCAAGATCACCGCGCTCGCGGAAGTCGCGCGCGGACTCGGCTGGCAGGTCGAGTCCATCGACTATCGCGGTCTCGAGTCGGTCGATGCGCGGCTCGAACGGCTGCGCGAAGGATGCCGTCGCCTGCCTGCCGCACCCGTGCTCGTCGGTTCGAGCCTCGGCGGCTGGCTGGCCGCCGCCGCCTCGACCGCCATCGGGCCTGCCGGGGGACCTGCGCGCGGCCTGTTCCTGATGGCACCCGCGTTCGACATGCCCGGCTTGCCGCCGCTGCCTCCCCAGGCGCCGCCGGCGTCGCTGCCGACGGTCGTGGTGCACGGGTGGCAGGATGAGGTCGTGCCGGTCGAGCACGGGCTGCGCTACGCGCAGGCGCAGCGTGCCACGACCTTCCTCGTGGACGACGACCATCGCCTGATCGACTCGCTGCCGGCGATCGGCACTTGGCTGGGCGGTTTCCTCGCCCGCCTCGCCCGCTGAGGCCCGCGCTGTGCTGCTGCGGCTCGTGATGTCGTGGTGGGTGCGCGCCGAGGTGCGCCCCGAAGAGGCCTTGCAGCAGATCGGCGCGGCGACGGCCGCCCCCGTCTGCTACGTCCTCGAGCGCCGCAGCGTCGCCGATACGGCCTTGGTGGCCGATCTCTGCCGTCGTCACGGCCTGCCGCCGCCGGACGGGCGCCTCGTCGGACGTGGCGCCAAGGCGGTGCGGGCCACGCTGCCCTTGCTGCAGCGGCGCGGGTTCTTCGATCCGCGCATCGACCGCCGCCCGCCGCGCGGACTGGTGCGCCTCATCGAGGCGCTGCAGGCCGATCGCGGGCTCGATGTCAGGCTCGTGCCGATGGCCGTGTATTGGGGTCGGGCGCCGCAAAAAGAAGGCTCCTGGTGGCGCCTCTGGCTCACCGAAGGCTGGGTGCTGCGCGGCGCGCTGCGCAAGATGCTGCAGGTCCTCGTCAACGGCCGCTTCACCATGGTCGAGGTCGGCGCGCCCGTGAGCCTGCGCAGCCTGCTCATCGACGACGAACCGGCGGCGGTGCAGGCCATCCGCATCACGCGGGCCTGGCGCGCGACCTTCCGCCGCCAGCGCGCCGCGCGCATCGGCCCTGACATGTCCCACCGGCGCACCATCCTCGCGCGCGTGCTGCGCACCCGCGCGGTGCGTGCCGCCGCTGCACAGGAGGCGCGCGCCAAGCGCATCACGCGCCGCAAGGCCCTGCTGACCGCGCGCGGCTATGGCGAGGAGATCGCCGCCAACTATTCACACGCGTTCATCACCTTCATGGAGGCCTTCCTGCGGCGCCTCTGGAACCGCCTCTACGACGGCGTCGCGTTCAACCACGTCGACACCCTGCGCGACGTCGCGCGCGAGCACGAGGTCGTGTTCGTGCCCTGCCATCGCAGCCACATGGACTACCTGCTGCTGTCGTACGCGATTTACACGCAGGGCTATGCCGTGCCGCACATCGCCGCCGGCATCAACCTCAACATCCCGGTGATCGGCCGTTTCCTGCGCAAGGCCGGCGCGTTCTTCATCCGCCGCAGCTTCGCCGGCAACGCGCTCTACACGGCGGTGCTGATGAAGTACCTCGCGACCATCATGGCGCGCGGCCACTCCATCGAGTACTTCATCGAGGGCGGACGCTCGCGCACGGGGCGGCTGCTGCAACCCAAGACCGGCATGCTCGCGATGACCGTCCGCAGCTATGCGCGCGACCCGCGACGTCCGGTGGTGTTCCTGCCGGTTTATTTCGGTTACGAGCGCATCGTCGAGGGGAGCACCTACCTCAACGAGCTCTCCGGCCGCCCCAAGCAGAAGGAGAGCGTCGGCGACCTGCTGCGCGCGACGCGGGTGCTGCGCGAGAAGTTCGGCCGGGTGCACGTCAACCTCGGCGAACCCATCCACCTCGACCCGCTGCTCGAACGGCACGCGGGCGATTGGCGTGCGCAGCCGCTCGATGACGGGGAGCGCGCCGCGTGGCTCGCGCCTGTGGTCGATGAGCTCGCGCAGCGCATCATGCGCCACATCAACGCCGCCGCCGCGGTGACGCCGGTGAACCTGCTGGCGATGGTGCTGCTGGCGATGCCGCGCCAGGCGATGGCGGTCGCCGACCTCGAGCGCCAGGTGGACCTCTATCTGGGCCTGTTGCGCGCCGCGCCCTACGATCCGCGCATCACGATCGCGGCGACCACCGGCGCCGAGGCCATCGCCTACGGCGAGTCGATGAAACTGCTGCAACGCCAGCCGCACCCGCTCGGCGAGGTCGTGCGCCTGCGCGACGAGGTCGCGGTGCTGACGACCTATTACCGCAACAACGTCCAGCACCTGTTCGCGCTGCCGTCGCTGATCGCCTGCGCGTTCATCGCCAACCCGGTGGTCCCGGCCGCCGACCTGCAGCGGCTCGCGTGGCGTGTCTATCCTTACGTGGCCTCGGAGCTGTTCCTCAAGTGGCCGGAAGACGACTTGGCGGCAGAGGTCGACCGTGTGCTCGCGGCGCTGGTCGGGCTCGGGCTGCTCGAGTCCGTCGCGCTGCCTGACGGCACGCCGGCCTGGCGCCGTCCGCCGCCGAGCGCACCCGCGGCATCACAGCTCTCGCTGCTCGCGCAGTCCTCGGTGCAGACCATCGAGCGCTACTACCTCGTGATCACGGCCTTGACCCAGTCTGGATCGGGCACGCAGACCGCCAAGTCGCTGGCCGAGCGCTGCCAGTGGATGGCGCAGCGCATCGACCTGCTCTACGGGTTCAATTCGCCGGAATTCTCGGATCGCGCGCTGTTCGAGCAGTTCATCGCCTTGCTGCTGCGCCGCGGGGTCATCCGTACGGACGACGCCGGGCGTCTCGTGCACGACGAGGTGCTGCAGCGCGTGGCGGCCGATGCCGAGTTCGTGCTCTCGGAGCAGATCCGCCACAGCATCCTGCAGGTGACCGGCCCGGGCGTGTGAGGTCTCGCGCGTGAGGGCTCGCGCGGACGCGCCGCCGTCACCGCCGCAGTCACCACTGCTCCTCAGTCGTCGCGGCCCGGTCGCCCTCGTGCCCGCTTGACCGAGCTGCGCCGGGACTTGCCCTCGAGCCGCCGCTCCTTGGAGGCGCGCGTCGGCCGTGTGGCCCGCCGGATCTTCGGTTCGACCAGCGCGCGCCGCACCAGGTCCACGAGGCGGTCCTCGGCTTCGCGCCGGTTCTGTTCCTGGCTGCGATGCTCGCGCGCGATGATCAGCAGCGACCCGTCGTCGATGACGCGTCGGCCGGCGAGGGCGCGCAGGCGTGCCTTGACGGCAGGCGTGAGGACGGCCGTGCCTGCGAGGTCGAAGCGCAGTTGCACTGCCGAGGCGACCTTGTTGACGTTCTGGCCGCCGGGCCCGCCGGCCCGCACGAAGCTGACCGAGAGGTCGCCGTCGGGGATCTCGATCCTACCCGCGCGCAGGGCCATCTTCGGTCCTGCCGAGGTGCGCCGGGCGCGTCACGATGGCGTCCGGCTCCAGCACGCGCACTTCCTGCTGCGCCACCGGGATCTTGATGCCGTGGTCCTTGAACAGCCGCCAGATGCGCCGGTTCACGTCCGAACGCACGTTGTTGACGCCGTTCATCGGGTCGCGGATCCAGAACCGCGCCTCGAGCTTCATGCCGTAGTTCTCGAAGGAGATCAGCCGCGACACCGGCGCCGGATCGCGCAGGATGCGCGGATGGCCGTCGGTGGCGCGCACCAGCAGCTCGAGCGCGAGCTCGGGATCGTCGTCGTAGGAGATCATCACCGGCAGGCGCAGACGCACGCGCTGGTCGGAGTAGCTCCAGTTGATCACCGAGCTGGTGATCAGGCTCTGGTTCGGCACCAGCGACTCGACGCCGTCACGGTCGCGCACCACGACGTAGCGGCCGCGCAGCTCCTGCACCCAACCGAAATTGTCCGAGGTGGTGCCCGTGTGCTGGTGGAAGCTGATGACATCGCCGGGCTTGATGGACTTGTCCATCAGCAGCACGAAGCCGCTGACGAAGTTGGCGGTGATGTCGCGGATGCCGAAGCCGAGGCCGAAGACGATCGCGCCGGTGAGCACCGTGAGCGCGGTGAGGTCGACGCCCGCAGAGTTGATGCCGAGCAGGATGCCGAGGCCGATGAGCAGGAAATAGGCGGATTTGCTGATGCCGACGCGGGTGGCCGGCGCGAGCGACTCGATGGTCATCACGCGCCGTTCGATGGCGCGTGCGAGCAGCGACATCGCCAGCACGAAGAGCGTGATCACGACCAGGCTCTTGAGGAGGTCCCAGAGGCTGAACACGGCCTTGCCGGGCACGAGGTCGACCTGGTCGAGCGCAGACTCCAGCCAATCGAAGCCGCCGATCAGCTCGATGCCGAGCGCCGCCCAGATGAGCAGGGTGATGCGGGTCTCGGCGCGCGCGACCCAGCTGGTGTCGCCGAGCAGCAGCCGGACGACGTAGACCGCGATCCGCACCGCGGCGAGGGCGCCGATCAGGCGCAGCGCGAACACGAGCACCGTGTCGGAGATGCCCCAGGCCACCGCCACCGCGCGCGCGGCCGCGATCAGCATCATCGCGAACGCATACGGCGCCGCGATGGCGCCCGCTTCGAGCAGCCGCGCCTGCCACTCGGGTGCGCCGGGGCCTGCGGCGGCGTTCATGCGCGCCACTGCGGTGCGCAGCAGGCGACCGATGACGAGCGCGATGGCGATCGCCACCAGCACCACGATCGCCTCGTTGAGACCGTCCGGTGTCAGCAGTTCGCGGCCGAGCTTGTCGAGCGGGATGTACTGTTGCTCCATCGCGGGGCCCTCAGGCGTTGAGGTAGGGGATCATCAGGCTGACGTAGCGTTCGATCTGGTCCTTGAGCATCAGCTTGCGTTTCTTGAGGCGCTTGAGCTGGATCTGGTCGACATGGATGTCCATGGACAGCCGGGCGATGACGTCGTCGAGGTCGCGGTGCTCGATGCGCAGCTGCCGCAACTTCTCGATGTTGCGGAACAGCTCGCGGTCGACGTTGTCAGGCTCCTGCTCGGACATGCGGGGCCATTATAGGACCGTGAGCCGGGCCGCGACCGACACGAGGTCGGCCGGCAGGCGCGCGAAGCGCCCGGGCGCGCTCCAGGGCAGCGCGGGGTCATGGAAATCCGAGCCCGTGGAGGCCAACAGCCCGTGGTTCCGCACCAGCGTCGCGAGGCGGTCGAGGTCGCGCGGGCTCATGCCGCCGACGCTCACCTCGAGCCCGTCGCCACCTGCGGCGCGGAACTCGCCGACCAGGCGGCGCAGCGCGCCGGAGGAGAGCTTGTAGCGGTGCGGATGGGCGAGCACCACGGTCGCGCCCGCGGCGCGCAGCGCGCCGATGGCCGCCTCGAGCGACGGCCACTCGATCGGCACGTGACCGGGCAGCCCGCGCCCCAGGAACTTGCTGAAGGCCTCGCCCTCGTCGCGCACCTGACCGAGTGCGACCAGGGCCCGCGCCAGATGCAGCCGGGTCGGCACCTCGGTGCCGGCGCAGACACCTGCGGCGAGTTCGCGACCGGGCAGGTGGGCGCGACGCTCGAGACGCTCGCCGATCTCCATGACACGTGTGCGCCGCAGCGTCCGCAGGTACTCGAGATGCGTCTCGAGCGCAGGCGTACCGGGCGCGACGCCGAGGCCGAGCACGTGCAGCGACTGGCCCTGCCACCCGGCCGAGACCTCGACGCCCGGCACGAAGCGCAGGCCCGTCTCCGCGCAGGCCGCCGCGGCCGCCGCGCAACCGGCCGTGGTGTCGTGGTCGGTCAGCGCGGCGAGGCCGACGCCGCGCGCAGCGGCGAGGCCCATCAGCGCCGCCGGATCGAGCAGCCCGTCGGAGTGATGGCTGTGCAGGTGCAGGTCCGCGAGCAGGGCCGTCATGCCGGTATCATAGGCGCATGACCGTCCTGCCGCCGTCCTCCCTCGCACCGCCCCCTGACTGGTCGACCGTGGACACCGTGCTGCTCGACCTCGACGGCACCTTGCTCGACCTTGCGTTCGACAACTTCGTCTGGATGGCGCGCATCCCCGAGATCTACGCCGAGCGCAACGGCCTGTCGCTCGCCGAGGCGCAGGCCGAGCTCATGCCGCATTTCGTGCGCCTGCAGGGGCGCATGGAGTGGTACTGCATCGATCATTGGAGCCGCATGCTGCGCATCGATGTGGCGCAGGTGCATCGCGAAGAGGCGGCGCGGGTGGCCTGGCTGCCCGGCGCGCGCGGGTTCCTCGAGCGCCTGCGGGCGTCAGGCAAGCGCCTCGTGCTGATGACCAATTCGCATCCGCGGGTCGTCGAGATCAAGCACGAGCGCACCCGTGTGCTCGATTGGTTGGACAAGGCCTATTCGTCGCACCAGTTCGGCGTGCCCAAGGAGACGCAGGAATTCTGGAGCGCGGCGCGCGCCGCAGAGGGTTTCGATCCGGCGCGCAGCGTGTTCGTCGACGACAGCGCCGCGGTGCTGCGCTCGGCGATCAAGGCGGGGATACGGCACGTGTATGCCGTACGCCGCCCCGACTCGTCCCGCGACCCGCACGGTCACGAGGAGTTCGCGGCGATCGACGCCGTGTCCGACCTCGCCTGAGGCTCAGCGGCGCGCGCCGGGGCCCGGGCGCCGGCCGCCACCCGGGCGTCCGCCGCCGGGACGACCACCACCTGGGCGACCACCACCGGGACGACCGCCACCACCGCCACGCCGGCCACTGCCGCCGCGGTCCTCGTAAGGACGGCGCGGTGGCCAGATGACTTCCGCCAGCAATTCTTTGCCGATCGGTTCGTAGGGCACCTTGCGGCCGATGAATTTCTCGATGTCCGGCAGGCCTACGGCGTATTCCTCGCAGGCGAAGCTGATGGCATCGCCCTCGGCGCCGGCGCGCGCGGTGCGGCCGATGCGATGGACGTAGTCGGCGGCATCCTGCGGCAGGTCGAAATTGAAGACGTGGCTGACGTCCGGGATGTGCAGGCCGCGCGAGGCGACGTCGGTCGCGATCAGCACGCCGAGCTTGCCCTCGTGGAAGTCTTCCATGTAGCGCAGACGCTTCTTCTGGGGCACGTCGCCCGACAGCGCGGCGGCGTCGATGCCGTTGGCGCGCAGCACGTCCTCGAGGCGCTCGGCCATGCGCTTGGTGTTGACGAACACCATCGTGCGGTGCGGCGCCATGCTCCGCAGCAGCCCGACGAGCAGCGGGATCTTCTCTTCCATCGCCGGGTAATACATGAGCTGCCGCACGCGGTCGGCGGTGATCTTCTCGGGCTCGATGCGCACGAGCACCGGCTCGTTCATGTGCTCGTAGGCGAGCTCGAGCACGCGCTGCGAGAGCGTGGCGGAGAACAGCATGGACTGGCGCCGCTCGGGCGGCGGCAGCCGGCGCAGCATGTAGCGGATGTCGGCGATGAAGCCGAGATCGAACATGCGGTCGGCCTCGTCGAGCACCACGGCCTGCGCCTCGCGCAGCTCGAACACGTGCTGTTTGTAGTAGTCGATGATGCGGCCCGGCGTGCCGATGAGCACGTCGACACCGCCCTCGAGTTCGCGGCGCTGCTTCTCGTAGTCGACGCCGCCGAACACCACGGCGAGTTTGAGCCCGGTGTGGCGGTTGAGGACCTCGGCGTCCTTGTGGATCTGCACGGCGAGTTCGCGCGTCGGCGCGATCACGAGCGCGCGGATGGCGGTGGCGCCGCGGGTGGGCGCTGCCGGGCGCGCGAGCAGGTTCTGGAAGAGGGCCACGAGGAAGGCCGCGGTCTTGCCGGTGCCGGTCTGCGCCTGGCCCGCGACATCGCGGCCGGCGAGGGCGACGGGCAGCGTCTGCGCCTGGATGGGTGTGCAGCGCACGAAGCCTGCGTCCTCGATGCCTTGCATCAGGGGCGGCGCGAGTTCGAGGGCCGAGAAGGTGAGGTCGGAAAGGTGGGTGTCTGACATTTCGTACCAGAGGTGGAGAGTGACGGGGACGCTTGCAAAAGGACCGCGGATTAGCTACAAATGCCATCCAGCCGGGCGTTCTGCCCCCGAGTCATCCTCTCTTTCTGGTAAGCCCAGAGGCACGAAACAACCAATTCCTGCGGCGCATTATAACCGTTTGGCGGCCCTCCGTACGGCATTCAGCCCGAGGCCCGCAAACCCGCCACCCCTTTTCCTTGTCCCCCGATCTCCCCACCCAAACTCCTAACGGAGGATCCCCCGCGTGAGCAGTCCTCACATCGTCAACACCTCGGATGCCACCTTCGCCGCCGATGTGCTCCAGTCGGACAAGCCTGTCCTGCTCGATTTCTGGGCCGAATGGTGCGGCCCCTGCAAGATGATCGGTCCCATCCTCGATGAGCTCGCCCCGGCGTACGCCGACCGCCTGCGCATCGCCAAGCTCAACATCGACGAGAACCCGGCGACGCCGCCGAAGTACAACATCCGTGGCATCCCCACGCTGATCCTCTTCAAGAACGGCACCGTCGAGGCGCAGAAGGTCGGCGCCGTGTCCCGCTCGCAGCTCGCGGCCTTCCTGGACAGCCACCTGTGAGGGGCGGTTACCTCGGCAACAAGGGCGGTGGCGGTGGCGGTGGCGGCGGCGGTGGCCAGCGCCAAGGGCGCGGTCCGCGCCACGGCCGTGACCCGAACCGCGGTCCGCGCAACGGCAACGTCGGCGGGCCCTTGATGGAAGAAGGGCCGATCGACCACGCGCCCTTCATCGAGCACGGCGAAGACGCCGAGGTCATCAGCGCCGAGGAGCTCGCCGCCTCGCGCAAGTCCATGAACCTGACCACGCTGAAGGCGATGCCGATCAGCAAGCTGGTCGAGCTCGCCGCGACCTACGGCGTCGAGAA
>JBIIVD010000021.1:0-41295 GCA_044339635.1 Steroidobacteraceae bacterium | reverse complement strand
CAAGGCGAAGGCCGCCGCGCACATCGCGGGCGGCGCCAAGAAGGTCGTGATCTCCGCGCCGGGCGGCGACGATGTCGATGCCACGGTGGTCTATGGCGTCAACCACGACGTGCTGCGCGCGTCGCACACGGTCATCTCGAACGCTTCCTGCACCACCAACTGCCTCGCGCCCGTCGCCAAGGTGCTGCACGAGCACATCGGCATCGTCGGTGGCCTGATGACCACCATCCACGCCTACACCAACGACCAGGTGCTCACCGACGTCTACCACTCGGACCTGCGCCGTGCGCGCTCGGCCACGATGTCGATGATCCCCACCAAGACCGGCGCTGCCGCGGCCGTCGGCCTCGTGCTGCCCGCGCTCAAGGGCAAGTTCGACGGCTTCGCGGTGCGCGTGCCGACCATCAACGTGTCGCTGGTCGATCTCACCTTCACCGCGGCGCGCGCGACCACGGTCGCGGAGATCGACGGCCTCATGAAGGCCGCCGCGGCATCGGGCCCGCTCGCCGGCGTGCTCGCCTACACCGACGCGCCGCTCGTCTCGATCGACTACAACCACGACGCGCATTCCTCGACCTACGACGCCACCATGACCAAGGTCACGGGCGGCACGCTGGTCAAGGTCTGCGCCTGGTACGACAACGAGTGGGGCTTCTCCAACCGCATGCTCGACACCACGCTCGCCTGGTCCAAGGCTCCCTGAGGCCGCGCCGATGACCGTGCTGCGCATGACCGACCTCGACCTGCGGGGCAAGCGGGTGCTCATCCGCGAGGACCTCAACGTCCCGGTCGAGGAGGGCGTCATCTCGAGCGATGCGCGCATCCGCGCGGCGCTGCCCACCTTGCGCGCGGCCACCGCGGCGGGCGCGCGCGTCATCGTGCTCTCGCACCTCGGTCGGCCCGAAGAAGGCGAGTTCTCCGCCGCCGATTCGCTCGCCCCGGTGGCGGCGCGGCTCGGCGAGCTGCTCGGGCACCCGGTGCGCCTGCAACGCGATTGGCTCGATGGCGTCGACTGCGCGCCGGGCGAGGTCGTGCTCTGCGAGAACGTGCGCTTCAACAAGGGCGAGAAGAAGGACGACGAGATGCTGGCGCGTCGCATGGCCGCGCTCTGCGACGTCTTCGTGATGGATGCCTTCGGCACGGCCCACCGTGCCGAGGCGAGCACCCACGGGGTGGCGCGGTTCGCGCCTGTGGCCTGTGCCGGTCCGCTGCTGGTGGGCGAACTCGACGCGCTGTCGCGCGCGCTCGCGCAGCCCGCACGGCCCCTGGTCGCGATCGTCGCCGGTTCCAAGGTCTCGACCAAGCTCACCGTGCTGGAGTCGCTGCTCGCCAAGGTCGACAAGCTCATCGTCGGCGGCGGCATCGCCAACACCTTCCTCGCCGCCACCGGGGTCGCGATCGGCAAGTCGCTGCACGAACCCGACATGCTCGACACCGCGCGTGCGCTGCTCGCGCAGGCGGCCGCGCGCGGCGCCGAGATCCCGCTGCCCATCGACGTGGTGGTGGCGGAGGAGTTCTCGCCGGCCGCGGCCGCGACGGTGCGGCCCGTGGGCGAGGTCCGGCCGCACGAGCTCATCCTCGACATCGGCCCGCAGACCGCGGGGCGGTTCGCCGGAGTGCTCGCCGATGCGGGGACCATCCTCTGGAACGGCCCGGTCGGCGTGTTCGAGTTCGACCAGTTCGGGGGCGGCACCGAGACGCTCGCGAAGGCGATCGCCGCGAGCCCTGCGTTCTCGCTCGCCGGCGGCGGCGATACGCTCGCCGCCATCGAGAAATACGGCGTCGCAGAGGGGATCTCCTACATCTCGACCGGCGGCGGCGCCTTCCTCGAGTTCGTCGAGGGCAAGACCTTGCCGGCGGTCGCGATGCTCGAGGCCCGCGCCGCCGGATAGCCCCGGCCCCCGGGCATCGCACGGAAGTTGAGCGTCGCCCCATGCGGCCCCACAATGGCGGCATGCAACGCAGAACCAAGATCGTGGCGACCCTCGGGCCGGCCACCGACGACGCCGATGTACTCTTCGAGATGTGCCAGGCGGGCCTCGACGTCGCCCGCATCAACCTCTCCCACGGCACCCAAGCCGACCACCTGCGGCGCTTGACGTCGCTGCGCGAGGCGGCGGCGCGGTCCGGCCGCTACGTCGGCGTGCTCTTCGACCTCGCCGGCCCCAAGATCCGCATCGAAAGCTTCCGTGACGGGCCCGTGCAGCTGGTCGAGGGGCAAGAGTTCACCCTCGACACCGCACTCGACCCGGCCGCAGGCACCGTCGATGCGGTGGGCGTCGCCTACAAGGAACTGACGGCCGACGTCGCGGCGGGCGACACCCTGCTGCTCAACGACGGCCTGATCGTGCTCGAGGTGGCCGAGGTCATCGGCACGCGCATCCGCACCCGCGTCGCCGTGGGCGGCGAGCTCTCCAACCGCAAGGGCGTCAACCGCAAGGGCGGCGGCATCTCGGCGCCGGCGCTCACCGACAAGGACCGCGAGGACATCCGCTTCGTCGCAGCCCAGGGCGCGGACTACCTCGCGCTGTCCTTCGTGCGCGACGCCGACGACATCGCGCTCGCGCGGCGGTTGTTGCGCGAGGCGGGCGGCCAGGACGCGCGCATCGTCGCCAAGATCGAACGGCACGAGGCCGTTGCGCAGTTGGCAGGGATCATCGATGCCGCCGACGCGCTGATGGTGGCGCGAGGCGATCTCGGCGTGGAGATGGGCTACGCCGCGCTCACCGGCCTGCAGAAGAGCATCATCCGTCAGGCCCGTCATCGCAACCGCGTCGTCATCACGGCGACCCAGATGATGGAGTCCATGATCCAGAGCCCCGTGCCGACCCGCGCCGAGGTGAGCGATGTCGCCAACGCGGTGATGGACGGCACCGACGCCGTGATGCTGTCGGCCGAGACCGCGGCCGGCCGCTACCCCGTGAAGGCGGTGGCGGCGATGTCCGAGGTGATCGTCGGCGCCGAGACCTACCACACCACGCAGCACCGTCCGCGCGAGCGTTCCGGGGTGACCTTCACCCAGACCGAGGAGGCGATCGCGCATGCGGTGATGTACACCGCCAACCACATGAACGTGCGCGCCATCGTCGCGCTCACCGAGAGCGGTTCCACGCCGCTCTGGATGTCGCGCCTGCGCTCCGACATCCCCATCTATGCCTTCACCCGCCATGAGCGTACGCGCCGTCGCGTCACGCTCTATCGGGGCGTGCGTCCGGTGGCCTTCGATGTCACGCCGGGTGATGCCACGCCGCTGCACGACCGGGTGTTCGCGATGCTGCTGGAGTTGCAGCTCGTCGATGACGGCGACCTCGTCATCCTCACCAAGGGCGAGCTGACGGGCGTGCAGGGCGGGACCAACTCGATGCAGATCGTGCAGGTGCGCCAGCCGTGAGGCGCCTGCTCGGTTGGCTCCTCGGCCTCCTCGCCATGGTCGTGCTGCTGGCGTTCCTCGTCGGCGGCTGGTTGCTGCGCGGCTCCTTGCCGCAGCTCGACGGCGTGGTGGAGCCGGATGAGGGCGGGCCGCCCTCCGAAGTGGTGCTCGAACGCGATGCGCTGGGGGTGACCACCGTGCGCGGCGCGGATCCCGCGGCCGTCGCGTACGGGCTCGGCTTCGCGCATGCGCAGGACCGCTACTTCCAGATGGACCTGTCGCGGCGGCTCGCGGCCGGCGAATTGTCCGGCCTGTTCGGCGAGCGCATGCTGGAGCAGGATCGCAAGGCCCGGCCGTTCCGGTTCCGTCGCGTCGCCCAGCGCGTGGTCTCCGATGCGACCCCCGCCCAGCGCGCCGTGCTCGATGCCTACACGCGCGGCGTCAACCGCGGCCTCGCGGCCCTGCGGGTGCGGCCTTGGGAGTACATCCTGTTGCGCGCCACGCCGCAGCCGTGGCGTGCCGAGGATTCGATTCTCGTAGTGCACGCGATGTGGTGGCAGTTGCAGTACGCGGACGTCCAGAGCGAGATCTCGCGACGTACAGTCGGGGCGCGGCTCGAGGAGCGGGCCGCCGCCGCGTCGCGGTCGGAGGCGGATGCCAGCCTCGCGGCGGACGTGATGCGTTTCCTCTACCCGCGCGGCGACGAATGGGACGCGCCGAACCTCCAGGGGCCGATCGGCGGTGACGCATCGCCCCTGCCGCGCGAGGCGCCGCCCGTGCCGTCGCCCGAGCAGCTCGATCTGCGGGTCGGCCGTGCGGGCGCGCCGGCGCCGCCGTCACCGAGCAAGCCCGGCAGCAACGCCTGGGCGGTCGCGGGCGCGCATACCGCGAGCGGTGCGGCGCTGGTCGCCGGCGACATGCATCTTGGGCTGCGCGTGCCCACGGTCTGGTATCGCGCGCGCCTGCAGTCGGCGGGCGGCGACATGCCCGAGCTGAACGGCGTGACGCTGCCGGGCGTGCCCGCGGTGGTCGCCGGCACCAACGGCCACATCGCCTGGTCCTTCACCAACAGCTATGGCGACTGGGTGGACGTGCGCGGCTACAGCTGCGAGCCGGACGCCGGCCTTTATTACACCAGCACCGGCGAGCAGCGCTTCAAGGTGAGCCGCGAGCGCATCGAGGTGCTGCGGGGTGACCCCGTCATCGAAGTGGTACGCGAGTCGCCGCTCGGGGTGCTGGTCAAGCGGGAACCAGGTCCGGCGGGCACCGGCGAGATCTGCTGGCTCGCGCGCTGGCTCGCGACCGAGCCCGGTGCGACCACTCTCGGCAGTCTTGATCTGCAGCGCCTGAAGTCGGTCGACGAGGCCTTGGCCTGGGTGCCGTCGGTCGGCATCCCGCACCAGAATCTTTTGATCGGCGATCGCGCCGGCCGCATCGCCTGGACGATCGCGGGCCGCATCCCGCGCGGCGAGCGCGGACCGGAGACGCCGCAGCCGGTCGCGTGGCGCGAGGCATCCGAGTACCCGCGCATCGTCGACCCCGCGGCGGGACGCTTGTGGAGCGGCAATGCGCGACAGGTCGAGGGTGAGGCCGAGCGCGTGCTCGGCAACGACGAGGCCGAGAGCGGCATGGGCTACGAGCACGGGCCGCGTGTGCGCCAGATCCGCGACGGGTTGCTGGCGATCCGCGGCAAGGCGACGCCGGCCGACATGCTGGCGATCCAGCTCGACGATCGCGCGCTGTTCCTCGAGCGTTGGCAGCGGCTGCTGCTCGCGACGCTCGACGAGGACGCGGTGCGCAACCAACCGAAGCGGGCGGAGCTGCGGCGACTGGTCGCCGGATGGACGCCGCGCGCGGCGCCCGAGTCGGTCGGTTACCGCCTGGTGCGCGAGTTCCGCAACGGCACCCGCGATGCCGTGTGGGGCATGGTCACGGGCGCGCTCGGGGTCGCGGACGGCACGCGGCCGGTCGCGCTCTTCGAGGGCTCGCTGTGGCGCCTCGTCACCGAGCAGCCACCGCACCTGTTGACCGTCGAGCACGCCGACTGGCGCAGCTTCCTGCTCGCCCGCGCGGACGCGGTGATCGCCGATGTGGACGCCAAGTGCGACCGCTTCGAGCGCTGCACCTGGGGCGCGCGCAACACCGCCCGCATCCGCCATCCGCTGTCGTCGTCGCTCGGCCGGTTCGGCGATTGGCTCGACATGCCGGCCGTACCGCTCGCGGGCGACGACGACATGCCCCGTGTCGCCGGACCCTCGTTCGGCGCGTCGGAGCGTTTCGCCGTGTCGCCGGGCCGCGAGGCCGAGGGCTACCTGCACCTGCCGGGCGGGCAGGGCGGTCATCCGCTCTCGCCGTTCTACCGCGCGGGGTTCGGTGATTGGGCGGCGGGCCGCCCGACCCCGCTGTTGCCGGGACCGATGCAGCATTCTTTGACCTTGCAAGCGGCCCGGGAGGGCACTCCATGACGAACCGATTCGCCGGCACCGAGCGCTACATCGCCACGCCGGACCTTGAGATGGCGGTCAACGCATCCGTCACGCTCGGCCGGCCGCTCCTGATCAAGGGCGAACCCGGCACCGGCAAGACGCAGTTGGCGCTCGAGGTCGCCCGCTCGCTCGGCCGGCCGATCTTCGAGTGGCACGTGAAGTCCACCAGCAAGGCGCAGCAGGGGCTCTACGAATACGACGCGGTGTCGCGCCTGCGCGATTCGCAGCTCGGCGAGGCCCGCGTGGCCGACATCCGCAACTACATCGTGCGCGGCAAGCTCTGGGAGGCCTTCGAGTCGCCCGAACAGCCGGTGCTGCTGATCGACGAGATCGACAAGGCCGACATCGAGTTCCCGAACGACCTGCTGCGCGAGCTCGACCGCATGGAGTTCTACGTCTACGAGACGCGGGAGCTCGTGAAGGCGCGCCACCGGCCGGCGATCATCATCACCAGCAACAACGAGAAGGAGCTGCCGGATGCCTTCCTGCGCCGCTGTTTCTTCCATTACATCCGTTTCCCGGATGCGGACACGATGCAGAAGATCGTGGAGGTGCACCACCCCGGCCTCAAGCGCGAACTGCTCGCCGAGGCCTTGGGCGCGTTCTACCGCGTGCGCGAGACCCCCGGTCTCAAGAAGAAGCCCTCGACCTCGGAGCTGCTCGACTGGATCAAGCTGCTGCTGGCCGAGGACATCCCGCCCGAAGCCTTGCGCAGCGACGACCCCAAGAAATCCATCCCGCCGCTCTACGGCGCGCTGCTCAAGAACGAACAGGACGTGCACCTGTTCGAGCAGCTGGTGTTCCTCAGCCGACGGACGCGCTGACGGTGCTGGTGCGCTTCTTCCTCGGCTTGCGCGAGGCGGGCGTGCCGGCGTCGGTGACCGAGTTCCTGTCGCTGCTGCGCGCCCTCGAGGCGCGTGTCGCGGCGCTCTCGGCGCAGGAGTTCTACTGGCTCGGGCGCATGGCGCTCGTCAAGGACGAGCGGCACTTCGACCGCTACGACCGCGTCTTCGCCGAGCATTTCGCGGGCGCCGAGCGGGCGTTCGCCGCGCTGCTCGCCGACGTGCCGCCGGATTGGCTCAAGTCCCTCGCCGAGCGGCTGTTCACCGAGGAGGAGCGCCGCAAGGTCGAGTCCCTCGGTGGCTGGGACGCGCTGCTCGAGACGCTGCGCGAGCGCCTGCGCGAGCAGAAGGAGCGGCACGAAGGCGGCAACAAGTGGATCGGCACCAACGGCACCTCGCCCTTCGGCTCGGGCGGCTACAACCCCGAAGGCGTGCGGATCGGTTCGCAGGGCGCGCGGCAGCGACGCGCCGTGAAGGTCTGGGAGGCGCGCGAATACCGCAACCTCGACGACCGGCGTGAGCTCGGCACGCGCAACCTCAAGATGGCGCTGCGTCGCCTGCGGCGTTTCGCGCGCGAGGGCGCGGCCGACCAGCTCGACCTCGACGGCACCATCGAGGCGACCGCGCGCAACGCCGGCTGGCTGGACCTCAAGCTGGTGCCCGAGCGGCGCAATGCGGTGAAGGTGCTGCTGCTGCTCGACATCGGCGGCTCGATGGACGACCACGTCCGGGTCTGCGAGGAGCTGTTCTCGGCGGCGCGCAGCGAGTTCAAGCACCTGAAGTCCTGGTACTTCCACAACTTCATCTACGAGCATCTCTGGCAGGACAACCGCCGCCGGCACACGGCGCGGACCACCACGCTGGAGCTGCTGCGCACCTTCAACGCAGACTATCGGGTGATCATCGTCGGCGATGCGACCATGAGCCCGCACGAGATCGTCCAGCCGGGTGGCAGCGTCGAGCACTGGAACGACGAACCGGGCAGCGCCTGGATGCAACGGCTGACGGCGCATTTCCCGCGTCTCGTGTGGCTCAATCCCGAGCCGGAGGAGCGCTGGGCGTGGACGCCGTCGGTCGGCTTGGCGCGCGACCTGGTCGGTGGACGGATGTTCCCCTTGACGCTCGAGGGCCTCGACCGCGCGATGCGCGCGCTGCGGCGTCCGGGTCCCGGAGCCTCCGCGCCCGAGGCACGCTGAGACTGCGCTATAGGCGCAGGAAGGCCTGCAGCGGCTGCGCCTGGGCCAAGGTCTCGCGGTATCCCTGGTCGATCATCTCGCGGGTGTACGCCGACTCGAACAGCAGGTAGCTCGCGAGGAGCCCGCCGGCTTCGCCGCGCGCGCCGATGACGCCCATGAGCGTGCGCAGCGTGCGTGGCAGGGCGTCGATGTGCTGCGCAGCGGCGATCTGCGGGTCGTGCGCCGGGGTCAGGCGCAAGGCCTCGATGCGTCGCAGCCCCGGGATCGGCGGGTCGGCGGCGGCGAGGAACAGGTTGGTGCGGCCGAGGGTGTCGAAGTCGGCATCCACATGGTCACTGAACAGCGTGTCGAGCATGAAGCCGAAGATCTCGCCGGGCGAGGGCGCACGTGCGCGGCCGATCAGGCGTTCGGTCCCGCCCCCGCCGACGGCCCTGACACCAAGCACGAGGACGCGGTCGGCGCCGAGCTTGATGGCGGGCGAGATCGGCGCGAGCTGGCGCATCGCGCCGTCACCGAACCAGGCGTCGCCCAATTTGACCGCGGGGAACAGGAACGGGATCGCCGAGCTCGCCATGAGATGGTCGAGCGCGAGCCGTGTGCGGACCCCCGCCCGGCGGATGCCCTGCCATTCGCGCACGTCCGCCGCCGCGTCGAAGAAGACCGTGTGGTGTCCGCCGGCATAGGTGGTCGCCGCCAGCGCGAGCGCATGCAGGTCGCCCGAGGCGATGTGCCGACGGATGCCGTCCCAGTCGATCTGGGCTTCGAGCAGGCGCCTGAGCGGTCCGTTGTCGAGCAAGGCGGGCGGCGCGTCAGCCAATCGCCCTCCGGACAAGGCCGAAGAGACCCAGCGAGCGCCGGCACCGAGCATCGCCCTGATGCGGGTGTCGAACACCTGTGAGACCGTGAAGTTGGCCCAGACCTCCTCGAGACGCCGGACGCCCTCGCGCCAGTCGTCGGCGTGGTGCGCGAGCACGGCGGCACATACTGCGCCGGCGGAGGTGCCGACGATGATGTCCCAGGGTGCGCGCTCGTCGGGCCAGGTCTCGGCCAAGGCCTTCAGCACGCCGACCTGATAGGCGGCCCGTGCGCCCCCTCCGGCCAGCACGAGCGCCGTGCGCCGCGGCGGCGGCTGATCGTCATCGGCGACGGCGGGCTCGTAGGTGAAGGCCTGGGACATGTGACTATTGTGCCGTAGCCCGGTCGTGGTGAAGATAGGGGTGTCGCTTGTGCCCCGGCCATCCCCGAGTCCACCCCCGCGACGACCGACCCCCTTAGGAGCCCCCCATGCGTCCTGCCCGTACCCTGCCGTCTCCCCTCGTCACCCTGATATCGGCGGCCGCGCTCATCGCCGTTGCCCTGCTCGCGTGGCCGGCACTGGCGGCCTCGCCCAAGGTCGGCGCGCTGGCGCCGGACTTCCGGTTGCAAGACCAGAACGGCGATTGGGTCACGCTGCAGTCGCAGCGCGGCAAGTGGGTGGTGCTGTATTTCTACCCCAAGGACAACACGCCGGGCTGCACGACGCAGGCCTGCGGTCTGCGCGACAACATCTTCGCGTTCCGCCGCGAAGGGGCTGTGATCCTCGGTGTCAGCGTCGACGATGTCGCCTCCAAGAAAGCCTTCGCGAAGGAGCACAGCCTGCCGTTTCCGGTGCTCGCGGACTCCACCAAGGCGGTCACCAAGTCCTATGGCGTGCTGACGAGCGTGCTCGGGATGATGGAATACTCGCGCCGCGACACCTTCATCATCGACCCGCAGGGGCGGGTGGCACGCCACTTCCAAAAAGTGGATGCCGACGGTCATGCCGAGTTGGTGTTGGAAGAGATCCGTCGGCTGAAGGCGGTGCCGGCCAAGGCCGGCTGACGCCGAGCCCGCGCGCTCAGCGCGCGCGCACAGGTATCCTGGCCGCGATCTTCGCGCCCCACTCGGCGGGGCCGCTCTGGTGCACCGAGGTGCCCCGCGCGTCCACGGCGACGGTCACCGGCATGTCCTGCACGGTGAATTCGTAGATCGCCTCCATCCCGAGGTCCTCGAACGCCACCACGCGCGAGGCACGGATCGCCTTCGAGACGAGATAGGCGGCGCCGCCGACGGCCAAGAGGTAGGTGGCCTTGTGCTTGCGGATGGCCTCGACGCCGACCGGGCCGCGTTCGGCCTTGCCGATCATGGCGATGAGCCCGGTCTTCTCGAGCATCATCTCGGTGAACTTGTCCATGCGCGTGGCCGTGGTCGGGCCCGCGGGCCCCACGACCTCGTCGCGCACCGGGTCGACGGGTCCGACGTAGTAGATCACGCGATTGCGCAGGTCGACGCCGGGCGGCAGCCCTTCGCCGCGCGCGAACAGGTCGGCGATGCGCTTGTGGGCCGCGTCGCGCCCGGTGAGCATGCGGCCGTTGAGCAGCAGCCGCTCTCCGGGCTGCCAGCGTTCGACCTCGGCGGGCGTCAGCGTGTCGAGGTCGACGCGGCGCGCCTCGGGCGAGGGTTTCCAGTCGACCTTCGGCCAGCGCGCGAGGTCGGGCGGTTCGAGCCGCGCCGGACCGCTGCCGTCGAGCTTGAAGTGCACGTGCCGGGTAGCCGCGCAGTTCGGGATCATGGCGACGGGCTTCGAGGCTGCATGGGTCGGGTAGTCCAGGATCTTCACGTCGAGCACGGTCGAGAGCCCGCCGAGCCCCTGCGCGCCGATGCCGAGCGCGTTGACCTTGTCGTGCAGCTCGATGCGCAGCTCCTCCAGCGGCGTCTTCGGGCCGCGCGCCTTGAGCTCGGCCATGTCGATCGGCTCCATCAGGGATTCTTTGGCGAGCACCATCGCCTTCTCGGCCGACCCGCCGATGCCGATGCCGAGCATGCCCGGCGGACACCAGCCTGCGCCCATGGTGGGCACGGTCTTGAGCACCCAGTCGACGATCGAGTCCGAGGGGTTGAGCATCGCGAACTTGGCCTTGTTCTCCGAGCCGCCGCCCTTGGCCGAGATGTCGATCTCCACCCCATCGCCCTCGACCAGTTCCACATGCACCACCGCGGGCGTGTTGTCGCGGGTGTTGCGGCGCGTGAAGGCCGGGTCGGCGACGATGCTGGCGCGCAGCGTGTTGTCCGGATCGAGATAGGCCCGGCGTACGCCCTCGTCGACCATCTGCTGCAAGGTCAGCGTCGCGTCCCAGCGCACGCCCATCCCGACCTTCACGAACGCGACGACGATGCCGGTGTCCTGGCAGATCGGGCGATGGCCTTCGGCGCACATGCGCGAGTTGGTGAGGATCTGCGCGATGGCGTCCTTGGCCGCCGGCGATTCCTCGAGTTCGTAGGCACGGCCCAGCGACTCGATGTAGTCCATCGGGTGGTAGTAGGAGATGTACTGCAGGGCGTCGGCGACGCTCTCGATGAAGTGCTGCTGCGAGATGACGGTCATGGCGGTGCTCGTGCCGGTCCGGTGCCGGCGGCAGGGTGGAGGGGCGGGGACCCCTGGGGCCGGGCCCCTCGGGACCCGCGAGCGCAGATTCTAGCCGGGTGTGCGGTGTGCGGCGCAGGCGACCTGCCAGCGGCGGGACGGATCGTCCAGGCATACCGCGGTGAGGGCGCCGCCCCACACGCACCCGGTGTCGAGCGCCACGAGATCGTCGCGGAGCACGAGTCCGAGCGTCGACCAGTGGCCGACCACGAGCCGCGCGTCGGCGCTGCGACGGCCGGGCGCGTCGAACCAGGGCAGCCAGCCGCGGGGCGCCGCATCGGGTGCGCCTTTCAGTTTCAGGTCGACACGGCCATCACGGTGCACGAAACGCATGCGGGTGAGCGCGTTGATGACGAAGCGCAGACGGTCATGGCCGGCGAGCGAACCGTCCCACCGGTCCGGCTGGTCGCCGTACATCGCCGCGAACAGGCCCGCGGGGTCGCTGCGGAGCGCGGCCTCGACCTCGGCGGCGAGCCGCAGCGCCTCTGCGACGTCCCATTGCGGCACCAGGCCCGCATGCACCATCAGGTCATCGCGCGCGCCGCCCTGACCGCCCTCGCGGCGCGGGGCGTGAACGGCGAGCGGTCGGGACTGCAGCCAATCGAGCAGCATCTCGCGGTCCGGCGCGGCGAGCACGTCATCGAGCGTGTCGTCCTTGCGCAGGCGTCGTCCGCCCGTGCCGCGCGCGACGGCCAGCAGGTGCAGGTCGTGGTTGCCGAGCACGACCTGTGCGTTGTCCGCCAAGGCGCGCACGAAGCGCAGCACGCCGAGCGAATCCGGGCCGCGGTTCACGAGGTCGCCGACGAACCACAGCTCGTCGCGGTCGGCCGAGAAGCCCGCCGTGCGCAGCAGTTCGCGCAACCCGTCGTGACAGCCCTGCACGTCGCCGATCGCGATGCGTGCCATGGTTCAGGCTCCGTCGTCGGGTGACGGCGTCGGTGCCGCGCTCTGGAGCGGCAGATGCTGCGCGAGCGCCGCGAACGCGGCGGGCGGCAGCATCTCGGGGCGGATGCCCGGATCGATGCCGCAGGCGGCGATCGCCTCGGCATCGAGCAGGGTGCGAAGGCCGTTGCGCAGCGTCTTGCGCCGCGCCGAGAACGCGGCGGAGACGACGCGGCCGAACCGCGCGTCGACCGCGAAGGCCGGCGTCTCGCGCATCGTGAGCCGCGCCACCGCCGACCAGACGCGCGGCGCCGGACGGAACGCGCCGGGCCCCACGTCGAAGAGGTGTTCCGCGCGCACCCACGGCGCGAGCATCACGGTCAGGCGGCCATAGTCGTCGCTGCCGGGCTCGGCGCAGATCCGGTCGATGACCTCCTTCTGCAGCATGATGTGCAGGTCGCGGATGGCCTGCGGTGCGGCGAGCAGGTGGAACATCAACGGCGTCGAGATGTTGTACGGCAGATTGCCGACGATCCGCAGACGCTGGCCGCGCAGCGCCGCAAGCGCTGCAAAATCGAAGCGCAGCGCGTCGGTCTCGTGCAGCGCCAGCCCTTGCGGCACCAGCCGGGTGCGCAGCGCCGCGGCGAGGTCGCGGTCGATCTCGATGGCATCCATCGTGCCGGTCGCGGCGAGCAAGGCGCCGGTGATCGCGCCATGTCCGGGTCCGATCTCGACGATGGCCTCGCCCGGTCGCGGGCCGATGGCGGCGACGATGCGATCGATGACCTGCACGTCATGCAGGAAATGCTGGCCGAAGCGCTTGCGTGCGAAGACCACGGGCGATCAGGCGCCGCTGCGCAGCGCGGCGAGCCGCGCCGCCAGCGTGACGGCAGCCTGCAGGCTTCCCGGGTCGGCGCGCCCGGTGCCGGCGAGGCTGAGCGCGGTGCCGTGGTCGACCGAGGTGCGCAGCACGGGCAGCCCGAGCGTGATGTTGACCGCATGCCCGAACCCGGCGTGCTTGAGCACCGGCAGCCCTTGGTCGTGGTACATCGCGAGCACGGCATCGGCACGCGCCAGTTCGCGCGGCGTGAAGGCGGTATCGGCCGGCACCGGTCCATGCGCGAGGATGCCTTCCCGGCGGACCGTCGCGATCGCCGGGGCGATCACCTCGCGGTCCTCGTGGCCCAGCAGGCCGTCCTCGCCGGCGTGCGGGTTGAGGCCGCAGACGGCGATGCGCGGCGCGGGCAGCGCGAACTTGTCGCGCAGGTCGGCATGCATGATGCGCAGCACCTCGACGAGGCCGTCGGTCGTGAGCGCGTCGGGGACCGCGCGCAGCGGCAGGTGCGTGGTGGCGAGCGCGACGCGCAGGTCACCGGCGACCAGCAGCATCACCGGGCGCGCCACGCCGCAGCGCTCGGCGAGGTATTCGGTGTGGCCGGAGAAGCGCACGCCCGAGGCGGCGATGGTGCTCTTCTGGACGGGGGCGGTGACCATGGCGTCCCAGCGGCCGTCGCGCAGGCCGTCGAGCGCCGTATCGAGCATCGCGAGCACCTGGCCCGCGTTGCGCGGGTCCGGCCGTCCGGCGACGCAGGCGACGGCGAGCGGGTGATGTTCGATCTGCAGCGTCGACGGGTCGATGCCGAGGGCGCGCGCACGTTGCGAGATGAGGTCGCGATCGCCGAGCAGGGTGAGATTGGCGTCATCGGGGCCGCCGACCCGCGCTGCGGCGAGTTGTGCGCAGATCTCCGGGCCGATCCCCGCAGGCTCGCCGGAGGTGAGGACCAGGCGTGGCCGGTCAGGTCTTGATGTCGACATACGCCTCGTCGCGCAGTCGCCGCAACCAAAGCTCGATCTCTTCCTCGGCCTTGCTCTCGCGCAACTGGATGAACGCGCGCTGCCGCCGCATGTCTTCGGTGTTGTCGAACTGCCGTCGGCCGAGCAGCTGCACGATGTGCCAACCGAACTGGGTGCGGAAGGGCTGGCTGATCTCGTTCTCCTTCAGGGAGGCGAGCGCCTTGTCGAACTCGGGCACGAAGGTGCCGGGCGCCGTCCAACCGAGGTCGCCGCCGTCGGTCGCGGAGCCGGGATCCTCGGAGAGCGTCTGGGCGAGGCCGGCGAAATCCTCGCCCTTGAGGATGCGCTCGCGCACCGTGCGCAGCCGCTGTTCGACGGTGGCATCGTCCTGGATCTCGGTGGGCTTGAGCAGGATGTGGCGTGCGTTGGTCTGCTCCACCAAACCTTGGGCCGCCTCGCCGCGCAGCTCGTTGAGCCGCACGATGTGATAGCCCGACGGGGTGCGCAGGGGTTCGCTGGTCTCGCCCGGCTTGAGCTGGACCACGAGGTCCGCGAGCACCGTCGGGATCTCCGGGCCGCGGCGCCAGCCGAGCGAGCCGCCCTCGAGCGCGGTCTGGCTGTTCGAGTAGGCGATGGCGAGGCGGGCGAAATCCTCGCCGGCCCGGGCACGGCGGCTGACGTCTTCGGCGCGTCGGGCAGCCTCCTCGAGCTGCTGCGGCGAGGGATCCTGCGGCACGGCGACCAGGATGTGCGAGAGGTTGTATTCGTTGGCCTCTGACGGGCGGTTCTTGTCCTTGGCGAGGAACTGCTCGATCTCGCGCGGCGAGACGTTGATGCGCTGCAGGACATCGCGCTGCCGCAGCACCTGCATGGTCATCTCGCGGCGGACGCTCTCGCGGTAGGCGCCGTAGTCGACGCCCTGCGAGGCGAGTGCCTTGGGCAGGTCGGTGAGCGCGATGCCGTTGCGCTGGGCGACGTCCCCGAGCGCGGAGTTCAGCGCCTCGTCGTTGATGCGGATCCCCGCGCGTTGGGCGCGCTGCATCTGGATCTCCTGGAGGATCAGGCGGTCGAGCACCTGTTGGCGCAACACGCCGGCGGGCGGCATCTCCATGCCCTGCTCGCGGATGCGGCCGGTGATCTCGGCGATCTGTTCCTCGAGTTCGCTGCCCAGCACTACGCCGTCGTTGACCACGGCGGCGACCCGGTCGAGCAGCTCGCCGCGGTCGGACAGCGTCCGGGTCTGCGCGAGAGCTTGCGGTGCCACAAGCAGCGCCGACAGCGGCAGCGCCCAAGCGCAGAGGATCGTACGGGCGACGAGACGCGACGGACGGGCGGGCAGGGGGCGATTCGGCATGGCGGCGGTCCCGAAAAACGGTTGGAAGTCAGCGGGTTACGCTGGAGCGCGAGTATCCACGAAATGCTTCCTCGAGGAAAGCGTCCGCTCCGCTTCCGACACTCGACAGGCCGTTCAGTTCCAGTTGCAGGTAGAACTGCGTGTCGCGTTCGCCCGTGCGGTTCGAGACATAGCGTCGCCCGACGGCGCGCAGGCGCCAGCAGCAGGAACGGAACTCGACGCCGGCGAACTGCTCGAGGCCTGAGCGGGTTTGCAGGTCGTACACGAGCTTGCCGAAGGTGCTCCATTCGCGGCCGATCGGCCATGCCCCGGAGAACTCCGCCTGCTCGATGCCGCCTTGCTGGAAGTTGTAGGCGAGGTTCAGGGCGCGATCCTGGTCGGGGCTGTACCGCAGCCGGAAATTGTTGCGCTCCCGCCGCTCGTCGCGGGTGTTCCATTGCAGGCCGAACTGGGCGGTCCAGTGGCTCCAGGCCGAGACACCGAGCTCGGCGACGAGGTCCGACTCGCGGCGCCGCGACACGGGTTCGTCGGGCAGTCGGACGCGCGGCATCTCGAAATAGCGGATCTGGCCGACGGTCGCCGACAGCAGTTGTCGGCCGCCCCCGTCGTAGACGCGCGCGGTGGCGCCAAGGCTCAGCTGGTTGGCGTCGGCGACACGGTCCGCGCCGACGTAGCGCTCGGTGCTGAAGAGCTGGCCGAAGTCGAGATCGGGCAGCGCGGTGTCGAACACCGGCAGGGCTTCTTGTTCGCGGAACGGCGTCCAAAGATAGAGCATGCGCGGCTCGAGCGTGACGCGGGGCGCGGACGCACCGGTCGTGATGCGTTCGAGGCGCAGGCCGACGTCGACCCAGGCCGAGGGCAGCGAGCGGCTCGGCGCATCGGCGCCCGTGGCCGCGCCCGAGAGGTCGTAACGGGTGTAGCGCCAAGCGACGCCCGGTCGTGCGAACCAGCCCGGCCGGTCGAGCGCCATCTCCAAGCGGGGTCTGGCATCGAGGCGCCAGCCCGTGACGCCGACGTCGCGATCGAACCGGACCAGTTCCGTGTCGAGGCCCGCGCGCGCGCCGCGTCCCGGGCCGAAGGGGAGGTCGCCCCGGGCGAGCAGCCTCGGCAGCGTGGCGTAGGGGCGGTCGAGCGGCGCGAGCGCCCGGTCGATGGTCTGGAAGTCCCGCAGTTCGCCGAGCAAGGCCCAGCGGTCGCCCTCGTAGGACACGCCCAGAGACTGGTCGAGGAACGTGGTGCTCGAATCCGAACCGCCCTGCGAGAAGTCCTCAAAATACTCCGCGTCGCTGACGTGCTGCGCGTCCACGTCGAGATGCCAACCTGCGCCGAGGTCGCCGTCGTGCCGCCACTGCAGCCACTCACGATCGGCATCCTTGAGCGAATCCGACGGCAGCAGCCGCGCCTGCAGGCGACCCTGGTGCCGCTCGGTGAGGTAGCGCAAGCGTCCCCCGAGATCCACGCCGCGACGGCTATGGAAGACCGGGTCGAAGGTCAGGTCGTAGTTCGGCGCGAGGTTGAAGTAGTACGGGATGCCGATCTCGGCACCGCTGCGGGAGCTGTAGCCGACGCTCGGGAACAGGAAGCCGCTCTTGCGCTGGTCGCCCACCGGGAACGAGATCCAGGGCAGGTACAGGATCGGCACGCCCTTGAACTCCACGGCGGCATCGCGGCCGGTGCCGTTGCGCGACAGCATGTCGAGGTCGATGCGGCTCGCGCGGATGCGCCAATCGGGGTGCTCGGCGGGGCAGGTGCTGAACCAGACCTGCTGCAGCCGGATGTCGCCGTCGGCCTCGAGCTCCATGCGCTCGGCGGCGCCGCGCGCCGGCCGCTCGGGCAGCGCGAAGGTCGCCGCCTCGAAGGCCGCGCCGCCCGCCGGATCGTAACTGCCGCCGCGGCCGGAGACCTCGAGCGACGGTTCCACGTAGCGCACGGTGCCTTCGACTTTGAAGAGGTTCTTCTCGGCGTCGTAGGTGACATCCTCCGCCGACAGTGTGCGCTCGCCCTGGATCACGCGGACGTCACCTTTGAGGACGGCATCGCCGTCCACCCCGAGCGTCGCCGAATCGCTGCTGATCTCGATGCGCGGGTCATCACCGACCACGAGCGTGGGTGTCGTGCCGGTCGTCGCCGGCTGCGCCGGTCGCCGCGGCGGGGTCTGCTGCGGCGGGGTCTGCTGCGGGCCGCTCGCTCTCAGCGCCTCGCGCACCGACGAGGGGGCAGGACAGCGCAAAGCCTGGGGCTCGGGCAGCGGCGCTGCGGACTGCGCGTGGGCGGTCGGCACGGAGACCCACGCCATGCAGACCAGCCAGACAGGCGTCAGGGCCGGAAGCAGGGTCGCGGGGCGAAGCGGCGGCGCCATGGTTGTCGCCATTATAATGGCGGCCCCTGTCGCGCCCCGCGGATTTCATGACCTCCACCGACCTGCGTCTGGAAGCGCTCACTCGCTGGGTGGGCGAGGACCTCGGCCATCGCCTCGAGCGCATGTCGGTGGCGTCGGCCGATGCCAGTTTCCGGCGTTATTTCCGCGCCCATCTGGCCGGCGGCGGCAGCCTGATCGTGATGGATGCGCCGCCCGAACACGAGGACACCCGGCCTTACCTGCACGTGTCGCGGCTGCTCGAGGGGCTCGGCGTGCACGTCCCTGCGGTGCATGCGGTCGACGGATCGCGGGGCTTCGTGCTCCTCGAGGACCTCGGTTCGGAGCCGTATCTCGCCGCGCTGCGCGACCGGTCGCGGGCGGATGGGCTCTATGGCGAGGCCCTCGCGGCGCTCGCGGCCATCCAGGTCCGGGGCCGCGCGGCGGCGTCCGAGCTGCCGCCCTACGACGCGGCCACCTTGCAGCGCGAGCTGGACCTCATGCCCGAATGGTTCGCCACCCGGCACCTCGGGCTCGAGCTGACCGCCCTGGATCGCGAGGTGTTCGCCGCGGCATCGGCCATGTTGTGCGGTGAGGCGCTCGCGCAGCCGGTGGTGTTCGTGCACCGTGACTACCACTCGCGCAACCTCATGGTGCTGCCCGAAGCCGGGCCCGGCATCATCGACTTCCAGGACGCCTTGGCAGGCCCTGTGGGGTACGACCTCGTCTCCTTGCTCAAGGACTGCTACATCCGCTGGCCGCGCGCGCAGGTCGAGGCTTGGCTGCGCGACCATCGGGCGGCGCTGTGTGCGGCGGGCGCTGCGGATCTTGCGGGCGGCAGCGATCGCGAGTTCCTGCGATGGTTCGATCTCATCGGCGTGCAGCGTCACATCAAGGTGCTCGGGATCTTCGCGCGCCTGTGCTGGCGCGACGGCAAGACGGGCTACTTGGACGATCTGCCGCTGACGCTCGAGTACACGCTCGACGCCTGCGCGCGCCATCCCGAGCTCGCGTCGCTCGGCGCATGGCTGCAGCGCGAGGCCGCGCCGCGTCTGGCCGCCGCGAACGCGCGCGCAAGAGTCGCTGCTGCCGCGCGCGCCGCCGGAGCCGGTGCATGAAGGCCATGATCCTGGCGGCCGGCCGTGGTGAGCGCATGCGGCCGCTCACCGATGACCGGCCGAAACCGCTGCTCGAGGTGGGTGGCCGGTCGCTGTTGGAATGGCACCTCGTCGCCTTGGCGCGTGCGGGCATCGTCGACATCGTGATCAACCTCGCATGGCGCGGCGAGCGCATCCGCGAGGCGCTCGGTGATGGCGCCCATCATGGCGTGCGGATCCGCTACAGCGACGAGGGCGACGCAGCGCTCGAGACCGGTGGCGGCATCTTCCGCGCGTTGCCGTTGCTCGGCGCGGCGCCTTTCCTGGTGGTCAACGGCGATATCTGGACGGACTACGACCACGCCCGTCCGCCTCCGCTCGATGACGACGGCCTCGCGAGCCTCGTGCTGGTGCCGAATCCGCCCCATCACCCCGGTGGGGACTTCGGCCTCGAAGCGTGCGCGGGCGGGGGGCACGACGTGCTCACCGAGCCCGGCGCTGCGCCCCGCCACACCTATTCCGGGATCGGGGTGTATCGCCCCGAGTTCTTCGAGGGTTGCACGGATGGACGGTTCCCCTTGCTGCCCCTGCTGCGCCGCGCAGGCGCCGCGCGACGCCTGCGCGGACTCTTGTACCAGGGGATGTGGTGCGATGTCGGTACGCCGCAGCGGCTGCGCGAGCTCGACGACCGCCTGGCCGGCGGCGCGCTCGGTTGAGCGCCCTGCTCGGTTGAGCGTCCTGATGGCGCGGTGGGTCGGCGGGCGGATCGGCGGCGCGGGGCGGCGGCGCGTACACTAGCGGCCATGAGCGACGAATCCCGCAAGGGCTCCCCTGAAGTCGTCGGGACCGAGGTCGTCGTGCCGCTGCCGCGGCCGATGAGCGGCCAGAAGTACCGCACCGCACAGGGTTTCAACGCGATCCGCGACGGCATCAAGGCGACCGCGGACGCGCCGTCGCGCGTGCCCGGCGGCAAGCCGCGCTGGCTCAAGGCGCCGTTCGCGGGCGGCGAGCGCTACGAGACCGTACGTCAGACCGTGCGTGAGCATCGTCTCGCCACGGTCTGCGAAGAGGCCAAGTGCCCGAACATCGGCGAGTGCTGGAACGCCGGCACCGCGACGCTGATGCTGATGGGCGAGGTGTGCACGCGGGCCTGCCGGTTCTGCGCCGTCGACACCGGCAATCCGCGCGGTTGGCTCGATCCCGAGGAGCCGCGCAACGCGGCGCGCACCGTGCAGCTCATGGGCTTGCGTTACGTGGTGCTCACCTCCGTGAACCGCGATGACCTGCCGGACGGCGGCGCGGCGCATTTCGCGGCCACGGTGCGCGAGATCAAGGCGCTCATGCCGCAGACTGCGGTCGAGGCCTTGGTGCCTGATTTCCAGGGCATCGCAGCGGATATCGAGACGGTGGTCGATTCCGGGCTCGAGGTCTTCGCGCAGAACGTCGAGACGGTGCGCCGTCTCACGCATCCCGTCCGCGATCCGCGTGCCGGCTACGAACAGACGCTGCGCGTCTTGGCGCATGCCAAGCGGCATCGCCCGGAGGTGCTCACCAAGTCCAGCATCATGCTCGGCCTCGGCGAGTCGGAGGACGAGCTGCGCGAGGCGATGGACGACCTGCGTGCGCACGAGGTGGACCTGCTGACCCTCGGGCAGTACCTGCGCCCGACCGTCAACCACCTGCCCGTCGCGCGCTTCGTCACGCCCGAGGAGTTCGACCGCTACCGCGAGTGGGCCTTGGCGCGCGGCTTCCGGGAATGCGTCTCCGGGCCGTTGGTACGCTCGAGCTATCGCGCCGAGCAGGCGCTGGCCGGCAACAACGCCGGTGTGGTCAATGCGGGAGCCTCCCATCCTCGTCCGTGAACAGGGTCGCGTGGGGTACCTCGAGACGTGGCGCGCGATGCAGGCGTTCACCGACCGGCGCGGACCCGACACCGAAGACGAACTGTGGGTGCTGGAGCACGATCCGGTGTTCACGCTCGGCATGAATGCGGACCCCGCACACCTGCTGACGCCGGGGGATATCCCGGTGGTCCAGGTCGACCGCGGCGGACAGGTGACCTATCACGGCCCCGGACAGCTCGTCGTCTATCCGCTCGTCGACCTGCGGCGCGCAGGGCTCGGCGTGCGTGACCTCGTCACGGCGCTCGAGCAGGCGGTCATCACGACGATGGCCCGGTGGGGCGTCACGGCCGCTACGCGCCCGGGCGCACCCGGGGTCTATGTGGCCGATGCCAAACTGGCGAGCGTGGGCATACGTGTCCGACGCGGCGCGAGTTATCATGGACTGTCAGTCAACGTTGACATGGACCTCGGGCCGTTCGGGCGCATCAACCCCTGCGGCTACGAAGGCCTGGCGATGACCCAAGTGGCAGCTCTCGGCGGGCCACGCGAGGTCGGCGCCGTGGCGGGGGTGCTCGTGCCGGAACTGCGCCGATCTTTAGGAGACCCATGCCCATGACCCAGCCCAAGTCCCCGATCCAGGCTTCGCCTGCCGCGACGATGCCCGTCCACTCGCCCGAGGACCTCCAAGCCGTCCGCCGGCTGCTCGCCTACATCGGCGAGGACCCGGACCGCGAGGGCCTGCTCGAGACGCCCGCCCGTTTCCTCAAGGCCTGGGAGGAGTACACGCGCGGCTATCGCATGAACCCCGAGGAGATCCTCAAGTCCTTCGAGGATGGCGCGCAGCGTGTCGACGAGATGGTCATCGTGCGCGACATCCCGGTGTACTCGCTCTGCGAACACCACCTCGCGCCGTTCTTCGGCAAGGCCTACGTGGGTTATGTGCCGGACAAGCGCATCCTAGGGCTCTCGAAGATCTCGCGCTTGGTGGAGATCTACGGCCGCCGGCTGCAGGTGCAGGAGCGGCTCACCAACCAGATCGCCGACGCCCTCGACACGCACCTCAAGCCGCTCGGCGTCGCGGTGGTCATCGAGTGCCGCCACATGTGCATGGAGTCGCGCGGCGTGCGGCACACCGGCACCGCCACGGTGACCTCGGCGCTGCGCGGCAACATCAAGACCAACGCGGACACGCGCCGCGAATTCCTCTCGCTGATCGGCCGCTGATCTGCGGTCGGGCCGCGCAGCCCGGGACGGGCGCGCGGCTCAGATCACCATCAGCACGCCTTCGGTGGCGGTCAGCGCCGTCACCAGCGAGGTGACCTGCTCGCGGCTCTGCGCGACGATGGTGTAGGTGATGGCGGTGAAGTTGCCGGCACCGCTCGCGCGTTCGCTGATCCGCGCCGGATCGAGGTCCGGCACATGCGTCGTGACCACGACGTCGATGCGCGCGCGAAGGCTGCGCTCGGTGCGTCCGACCACCTTGATCGGGTAATCGGTCGGGAACTGCAGCGGGCTCTGGGCCTCGTCCACGGTGCCGCTCACCAGGGCTGGCCCGACAGTTCGTCGATCAGCGCGGTGAATGCCGCATCCAGGCGTTGCCAGGCCGGGCCCGGCAGGCCGCTGCCCACCGGCGCACCGTCGAGGCGTGTGACCGGCGATGCGCGGCGGGTCGCCGAGGCGAGCCAGATCTCGTCGGCGGCGCGCAGTTCGGCCTCGGTCACGGTCCGGGTCTCGCGGGGCAGCCCGATGCGGTCGGCGAGCTCTTCGACCACGCTGCGCGTGGTGCCCGGCAGGATGCGCCGCGAATCGGGCGGCGTGACCAACCGGCCGGCGCTGACGATGTGCACCGTCGAGGCGCTCGCTTCCATGAGTTCGCCGTCGCGCAGCAGGATCGTCTCGTGCGCATCGACGTCGACGGACAGCTGGCGCAGCAGCACGTTGGCGAGCAGGGCCGTGGACTTGATGTCGCAGCGCGCCCAGCGCGTGTCCTCGGCGGTGATGCACGAGAGCCCCGTGGCGCGCGATCCGGCCGACAACTGCGGCAACGGCGCGCAGAACGCGAACACCGTGGGCGGTACATCGGGCAAGGGCGCGTGGTTCCGGCCGTATTCGGCGCCGCGCGACACCTGGACGTAGACGTAGAGGTCGCCGCCGCCATTGCGCGCCATCAGCTCCCGTACCATCGCCCGCCACTCGTCCCGCGTATGCGGGTCGCGCAGCCGGATCCCGTCGGCGCTGCGGGTGAGGCGGTCGAAGTGCTCCATGAAGCGGAACGGGCGCCCTGCGAACACCGGCACGACCTCGTAGATGCCGTCGCCGAACAGGAAGCTGCGGTCGAGCGGCGAGATGCGCGCCTCGCGCAGCGGCAGCCAGTCGCCGTTGAGATAGCAGATCGGTAGGGGCTCGGCCATGTCGGTCTCCCGGAATCCTGCGGCGTCAGGCGGTCACTGGAACCAGAGCAGCACGGTGTCGCGGATCCGGGCCCAGAGCCCGCCCTGCGCGATCGCGCCTTGCGCGACGAGCGGGACGCGGGCGACGACCTGGCCGTTCTCCTGCACCTGCAGTTCGCCGACGCGCTGCCCGGCGGCGATCGGCGCGATGAGCGTACCGGCGAGCACGGGCACGGTGCGCAAACCGCCCGCCTGTCCGCGCAGCGTGGTGATGGCGACCTCGGAGGCCGGCACGACAGCGAGCCGGTCGACCGCGCCCTTGTAGACCCGGGGGCGCAGGATGACCTCGTCGGCCTTGCGCAGCCGCACGGTCTGGAAATGACGGAACCCGTGCTCGAGCAGCGTCAGGCTGGCCTCCTCCCGGACCCTCGGCGAGACGGCGCCGAGCACCACGGCGACGAAGCGCGTGCCGCTGCGCTCGGCGGAGCTGGCGAGGCAGTACCCTGCGCTCGAGGTGTGCCCGGTCTTGATGCCGTCGACGCCGGCGTCGCGTGCGAGCAGGCCGTTGCGGTTCGGCTGACGGATGCCGCCCCACTCGAATTCGCGCAGCGAGTACCACTGGTAGTAGTTGGGGAACTCGCGGATCAGCGCCTGCGAGAGCAGCGCGATGTCGCGTGCGCTTGAGTACAGCCCCGGATCCGGCAGGCCGGTGGCGTTGGTGAAATTGGAGTTCTTCATGCCGAGCCGCGCCGCCTCGGCGTTCATGAGCCCGGCGAACGCCGCCTCGGTGCCGGCGACTTTCTCGGCCAGCGCGGTCGCGGCGTCGTTGCCCGACTGCACGATCATGCCCTTGAGCAGCACCTCGACCGGCACCTGCTTGCCGACCTCGACGAACGTGCGCGAGCCTTCGGCGCGCCAGGCGCGTTCGCTGATGGTGACCGGCTCATCGAGGCGAAGCCGGCCGGCTGCGATCTGCCGGAACACGACCATCGCGGTCATGAGCTTGGTGATGCTCGCCGGCTCGGCGCGGACATCGGCATCCTGCGCCGCCAGCGTGCGGCCGTTGGCCTGGTCGAGGAGGATGTATTGGCGCGCGGGCACCGCCGCAGGCAGCGCCGGCAGGGCGGCAGCCGACGCCGCAGCGGGCGGCGCAGACGGTGCGGCGGTCGGCGTGGTGGCTGTGGCCACCGCGGCGAAGATCATGAGCGCGCCGGTAGCGGCGACGCGGATGCGGCGGGGCATCGTCGAAGAGATCGTCAAGAAGGGCTCCTGGAGGTGCGAGGCGTGCGGGACAGGCCGATATTGTACCGGCTCGAGCCGCGGTCCTGCGTCACTCCGGCGCGAGGCGCGCATCCGGGATGCCGGCGCTGCGCAACTGCTCGGTGAGCCGCACCGCCTGCGCGGCATCCGCGACCGGGCCCACGCGGACGCGATAGAGCGTCCGCTCGCCGACCTGCGCTTCGCGGATGCTGGCGCCCTGGATGCCTGAAGCCGTCAGTCGATCGGCGAGCGCCGCGGCGTTCGCGCGCGAGGCGAACGATCCGGCCTGCAGGAACCGGCCACCCGCGACACTGCTGCTACCGGACGGGGCGATGACCGGTGCTGCGCCGGTCGCCGCGCCAGTCGCGGCGCCCGTCGCGGCGCCCGTCGCCGCGATGACGGGGCTGTCTGCACTGCGCTTGCCGGGCTCGAGCACCCGGATCTCGACCTTCGCCGTGCCTGCCCGCAGCATGTCGAGCTTCCAGGCGGCGGTGTAGGACAGGTCGATGATGCGGTCGCCCACGAAGGGACCGCGATCGTTGACGCGGACCACCACCGAGCGTCCGTTCTCGAGGTTCGTCACCCGCACATAGACCGGGATGGGCAGCGTCTTGTGCGCGGCGGTCATCGCGTACATGTCGTAGGGTTCGCCGCTCGAGGTGCGCTCGGAATGGAAGCCCGGGCCATACCAGGAGGCCAGACCGCGCTCGACGTGGCCTTTGGAGGATTTCATGACCTTGTATCGCCGCCCGAAGACCTCGTAGGTCTCGGGGTTGCCGTAGCGGCTGCGCGGCTCGTCGCGGGGCACGGCGTCCGGGATGGCGGCGAGGTCGCGAGGCGGGGCGGGGAGGCCAGCATCGGGCGCCGGCTCCGGCGCGCGCTTCAGGATGCTGCAACCCGAGAAGGCCCAGAGCGAGGACAGGCCGAGGATGGCCGACAGCAGACGCCAGCGCTGCGGTCCGGTGCGGCGCATCAGCCTGCGGGGGCTTCCACCCGGGCGCGCAGGGCTTCGGCCAGGTCGTGCACCGCCATCGCGTAGAGGATGCTGCGGTTGTAGCGGGTGATGACGCGGAAATTGGCGAAGCCCACGCGGACGCCGGGGCCATCGCGCTGTTCGGCGGGGATCAGGATCAGCGGCGTCTCGTCGGAGATGGTCGGGTCGAAGCGCACGCCGCGGGCGCGCAGGCTGGCAGCCGTGTCCTTGAGGTCGAGGTTGCGGCGATCGAGCGTCGCGAACACCGCCTCCGGTGCGGTCGCCTCGGTGAGCACGGGCGCGCCCCGCTTCCAGCCGCTCGCCACGAAGTAGTTGGCGACGCTCGAGAACACGTCGTCCCAGTTTCGGAACAGGTCGCGACGGCCGTCACCGGAGCCGTCGACCGCCAAACGGCGGTAGCTCGAGGGCATGAACTGTGGCGCACCCATCGCGCCCGCGTAGGAGCCGAGCGTGGCCGCCAGGTCGAGGCGCTCGTCCCGCGCGAGCAGCACGAACTGTTCGAGTTCCGACAGGAAGAACGTGCTGCGTCGCGGGTAATCGAAGCCGAGGGTCATCAGCGCATCGAGCACCCGCCAGGTCCCGGCGCGCCGTCCGTACGACGACTCGACGCCCACGATGGCGACGAGATAGGCCGCATCGACGCCGGTACGGGCGCTCACGGCCTCGAGGCGCGCGCGATGGGTACGCCAGAACTCGGCGCCTTCGGCGATGCGTTGCTCGACGACGAGCCTCTCGCTGTACTGCCACCAGGTCATGACGCTCTCGGCCGGCCGGCTGATGGCGGCAAGGATCGCCGGTTGGCGACGCCCGCCGGCGAGCAGCGAACGCAGTTCACCTGCGGGGATCGCATGGCGCGCCGAGACCGCGGCGATCCAGGCCACGATGTCGGGGCGTTCGAGGTCGAAGGGCGTGGGCGGCTCTGGTTGTGGGGCTGTGGCCGGGGCCGCAGCCGGGGTTGCAGCTGGCGCCGCAGCCGGTGCGGACGGCGTCGGAGCCGACTGCGCGACGCTGCGCGGCGTAGCGCAGGATGCGAGCAGCAGGGCGGGAAGGAGGGCGAGGATCGGGCGGAGGCAGACCTTCATCAGGCGGCGAGTTTCCGGTTGGCGTGCAACGACATGAGCATACCGAACCCTGCCAGCAGGGTCACCATCGAGGTGCCGCCATAACTCACCAAGGGCATCGGCACGCCGACCACGGGCAACAAGCCGCTCACCATGCCCGCATTGATGAACACATAGACGAAGAAGATCACGGCGAAGCTGCCCGACAGCAGCCGTGCGAAGGTGTCGCGCATCTGCGAGGCGAGGAAAAGCGCGCGCAGCACGACGAAGAGATAGAGCCCGATCAGCAGCAACGCGCCGAGCAGGCCGAGTTCCTCGCCGACCACGGCGAACACGAAATCCGTGGCGCGCTCGGGCAGGAATTCGAGCTGGCCCTGCGTGCCCTCCATGTAGCCCTTGCCGGCGACGCCGCCGGATCCGATCGCGATCTTCGACTGGATGATGTGATAGCCCGCGCCGAGCGGATCGGACTGCGGGTCGAGGAAGGTCAGCACGCGTTGACGCTGGTAGTCGTGCAGCAGGAACCAGCCGCCCCATGAGGCCGCTGCGCCTGCGGTGCCCAGCAGCGCGATGATCCAGCCTTGCAGGCCCGCGAACAGCACGACGAGCCCGCCCGCCATGAGGATCAGCAGGCCGGTCCCGAGGTCCGGCTGCACGATCGTGAGGAAGGTCGGGATCAGGATGAGCGCCGCCAAGACCATCAAGGTCTTGCCGTCCGGCGGCAGGGCGCGGTCGCGCAGGTACCAGGCGCAGGCCATCGGCACGGCGAGCTTCATGATCTCGGAGGGTTGGAAGCGGATGAAGCCGAGGTCCAGCCAGCGTTGCGCGCCCTTGCCGATGTAGCCCACGGCATCGACGATGATGAGGAGCACGAGCCCGACGAGGTACAGCACCGGCGACAGCCGTCGCAGTTGGCCCGGCTTGAGCTGCGCGCAGGCGAGCATCACCACGGCGCCGATACCGAGCCGGATCGATCCGCGCACGACCGAGTTCCAGTCGCCCCCCGAGGCGCTGTAGAGCACGAACTGTCCGTAGACCGCGAGCAACGCGAGGCCGAGCACCAGCGGCCCATCGAGCTGCAAGGTACCTAGCACGCGCGCGGAGCGCGTGAGCGTGCGGCGGGTGGTGCTCTCGACGTCCTCGCGCATCATTCGCCTGTCCCCACGGCTTCGGGTGCCGCCATCTCGTCCGCGCCTTCGCCTGGCGGCGGCGGGAACTTGCGCAGCAGGTAGGCATCCATCACCGTCCGTGCGATCGGCGCCGCGGTGCCGCTGCCGCTGCGGCCGTTCTCCACCAGCACCGCGATGGCGATCCGCGGATCCTCGACCGGCGCGAACGCGACGAACCATGCGTGGTCGCGCAGCCGCTCGGAGATCGCCGACTCGTCGTAGCGCGCGTTCTGCGCGACGGTGAAGACCTGCGCGGTGCCCGTCTTGCCGGCGATCGAATACTCTGCGCCCATCGCGGAACGGCTCGCCGTCCCGCCTTGCATCACGGCGACCATGCTCTGGACGGCGACGTCCCAGTTGGCCGGGTCCCCGAGTTCCACCGGCGGCAGCGGCGCGGGCGGGATCGGCGTCTCGGCGCGGGTCACGGGGTCGCGCAGCGCGCGCACCAGGCGGGGCCGGAAGCCGGCGCCGCGCATCGCCAACACCGCGGTCATCTGTGCCACCTGGATCGGTGTGCTCGTCATGTATCCCTGGCCGATGCCGAAGATCACGGTCTCGCCCGGGAACCAGACCTGCTGCGCCCGGCGCTTGAACGCACGCTTCTTCCATTCCGGCGACGGCAGGATGCCCGCCTTCTCGCCGCCGGCGTCGAGGCCGGTCGGTCCGTCGAGCGCGAAGCGCGCGAGGAAGCCGCGCAGCCGCTCCACGCCGAGCTGCGTGGCCAGGGCATAGAAGTAGATGTCGCAGGACTGCGCCACCGCTTCGACCAACGCGACGCTGCCGTGGCCGCCACGCCGCCAGTCGCGGAAACGATGGCTGCTGCCCGGCAGCGAGTACCAGCCCGGGCAGGCGCGCGAGGTGGTGGGCGTGACGATGCCGTGCTCGAGACCCGCGAGCGCCACCACCGGCTTGATGGTCGAACCGGGTGGGTAGGTGCCGCGCAGCGCGCGGTTGAAGAGGGGGCGGTCCGGGTTTTCGTTGAGCGCGGCGAACTCGACGCGGGTGAGGCCGCGCGCGAAGCCGTTGGGGTCGAAGCCGGGCCGGCTGGCGAGCGCGATGACCTCGCCGTTGCGCGGGTCGAGGGCGACGATCGCGGCGCGCTGGCCCGCGATGGCCTGCTCCGCGACCCGTTGCACCTCGAGGTCGAGCGTGAGGAAGAGATCGGCCCCGGGCTTCGCGGCGGTCGTGCGCAGCGGCACGTCGAGCACGTCTTCCCGTTCCACGGAGCGGCCCTGGGCGTTGACCATGATCTCGCGCGAACCTTTCCGGCCGCGCAGCGCGTCCTCGAAGGTGCCCTCGACGCCGATCTTGCCGATGGTCGAGATGCCGGCGTACTCCTCGCGGTCGACCCGTTGCAGGTCGGTCTCCGAGAGCGTGCCGACATAGCCCACCGCATGGACCCCGATCTCGCCCTGCGGGTAATGCCGGGCGAGCCGGGTGCGGATGTCAACGCCCGGGAACCGGTGGCGGTGCAGGGCGAAGCGGGCCATGTCTTCCTCGCTCAGGCGCAGCCGGATCGGCACGCCGTCGAACGGACGGCGCGAACGGATGGCGCGCCGCACGAAATCGAGGTCGTCCGCCTCCAGCAGGCCGATGCGTACGAGCCCGGCGAGCGTGCCTTCGAGGTCGGGCACCTGCTCGCGCACCAGTTCGAGCTGGTAGGCGGGGAGGTTCTCGGCGAGCACGACGCCGGTACGGTCGTAGATCATGCCGCGTGGCGCCGGCAACGGTTCGGTGCGCACCCGGTTGCCCTGCGCGAGGTCGGTGAAATGCTCGTAGCGCGTGACCTGCAGCCAGACGAGGCGCGCGACCAGCGCCGCGGCAAGCAGCCCGACCACGACCACGGCGGCGATCGCACGTTGCTCGAAGAGACGCTGCTCGCGCCAAAGGTCTTTGATGCGCCCGGGTGCCGCCATGGTTCAGCGGTTCCCGGTGGCGTGAGGACCTGTCCAGATCATGAGCAGCGGCCAGACGAGCGCGCCGGTGAGGGCCTGCAGCCAGCGCGTCCAGTCACCGGTCGACTGGCCCGTGAACGCCTCGATCATCCAGCAGGTGGCGACCCAGGCCGACAGCAGCGCGAACACGAACAGGGATTGCTCGAGGAAAGGTTTGGTGCGCACCAGCAGGTGCTGGCGCACGGCGACATAAGCCACCAGCGACGTGGCGAGCGCGTGCTGACCGAGCACCACGCCCTGCTGGACGTCGATGGCGAGTCCGACCAGGAAGCCGAGTGCGATGCCGCCGAGGCGCGGCGCGGTCAGCGACCAGAAGATGACCATGAGCACCGCGAACGGCGGGCGGAACATCGCGAGCGCGGCAGGCAGCGGCAGCGCCTGCAGCAGGAACGCCGCAGCCGTCGACAGGACGAGCCGGGTACGCGACTCGGTCATCGGGTCGCCCCCGAAGCGGCGGCGGAAGGCGCTGCGGCAGGACCCGCTGTGGCAGGCGGCGCTGCAGGGGTTGCGGGCGCGGCCGGATGTCCCGGTTCGAACCAGACGAAGCTCACCACGCGATCCCGGTCGAGCGCCGCGAGCGCCTGCGCGCGCACCACGGCGAGCGGCGAACCGCTGTCGCGACGGACTTCGGCGACCTTGGCCACCGGGTAGCCCGCGGGGAAGATGCCACCGAGACCGGAGGTGACCAGCAGATCGCCGGCCAGGATGTCGGTCTGCAAGGGCAGGTAGGGCAGGGAGAGCTCGCCCGGCTTGCCCGCGCCGATGGCGAGGCTGCGAGCCCCGGTGCGCAGGTTCTGGACCGGCACGCCGCTGCTGGGGTCCGAGATGAGGATGATCTCCGTGCTGCGCGGGCCGACCCTCAGGCTTTGCCCGACGATGCCGCCTCCGGCGACCACGACCTGCCCCTCGGTCACGCCGTTGCGCGCGCCGCGATCGACGGTGAGGCGGTGGCGTTGGGCATCGACCTGTTGGGCGATCACGTTGGCGGGCAGCCATTTGGCGGCCACACCCCGTAACGAGTCGCGCAGCCCCCGCAGTTCCGCGTTCTCGCGCTCCAGCGCCGCACGGCGCAGCCCTTGCAGCTCGCTCGCGCGCAGCGCGTCGCGCAGCGCACGGTTCTCGGCCTGCAAGGATGCGCGTTGTTCGAAGAGGTCGCGCGTCCAGCGCCACGCGGCGGCCGGGGAGTTGAGCGCGATCTGCACGGGGTAGGCGGCCGCCTGCAGCCCGTAGCGGATCCGGTCGAGGATGCCGCCCCGCTGGTCGGCCCACATCAGGGCGAGCGCGATCACCGCGTACCCGAAGAAACGCAGGCCCGCGGGAGTGCCGCGTTGCGGCCGGTCGCGGCTGGCGGCGAGGCTACTCAAGCCCGAAGTTGCCGGGTCCGAGCTCGTCCATCAGTTCGAGGATGCGGCCACCGCCCCGCGCGACGCAGGTCAGCGGGTCTTCCGCGATGACGGTCGGCACGCCCGTCTCCTCGGTGATGAGCTTGTCGATGTCGCGCAGCAGTGCGCCGCCGCCGGTGATGACGATGCCGCGATCGGCGACGTCGGAGCCGAGCTCGGGCGGTGTCTGTTCGAGCGCCTGCTTCACGGCGCCGACGATGCCCTGCAGCGGCTCCTGCAGCGCTTCGAGGATCTCGTTGCTGTTGAGCGTGAACGCGCGCGGCACACCTTCGGAGAGGTTGCGGCCCTTGACCGAGATCTCGCGCACGGTCTGGCCCGGATAGGCCGAGCCGATCTCGATCTTGATGCGCTCGGCGGTGGTCTCGCCGATGAGGATGCCGTAGTTGCGGCGCACGTAGTTCGTGATCGCTTCGTCGAAGCGGTCGCCGCCGATGCGGGCCGACTGCGCGTACACGATGCCGTTGAGGGAGATCACCGCCACTTCGGAGGTGCCGCCGCCGATGTCGAGCACCATCGAGCCGCGCGCTTCCTGCACCGGCAGCCCGGCGCCGACCGCCGCAGCCATCGGTTCGCTGACGATCGCGACCGTGCGCGCGCCCGCGCCTTCGGCGGACTCGCGGATGGCGCGGCGCTCGACCTGGGTCGAGCCGACCGGAACGCAGACGAGCACGCGCGGCGAGGGCTTGAGCAGCCGCGTGTCGTGCACCTTGCCGATGAAGTACTGGAGCATCTTCTCGGTGTAGGTGAAGTCGGCGATGACGCCGTCCTTCATCGGGCGCACCGCCGTGATGTGGCCGGGCGTGCGGCCGAGCATGTTCTTGGCATCGGCGCCGACGGCGACGATGACCTTGCCGCCGCGGCTGTAGTCCTCCTGCACCGCGACAACCGAGGGCTCGTTCAGGACGATGCCGCGGTCACGGACGTAGATGAGGGTGTTCGCCGTCCCCAGGTCGATGGAGAGGTCGCTGGAGAAATAGCCGCGCAGGCGTTTGAACATCGGGGGTGCCGCAGTCCGGAAGGAGGGGGAAAGGGCCGTGAAATTTACCAATCCGCGCGCGCTTCCACAAGGCGACGGTGTATCATCCCCGGCCCGGCAGATGCCGGTTTTTCCGTGTTTTCCACGTTCCCCCAAGGTCGCCGCATGAGCCTGACCCGAACCGACATCGAGAACATCGCCCGGCTCGCCCGGCTGGAGCTCACCGAGGCCGAGATCCCGGTCTACGTCGATTCCCTGTCGCGCATCTTCGCCTTCGTCGGCGAACTCGACCGGGCGCCGACCGAGGGCATCACCCCCATGGCCCATCCGCTGCCCGGCCTCACCCAGCGGTTGCGCGCCGATGAGGTCACCGAGACCGACCGTCGCGACCTCTACCAGCGCAACGCGCCGGCCGCCGAGGCCGGCTTGTACCTCGTCCCGAAGGTGATCGAATGAGCGCCTTGCCCCCGTTGCCCGCGCCGACCGTGGCCGGGCTCGCCCGCGGACTCGCCCGTGGGGAGTATTCGAGCGTCGAACTCACCCGGGCCTGCCTCGCCCGCATCGCCGCCGGCCAGCCTGCCCTCAACGCCTTCGTCACGGTCACCGCCGAGGGCGCCTTGGCCGCCGCACAGGCCGCCGATGACGCCCGTGCCGCTGGCCGGGCCGGCCCGCTGACCGGCGTGCCGATCGCCCACAAGGACATCTTCTGCACCGAGGGGGTACGCACCACCTGCGGCTCCAAGATGCTCGCCGATTTCGTCTCGCCCTACGACGCCACTGTCGTCGCCGGCCTGAAAGCCGCGGGCACCGTGATGCTCGGCAAGCTGAACATGGACGAGTTCGCGATGGGTTCGTCGAACGAGACCAGCTTCTTCGGGCCCGTCCGCAACCCCTGGGATCCGACCCGGGTGCCCGGCGGCTCTTCGGGCGGCTCGGCCGCCGCGGTCGCCGCCCGGCTGGTGCCGGCCGCCACCGCCACCGATACCGGCGGCTCGATCCGCCAGCCGGCCGCGCTCTGCGGGGTGACCGGCGTCAAGCCGACCTACGGCCGCGCCAGCCGCTACGGCATGATCGCCTTCGCCTCCAGCCTCGACCAGGCGGGGCTCATCACCGTCAGCGCCGAGGACGCCGCGCTGCTGCTCGGCCCCATGTCGGGTTTCGATCCGCGCGACTCGACCAGCGTCGATTCGCCCGTCCCCGACTGTACTGCGACGCTCGGCGACTCCCTCGAGGGACTCACCATCGGCGTGGTGCGCGAGTTCTTCGACAAGGGCCTCGATGGCGAGTGCGAGCAGCGCATCCGCGAGGCCATCGCCGTGTACCAGCAGCTCGGCGCCAAGGTGCGCGAGGTCAGCTGTCCGAACCTGCCGCTGTCGGTGCCCACGTACTACGTGGTCGCGCCCGCCGAGTGCTCCTCGAACCTCGCGCGCTTCGATGGCGTGCGTTTCGGCCACCGCTGCGATTCGCCGCGCAACCTCGCCGACCTCTACTGCCGCTCGCGCGGCGAGGGTTTCGGTGCCGAGGTCAAGCGCCGCATCATGACCGGCACCTATGTGCTGTCGGCCGGCTACTTCGACGCCTATTACCTCAAGGCCCAGCGCGTGCGGCAGCTCATCAGCGCCGATTTCGCCCGTGCCTTCGGCGAGTGCGACCTGCTGCTCGGACCTACCGCGCCGACCACCGCCTTCGGCATCGGCGAGAAGAACGACGACCCGATCACCATGTACCTCAACGACATCTACACCATCGGCGCGAACCTCGCGGGCCTGCCGGCGATGTCGCTGCCCTGCGGTTTCGCGGGCGGCCTGCCGGTCGGGCTGCAGCTGATCGGGCCGCATTTCTCGGAGGCGCGCATGCTCAACGCGGCGCACCGCTACCAACAACAGACCGACTGGCACCTGCGCGCGCCGTCGGCCTGGGCTTGAGCATCGCCATGGGAGAGCACGCCATGGAATGGGAAACCGTCATCGGCCTCGAGATCCACGCGCAGCTCGCCACGCGCTCCAAGATCTTCTCCGGGTCCGCCACCGCCTACGGCGCGCTGCCGAACACCCAGGCCGACCTCGTCGACCTCGGCTACCCGGGCGTCCTGCCGGTGCTGAACGGCGAAGCCGTGCGCATGGCGGTGCGCTTCGGGCTCGCCATCGGCGCGCGCATCGCGCCGCGCTCGGTGTTCGCCCGCAAGAACTACTTCTACCCGGACCTGCCCAAGGGCTACCAGATCAGCCAGTACGAGCTGCCGATCGTGGCCGAGGGCGCCCTCGAGATCGTGCTCGACGACGGCGCGCGCAAGCGCGTCGGCATCACGCGTGCGCACCTCGAGGAAGACGCGGGCAAGTCGCTGCACGAGGGGTTGCCCGGCCTCACCGGCATCGACCTCAACCGCGCCGGCACGCCGCTCATCGAGATCGTGAGCGAGCCTGACCTGCGCTCCGCCAAGGAAGCCGTCGCCTACATGAAGAAAGTGCACACGCTCGTGCGCTACCTCGGCATCTGCGACGGCAACATGCAGGAAGGCTCGTTCCGCTGCGACGCCAACGTCTCGGTGCGCCGCCGCGGCGCCGACAAGTTCGGCACGCGCGCCGAGATCAAGAACCTCAACTCCTTCCGCTTCGTCGAGAAGGCCATCAACTTCGAGGTCGAGCGCCAGATCGAGCTGATCGAGTCCGGCGGCAAGGTGGTGCAGGAGACGCGGCTCTACGACCCTGACAAGGGCGAGACGCGTTCCATGCGCTCGAAGGAAGAAGCCAACGATTACCGCTATTTCCCCGATCCGGACCTGCTGCCCGTGGTGCTCGAGCCCGGCTTCATCGAGGCCGTGCGCGCCACGCTGCCGGAGCTCCCCGACGAGAAGGCCGCGCGCTTCGTGCGCGAGCACGGCCTGTCGGAGTACGACGCCGGCGTGCTCACCGCGAGCCGCGAGATCGCGGCGTTCTACGAAGACGTGCTGCGCCGCGTCGGCCAAGACCCGAAGCTCTGCGCCAACTGGGTGATGGGCGACTTCTCGGCCTTCCTCAACCGCGACAATCTCGAGGTGGGCGCGGCCAAGGTCGATGCAGCCGGCCTTGCGGGCCTGGTCTCGCGCATCGTCGATGCCACGATCTCCGGCAAGATCGCCAAGGAGGTCTTCGAGGCGATGTGGGAGAGCGGCGCCTCGGCAGACGCCGTCATCGAGCAGAAGGGCCTGCGACAGATCACCGACACGGGCGCCATCGAATCCGCGATCGACGACGTGATGGCCAAGAACCCCGGCCAGCTCGCCGACTACCGCTCCGGCAAGGACAAGCTGTTCGGCTTCTTCGTCGGCCAGGTCATGAAGGCGACCGGCGGCAAGGCGAACCCCGCGCAGCTCAACGAGCTCCTGAAGAAGAAACTCGCCGGATGAGCGACGCCCCGCAGGGCTTGCCGGGCGCGCCTGACGGGGCGGACGCCGGCGCCGTCGATGCCGTCGACGCCGCGTTCCGCTTCACGGTCGAGCACCAGGCCGTGCGCGGCGAATTCGTGCGCTTGGGCCCGGCATGGCTCGCGCTGCGCGAGCACGCCGACTATCCGGCCCCGGTGCGCCGCTTGCTCGGCGAAGCGGCCGCCGCGGCGGCCTTGCTCGCTGCGACCCTCAAGTTCGACGGCGAGCTCACGCTGCAACTGCAGGGCGCCGGCGCGGTGCGGCTGCTGGTCGCGCAGTGCACCCACGACCTGCGCGTGCGCGCCGTGGCGCGCTTCGACGCGGCGCGTTTCGAGGGCGGCGCCGAGCCGGCGTTCGCCGCGCTGGTGGGCGATGGACAGCTCGTGGTCACCCTCGAGTCCGGCCAGGGCGGCGCGCGCTACCAAGGCATCGTGCCGCTCGCAGGCGGTTCGCTCGCAGCCGCGCTCGAGAGTTATTTCGGCCAATCCGAACAACTGCCCACCGCGGTGGTGCTCGGTGCCGACGACGGCCGCGCGGCGGGTCTGCTGGTGCAGCGCCTGCCGCAGGCCGGTGGCACCGAGACCGAGACCCCGCTCGCCGCGCGCGAGGCCGAGGCGGATCGCACGCTCGAAGACGCCCGCCTCGCGTTGGCGGGTATCGCCGCCGATGAGTTGCTGTCGCGGCCCGTCGGCGAACTGCTCCGCCGCGCCTGCGTGGGCCACGACCTGCGCCTGCAGCCGCCGCGAGCGGTCGGTTTCCGTTGCCGCTGCAGCCGCGAGCGCGTCGCCGGCATGTTGCGTGCGCTCGGCGCCGAGGAGCTCGATTCCATCGTCGCCGAGCAGGGCGCGGTCACGGTGACCTGCGAGTTCTGCCACCGGCCCTGGCGCTTCGACGCCGTGGAGGTATCGGGGCTGGTGGACGAGGCGGAGCGCCGTCCGCCGGGGTCGCGCGCGCTGCATTGACCGCCCGGTCGCTCACACGATGGGCACGATGATCTCGGTGAGCTTCCAGCCGAGGCCGCGACGGCGCAGCACTAATGTGCCGGTCTCGCCGCCCGCGCCGCCCTCGACGGTGATGACGAAGCGGTCGAAGGTCTCGTAGGACATCCTGGCGCCGGCGAAGGGCTCGCGCTTTTCCGCCGGGGCGGCGGGATCCCTGCCGGGCTGCACCACGATCCGACGCTCCGACACGAGCCGGGCCACCCCGGACGGCGTGACGAAGGTATCCACGGCCTTGTCGATGAACATGCCGGCGAGCGCGAGTCCGAGGCCGGTGAGCATGTCCTGTCCACCAGGTGAGCCTTGGGTGATCCTGGCGAGCGCGGCCGCGTTCATCTGGTCCTTGAGGTTTTGGCGGACGCTCGGGAAGTCCACGAGGTCGGCAAGCGCCGCCTCATCGCCGTCCCGTACCGCAGCGCCGATGCGGTGGGCCGTGAGGTACGGCGAGGCCAGGAACGCGGCGACGAGCAGTCCCGCCATGATCGCCACCGGCCATCGCCATCTCCGGATGTCCATCCTCTCTCTCTCCCGCCCCGGGTCAGGCCCGGTGGCCGCTCGCCAAGTATTCCTCGCTCTGCATCTCCACCAGCCGGCTCGCGGTGCGCTCGAACTCGAAGGCGAGGCGGCTGCCCCGGTAGAGCTGCGACGGTGCGGCCGCCGCCGAGACCACGAGGTTCACCCGGCGGTCATAGAACTCGTCGACCAAGGCGATGAAGCGGCGCGCGGCGTTGTCGTGGTCGCCGCCCTCGAACACGGGTACGCCCGAGAGCAGCACCGACTGGTATTCGCGCGCGAGGCTCACGTAGTCCTCCTGGCTGCGCGGGCCCTCGCAGAGCGCCGCGAAGTCGAACCAGGCCACGTTGTCGCAGTGCCGCCGGACCGGGATCCCGCGTCCCTCGACCCCCAGCGTGCCGCCCGCTTGGCCGGGGCCATCCGCGAGGTCTTCGAAGATCTCCGCCATCTCCGCGTCCGCGACGGCGGAACCGCCCTGCAGCCAGATCGGGGCGCGGGTCAACTGGCGCAGGCGGTAGTCGCTGCCGCCATCCACGCAGACGGCTTCGCAATGCCGCTCGAGCAGCGCGATCGCCGGCAGGAAGCGCTGCCGCTGCAAGCCGTCGCGATAGAGCCCGGACGGCGGTACGTTGGAGGTGAACACCAGCGTCACGCCGCGGTCGACGAGATGCGTGAAGAGACCGCCGAGCAGCATGGCGTCGGCGATATCGGACACGAACAGCTCGTCGAGGCACAGCAGGCGGCACTCGGCGGCGAGGTCCTGCGCGACGGCGGCGAGCGGGTCGACCTCGTCGCGATGGCTGCGCAGGCTGGCGTGGACGCCCTGCATGAAGCGGTGGAAATGGCTGCGGCGGCGGGGGATGGTCGGCAAGCTGTCCACGAACAGGTCCATCAGCCAGGTCTTGCCGCGGCCGACACTGCCCCACAGGTAGACGCCGCGGGGTGCGGCGCCGTGGCTGGCCGGCCCGGAGAACCGGCGCAGCAGGCGCGCCGTGAGCGAGCGCTGCTCGGCGCGCAGCAGCTCGCCGCGCAGCCGCTCGAGCGGCGCCAACGCGGCGCGCTGCGCCGGATCGTCCGTGAATCCCCCGGCCGCGGCGGCTTCCGCGTAGCGCTGCGCGAGACCGCGCGCTGCGCCCGCCTCGTTCACGTCTGCAGCTCGGGCAGGTCGCGGAACAGGGCGAGCGCCTCGGGGTTCGCGAGCGCCGCGGTGTTGGCCACAGGGCGCCCATGCACGGTCTCACGCACGGCGAGCTCCACGGTCTTGCCGCTGAGCGTGCGCGGGATGTCGGTCACGGCGACGATCTTCGCGGGCACGTGACGGGGCGAGGTCCGTGCGCGGATGGTGTCGCGGATGCGCGCGCGCAGGGCCTCATCGAGGCTCGCCCCCTCGCGCAGGCGTACGAACAACACCACGCGTTCCTCGCCTTGCCATTGCTGGCCGATGCAGACGGATTCGAGCACTTCCGGCACCTGCTCGACCTGGCGGTAGATCTCGGCGGTGCCGATGCGCACGCCACCCGGGTTCAGCACGGCGTCGGAACGGCCGTGGATGACGAAGCCGCCGCGGGCGCTGCGCGAAGCGAGATCGCCGTGGTGCCACATGCCGGGCAGCCGCTCGAAATAGGCGGCGCGGTAGCGGGCGCCGTCCGGGTCGTTCCAGAAACCGAGCGGCATCGAGGGGAAGGGCTGGCGGCAGACGAGTTCGCCCGTCTCGCCCGCCGGCAGCGTCTCGCCGGTCGGGCCTGCGATGTCGGTGGCCATGCCGAGCCCGGCGCACTGGATCTCGCCGCGATGCACGGGGGCGGTCGGGTCGCCGAGACAGAAGCAGGAGATGATGTCGGTGCCGCCCGAGATCGATGCGAGGTGCACGTCGGTCTTGATGGCGTCGTAGACGAAATCGAAGCCCTCGGCCGCGAGCGGCGCGCCGGTGCTGAGCACGGTGCGCAGCGCCGGCAACCCGCCGAGCGCCGGATCGGCCGCCGGGCGGTAGCCCTGTTTGGCGAGCGCCGTCAGGTAGCGGGGGCTGGTGCCGAACGCCGTCGCGCGTTCGGTGGCGGCGAGGCGCCAGAGCACGTCGGGTCCCGGATGCAGAGGCGAGCCGTCATAGAGCAGCAGCGTCGCGCCCGAGGCCAGACCGCTGACCAGCCAGTTCCACATCATCCAACCGCAGGTGGTGAAGAAGAACAGCCGGTCACCGCGCTTGAGGTCGGTGTGCAGCTGGTGTTCCTTGAGGTGTTGCAGCAGCGTGCCGCCGGCGCCGTGGACGATGCACTTCGGCAGTCCGGTGGTGCCGGAGGAATACATCACGAAGAGCGGGTGGTCGAACGGCAGCCGGACGAAGTCGATCCGCGCGCCCGCGGTGCCGAAACGGTCCCAGGCGCGTACCGTCGGAGTGAGCTCCGACGTCAGCGTCGACGTCAGCGCCGATGTCAGTGCCACCGCCGTCCGCTCACCGGCATCCCGGCCGGCGAGGAAGGGTACGACCACCACCGTACGCACCGAGCGCAGGTCCGCGAGCACGCCCGCGATCGGCGCGAGGGAGTCGATCCGTTTGCCGGCGTAGGCGTAACCGTCGGCCGTGAAGAGCACCTTCGGTGCGATCTGCCCGAAGCGGTCGAGCACGCCCGAGATCCCGAAATCCGGGGAGCAGGACGACCACACCGCGCCCACGCTGGTCGCAGCCAGCATGGCGACGACGGCTTCGGGGATGTTGGGCAGGAAGCCTGCCACACGGTCTCCCGGTACCACACCGGCGGCGCGCAGCCCTGCGGCGACGCGGCCGACCTCCGCCTGCAACTGGCGGCCGCTCAGCGTGCGGCGTCGTCCCGGATCGCCCGGGGTGAGTTCGTCCCAGGCGATGATCGCCGGGGAGTCGTCAGGGTAGCGGAGCAGGTTCTCGGCGTAGTTGAGGCGCGCGCCCGGGAACCACTCCGCGCCGGGCATCCGGTCGCCGTGGCGCAGCACCGGCGCGTCCGCCCACTCGGCGATGACGCCCGCGTAGTGCGCGACCTCGAACCAGAACGCGTCCGGCTGGGCGAGCGACCAGCGGTGCAGCGCCGCATAGCCGTCCATCGCGAGGCCGCGTCGCGCCCGCAGGCGCGCGATGAACCGCGTCAGCTGGGCGTCGGCGACCCGTGACGGCGGCGGGCTCCAGAGCGGTGTGTCATCCATGATGTCGCAGTCGACTGTCGGGAGGAGGTCAGAGCGACTGGTAGATCGGCCCCGAGCCGCCTTCGGGCGTCGTCCAATCGATGATCTGGTAAGGGTCCTTGATGTCGCAGGCCTTGCAGTGCACGCAGTTCGAGGAATTGATCTGCAGGCGCTTGCTGCCGGCGCCGTCGTCCACCATCTCGTAGACGTTGGCCGGGCAGAAGTTCTGGCAGGGGTTGCCGTACTCGGTGGCGCAGGTCGTCGCGCAGATCGAGGGATCGCGCACCTTGAGGTGGATCGGCTGGTTCTCTTCGTGCGAATTGTTGGCGAAGAACACCGAGGCGAGGCGGTCGCGCGGCGGCAGGCTTCGGTCGGTCCAGCCGCGGTCGGGCGACTCGAAGTCGGCGAGCCGCTGCGTCTCCGCGTAGGCCGCCTTGTTGCGCAGCGTCCAGGGCGTGCGGCCGCCGAGCAGTGTCTCGAGCGCCGCGTTGGCGAGCGCGAACCATCGCCCGCGCTTGAACCCCGGCTTGATGTTGCGGACTTTGCGCAGTTCCTGGCCGCCTTCTGAGGCGCGCCAGCGCGCGTCGAAGCCTGCGGGCGCGCCGTGCTCGGCGAGGTGCTCCGCGGCGAGCATGCCGCAGCGCAACGCCTGGTGGATGCCCTTGATCTTGGCGACGTTGAGCGTGCCTGCGGCGTCGCCGACGAGCATCGCGCCCGGCATCTCCATCTTCGGCAGCGACTGCCAGCCGCCGGCGGCGATGGTGCGCGCGCCCGCAGCGAGGATCTCGCCGCCCTCGAGCAGCTTGCGCACGCTCGGGTGGTGTTTGAACTGCTGGAAGGCCTCGAAGGGCTTCAGGCGCGGGTCACGGTAGTCGAGACCGACCACATAGCCCACGTACACGCGGTCCTTGTCGAGGTGATAGAGGAAGCTGCCGCCGTAGGTGCCCGAGTCGAGCGGCCAGCCGATGCTGTGCTGGATGAGGCCCGGCTCCACCCGCCCGGGCGGCAGTTGCCACAATTCCTTGAAGCCGAGCCCGTAGGTCTGCGGGTCGCAGTCGGCGTCGAGCGCGTACTTCTTGATGAGCTGCTTGCTGATGCTGCCGCGGCAGCCCTCGGCGAGCACCGTGATGCGCGCGCGCACCTCGGGACCCGGCGCGAAGTTCGGGCCGGGCTCGCCCGACTTCTCTATGCCGACATCACCGATCTGCACACCCGCGACCGAGCCGTCCTCGTTGAAGAGCGGATGGGCGGCGGCGAAGCCCGGGAACACATCGACGCCGAGCGCCTCGGCGCGCGCCGCGAGCAGCGGCGTGAGGAGCCCGAGCGAGACGATGAAGTTGCCTTCGTTGTGCTGCTGCGG
>JBIIVD010000051.1:0-13167 GCA_044339635.1 Steroidobacteraceae bacterium | reverse complement strand
GGAAGGTCGCGCGGTACCACATGAAGCAGGTGAGGAAGAAGAAGAGCTTGAGGAAGAGCCAGTGGAAGCCGGGCTGCGCGAGCGGGTTGTCCGCCGCGAGGATGCCCTCGAAGGGGCTCAGCCAGCCTCCCAGGAAGAACACCGCGGTGAGCCCCGCGATGAGGATCATGTTGGCGTATTCGGCCAGGAAGAAGAGCGCGAAGGCGATGCCGGAATACTCGACGTGGAAGCCGGCGACGATCTCGGATTCGCCCTCGGCCACGTCGAACGGCGCGCGGTTGGTCTCGGCGACGCCGGCGATGAGGTAGACGACGAACAGCGGGAACAGCCAGATGAAGAACCAGTCGCCCACCCCGCCCTGCTGCGCGCGCACGATGTCGCCGAGGTTTAGGGTGCCCGCAGCCATCACCACGCCCACCAGCGCGAAGCCCATGGCGATCTCGTAGGCGACGATCTGCGCCGCCGAGCGCATGGCGCCGAGGAACGCGTATTTGGAGTTGGCGGCCCAGCCGGCGAGGATGATGCCGTACACGCCCACCGACGTGAGCGAGAGCACGTAGAGCAGTCCCGCGTCGATGTCGGCGATGACGAGGTCCGGGTCGAGCGGCATCACCGCCCAAGCGGCGAAGGCCGGGATCAGGGTGATGGCGGGCGCCACGCGGAACAGCCATTTGTTGGCAGCCGAGGGCAGCACCACTTCCTTGAGCAGCAGTTTGATGACGTCGGCGAAGGGCTGGAAGATGCCGGGCAGCAGCCCGAAAATGCTGCCGACGCGGTTCGGTCCCTTGCGCAGCTGCATCCAGCCGATGACCTTGCGCTCCCAGAGCGTGGTGAACGCGACGGAGAGGATCACCGCGACGGTGACGAGGAGGATCCAGACCGTCGAGCGCACGACGTCCGGCAAACCTTCCCAGTACGCGAGCCAGTACGAGAGCAGCGCGGTCATGCCGCCCCCCCGGCGCGCGCGATGGCGGTCGCCTGCAGCGCGGGGCTGCGGCGCAGGACGGCGTCGATGGCGTACATCGGCACATCGAGCGCCGCGACAGGCAGCGACGCGATGGCGCCGAGCGCGCCTGCCGGCAACGCCGACGGCAAGGCCGCAGCGGCGCCCGCTGCGCCCGCGCCCGTCGAGGCCGCGCCCGTCGAGGCCGCGCCCGTCGAGGCCGCGGCGTCGAGCCGCGCACGCAGTTCGTCACGCACCTGCTCGGAGCTCTCGTGGGCGAACCCCTCGAGCTGCAGCAGGTTGCCGAGCACGCGCAGGATCTTCCAGCCGGGACGCGCCTCGCCCGGCGGCGCGATCGCGCCCGGGTGGCTCTGCCAGCGGCCCTCGAGGTTCACGTAGGTGCCCGAGGTCTCGGCGAAGGCGCCCATCGGCAGCAGCACGTGGGCGTGACGCAGCAGCTCTTCGCTGGCGTACGGGGTGATGGCGACCACGCAGGCCGCAGCGGCGAACGCGGCCTCGGCGGCGACCGGATCGGCGAGGTCGTGGCGCGGCTCGATGGCGCCGACCAGCAGATAGGCGCGCTGCGGCGCACGCAGCATCGCGAGCGCATCGAGCCCGGCGCGTTCGCCACCTTGCGGCAGGACGCCGGCGAGCGCGGCACCGGCGGCGTTGCCGCCCTCGGCCAGCGTGCCGAGCGTCGCGCCCGCGAGGCGCGCGATCTCGGCGGCGAGCGCGCGGAGGTCGGCGTAAGCCGGATGACGCAGCGCCATCGCGCCGAGCCACACGGCGCGGTTCGTGCCGGTGCAGAGCGCACGGGCCGCGGTGCGCTCGGCCTCGCTCGGGGTCAGGCCTGCGATCAGCGATGAGAACGCGGCAGCCGGCGCGGCGCCCGCGACCTCGGCGGTCGCGACCAGCAGACCCGCCAAGCCGCGCGTCCAGTCGGCGGGCGCGGCGACGATCTGCGAGGCCACCGGGAAGCGGTACTCGCGCGCGGCGAGGTCGAGGAAGGCGACCTGTGCGCGGGCCCGCACCGCAGCCTTGCGCACGCGGTGCGCGAGCAGCGGCAATTCGGCGCGCAGGTGGCTGCCGATGACGAGCAGCCCGGAGAGGCCGTCCACCGCCGCGAGCGGCAGGCCGAGACCCGGCACCGCGAGGGCCGCGGCATCGCCGCGGAAATCGCGCTGACGCAGGCGATGGTCGAGGTTGGCAGACCCGAGGCCGCGCACGACGCGCGATGCGAGGTGGAGTTCCTCGAGGGTGAGCGAGGGGTGCGCGAGCAGGCCCGTCGAGGCACCCGCCGCCGCCAGCCCGCGGGCGGCCGCGCCGAGCGCGGTCTCCCAGTCGACCTCGCGCCACTCGCCGCCCTCGCGCAGGCGGGGCTTTGTCAGGCGGTCGGCGGCGAGCAGGCCTTCGTAGCTGAAGCGCTCGCGGTCGGCGATCCAGGTCTCGTTGATGTCGTCGTTGGCGCGCGGCACGACGCGCTTGAGGCGGCCGCGCAGCACATGGCCGAAGAGATTGGTGCCGAGGCCGTCGTGCGGCGCGACCAGCGGCGACTGCGTCATCTCCCAGGAGCGGCCCTGGTAGCGGAAGGGCTTGCTGTTGAGCGCACCCACCGGGCAGAGGTCGATGATGTTGCCGGAGAGCTCGTGCTCGACGGCTTTCTCGACGTAGGTGCCGATCTCCATGTGCTCGCCGCGGCCGGTGGTGCCGAGCTCCGGGATGCCGGCGATGTCCTGGCCGAAGCGCACGCAACGCGTGCAGTGGATGCAGCGCGTCATGTCGGTGGAGACGAGCGGACCCAGGTCTTTGTCCTTGACCACGCGCTTGCGCTCGTTGAAGCGCGCGATGTCACGACCGAAGCCGAGCGCGAGGTCCTGCAGCTCGCACTCGCCGCCCTGGTCGCAGATCGGGCAGTCGAGCGGGTGGTTGATGAGCAGGAACTCCATCGTCGCCTTCTGGGCGCCGATGGCGACCGGCGATTTGGTGAAGACCTTCATGCCCTCGGCGACCGGCGTCGCGCAGGCGGGCAAGGGCTTCGGCGCCTTTTCGACCTCGACGAGGCACATGCGGCAGTTGGCCGCGACCGGCAGCTTGTCGTGGTAACAGAAACGCGGCACGTATGCGCCGTGCGCGTCGGTGGCGTGGATGATCATCGCGCCCTTGCGGGCCTTGACGGCCTTGCCGTCGATCTCGAGGTTGACGAGGTCGTCCTGCGGCTGCGCTGCCATGGCGTGCGTCACGCGGCCCTCAGGCCGCGACCCTCCCCGTCTCGACGATGCTGCGTCCGCGGTGCTGGATCATGTACTCGAATTCGTGGCGGTAGTGTTTGAGGAAGCTCTGCACGGGCCAAGCCGCGGCGTCGCCGAGCGCGCAGATGGTGTGGCCCTCGATGCGGCCCGCGACATCGACCAGCAGACCGAGGTCTTCCATGCGGCCCTGCCCGTCGACGATGCGGCGCAGCACGCGGTTGAGCCAGCCCGTGCCCTCGCGGCAGGGCGTGCACTGGCCGCAGGACTCGGATTTGTAGAAGCGCGAGATGCGCTCGAGCGCGCGCACCATGCAGGTGGTCTCGTCCATGATGATGACCGCGGCGGAGCCGACGGAGGAGCCGACCGCACGCAGCGAGTCGTAGTCCATGTTGACGCCGAGCATGGTGTCGCCGGGGACGACCTTCACGGAAGAGCCGCCCGGGATCACGGCTTTCAGTTTGCGGCCGTCGCGCACGCCGCCCGAGATCTCGAGCAGGTCTTTGAAGGGGACGCCGAGCGGCAGTTCGTAGTTGCCGGGCTTTCCGACATGGCCCGACACCGAGAAGATGACCGTGCCGCCCGCGTTCGTCGTGCCGAGCTGCGCGAACCACTCCGGTCCCTTGCGCAGGATCGTGGGCACCGAGGCGTAGCTCTGGGTGTTGTTGATGGTGGTCGGCTGGCCGTAGAGGCCGAAGGCCGCCGGGAACGGCGGCTTGAAGCGCGGCTTGCCCTGCTTGCCCTCGAGCGATTCGAGGAGCGCCGTCTCTTCGCCGCAGATGTAGGCGCCGGCGCCGACGAAGGTGTAGAGGTCGAAGTCGATGCCGCTGCCCTGCACGTTCTTGCCGAGCAGGCCCGCGTCGTAGGCTTCTTTGACGGCCGCCTCGAAGCGCGGCACGGGCTCGCCCAGGAACTCGCCGCGGATGTAGTTGTAGCCGACGGTCGCGCCCATGGCGTAGCCGCCGAGCGCCATGCCCTCGATGAGCGAGTGCGGGTTGAAGCGCAGGATGTCGCGGTCGTGGCAGGTGCCGGGCTCGCTCTCGTCGGAGTTGCAGACGGCGTATTTCTGCATCGGCGCGTTGCGCGGCATGAACGACCACTTGGTGCCGGTCGGGAAGCCCGCGCCACCGCGACCGCGCAGGCCGCTCGCCTTGACGGCGTCGATGACCTGTTCGCGCGTCATCTCGCCGGCGAGCACCTTGCGCCAGGACGAGTAGCCGCCGATCTTGAGGTAGGACTCGAGGGTCCAGGGGCGCTCGATGCCGCTGCCGAGCGGCTCGAACACCACGAGGTTCATGCGGTCACGCCAGGTATCGAGGGCGGTGGTCATCGCTCGGGGCTCACTTGAGTTCATCGAGGATCTGGTCGACCTTGGCGGGCGTCAGATGCTCGTGGAAGTGGTGGTCGACCATCATCATCGGCGCGCCGGTGCAGGCCGCGAGGCACTCCTCTTCCCTCTTGAGGAAGATGCGGCCGTCCGGCGTGCTCTCGCCGACCTTGATGCCGAGCTTGCGCTCGCAGTGCGCGAGGATGTCCTCGCCGCCGTTGAGCCAGCAGGAGATGTTGGTGCAGACGCTGACGTGATGTCGGCCGCAGGGATGCGTCTCGAACATCGAGTAGAAGGTGGCGACCTCGTAGACCTGGATGGGCGGCAGCCGCAGGTACTCGGCGACGGCGTCCATGAGCGCTGGCGTGAGGAAGCCGTCGTTCTGCTCCTGCACGAACCGCAGCGCCGAGAGCGTGGCCGAGCGCTGCCGGCCGGCCGGGAAGCGCGCGATCCAGCCGTCGATCTCGTGGCGGGTGTGCGCGGTGAGCAGCGCGACCTGCGGGCCGTCGCCCGGCAGGAAACGCTGGCCGTCGCTGGTGGGGACGCCGGCGATGGCGCCGTCCTGTGGGCCGCTCATCGGTCGATCTCCCCGAAGACGATGTCCTGTGTGCCGATGACCGCGACCACGTCGGCCAGCATGTGGCCGGTGACCATCTCCTCGAGCGAGGCGAGGTGCGGGAACCCGGGCGCGCGGCACTTGAGGCGGTAGGGTTTGTTGGCGCCGTCCGAGACGAGGTAGATGCCGAACTCGCCCTTGGGCGCCTCGACCGCAGCGTAGGTCTCGCCCTCGGGCACGCAGTAGCCCTCGGTCATCAACTTGAAGTGGTGGATGAGCGATTCCATGTCGCCCTTCATGTTCTCGCGCCGCGGCGGCCGGACCTTGGCGTCGTCGACCATCACCGGACCGGGGTTCTGCTTCAGCCACTCCACGCACTGCGCGACGATGCGGTTCGATTGGCGCAGTTCCTCCATGCGGACGAGGTAGCGGTCGTAGCAGTCGCCGTTGGCGCCCACCGGGATGTCGAACTGCATGCGGTCGTAGACGTCGTAGGGCTGTTTCTTGCGCAGGTCCCAGGCGATCCCGGAGCCGCGCAGCATCGGACCCGTGAAGCCGAGCTGCAGCGCGCGCTCCGGCGTCACGACGCCGATGTTGACGGTGCGCTGCTTCCAGATGCGGTTGTCGGTGAGCAGCGTCTCGTACTCGTCGACGGCCTTCGGGAAGCGCCGGGTGAAATCCTCGATGAAGGGCAGCAGGCCGGCGGCGCGCGCCTCGTTGAGGCGGTCGGCGTCCTTCTGGCTGCGCCAGCGCGAGGCCTGGTAGAGCGGCATCTCGCGCGGCAGGTCGCGGTGCACCCCGCCCGGGCGGTAGTAGGTGGCGTGCATGCGCGTGCCCGAGACCGCCTCGTAGCAGTCCATGAGGTCCTCGCGCTCCTTGAAGGCGAGCAGGAAGACCGTCATCGCGCCGATGTCGAGGCCGTGCGCACCGAGCCACATGAGGTGGTTCAGGATGCGGGTGATCTCGTCGAACATCACGCGGATGTACTGGGCGCGCAGCGGCGGCGTGACGCCGAGCAGGCGCTCGATGGCCATCACGTACGCGTGCTCGTTGCACATCATCGAGACGTAGTCGAGCCGGTCCATGTAGCCGATGGACTGGTTGAAGGGCTTGGATTCGGCGAGCTTCTCGGTGGCGCGGTGCAGCAGACCGATGTGCGGGTCGGCCTTCTGGATGACCTCGCCGTCGAGCTCGAGCACGAGGCGCAGCACGCCGTGCGCCGCAGGGTGCTGCGGGCCGAAGTTCATCGTGTAGGACTGGATCTCGGGCATCGTGTCAGCGTCCCGTCAGCGCGGGGTCGTAGCGGTTGTCGTCGCGGATGACGCGCGGGACGAGCGTGCGCGGCTCGATGCTCACGGGCTCGTAGACCACGCGCTGCTTGGCGGGGTCGTAGCGGACCTCGACCTGGCCGATCAGCGGGAAGTCCTTGCGGAACGGGTGCCCGATGAAGCCGTAGTCGGTGAGGATGCGGCGCAGGTCCGGGTGGCCGGCGAAGAGGATGCCGAAGAGATCGAAGGCCTCGCGCTCGAACCAGTTGGCCGAGGCCCAGATGCCGACGAGGGAGTCGATCATGGGCTCGGCGTCATCGGCGCAGAACGCGCGCAGCCGCAGGCGGCGGTTGTGCGCCACCGACAGCAGGTGCACGACGACCGCGAAGCGCGTGCCGGGCGCGCGCTCAGGGTGCGCGACCTCGCGGTTCACGCTGCGCGAGAAGCCTGAGCCGGTCGCGGAGAGCGTCTTCCATTCGGAGCGGCCGTAGTCGAGGTAGTCGACGCCGCAGAGGTCGACGAGCTGGTCGAAACGCAGCTGCGGGTGGTCGCGCAGCGCCGTGGCGACGGCGATCCAGGCAGCGGCATCGCACTCGAGGGTGTGCTCGCCGGGGAGCGAGGGCACGAGGCGCGCCGCACCGCCGGTAGCCTCGAGCAGCAGGTCCGCGAGGGCGTCGCTCATGGGCGGGCCACCGTGCTGGTGCGGGCGATCTTCTTCTGCAACTGGATGATGCCGTAGAGCAGCGCCTCGGCCGTGGGCGGACAGCCCGGCACGTAGACATCGACCGGCACGATGCGGTCGCAGCCGCGCACGACGGCGTACGAATAGTGGTAGTAGCCGCCGCCGTTCGCGCAGGAGCCCATCGAGATGACCCAGCGGGGCTCGGGCATCTGGTCATAGACCTTGCGCAGCGCCGGGGCCATCTTGTTGACGAGGGTGCCGGCGACGATCATGACGTCCGACTGGCGCGGGCTCGGCCGGAACACGACGCCGAAGCGGTCGAGGTCGTAGCGGGAGGCGCCAGCATGCATCATCTCGACGGCGCAGCAGGCGAGCCCGAAGGTCATGGGCCACAGCGACCCGGTGCGCGCCCAGTTGACGAGGTTGTCGACCTGGGTGGTGACGAAGCCGCGCTGGGCGAAGCCCTGCGCGTCGTTGCCGGCGGTCAATCCCACTCGAGCGCCCCCTTCTTCCACTCGTAGATGAAACCCACCACGAGGATGGCGAGGAAGATCCCCATCGAGACGAGGCCGAAGCCGCCGATGCTCCCGAGCGCGACCGCCCAGGGGAACAGGAAGGCGATCTCGAGATCGAAGACGATGAAGAGGATCGCGACGAGGTAGTAGCGCACGTCGAACTTCATGCGCGTGTCCTCGAAGGCCTCGAAGCCGCACTCGTAGGCCGAGCGCTTTTCGGCGTCGTCGGGCGCGCGCGCGAACCAGCGGCCGAGACCCGTCCCGAGGAGAAGAAGCACTGCGGCGAGACCCGTGGCCACGCCGAGAAAGATCAGTGCTGGCAAGTACTGTGACAGCATTTGTTCCGCCCTTGCACGAACGCGACGGATGTCGCGCAACCCCCGTGCTGCAAGCGGGGCGCATTGTACAGTAAGCGACTCGAGATTTGGTGCGGACGGGGAGACTCGAACTCCCATACCTTGCGGCGCTAGCCCCTCAAGCTAGTGTGTCTACCAATTCCACCACGTCCGCGAATATGTGCGTTTCGCCTTTTGTTTTCAGCGCGCCGGCGCTGCCGGCGTCGTCGGCGCAGGCGCCGGAACGTCGGTCACCGGCAAGGCCGGTGCCGGTGCCGCAGCGGCCGGCGCCGAAGCGGGTTGCGTGACTTCCGTCACACTCTCGCCGATCAGGCCGGGCGATGTCGACTGCACCGGGCGCGTACCGTACCACGCGAGCGCCAGGCTGTTGAGCATGAAGATGGCGGCGAGCACGGCCGTCGAGCGCGACAAGCCGGTCGTGGCGCCGCGCGCGCCGAACACGCTGCCCGAGGCGCCCGCGCCGAAACCCGCGCCCGCATCCGCACCACGGCCACGCTGCAGGAGCACGAGCGCGATGATGCCGATCGAGACGAAGACCTGCACGATGGTGAGCGCGGTGAGCATTGATGTTCCTTGGAGACCTGACCTGCCCTGGCGAGGGTGGCGAGCGGCTTCACGCCGACGCGGCCACCAGGATGGCCGCGAATTCATCCACCTTCAGCGAGGCGCCGCCGATGAGGCCGCCGTCGATGTCGGGCATGGCGAAGAGCTCCGCCGCGTTGCCCGCCTTGACGCTGCCCCCGTACAGGAGCCTCGCTGAGCCGGCGATTGTAGCATCCCGGGAGGCGATGAGGCCACGGAGGAGCGCGTGGATCTCCTGGGCCTGCTCCGGGGAGGCGGTCCGGCCGGTACCGATCGCCCAGACGGGTTCGTAGGCGGTGACGACGGTCCGGAAGGCGCCGACCCCGCACTCATCGAGCACGGCGGCGAGCTGGCGGCCGACCACCGCCGGCGTGATGCCGGCGTCGCGCTCCTCGAGGGTCTCACCGACGCAGACGATGGGCACGAGCCCCGCGGCCAGCGCCGCGGCCGCCTTGCGGGCGACCAGGGCGTCGGTCTCGCCGTGGCGGGCGCGGCGTTCCGAGTGGCCGACGATGACATGGCTGCAGCCGACGTCCCGCAGCATCGCCCCGCCGACCTCGCCCGTATAAGCCCCCTGCCCCGCCTCGGCGCTGAGGTCCTGAGCGCCAAGACCGATGGGCGAGCCGGCCACGGCGGCGGCGACGTCCGGCAGGTAGACGAAGGGCGGACACAGCACGCAGTCGGCACCCGCCGGCAGCGCGGCGCGGACCCCGGCCACCAGCGCGGCGTTCGCGGCGCGCGAGCCGTGCATCTTCCAATTTCCGGCGACCAGACGACGACGGGTGTGGCTCATGCGACGGACTCCTGGACGGCCTTGGCGAGCGCCTGCGCGGCGGCCTCGGCCTCGGCGCGCTCCTCGGCCTCGACCATGACGCGGATCACGGGTTCGGTGCCGGAGGCGCGCAGCACGACACGGCCGCACCCGGCCAACTGCGCTTCGATGCGCTCGCGCACCGCGACCACGTCCGGGCGGGTGCCGGGGTCGAATCTTTGGGCGACCTTCACCGCGACCTGTTTTTGCGGCAGCAGCGGCAGGTCGGCGACGAGCTCGGCGAGCATGCGGCCGGACTGCTGCATGATCGCGAGCACCTGCAGCGCCGCCACCATCGCATCGCCGGTGGTCGCATGGTCGAGCGTGAGCAGGTGGCCGGAGGTCTCGCCGCCGAGCACACCGCCGGTCTCGCGCAGCATGGCGAGCACGTAACGGTCGCCGACGCCGGCGCGGCGGAAATCGATGCCGAGGTCGGCGAACGCGCGCTCGAGGCCGAAGTTGGTCATGAGCGTGCCGACGACCGGGCCCTTGAGGGTGCCTGCGGCGTGTCTGGCGCGCGCGATCACGTACAGCAGCTGGTCACCGTCGACCTTGCGGCCGAGGTGGTCGACCATGACGAGGCGGTCGCCGTCGCCATCGAGCGCGATGCCGACGGGGGCGCGCACGCCGGTGACCGTGAGCTGCAGCAGCTCGGGCGAGGTCGCGCCGCAGTTGAGGTTGATGTTGCGGCCGTTCGGCGAGCAGCCGATGGGCACGATCTCGGCGCCGATGTCCGTGAGGATGCGGGGGGCGACCTTGTAGCCCGCGCCGTGCGCGCAATCGACGACGATCTTCATGCCGCCCACCGAGAAGCCGGGCGGGACCGTCGAGATGCAGAAGTCCTGGTAGGCCTTGCGGGTCTTGTCGACGCGGGTCACGCGCCCGAGCGCGTTCGACTCGCGGGTGACCGGGTCGCGCTCGAGCTCGGCCTCGATGCGCTCCTCATCGGCATCCGAGAGCTTGCCGCCCTCGGCATCGAAGAACTTGATGCCGTTGTCTTCATAGGCGTTGTGCGAGGCGCTGATGACGACGCCGAAGCGGCAGCCGAAATGCCGCGTCATGTAGGCGATGCCGGGTGTCGGCAACGGGCCGATCAGCATGACGTCCATGCCGGCGGCGACGAAGCCGGCCTCGAGCGCGGCCTCGAACATGTAGCCCGAGAGCCGCGTGTCCTTGCCGATGAGCACGGTGCCGCCCTCGGGCGCGAGCGCCCGCGCGGCGGCGCTCGCGAGCCGCAGCACGAAATCCACGGTGAGCGGCGGATGGCCGACCCGGCCGCGCACGCCATCGGTACCGAAATATCTCCTTGCCACGCTCAGCCCTCCACCGTGCGGAACGCGCCCCAGACCTTCAGCGCATCGACCGTCTCGGCCACATCGTGGGTGCGGATGATACGCGCTCCGCCCTCCACTGCGGCGAGCGCGAGCGCGAGGCCGCCGGCCAGGCGTTCGCCGGGCGGACGCCCGGTCAGCGCGCCGATCATGCTCTTGCGCGACAGGCCCGCCAGCAGCGGCAGGCCGGCGGCGGCCAGGCGTGGCAGGCGCCGCAACAGTTCGAGGTTGTGCGTCAGGGTCTTGCCGAACCCGAAACCCGGATCGAGGACCATCCGCCCGCGGGCGATGCCGGCCGCCTCGCAGGCCGCGACGCGGGCATCGAGGAACGCGCCGACCTCGAGGACGACGTCCCTGTAACGCGGATCCGACTGCATGGAACCGGGCTCACCCTGCATGTGCATCAGGCACACCGCGGCGTCGCTGGCGGCGACCGCCGCCAAGGCGCCCGGCAGGTGCAGCGCCCGGACATCGTTGACGAGCGCGACGCCCTCGGCGAGACAGGGGGCGATGACCTCGGGTTTGCTGCTGTCGAGCGAGACCCGCGCGCCGCGCGCGACGAGCGCACGCACCACCGGAAGCACGCGCCGCAGCTCCTCGTCGGGTGCGACCGGCGTGGCGCCGGGGCGGGTGGATTCCCCGCCGACATCGATGAACGCAGCGCCCGCGGCGAGCATGGCCTCGGCGGCGCGCAGGGCATCCTCGAAGGCAGCGTGGCGGCCGCCGTCCGAGAAAGAATCGGGCGTGACGTTGAGCACGCCCATGACGAGCGGCTGATGGAGGTCGAGTGTTTCCGCGGGCAGCGCGAGACCCGCAGGCGTCGGCACGGGGATCAGCCGGCGCTGCCCTCGCCCGCCGCTGGGCCGATGCCAGGCGCCGGACGCGGCCCAGTGCCCGACGGACCGGACGGCCCGCTCTGCACCGAGTCGTCCCAGCCCGACGGCGGGCTCGGCGGACGGCCGGCCATGATGTCCTTGATCTGACCATCATCGATGGTCTCGTATTTCACGAGCGCATCCGCCATGGCGTGCAGTTTGTCGAGGTGGGTCTCGAGGATGCTGCGGGCGCGCTGGTAGTTGCTCTCGATGACCCGGCGGACTTCCTGGTCGATCGCGTGCGCGGTCTCGTCGGACACTTGCTTGGTCTGGGTGACCGACCGGCCGAGGAACACTTCGCCCGACTCGTCGGAGTACGTGAGCGGACCGAGCCGGTCGGAGAGGCCCCACTTGGTGACCATGTTGCGCGCGAGGTCGGTGGCGCGCTCAATGTCGTTGGAGGCGCCGGTCGTGACCGCGTCGGCGCCGAAGATGATCTCCTCGGCGATGCGGCCGCCGAAGAGCGTGGCGATGGCGCTTTCGATGCGGCGCTTGCTCATGGAGTAACGGTCCTGCTCGGGCAGGAACTGCGTCACACCGAGCGCACGGCCGCGCGGGATGATGGTGACCTTGTAGACGGGGTCGTGCTCGGGCACGGTGATGCCGACGATGGCGTGGCCGGCCTCGTGGTAGGCCGTCATGCGCTTCTCCTCGTCGGACATGACCATGGAACGCCGCTCGGCGCCCATCATGATCTTGTCCTTGGCGCGCTCGAACTCGTCCATGCCGACGATGCGCTTGTTGGCGCGGGCCGCGAACAACGCGGCCTCGTTGACGAGGTTGGCGAGGTCGGCGCCGGAGAAGCCCGGCGTGCCGCGCGCGATCAGCGCCGGCTTGACGTCGTCGCCGAGCGGGACCTTGCGCATGTGGACCTTGAGGATCTGCTCGCGGCCGCGGACATCGGGCAGAGGCACCACGACCTGGCGGTCGAAGCGGCCCGGGCGCAGCAGCGCCGGGTCGAGCACGTCCGGACGGTTGGTGGCGGCGATGACGATGATGCCCTCGTTGCCCTCGAAGCCGTCCATCTCGACCAGCAGCTGGTTGAGGGTCTGCTCGCGCTCGTCGTGGCCGCCGCCGAGGCCGGCGCCGCGGTGCCGACCGACCGCGTCGATCTCGTCGATGAAGATGATGCAGGGCGCGTGCTTCTTGGCCTGCTCGAACATGTCGCGCACGCGCGAGGCGCCGACGCCGACGAACATCTCGACGAAGTCGGAGCCGGAGATGGTGAAGAACGGCACCTTGGCCTCGCCCGCGATGGCGCGCGCGAGCAATGTCTTGCCGGTGCCGGGGCTGCCGACCATCAGCACGCCCTTCGGGATCTTGCCGCCCAACTTCTGGAACTTGGAGGGGTCCTTGAGGAAGTCGACGATCTCGCCGACCTCGGTCTTGGCCTCATCGACGCCCGCGACGTCCGCGAAGGTGACGTTGACCTGGTCTTCGCTCAGCAACCGCGCACGGCTCTTGCCGAAGGACATCGCACCGCGCCCGCCGGCGCCGCCACCCTGCATCTGGCGCAGCATCCAGGCGAACACCAGGATGAGGAGCAGCGCCGGGGCGAGCTGCAGCACGAGCTGCGCGAGGAAGTTCGGCTGCTTGGGCGCGCGGCCGATCACCGTGACGTTCGACTTCTCGAGGGCGCCGATCAACGCGGTGTTGTCGGTCTCCGGGTTGTAGA
>JBIIVD010000020.1:0-42438 GCA_044339635.1 Steroidobacteraceae bacterium | reverse complement strand
TGCGGTAACCTTCACGACATGAGCAATCCCGCCGCCGCGAACGCCCTCGCCACCCTGCAGGCCCGGATCGGCCAGGAAGTCCACGTCAGCGACTGGCTGCCGATCACGCAGCAGCGCGTCGACGCCTTCGCCGATGCCACGGGCGACCACCAATGGATCCACGTGGACCCGGAACGCGCCCGCCGTGAATCCCCGTTCGGCGGACCCATCGCGCACGGCTATCTCACGCTTTCTTTGTTGGTGATGCTGCGCGACCTGGTCGACCCCACGAAGAGCTTCCCCGGTGTCCGCCAGGTCATCAACTACGGCCTCGACAAGGTGCGGTTCCCCGCGCCGGTACCGGTCGGCGCGCGGATCCGCGCGCGTTTCACCTTGCTCGCGGCCGTGGAGCTGAAGCCCGGCGTGCTGCAGGGGACCGAACGCTGCACCGTGGAGATCGAGGGCGGCGCGAAGCCGGCCTGCATCGCCGACAGCGTGTTCCTGCTGCAGTTCTGACCACCATGTCCGCGGTGTTCCTCGATTTCGGCACGGTCGGCGACGACCTCGATCCGGCCTCTTTGCGCTCGGCGGCCCCCGGACTCGTGTTGCATGCGCATACCCAGCCCGAACAGATCGCGACACGCATCGCAGGCTGCGAGGTGGTGCTGACCAACAAGGCCCGCCTCACCCGCGAGCTGATCGAGGGCGCGCCGGCGCTGCGGTTCATCGGCCTCACCGCCACCGGCACCAACAACATCGACCTCTCGGCGGCACGGGAGCGTGGCGTGGCGGTGTGCAACATCCGCGATTACTGCACGCCTTCGGTGGTACAACACGTGCTCGGCGTGCTGCTGCACCTCACGCACCACCTCGCCGAGTACTCGCGCGAGGCCGTGGACGGCACCTGGACGCGCGCCACGAGCTTCGGGCTGCTGCACCATCCCATCCGCGAACTGCGCGGCCGCACCCTCGGCATCGTCGGCTGGGGCGCGCTCGGCAGCGCCGTCGCGCGCGCCTGCGAATCGGCGCTCGGGATGCAGGTGATCGTGGCGGACCGGCCGGGCGGCGTGCCGCAGCCGGGCCGCGTCGACCTCGACGAACTGCTGGCACGTGCCGATGTCGTGTCGCTGCATTGTCCGCTCACGCCGGAGACCACCGGGCTCATCTCGGCGGCGCGTCTCGCGCGCATGAAGCCCGATGCGATCCTCATCAACACCGCGCGCGGCGCGCTGGTCGACGTCGCCGCCCTCGCCGAGGCACTGCGTGCCCGCCGACTCGGCGGGGCCGCCATCGACGTGCTGCCGGAGGAGCCCCCGGTGGACGGCAGCCCGCTGTTCGCGCCCGACTTGCCCAACCTGATCGTGACCCCCCACATGGCCTGGGCCGCGCGCGAGTCCCGCCAGCGCTGCCTCGACGAATTGGCGGCCAACATCGAAGACTGGCGCCGGGGCGGGATGCGCGGCCGGGTGGCCTGACGCCCCCCCCTTTGGGCCCTTTTGGGGGCCCCTTTTGGGATAGAATCCACCCCCCGTTTTGGGGTCATCCCGTGGATAACCTTGCCATCATGACTCGCGTCGCCCGCGCCTCGAGCCTCCTCGCCCTGCTTGCCCTCGTCGCAGTCGCCGGCTGCTCGAAAGGCGGCCCCGCAGCGGGCGGCCCGGCAGCGGGCGGCCCCGGGGACCGGCCGATGGGCCGCGGCGGCCCGCCGCCCGCGGAAGTGCTGGTCACCCAAGGCGAAGTTCGCCCCTTCGGTGCGTCCATCGAAGCGGTCGGCACGGCGCTCGCGCGCGAGTCCGTGGACATCACCTCGAAGGTCGCCAATACCGTGACGGCGATCCGCTTCCAGGAAGGCCAGCGCGTCGCCGCCGGTTCGGTGCTGGTCGAACTCGACCGCGCGCAGACCGCCGCGGCGCTGGTGGAGGCCGAAGCCAGCCTCATGGAGAACCGCAACCAGTTCAACCGCGGCCGTGACCTGTCGGTCACGCAGGCGCTGTCGCGCGCCCAGCTCGACCAGCTGGAGACGGCCGTCAAGACCGGCGAGGCCCGCGTCACCGGCGCACGCTCGCGCCTCAACGACACCGTGATCCGTGCGCCGTTCGCCGGCCGTACGGGTCTGCGCCGCGTGAGCCTCGGCAGCCTCGTCAACCCCGGTACCGTCATCACCACGCTCGACGATTCCTCGGTCATCAAGCTCGAGTTCAGCGTGCCGCAGTCCTTCCTCGGCAGCCTCGAGCCCGGGCTGCCCATCGAGGCGCGCGCCGACGGCTTCGGCGAACGCGCCTTCAAGGGCACGCTCACCACCCTCGACTCGCGCATCGACCCGGTGACGCGCTCGATCGCGGTGCGTGCCGAGCTCCCGAATGCCGACGGCGCCATCAAGCCGGGTCTCTTCATGACGGTGAGCCTGCGCGCCAAGACCACGCCGACGCTGATGATCCCCGAGGAGGCGCTGGTGCCCGAACAGGGCCGCACCTACGTGTTCGTGGTGAAGGATGGCAAGGCGAAGCGCGTCGAGGTGCGCACGGGCGGCCGCGAGCCGGGCTTCGTGGCCGTGCTGGACGGGCTCACGGCGCAGGACTCCCTGGTCGTCGAGGGCACCCAACGCGTGCGCGACGGCGGCGACGTCGTCGCGCGGCCTCGCGCCTGACATCGGGACGGCCGCGCCATGCACATCTCCGAGTTCTGCATCCGCCGCCCCGTCTTCGCCACGGTGTTGAGCCTGCTGCTCATCATCTTCGGTCTCGTCTCGCTCGAGCGCCTCGCGGTGCGCGAGTACCCCGACATCACCCGCCCGGTGGTCTCGATCACCACCAACTACCGCGGTGCGTCCGCGAACGTGGTCGAGAACAAGATCACTCAGGTCATCGAGGATCGCATCGCGGGCATCGAGGGCGTGCTCAAGATCGAATCCGACAGCGAGGACGAGCGCTCGAGCATCCGCATCGAGTTCGACGCCGACCGCAACATCGACGCCGCCGCCAACGATGTCCGCGACCGCATCGGCCGCGTGGTCGCGCAGCTGCCCCCCGAGGCCGACCCGCCGCAGATCAGCAAATCCGACGGCTCCGGCGAGTCGGTCATGTTCATGACCTTCAACTCGGAGACCATGGACCAGCTCGAGATCACCGACTATGTCGAGCGCTACCTGCTCGACCGGCTCTCGACGGTGCCCGGCGTCTCGCGCGCCAGCATGTCCGGCGCACGGCGCGCCGCGATGCGCATCTGGATCGACCGTCAGGCCCTCGCAGCGCGCTCGCTCACCGTCGGCGACATCGAGACCGCGCTGCGCCGCGAGAACGTCGAGCTGCCCGCAGGCCGGCTCGAGTCGCGCGCCCGCGAGTTCTCGCTGCGCACCGCCGTCGGCCTCGAGACCGAGCAGGACTTCCGCGACCTCGTGATCGGCCGCGGTCCGGAGGGACACCTCGTGCGCCTCAACGAGGTGGCGGACGTGCGCATTGCAGCCGAGAACGACCGCACCCTGATGCGCACCGACGGCCAGGTCGGCATCGGCATCGGCATCGAGGCGCAGTCGAAGGCGAACGTGCGCGATGTGGTGCGAGGCGTGCGCGCCGAGGTCGAGCGGCTCCGCCCGACGCTGCCGAAGGGCTCGACGCTGGTCATCACCACCGACAACGGCCTTGCCATCGAGGCGGCGCTGAAAGAGGTGCTGATCGCGGTGGCGTTCGCGTTCATCTCGGTGCTCATCGTCATCTACGGATTCCTGGGAACGCTGCGGGCCACCCTGATCCCGGCGGTCACCATCCCGGTGTCGGTCATCGCCGGCTTCATGGCGCTGTACGCGCTCGGCTACTCCATCAACGTGCTCACGCTGCTCGGCGTCGTGCTCGCGATCGGGCTCGTGGTCGACGATTCGATCGTGGTGCTGGAGAACATCCACCGCCGCTCCGAGATGCACGAGCCGCCGATCGTCGCCGCCGTGCGCGGCAGCCGCGAGATCGGCTTCGCGGTGGTCGCCACCACGCTGACGCTGGTCGCGGTGTTCGTGCCGGTGTCGTTCCTCCCCGGCGAGAACGGCCGGCTGTTCCGCGAGTTCGGCCTGACGCTCGCCGCCGCGGTGCTGTTCTCGGCGCTGGTGGCGCTGACGCTCACGCCGATGCTGGCGTCACGCCTGCCGCGCGAGGAGGACATGCGCCACGGCCGCTTCGCGCGGGCCATCGAACGGTTCTTCGCGGCCCTATCCGCGCAGTACGGACGCCGGCTGCGCTCGCTGATGCACCGCCCTTGGCTGATCGTCATCTTCGTGCTGGCGCTGTTGCTGGTCGGCGCGCTCAGCTTCCGCGGCCTGCCGGCCGAGTTCGCGCCCGCCGCCGACGGCGGCCGTGTCATGGTGACCATCACCGGCCCCGAGGGCGCAAGCTTCGAGTACACCGAAGAATACGGCCGCAAGCTCGAGGCGATCGCGGCCAAGGAGCTCGAGAAGGGCGACATCCGCCGCGTGACGCTGCGCATCCCCGGCAGCTGGGACGGCGGCACCGGTTCGGTGAACTCGGCGCGGCTCATCGTCGCGCTCGTCGACTGGAGCGAGCGCAAGCGTTCGGCGCAGGAGATCGCGGCCTCCTTCCAGCGAGAGGCCTCGAAGCTCCCGGGCGTGCGCACGAGCACCATGGCGCCCGGCGGCCTGCGGGGCGGCTGGAACGTGCCGGTGCAGGCCGTCATCGGCGGCCCGGACTACGAGCAGCTCGCCGAGTGGTCCGCGAAGATGACGCGGCTCGCCGAGGAGAACCCGGGCCTCGTGGGCGTCGACGCGAGCTTCAAGCCGCGCAAGCCGCAGATCCGCGTCGCCATCGACCGCGACCGCGCCGCCGACCTCGGCGTATCGCTGCAGACCGTGGGACGCACGCTCGAGACCATGCTCGGCTCGCGCATCGTCACCACCTTCATCGACCGCGGGCGCGAGTACAACGTCGTGCTGCAGGGCCGCTCCGACGAGCGCGCCACCGTCACCGACCTCACCAACCTGCAGGTGCGCTCCGACCGCACCGGCGAGCTCGTGCCGCTGTCATCCATCGTGCAGCTCACCGAGACCGCGGGCGCGACCCAGCTCAGCCGCTTCGACCGTCAGCGCGCGGTGGAGATCCGCGCCAACCTCGCCGAAGGCTACCCGATGGGCGAGGCCATCAAGTGGTTCGAGCGCACGGTCGCGAATGAACTGCCCGCCGGCGCGACGCTGATGTGGGACGGCGATTCCGCGGATTATGTGCGCAGCGGCGGCCAGATGTGGACGCTGCTGTTGTTCGCCGTGATCATCGTCTTCCTGGTGCTGGCGGCGCAGTTCGAGAGCTTCGTGCACCCGGCGATCATCATGGTGACCGTGCCGACCGCGCTGCTCGGCGCGGTGTTCGGCCTGCAGCTGCACGGCATGAGCATCAACATCTTCAGCCAGATCGCGGTGATCATGCTCATCGGCATCGCCGCCAAGAACGGCGTGCTGATCGTCGAGTTCGCCAACCAGCTGCGCGACCGCGGCATCGAGTTCGGCGAAGCCATCATCGAGGCGTCAGTGGTGCGTCTGCGGCCGGTCCTGATGACCAGCCTCTGCACGGCCTTCGGCGCCATCCCGTTCCTGTTCGCCACCGGCGCGGGCGCCGAACAACGCGAACCGATCGGCGTGGTCGTGTTCTACGGCACGCTGCTGTCCGTGCTGCTGACGCTGTTCGTGGTGCCAGCGGTGTATTCGTTGGTCGCCCGCCGCACGCGTCCGGGACAGTACACTTCGCGGCTCGTCGACCGGATGCTGGGCGGCCAGCCCGACCAGGCGCCGACCGGCAGTTGATGCCGCGCGCCACGCGCGCGCCGAGGGTTCAGAGCGTCGGGTTGGGCAAGGCGTGGAACGCGTGCCGCAGGCTCTCGCCCCACCCGCTGCGGATCATCCGGAAATAATCGTCGTCCGCCGCGATGTTGCGGTGGACGAGCACGCGCAGCGCATCGCGGCGCAGGCAGACGAGGTCGAGCGGCGGGCCGACGCTGAGGTTCGAGCGGATGGTGGAGTCCATCGAGATCAACGCGCACTTGGTGGCCTCGGCGAGACTCGACGAACGCGTGATCACCCGGTCGAGGATCGGCTTGCCGTACTTCGACTCGCCGATCTGGAAGTACGGGGTGTCGGCGGTGGCTTCGATGAAGTTGCCCGCCGCATAGACCTGGAACAACCGCGGTGCCTCGCCGCGGATCTGTCCGCCGAGGATGAACGACGGATTGAACTCGATGCCGTGCTCCTTGAAGGCCTCGGCATCGCGGTGATGGACGACACGCAGCGCCTCGCCGACGAGCACTGCGGCCTCGAAGAGGTTGGGCGCCGTGTAGAGGCTGTCGGCGTGCGCGTCGGTCGCGGCCTCGTGCAGCACATGCACCACCGCTTGCGACACCGCGAGGTTGCCCGCCGTCATCAGCACGAGCACGCGGTCGCCCGCGCGCTCGAAGACATGCATCTTGCGGAAGGTGTTGACGTGGTCGACGCCCGCATTGGTGCGGGAGTCGGACAGGAACACCATGCCGGTGTCGAGCGAAGTGGCGACGCAGTAGGTCATGGGTGGATTCTAAGGGCGTGCCGCGCGGACTGCAGGGCCTACTGCTGCTGCGCCTGGTGCTGCTGCACCAGCCGCGGCCGGCCCGCGGTCGCGCGGCGGTCGATCCCGGTGCCGGACACCGCGACCTGCGCGCTCATGGACTCGTTGCCACCACCGCGCCGCACACCGCGGACGGGACAGGCGTCGAGGTAATCGCGACCGACCGCAAGCCGACAGTGGTGCGCACCGCCCGGACGCCCGTTGGTGACGTCGACCGCGAACCAGACCGACTCGGCGGCGATCCAGACGTCGACCCAGGCATGGCTCGCGATATGGTCGTCGCGGTCGGTGAGCAGATAGCCGCTGACGTAGCGGGCCGGCACGCCGACCGCGCGGCAGCCCGCGATCATCACCTGCGCATGGTCCTGGCACACCCCGCGCCCGAGCGCGAAGGCCTGTGCCGCCGTGTCGGACACCGCCGTGACGCCGGGTACGTAGTCCATCGCGCTGCGCACGGCCTCCGCATGGCGCAGCACGGCATCGCGGTCCGGCGTCGGCGACGCATGACGACGCGCGAACTCGCGCAGCGGCTCATCGGCGGTGGTGAGCCGGGTCTCGGGCAGGTAGACGAGCGGCGACAGGCGGCCGCGGTCCGAGGCGATCGCGCCGGAGACATCCTCGGTCTCGACGGTGCCGGTGACCGTGAGCTGGATCTCGTCGTGCGCCTCGTCGAGCGTCAGCAAGTGCATGATGTTCCCGTGCGCATCGATCTGCTGCGAGCGCCGCCCTGGCGCATGCAGCGCCCAGGACAGCACGCGCTGGCCCGCCTCGGTGCGCGGCGTGAGCCGCAGGCTCTGCACGCTGTGCTTGACCGGACGGTCGTAGCGGTAGGTGGTCTCGTGGTGGATGTGCAGCAGCATCAGCCGGCGGCCTCGGAGACCAGGAAGTCGTTGGCGATGCGCGCACCCAAGTCCGCGGTCTGCGTGAGGAAGCGCGCGAGATACCCGCGCAGCCCGGTCTCGAGCGCGTCTTCGATGCGCCCGTACTGCAGCGCGGCATGGATCTCGCCCGCGCGGCGCAGCGTCTCCGTCGAACTTTCGTTCGCGACCCGCGACAGCGTGCCGTGCACGCGCGCCATGCAGTGCCGGAGTGAGCGCGGCATCGCCTCGCGCAGCACCAACAGCTCGGCGACGCGGCGCGGCGTGATGAGGTCTCGGTACACCTTGCGGTAGATCTCGAAGGCCGACACCGAGCGCAGCAGCGCGCTCCATTCGTAGTAGTCGCCCGCCTCGTCCGCGCGTGCGGCGTCGGCGGCGAGCAGCGCGAAGCGGGCATCGAGGATGCGCGCCGTGTTGTCGGCCCGCTCGAGGTAGGTGCCGAGCCAGGTGAACTCCAGCGCCTCGTCGTTCAGCATCGTGCCCTGGATGACGCCGCGCGCGAGGTGCGAGCGGAACTTCACCCACTCGAAGAAATCGCCCGACGCCGCGGTCGCGACCGTCTCGCGGCGGAAGCGGCCGAACTCGAGCCAGGTGGCGTTGAGCGTCTCCCAGGTCTCCGAGGTCAGCGTGCCGCGCACGGCATGGGCGTTCTCGCGCGCCGATCCGAGGCAGGCCGCGATGCAGCCCGGATTGCTGCGCTCGAAGGACAGCCAATCGATGGCGGCCGCCTGGGTCACGCCGCCGTGGGCGGCCAGGAAAGGCTCCAGCTGCCCGACGATCGCGAGGGTGGAGCGCCAACGTTGCTGCAGGGCCTCTTCGTCCTGCCGGAGCAGCGTCATGCGGCAGTTCACGTCCAGCATGCGCGCGAGGTTCTCGGCGCGCTCGGTGTAGCGCGCCATCCAGTAGAGATGGTCGGCGGTGCTGCTCAGCATGCCCGGCCTCCGGCGGATCGCGTCGCAGCGTTCATCGCGCGAGCACCCAGGTGTCTTTGGTGCCGCCACCCTGCGAGGAGTTCACCACGAGGGAACCTTCTCGCAGTGCGACGCGCGTCAGACCGCCCGGCACCATCACCACCTCGCGCCCGGAGAGCACGAAGGGCCGCAGGTCGACGTGCCGCGGCGCGAGCCCGGACTCGACGAAGGTCGGACAGGCCGAGAGCGACAAGGTGGGCTGCGCGATGTAGCGCGCGGGGTCGGCCTCGATGCGCGCCCGGAAAGCGGCGAGCTCGGCGCGCGAGGCCTGCGGCCCGATCAGCATGCCGTAGCCGCCTGCGCCGTGCACTTCCTTGACGACGAGCTCGTCGAGGTGCGCGAGCGCATACGCGAGGTCGTCGGGCCGGCGCAGGATCCAGGTCGGCACATTGGCGAGCACCGGCTCCTCGCCGAGGTAGAACCGGATCATGTCCGGCACGTGCGGATAGGTGGACTTGTCGTCCGCGATGCCGGTACCGACCGCATTGCAGATGCCGACACGGCCGGCGCGATAGGCGCTGAGCAGGCCCGGCACGCCGATCATGGAGTCCGGCCGGAACGCGAGCGGGTCGAGGAAATCGTCGTCGATGCGGCGGTAGATGACGTCGACGCGGCGCGGCCCCTGCGTGGTGCGCATGAACACCATCTCGTCGTCGACCAGCAGGTCCTGCCCTTCGACGAGCTCGATGCCCATCTGCTGCGCGAGGAACGCATGCTCGAAGTACGCGCTGTTGTAGGCGCCAGGGGTGAGCAGCACGACAGTGGGGTCGCGCACGCCCGCCGGCGCGACGCTGCGCAGGGTCTCGAGCAGCAGGTCCGGATAGTGCTCCACCGGCGCCACGCTGCAGCGCGCGAACAGGTCCGGGAACAGGCGCATCATCGCCTTGCGGTCCTCCAGCATGTAGGACACGCCGGAGGGCACGCGCAGGTTGTCCTCGAGCACGTAGAACTCGCCGGCGCCCGCACGCACGAGGTCCACGCCGGCGATGTGGGCATAGACGTCCATCGGCAGGTCGATGCCCTGCATCTCGGGGCGATACTGCGTGTTGCAGAGCACCTGCTCGGCGGGCAGCACGCCGGCACGCAGGATCTCCTGGTCGTGATAGACGTCGTGCAGGAACGCGTTGAGCGCCGTGACGCGCTGGCGCAGGCCGCGCTGCAGCATCGCCCACTCGGCAGCGGGGATGATGCGCGGCACGATGTCGAAGGGGATCAGGCGCTCGGTGCCGCCTTCATCGCCATAGACGGCGAAGGTGATGCCGGCGCGCCGGAACAGCAGGTCGGCCTCGGCACGCTTTTCGGCCAAGCGCTCCGCAGGCATGCCGGAGAGCCATTCGGCGTAAGGACGGTAATGCTCGCGGACCGACGCATCATCCGCGTGCATCTCGTCCAGAATGCGCGTCGCCGCCATGGCCCCTCCTGCGGTCGATGATAACCGAGCCGGCGCGCCGCGATGCCGGCACGCCATGGACGCGGCCGCAGCATCGACGCTGGCGCACCATGATGGTGCGGCGTCAGCTCACCAGATCTTGCCGCCGATATATTTGCCGGCGGCCGGCAGGTGCGGGAAATACTCGACCGAGGCGAACGCGCCGTGGCGGAAATACGGGTCGTTCTCGATGATCTCGCAGGCGCGGCGCAGGCTCGCCGTGTGCAGGCAGTAGAGGCTGCCCACGGGCTCCGTGCCGCCCTCGTCGTAGAGCGGCCCGGCGACGTTCAGTTCGTCCATCACCGTCTCGATGTAGGCCAAGTGGTCGAGGGTATGGGTCGCTCGCACCGACAGCCCGGCCGGTCCATCGCGGCAGACGACGACGAACGCTGTTTTGGCGGATCGGGAAGACATGGCGGACCGCTCCTGGAGGGGACGTGGCCGAGGGGGGGCTGGACTGTATGGAGCGTAGTCTGCCAACCCTCGGCTCGACACTCCAGTCGATTGATGCGATGCTTTCGATAGGTTTTTTGTATCGACCTGCCGCCCCCATCCGACCCGGGACGGCCCCGACCCGCGGCAAGGAGGCCACGTGGCCGACATCAAGCTCAAAGACCTGCGCTACCTCGTCGCCGTCGCCGACACCGGCCACTTCGGCAAGGCCGCCGAGCGCTGCTTCGTCAGCCAGCCGACGCTGTCCGCGCAGCTGCGCAAGCTCGAGGAGTACCTCGGCGTGGTGCTGGTCGAACGCCAGCCCCGACAGGCGCTGCTGACGCCGGCGGGTGCGGAGATCGTGGCGCGCGCAAGGCGCATCGTCGAGGCGAGCGACGAGGTGGTGGAGATCGCGCGCACCCATCGCGATCCGCTCGCGGGCCGCCTGCGCATCGCCTTCCTGCCGACCATCGGACCGTACCTGCTGCCCGGCATCGCGCCGCGGCTGCACAAGGCGCTGCCACGGCTCGAGCTCATGTTCTACGAACACCAGACCGCGCCGATGCTCGAGCGCCTGCATGCCGGCGACATCGACATGGGCGTGCTCGCGCTGCCCGTCGACCTCGACGGTCTCGTCGCGCAGCCCCTCTACGACGAGCCGTTCGTCGTCGCGGCGCCCGCCCATCACCCGCTCGCCGCCCGCAAGCAGGTCCGCGTCGAGGACCTGCGCGGCCTCACGCTGCTGCTGCTCGAGGACGGGCATTGCCTGCGCGACCAGGCGCTCGATGTCTGCAGCCGCATCGCCGTGCGGGAGAGCCAGGATTTCCGCGCCACCAGCATCGAGACGCTGCGCCAGATGGTCGCGGTCGATGCCGGGGTCACGCTGCTGCCCGAACTCGCCACGCGCGGGGCCTACGCCACCGCCCGGGGTGTCGCCGTGCGTCCCTTCGTCCGGCCCGCGCCCGTCCGGCGCATCGGTGCGATCTGGCGCAAGAGCAGCCCGCGCACCGCGGCGCTCACGGCGGTCTCGAAGATCATCGCGGAGCATGCGCTGTGAGCGCCACGCTGCTCTGGCTGCGCCTCGACCTGCGCCTCGCGGACCACCCGGCGCTGCAGGCGGCCATCGACCGCGGCCACCCGGTGATCCCGGTTTTTCTTTGGGCGCCGCAGGAAGAGGCGCCGTGGGAGCCCGGGGCGGCCTCACGCTGGTGGCTGCATCGTTCGCTCGCCGCCTTGCAGACCGCCTTGGAGCGCTGCGGTTCGCGGCTGGTCATCCGACAGGTGGCGCCCGGCAGCTCCTCGCTCGAGACCCTGCGCACGCTCGCGCGCGAGACCGGCGCGGACACTGTCCATTGGAGCCGTCGCTACGAACCGGCGGTGATCGCCCGCGACAAGGCCATCAAAGACACGCTGCGCGCCGGAGGCATGACGGTGCGCAGCTTCAACGCAGCGCTGCTCACCGAGCCTTGGGATGTGCAGAACCTGAGCGGCAAGCCCTTCCAGGTGTTCACGCCGTTCTGGCGCAAGGTGTCGGCCGGGCTCGAACTGCCGCCGCCCTCGCCCGCGCCGCAGCGCATCCCGGCGCCGGAGCGTTGGCCGGACAGCGCGGATCTCGGTTCGCTCGGCCTGCTGCCGACGATCCCGTGGGCGGCAGGCTTCGACGACGCCTGGCGGCCCGGCGAGGCCGGCGCGGCACGGAACCTCGACGCCTTCCTCGACGGCCCGGTCGTCGACTACGGGGATCGCCGCAACCTGCCCGCGCAGCGCGGCACTTCGCGCCTGTCGCCGCACCTGCACTTCGGCGAGATCTCGCCACGGCAGGTCTGGCACGTCGCCGCGAAGTGGCGCGGCAGCCAGTTCATGGCAGAGATCGGCTGGCGCGAGTTCGCGCATCACCTCCTGTACCACTTCCCGCACACCACCGATGCACCGCTGCGCGCCGACTTCGCGCGTTTTCCGTGGCGCGAGGACGCGGCGCAGCGACGCGCCTGGCAGCGCGGCCTCACCGGCGTGCCGTTGGTGGACGCAGGCATGCGCGAGCTTTGGCATACCGGCTGGATGCACAACCGCGTGCGGATGGTGGTCGGGTCGTTCCTCGTGAAGAACCTGCGGCTGCACTGGCTCGAGGGCGCGCGCTGGCTCTGGGACACGCTGGTCGATGCCGACCTCGCGAGCAACACCTTGGGCTGGCAGTGGTGCGCCGGCTGCGGCGCCGACGCGGCGCCGTACTTCCGGGTGTTCAATCCCGAGAGCCAGGCCGCGAAGTTCGACCCGGAGGGCGCCTATCAACGCCATTGGGTGCCCGAATCCGCGGCAGAGATCGGCGGCGGTACGCGCAGTGCCTACCCGCCGCCGATCGTCGACCTCAAGGCCTCACGGGTGGCTGCGCTGGAGGCGTTCGCCAGCCTGCGCAAGTAGCGCACCGCCGCCGAGCCACGCCATCAGCAGGACCGGCCATTCGAGCCAGGCGTGCGCACCGGCAGCGACGGCGTAGACCTCGCGCGCGGTCGGGTAATCCACGAGGAACACCACCGCCAGCAGCGCGCTGGCGGCGATCGCGGCCGTCCGCACACCCGGCGTCATCAGCGGACGCCCGCGACGCCGCGACTCGGCCTGCGGCAACAGGTGGATCACGCTGAGATAGTGCGCGCACTGCGCGAGGACGAGCGCCGTGAGCAACGCCGGCAGCAGTCGGGGCGTCGCGCCGAACGGGAGCTGCGCGGCGAGCGGGGATACGGCTTCACCGTTCACGCCGCCTCCCTGCACCGCGGCGAACCCCGCCGCGAACGGCGGCCAGAGCAGCGCCGCACCCACGATCACGACAGGCACCGCGAGCAGCGCCGTCACGCCCCAGGCCATCGGACGCTGCGATGCGTCCTCGCGGGCGAGGTCCCACGCGAGCAAGAGCGGCGTGAAGTTGTGGAGCAACGACAGCCACAGCAGCGCCACGACGAGCTCACCTTCGATGAGCAACATGACGAGACCGAGCGCGGCGACCGCGCCCACGAGGCGCGCCGCGACACCCGTGCCACGCGGCGCGCAGGCCACCAGCACAGCGATCAGCGCCAGCGTCGCGATGTCCGAGGCCTGGATCCACTGCGGTGACACCCGGTCCAAGGCATCGCCGCCGCGCATCAGCGCCTGCAACGCGAGCACCGCCCACAGCGCATGCCACCAGCCGCGCGGCCAACGCGCGCCGTAGCGGCTGCGCACGAACGCCATCTCCCACACGACATGCGGCAGGCCGAACACCGCGAGCGCGACCAGGTAGAGCGGCACCGGGGTCATCAAGGCGAGCCCGACCGTGAACGACGCGAGATTGGCCGCCAATGAGACCCCGAGCGCGCGACGCACGTCGAGACGCAACAACACCCCCAGCACGAGCGCTTCGACCAGCACCACCCCGGCCTCGATGGCGAGGAGCCCGATCGGTCGCGCGTCGGGCGACAGCGCCGCTGCCGCGCGCCAGGCGAATGGATGGGTGAGGCAAGAAGCGGCCACGGCCGCGATGAGGACCCGAAGCAGGCGCGGCGCGGAGGAGATCGCCGGGACGGCCGGTCGCCAGAGCAGTGCGACGACGATGCACTCGACGATGAGCGTGAGCGCCAGTGCCGCGCCTTGGCCCATCAGCGGTGCGACGTCACTGGCGGACTTTCTGCCACCACGACAGCGGCTTCATGTCGTGCGCGACCGGCTTTGCCGACGTGCACTGCACGACCTCCCGCTGCGCCACCTGCCAACCGCGGAAATAGAAACGCGGCGCGGACTCCGTGACGCGCGAGCAGATGCCGGTGTTGCGCACCGGCTTGCCATCGACGGTGAGCTCGGCCGTACAGGCAGCGCCGACGGCGCGTCCCGCGCAGAACCGGTCCTGCGGCGGCTGCGCGGGCGGCGTGCAACCGTAGCCCTGACGGCGCACCACCTCGGCGCCCTCGGGATCGGCGCAGATCGCGGCAGGCAAGGTGACCCCGCCTGCGGGCAGACCGCGATCGATCGTCACCTCGGCGCGGCGCTCGCAACGCAGGTCGATCTGGCGGCGCGTCGCATCAAGCCCGTTGCGGCAGACGCCTGTACCGCCACCGGCCAAGGCATCGCCCGGCATCGTGCACGCGGCGCCGACCTTGCGTCCCGCGCAGAACGCGTCCACGCGGTCAAAAGCGTTGGGGTTCTCACGCAGGCGCTGCTGTGGCTCGGCCGCTTGGGGCGGGAGGACATCGGCCCTTGCCGAAGGCGCCTGCCCCGCCGAGCCCATGACCACGGCCGCGAGCATGCAGAGCGCCAGGCGCAGTGGGCTCACGCGTCGCAGGACCATCCGGCAAGCCCCGCCGGTGGCTGCGGCATCAGACGACAGCCGCATCGACGTCAAGCACACTGTCCGCACCGCCTTCGACGACGCGTCCGAGCGCGTGCGCCTGCGGCAGCACGTGCGTCGCATAGAAGCGCGCCGAGACGATCTTGCCGCGCAGGAATTCCGCGTCGGCATCGCCGTCGGCGAGCCGCCGGGCCGCGATCGCGGCGGACTTGGCGAGCAGCCAGGCGCCGATCACGTAGCCCGTCATGCGCAGCAGCGGCACCGACACCGCGAGCGCGCGCTCCGGCGCCTGCGCCCAGGCCTCGAGCACGCTGCGCGAGGCGGCGGCCAACGCCGCCACGGATCCGCGCGCGGCATCCCGCGCGATCGCGACCGCCTCGGCATGCGGCGTGCCCGAGGCGTCGAGGGCGCCGAGCTCGCGGTCCACCTCGGTGAGCAGCGCCGTCATCGCGGCGCCACGGTCGCGCGCGAGCTTGCGGCCGATGAAATCATTGGCCTGGATGGCCGTCGTGCCTTCGTAGATGGTGGTGATGCGCACGTCGCGGTAAGGCTGCGCGGCGCCCGTCTCCTCGACGAAGCCCATACCGCCGTGCACCTGCACGCCGAGCGAGGCGAGCTCGATGCCCGCCTCGGTGCTGCAGGCCTTGACGACCGGGATCAGCAGGTCGCCGCGGGCCTGCGCCGCCACGCGCGTCGCGTCGTCGGCATGGCGACCGCCGAGGTCGAGCTGCAGCGCCGCGTACAATGCGGTCGCGCGCAAGGCCTCGACCTGCGATTTCATCGTGAGCAGCATGCGCTTGACGTCGGGGTGATGGATGATCGTCGCAGGCGTCTGCGACGAGGCACCGACCGGCGCGCCGGGCGGCTTGCCCTGCACGCGCGTGCGCGCCCAGCCCGCCGCTTGCTGGAAGGCCCGGTCTGCGACGGCATAGCCCTCGAGGCCGACCGACAACCGCGCCGCGTTCATCATCACGAACATGTACTCGAGGCCGCGGTTCGCCTCACCGACGAGATAGCCCACCGCGCCGTCCTTCTGGCCGTAGGTCATGACGCAGGTCGGGCTGCCGTGGATGCCGAGCTTGTGCTCGATGGAGATGCACTGCACGTCGTTGCGCGCGCCGAGCGAGCCGTCCTCGCCCACCATCACCCGCGGCACGATGAACATCGAGATACCGCGCACGCCCGGCGGCGCGCCGTCGATTCGGGCCAGCACCATGTGGATGGTGTTGGGGGTGATGTCGTGCTCGCCCCAGGTGATGAAGATCTTCTGGCCGAAGAGGCGGTAGTGGTCGCCCTGCGGCGCCGCGCGGGTGCGGATGGCGGCGAGGTCGGAACCGGCCTGCGGCTCGGTGAGGTTCATGGTGCCGGTCCACTCGCCGCTCACCATCTTCGAGAGGAAGCGCGCTTTCTGGTCGGGCGTGCCGAAATGCTCCAAGGCCTCGACCGCGCCCTGCGTGAGCATGGGACAGAGCTTGAACGCAAGGTTCGAGGCCGCCCAGAGCTCCTCGACGGCGACGCCGAGCACGGTGGGCATGCCCTGGCCGCCGTGTTCCGGCGAGGCGCGCAGCGCCGCCCAACCACCGGCGGCGTACTGCTCGTAGGCAGCCTTGAAGCCCTTCGGCGCGCGCACGCCCTCGGGCGTCCAGCGCGCGCCCTCGCGGTCGCCCGACTTGTAGAGCGGGTCGAGCACGTTCTCGGCGAACTTGGCGGCCTCGCCGATCACCGCCCCGGCGGTGTCCAAAGAATAATCCGCATAGGCGGGGCAGGCCTGCAAGGCAGCCTCGCCGATGAGTTCACGGAGGTCGAATTCGAGGTCCTTGAGCGGTGCGCGGTACATGGTGGACTGATTCTAACCCGCGGATCGGCCCGCAAGAGCGGGCACCACGTTCGCCGCCAGGAAGTCGACGAACGCCCGTACGCGCGCATCCTCGGCGAGGTCCGCCGGGTACTCGGCGCGCAACGGCGCCTGCGAAGGCAGGTCCCAGTCCGGCAGCACCTGGCGCAACTTCTGTGCGGCGAGGCCAGCACGGCAGAGGAACTCCGGCAGCAGGCCGATGCCGAGGCCGGCGGCGGTGGAGGAATGCAGCAACGCCGGATCGTTGACCGCCAGTTTGGGCCGCAGATTGAGCTCGGCGCGGCGCAGCCCTTGCGACAGGCGCAGCACGAACAGCGGGCCGGTCGTCGACTCCGGGGTGAGCAGATCGTGTCGCTCGAGATCCTCGGGTGTCGCCGGCGCGCCTTGCTTCTGCAGGTAGGCCGGCGTGGCGCAGAGGATGGCGGGAGGTGCGCCGAGCACGCGGGTGATCGGCCGTGCCTCCGCGCCCTCACCGCCTCCCTCCGCGGGGAACGCCTCTGGCATCGCATCTGCCCGCAACACGAGGTCGTGGCCGACCGCCAACGGATGCGCACCGGTCTCGCCCAACTCCACTTCCAACGGTATGTCGGGGAAGCGCTCGAGGAAGCGCGGCACCAGCGGCGCGAGCAGCACCCGGCCGTAGGTCGCGTCGGCCAGCACCCGCAGCGCACCCTTGTGCTGCGTCGATAGCACGGCGGCCCGTTGACGGACCTGCTCGGTGGTCTCGAGGATCGCGCGGCACTGGGGCAGCAGCTGTTCGCCCGCGGGCGTCAGCGTGAGCCTGCGCGTGGTGCGCGTCATCAGCGTCAACCCCAGTTCCGTCTCGAGCTCGGCGATCGCCCGGCTGATGCCGGCTTTCGGCACCTTCAAGGCCCGTGCGGCGGCCGTGAAGCCGTTGAGATCGACGACCTTGGCGAAGATCGCCATACGGGCGGCAGTCCACATTTGAGACATCGGCGATCCCTGATGAGCGGAATGTAGGGTCATTGTCTCACGGGGGAATCAGATTGGGCAGCGTCCTCGGGTCGTCGGTAGAGGCCATACGCGATTCCCGCGACCATCAAGTTCCAGGCGACATGCAGTGCCACGGCGGGCCAGATGCTGCCGCTGCCGAGCGTGAGCGCGGCGGCGATGAGACCGAACGCCGTTGTCCAGAGCACGGCGAACCACCCTTGCCACGCGTGCGCCATCCCGAACAACGCCGCCGCCAACGCTGCAGCGACCCATGCCGACATCGCACCCGCGTCGGCATCATGGCCCCACCCGAGGCCCCACAAGGCCACGAAACCACCCGGGATCGCGACCCGGTACACCACTTCCTCCGCGGTCGAGGTCAGACAGACCATCGCGCGGAACTGCGCCAATTCTCGCAGCGTACGCAGTGCGATCAGGCTCACGCCGTGGCGATAGACCGCACGCAACCAGGCGCGCCTGCGCCGGCTCGTCGGCAGCAGCCGCGCCCAATACGCCAACCCGGCAAAGTAGCCATTGGGCCAGCTTGGACGGTGCGGACACGGGTGGTGAGGGCTCGGGGGACATCCCGTCATGATGCCGAACGCGCCGGGGGGCTGCCGCTTTCGAGCTTGGCCGGGGTGGCGGCGCATGCCTCCCCGGAATGCTTGGTTACACTTTGCTAGTTGACTTACTATACTGTGGAGTCTATAATATCAAACATGGATGACATCTCGCGCAAATTCCAACGCGATCTCAACGCCGGCTTGGTGGCCTTGGTCCTCCTCGGCGTGCTTGCCGAGACCGACGAGGACCTCTACGGCTACGACATCGCCAAGCGCCTGCAGCGAGCCCGCGAGGGCGACCCGATCTTCAAGGAAGGCACGATCTACCCCGTGCTGCGCTCGCTCGCCGCCTCCGGTTGGCTGACCAGCCGGATCGTGCCCTCGTACTCCGGGCCGCCGCGCCGCTACTACCGCATCACCGACGAAGGCCGCGCCGTGCTCGCGCAGTGGCGCGCCGTGTGGCACGACACCCGCGACTTCGTCGACCAGTTCACCGGGACACCCGCACCATGACCACGCAAGACAGCACCGCACCCCGCAGCATCGACGACTACCTCGCGCAGTTGCGCCTCGCCCTGCACGGCACCGACGCCGCAGTGTTGCAAGACGCACTGAGCGACGCCGAGGAGCACCTGCGCGCGGAATGCGCGGCGCGGCCGGGCGATAGCGAGGAGACCGTACTGGACGCGATCGCCGGCAGCTACGGATCGCCCGCCGATGTCGCCGCCGCGTACCGCGAGACCGAGCGCACGGTGCAGGCCGCGCTCGCGCCGCAGCGCCGTCCCGCCGTCGGTGCCGGCGCCAAGGCCGGGTTCCTGCAGCGTTTCTTCGGCATCTACCGCGACCCGCGCGCGTGGACCGCGCTGTTCTTCATGCTGCTGGCCCTCGTCACCGGCATCTTCTACTTCACGGTCGTGGTCACCGGACTCACGCTGTCGCTGGGGCTCGCCATCCTCATCATCGGCGTGCCGTTCTTCATCGCCTTTCTCGGCTTCACGCGCGTGCTGTCCTTCATGGAAGGACGGATCATCGAGGCCATGACCGGTGAGCGGATGCCGCGCCGCGTGCAGCCCGTGGAGACCGGTGGCTGGCTCGAGCGGATCGTCTCGATGCTGCGCGACCCGCGCACGTGGACGACGCTGGTCTACCAGCTGCTGATGTTGCCGCTCGGGACGCTCTATTTCACGGTGGCCATCACGGTGGGCGCGCTCGGCGTCGGGATGCTGGGCGGCAGCGCCATCGTCGCACTGGAAGCGGTCGGCATCGATATCCCGGGCGGCCTCCTGGTCGACGGCGAGGTGATCACACCGACCGGCCTCGAAGCGGCGCTCTATGCGCTCTTCAGCCTGGCGTTGGGCGTGGTGCTGATCACCGCCCTGCTGCACATCGCGCGGCTCGTCGGCCACCTCCACGGCAAGCTCGCCAAGCAGCTGCTCGTCGCACGGTGACCGCGCGAGGTGACCGCGCGACGTGACCGCTCAGGGGACGCAGGGCGGGAGTAGAATCGCGGCTCCACCACCGGGAAGCCGTCAGATGCGCAAGCCAGTCCCATCGCTCGTCCTCGTCGCGCTGACCGCCACGCTCGCGGCCCGTGCCCTGGCCGACGACGATCTCCTCGGCCCTGCCGCCGTCCGCGAGGGCGATGCCGCCGTCGTCTGGAACGCCAAGCTCACCTGCGGCACCACCGAACAGGGCGTCACCCGCTACGGCATGTGGGAAGGCCGCATGTACAGCCGCATCCCGGGCGAGAAGGACCGTCACATCTTCGACGTGGTCGGCATCAACACTCGCCAGTGCGAGCGCCACAAGGACGCGACGCGCGGCGAGGGCTACCGCAGCGTGTCGCGCGAGATCATGGTCTACCTCGATCCGGCGACGGGCGAGATCATCGACCAGTGGAAGAACCCCTGGACCGGCGAGACGATCGAGGTGATCCACGTCGCCAACGACCCGGTCAACATGCGCGCGCCCTCTTTCGCGCGCGACGCCGAGGGCAAGCCGGCGCGCGTGACGCTGCGCCAGTACGGCGACCTTCTGGTGTCCTCGCGCGAAGTGCCGCTCTTCTATGACAACCCGCTGGCGGGCGCCTACCAGGACTACATCGGCGGCAAGTACCACGCGATGGAGATCTTCAACACCTTCTATCCCGCCGCGGACTTCCTCGCGCCCAAGGGGCCGCGCATCGGCCCGTCGCGCATCTCCTGGCAGCGCATCTCGGGCCTGTTGCCCTGGATGCGCATGGGCGACCGCCCCGGCGTGATGATCTTCAACGCCACAGGGTTCTCCACCTTCGAGCGCGCGCAGATCTCCCCGAAGCTGATGAGCATCCTGCAGACGCGCTATCCGCAGTACCTCACGCCGCCGCCGCTCGGCGACGCCCGCCCGAACGCCACCACCTGGACCATCACCAAAGATTGGATCGACGCCAAGCGCGCCAAAGACGCCGCCAAGGGAGCCTCAAGATGAACGATCTCACCGTCCATGCCATGACCGTCGGCGCCTTCGTGCCGCTGCTGCGCCAGCTCGACAAGATGCTGGAGAAGGCCGAGGCCTTCGCCGTCACCAAGAAACTCGACGCGGGCGTCATCGAGGGCCTACGCCTCGCACCCGACATGTTCACGCTCACGCGCCAGGTGCAGCTGACCTGCGACTTCGCCAAGAACAGCGCGTACCGGCTCGCCGGCATCGACCCGCCGAAGATGCCGGACGACGAACAGACCCTCGCCGACCTGCGCGGCCGCGTCACGCGCACCATCGCGCTGCTCGATGCACTGACCCCCGACACGCTGACGGGCGCCGAGCAGCGCCACATCACCGTACCGCTGCGCTATCGGACGCTGGAACTCGACGGCCTGCCGTTCATCCAGCGATGGACGCTGCCCAACTTCTACTTCCACCTGACCACGGTCTACGCGCTGTTGCGCCACGCGGGGGTCGAACTCGGCAAGCAGGACTTCCTCGGCGGCGTCTGACCATGCAGCGGCGCAGGCTCGGCACCCAAGGGCTCGAGGTCTCGACGATCGGGCTCGGCACCATGGGCATGACCGGCATCGCCGGCATGCCCGACGTGTACGGCGCAACGGACGAAGCGGAAGGCATCGCGACCATACGCCGCGCGCTCGACCTCGGCATCGATTTCTTCGATACCGCCGAGGTCTACGGCCCCGGAGCCAACGAGGTGCTGTTGGCGAAGGCGCTCGAAGGGCGGCGCGAACGCGCGATCATCGCCACCAAGTTCGGTTTCCGCATATCGATGGACGGCAAGATCACGGGCGTCGACGGCAGCCCGGCCAACGTCCGCCGCGCGCTCGATGGCTGCCTGCAACGCCTCGGCACCGACCACATCGACCTCTGGTACCAGCACCGGCGCGACCGCGAGGTGCCCATCGAAGAGACCGTCGGCGTCATGGCCGAGCAGGTGAAGGCCGGCAAGGTGCGCTATCTCGGCCTGTCGGAGATGTCCGCCGAGACCATCCGCCGCGCGCATGCGGTACACCCGATCAGCGCCGTGCAGAGCGAATACTCGGTGTGGGAGCGCAACCTCGAGGACCGCAGCCTCGACGGTGGCCCGAGCGTCCTCGAGACCTGCCGCGAACTCGGCATCGGTCTCGTGCCGTACAGCCCGCTTGGCCGCGGGTTCTTCGGCGGTTCGTTGCCGGAGGACCCCTCGACGCTCCCCGAGAGCGACTACCGGCGCAACGACCCGCGGTTCCAGGGCGAGAACTACGCCAGGAACCGCCTGCTGCTCGCCGCGATCGAGGCCATCGCCTCACGGCATGAGGCGAAGCCCGCACAGGTGGCGCTGGCTTGGCTGATCGCGCGCGGCCCGGACATCGTGCCGATCCCGGGCACCAAGCGCCGAAGCTATCTGGAGGTGAACGCAGAAGCGGTGCATCTCACGCTGACGCCGGCCGAGCTCACCGAGATCGATGCGATCGGTCACGCCAGCGGCCCGCGCTACACCGAGCGCGCGATGGCGATGATCGAGCGCTAGCGCGCGAGCGCGCGGAGGATCTCCTCGACGACGAGCGCGGGCTGCTCGTGGACGATCCAGTGACTCGCGTCCGGCACGCGCACGAGCCGCATCTGCGGCACCCAACGTTCGAGACCATCGAGCAGGCCAGGCAGCAACGCCAGGTCGCGCTCGCCCCAGAGCACCGTCGTGGGCACACGCACCGTGGCGATCTCGTCGGGGATCTGCACTGCTTCGAGCACCTTCGCAGCCGCCTCGGATCCTGCGTCCGCCGGACGCAACGGCGACGCACGGTAATAGTTGAGACCGCCCTCGAGCCCCAAGGCCCAGTGTGCGCGGTAACGGTCGCGCATCGCGGGCGTGAGCCAACCCGAGCCGCCACCCTCGGCGCCCGCGGCGCCCATCTTCTCGAAGAACGGCCACAGCCGTGCGTAGTCGTCCGCCGCGAGCAGCGCGGCGGCGTCCGGGCGGCAGAGGAAGTTCATGTAGGCGCTCGCCGCCTGTTGTGCGGGATCGTTCCGCAGCTCACGCAAGAAGGTCACCGGATGCGGCGAGTTCAGGATCATCAGCCGCGACAGCAGGTCCGGGCGCGCCGCCGCGAGGTTCCAGGCGGCCGCGCCACCCCAGTCGTGCGCCACCAGCAAGTCGAGCCGACGCCCGAAGACCTGCGCGGCGAGGGCGGCGATGTCCTGCATGATGTGCTTGGCGCGGTAGGCCTCGACCTCGTTGGGGGACGACGATCGGCCAAAGCCCCGCAGATCCGGCGCCACCGCGCTCACGCGCCCGGCAAGCCGCTCGAGGATCCCATCCCAGGCGAAGGCCCCCTCGGGGAAGCCGTGCAGCAGCAGAACCTGCGGCAGCCCGGGCGTCGCGCCCCCGCCCTCCGCGAGCCCCCTGCCTGATGCGAGCCCCTTGCCTGACACGAGCGAGGCATCGTTGGTGCGGCAGGCGAGCGTGATGCCGTGCGGCAGCGCGGCGTCGAAGGTGTGGAGGGTCGCGGTCATCCCTGAAGGATTACACCGGCGGGTGGCGCCGGCAAGCGGGACACGCACGATCAGGTCTTCAGCTGCACGAAATCCCAAAGATTCCCGTACAGGTCCTTGAAGACCGCGACCGTACCGTAGGGCTGCTCCGCCGGACCGCGCACGAACTCGATGCCTTGGGCCGTGAAACGCGCGTGGTCGCGCCAGAAGTCGTCGGTGTAGAGGAAGAACCCCACCCGTCCGCCGGTCTGCGAGCCGACGCGCGCCTGCTGCTCCGGCGTCGACGCCCTCGCCAACAGCAACTGCGCGCCCGCGCCGCCGCCGGGAGGGCGCACCACCACCCAGCGCTTGCCCTCCTCGGGGATGAAGCGGTCCTCCACCAATTCGAAACCGAGCTTGTCCACGAAGAACGCAAGCGCTTCGTCATAGTCACGGACGACGAGAGAGACGAGGCCGAGGGATTGGTCCATGGGGACGATTGTCGCAGAGTGGATGATGCCCGGCTGCCGCGGAACGCCTCAGGGCAGAGGCGACGACCGGGAGGCTCGACCTCGCTCGCCATCACCCTTGACCTTGCACCAAAGCGCAACGGCTTGCCGCGGCGGTCCGTGGTGTCATGTACGCAACTGACCCGCGCGAGCACCGTTCCCGCGGGCGTGACCACGATGGAGACCGCCATGACGCACCGCAAGATCTTCGCCACCGCCACGCTCGCCCTGCTGACCGCAGCGCCCGCCCTTCTGACCGTCGCCCAAGCCCAATCGGCGCAGCGCCCTGGTGCGGACCGCTCCGACCGCGGACGCGGGCCCGAGCGTGATCGTGGCGCCGAGCGTGCGCGCGAGATGGACCGCGACTACGAGGGCCTTGGCCTCAACGACGCACAGCGCGGCCAACTGCGCGCGATCGACGAGGAGAACCGCCTGGAGATGGCGCGGCTCGAGGAACGCGAAGGCTTGGCGCGGCGCGCGCTCGAGGGCCTTGTGCCCGGCGCCGCAGGCTACGCCGCCGCGCGCGAGCGCTACGAGGAGGCGCAGCGCCAGACCCAGGACGCGCGCAACAGACACCGTGACCGCCGCGACGGCGTGCTGACGCCCGACCAGCGACGCACCGTCGGGGAGCGCAGGACCCACCGCGGCGAGCGCGCCGTCGGCGACGCCCGGTCACAAGACCGTCGTGATGATCGCCGGGACGATCGACGCGACAGACGCTGAGGACTGCCGCGGTCAGGCCGGTACGAACGCGAGATAGAACGCGAGCATCACGCTCACGAGCACAAGCATGCCGGCGAGCCACAGCGCCCAGCTGCGTGAATACTCCGCCGGACGATCGACCGCCGGCAGCGTCGCGATGAAGCGCCCATGCTGCACCGTCGCCACCGCGATGCCGAGCGCGCCGAGCACCACGAGCGCGACGCCGATGTAGTGCGAGTAGTCGCCCGTCGGGCTCGCGGGCGCAGCGCCTGTCTGCATCGGCAGGAGGCGCAAGAACAGACCGAAGCGCGACACGAGGAACCCCAACCCCACGATCGCGATGCCGGTGCGGACCCAGCCGAGCAGCGTGCGCTCGGAGGCGAAGAAGACGCGGGGGTCCGACTTGGGGGTGTCGCTCATGGCGCGCGCCCAATGTCGGTCAGCTCTGCGAGCCGCCGCTCAAGCCGCTCGATGCGCTGCTGCTGTTGGATGACGAACATATGGAGCAGCGACCCGAGGACGCCCATGAGCAAGAGCACAACGTGCTGCTTCGCATCGGTCGCAGGCCGACTGGAGAACAGCGGATTGCTGATCATCGACATCACCAGTAGCGCGATGATGTAGATCTTGGGCATCGCCCGTCCGATCTTTTCGATGATCCGCACATCGGCATGGGGCTTTGGATCTTGCATGAGCGTTCCTCCTGCTTTCATTCACTGCACCAGTTCCCGCACCTCGCGCATCCCACGCTTTGCCCGCCGCGTCGGCGTCAAGCCCGCAGGAGCGGCAACCGCTGTCTTCGCAGACCGATCAAGACATCCATCCGCCGCGCTCCTGTCGTGCCGCAGCGCCGTTCCCGCTCCGATGTCGATCGGTCTTGAAGTACACCCATACGAGCGCAGGTCCGCTGAGGAATACGAGGTGATGCATCGAAGAAGATGGCGCGTCGCTGGGACGCAGGATCGCGTGCGCATGCAACAGGAACAACATCAAGGTCACCGCAACTGGCAACAAAGCCCAGAACACGCGCATTCGGCCTGCCCTCCCCACGCGACAAGCGAGCCAGACTTTTGGACGCTACCGCCCGGCCACCCAGGCGTCAACTCGCTGCGAACTGCGGCGTTGTGCTACCTTCAAGTGGATGGAGCCTGAGCAGCGCATCGCCCTGCTGGAATCGCGCCTCGCCGCGCTGGAGGCGCACTTGGGCCTTCGCGCGACGCGTGATGACATCGCCGAGCCCCCGCCACCCCCAAAAGTCCAGACCGGGTGGGCCGCTCCTCGTCCTTCCGTCGCGCCTGCGCAGACCGATCAAGCGCCCTCCAAGGGCTTCGACATCGCACGCGTGCTCGGCATCGGCGGCGTCATCGCGCTGTTGCTCGCGGCGAGTTACCTGGTCCGCCTCGCGCTCGAGTCGGGCTGGCTGACGCCCGCGCGGCAGATCGGCCTCGCGGCGATGCTCGGCGTGGCGATGATCGGCACGGGCCTCGCGCTCCTCAAACAGGAGCGTCGCTACGCGAGCCTGCTGCCGGCCGGTGGCCTCGCGGTCCTCTACCTCTGCACCTACGGCGCGCATTTCGCCTACTCGCTCATCAACCCGTGGGCGGCAGGGCTGCTCGTGATGGGTCTCAGCCTCCTCGCGCTGCCGCTCGGCCGGACGCTGCAGACCGACGTCTATGCGCTGCTATCAGCGGTCACCTCGTACTCCGTGCCCTTGCTGCTGCCGGTGCTGGAGAACGACCCGCTCGGGCTCGCGCTCTATTTCAGCGCTTGGGGACTGCTCTATTCGGCATATTCGATGTTCGTGCGCAAGCGCGCCGTCTATCTCGTCGCGCTCTATCTCGGACTGGTGTTGTTCGCTGCGCTGCCCAAGCCCGACTCGGCGTGGATGGCGGCCCTGCTCTTCCAGACGCTGCAGCTGTTGGTGTTCGGCGCCGCCGCCGCGATCTTCAGCCTGCGCGAAGGCCGCGCGATGACCTCGATCGAGGCCGCCGCACACGCGCCCGCGCTGCTGATCTTCTACGCGCTGCAATACAGCACCCTGTCGCGCCATGTCCCCGATTGGACCCCGGTCGCCGCGATCGCGAGCGCCGCCGTACTGGTCGCGATCTACCTCGCCGCACGACGGCGCCTCGGCGACTCGCGCATGGCGAGCCTGCAGTTGGTGGCCGGCTACGCCGCGCTCGTGGCGTTCCACGCGGTGTACCTCGAGCTCGTCGCGTCATGGGCGAAACCCTTCGTCGCGCTCGCCATCGGCCCGCTGGCGGCCTACGCCGCTTTCCGGCACCCGTCGCTGCGCCGCGATCTTTGGCCACTCTTCATCGTCGCGCTCGTGGTGTACGCGATCAACGTCCTCGACCAGTTCCGGCTGCTCGACCCCCGGCCGGCGACGCTGCGCGATGCCGTGATGGCTGGCGTGTTCGCGCTCCAGTTGTATGTCGCTTACGGCAAGGTCCGCACGGAGATGCCGCGTGAGGTCACGCTGGTCGTGCTCTACACGGCGCACCTGATGGCGATGGTCACCGCCCTGTCCGCGTGGGACTCCGCGCTGCCGGTCGCTGTCGCATGGGCCCTGCTCGCCGCCGCGACGCTGTGGCTCGGCATCCGTCGCGGCGATCGGGACCTCGGCCGCTCCGCGTTGCTGATCCTCGCGTTCCTCGCGGGCAAGGTGCTGCTGCACGACCTGTCGGACGCCGGCCCCGTCGCCCGCATCCTCTGTCTGCTGGTGCTCGGCGTCGCGCTGTACGGCAGCGGGCTTGTGTACCAGCGCAAGTTGGCGGGCGGGGTGGGCGCGCCGTCGTAGGCGCCTGCGCACCGCGCCCTCGGGCTCCCACCACGCGCCCGGCGCGGCGGGATGCCCCCAGCGCGCGAAGTCCCCGGCGATGAGCGGCGCGTGGTCGAGCGTGCGCAGCAGCAGCAGCATCGCAAGCGCAGCTTCACGCGTGGAAAGGATGACCGGGCCGCAGGCAGTGAGCGCGGCCTGCACCCCCGCCGGCAGCTTGACCGCCCGCCCATCGGCCCATACCCCCACCGACTCCGGCGCGCTCGAGTTCGGGCGATATTCGAGCCGCACCGTCACGCGCAGGCCGAGGCCGGCCTGCACGCACTGCAACGCGAGCCGCCGCGCCACCATGCCGCCGACGCGATCGGGCTTGTGCAGGTCCTTGCCGCTCCACGCGCCGCCGCCGATCGGCACGCCGGGGCCATAAGCGTCCATCACGAGTTTCTTGCCCGTCGTGCCGTTGTCGCCGGTCGGGCCGCCGCAGAGGAACATGCCGGCGGCGTTGAGCGTGAGCTCCGGCAGCGGCGGCGCGGCGTCGCCCGTGACACCCGTGGCGCCCAAGGCCATGCGAAGCGCCTGCTGCGCGTGGCGGCGCATCTGCAACCAGTCGGCGTCCACCGCATGGTGCAGCGACACCGACACGGAGCGCGGCACGAAGCGCCCGTCGCGCAGCTCGTCGCCGCGCACGATCACCTTGCCGTCGGGGCCGATCGGACCCTGCGGATCCTTCGCGCGCAAGGCGTGCAGCGCCCGCGCGATGCGCCGCGCGGTCCACAGCGCGCCCGGCAGGAAACCGGTGGCGGGTGTCGCCTGCGCATAGCCGACGCAGATGCACTGGTCGTCGGAAAGATGCCGCAATTCCTGCCAGTCCTCCCCCCGATGCTCGACCCGGAGCGCGCTGGTGTCGATGTGCAGCGTCTCCGGCAGCGGATCCCAGCGGCCGCCATAGCCGGCCGAGCGGTAGGTGTCGCGCACCCATCCCTTGATGCGGTCTGCGATGTCGGGCATGCGCGCGGTATCGAAGCCGATGAGCCCGGTCACGAACATGCGGTCGAAGGCGCAGGCCGCCTCGATGCCGCACTGGCCGTACGGATCGACTCGCGCGACTTCGCCGACGATGCGGTCGGCCAGCGCGTCGCAGAGCTTGTCCGGGTGCCCGGGGAGCACCCACTCTGCCACCGCCGTGCCGACGCCGGCCCCTTCTTCATGCAGTCTCTTCTCCATGTCCTGTCTCCTCCTCAAGGATGCTTGTCCAACGGCGGGATGCGGCTCACCAGCCAAGCGGGCGCCGCGCAGAAGCGCTCGTCGCCGCCATCGAGCAGCGCGACGCGTACCGACGGACGCTCGACGCGCAGGCGCTGCAGCTGCGCTTCGGTGACGCTCTGCACGCCGCCGTCAGTGACGATCACCGCGCGCCGTACGCGGTGCTGCAGCAGGTGGTCGGCGACGCAGGCGATGGCCGTCCCGCCGTCGGAGCGCACGCGGCCCGCAACGAGGTCGCTGCGGCTGAGCGGGTGCACGACGGTCGAAAAACCGTATACCGGCCAACGCACGAGCGCAGCGGTGTCGGTGAGAGCCTGCAGCAGCACCGGCAGCCAGGGCGCCATCGACCCCGAGACATCGAGGTACACCGCGACCTGCCCTGCGCGCCGCAGCGTCTCGTGCTGCGCTTCGCCGCTCCACAACAGCGGCGTCGCCCCGAGCAGGCGCTGCAGCTGCGCGCGCCGGTCGCCGGCCTGCGGCAACGGCGACATCGTCGGCACCGCGACCGTCCCGCGCAGCCACGGCCCTTGACGGTCGCCCGTGGCGGTCCGCACGAGCAGCGCGCGGAGCGCCTGCCGAGCCGCGGCGTGCTTGCGCAGCGGGTTCCGCACCCACTCCGGCCGGCCGCCGTCGTCGGTGCCGCCGCGCCGTTCGACCATCGGCCAGCGCGCGACGATGCGCCTCACCTCGCCATGAAGGTCCGGATCGGCATGCAAGGGATCGGCGCAGGCGTCATCCGCGCCGTGACCGCCGAGCAGGCGATGTCCGTCCTGCCCGAGCTCGATGACCATGCCGTCGAGCAGCGCGAACAGTTCGGTGGTCGTCACGCCGGCGTCGTCGTACAGGCGACGATGCACATCGCCCAAGCGGCCTGCGGCATAGCGCGGCGCAGCGGGCCATCCGGGCGGCGGGCCGATCAGGCTCCACGGCCCTTCGGTGGCCGCCAAGGCCGAGAAGAACGAGGTGAACTCGACGCTCGGATGCAAGCGGCACAGCTGCGCGTTGATGATGCAATCGAACGCCCAGTTGGAGGCGGGCGTCGCGCGCGCATACAGGCGCGTGTGGCCGAGCAGCACATGGTAGAGCTCGTGCATCACCAGCATCGCGAGGTGGGCATCGCTGCGGCAGCGCTCGGCGACGAAGTCCGGATTGACGAGCATCGCCGAGCGCGCGCCCACGGTGACCGCCGCGGTCGGCACCTCGCGCGACACCTCGATCGACAACAGCTGCAGCAGCTTGCCGAAGGCCGGATGCCGCAGCGGCACGCTCTGGCGGATGCGGTCGGCGAGCAGGTGGTCTTGGAGGTCAGCGGCCATCGCGCACCGGACGCCAGAATTCCCAGTGGCCGGACCACTCGTCGCCGCGCCAGAGGTCGAGCAGGCGCGACAGGGTCGGCGGGGCGTCGCGCATGAACACCCTGCCCCGCAGGCCGGCGATCAGGCGGGCCGCGAGCAAGGGGCAGGCGAGCACGGGCGGCGCGGGCGCACGCGCCTGACCGAGCGCCGCTGCGGCCGGGTCCATCGCGAGGTATACACCGAATCCCACGGGCGGGACCCACTCCGGCCACGGGATCGACGCGAGCCGCTCCGCAAGTTCGCCGACGAGCGGACCCTCTGGGACCGTGATGACGCGCGTGAGCTCCATCCGCACCGCCCCGCGGCTGCCGGCGGAGGGGGCGGACTTCGCCATGACCCGCGCCACGGCCACCAAGGCGCGCGCGAGGCCGAGCGGCGCCGTGAGGCGCGGGTTCCCGTAGCCGACGCCGAAGCGTGCACAGAGCGCAGCGGGCAGGTCCGTGCAAGCGAAGCACACCGCGTTAGAGACCACGGCACCGCCGCCGGGCCCGACCGGCATCGCGGGCGGCGCGTCGGGCGATGCGTCGAGCAGCGCAGCGGCTACAGCATCATCGGCGCGTCCACCGTCGCGCTCCTTCGTCGCCCGTCGCGCCAACCGCGGCATCACCACGGTGGAGCGCGGCGGCGCGCTCATGTTCGCGAACGGAGCGGGCGCGTGTTCAGGCCGCATGGTCTTCCGCGACATCGAGCAGCGCGCGCAGCCGCCGTTGTTGCGCTTGCAGCGCAGCGGGGTCTGCGGCGCCCTCGTCCTTCATGTAGAGGGCGGCGCCGAGGTTCCCGAGCGCCACCTGCGCGGGGTCGCGGGCATCGAGCTGCTCGATGGCCTTCACGAGCAGGTTGAAGCCCTCCACGCGGCTGCGCGGCACCTGGTGCTGCAGGTTGCTCCGCTGCTCGAACTCCACCTGCGCGAGGAACGGGCCGGACATCAGCTCGAGCGTGGGTGCATCGACGCAGTCGAGCGCGGCGATCTCGGGCAGCAGTTCCTGCGACAGCACCCAACGCGCCTGGGTGGACTGCGACGCGAGCGCATCGGCCACCAGCAGCGACATCGTGTGGCGCGGCACCCGTCCCGGCCGGCCCTTCACGGCCCGCAGCGCGAGGCCGACGCGGCGCACCGGGTGCGCCTCATCGAGGATGCGCGCGATCTCCGGGTCGTCATGGGACTGGCCGACCGCATCGACCGCCTGCCGATGGATGGTCGCGAGCAGACCTCCGTCGATCGCCTTGCCCTGCGCGCGCTGCGGCAGCGAGGTGCGCAGCGCCACGAGCGCGGCATCGGCGAGCGCGGTGTCGGCGGCCGTCGCGTCGACGGGCGACGGCCCGGCGGCGCCCTGCAGCAACAACCGCGCGGCATGCACAGCGGCGATGTTCGCAGCGAGCATCGCCGCGCGGCGTCCGGAAAGAGCGAGTCCCGCCTCGCGCAGCGGCAGTACGAGCGCGCCGGTGTAGGCGGTGATCCACTCGCCATGTGCGACGGCGGTGAGCGCAGCGCCCTGCCGGCAGCGCTGCACGAGCGCGGCGAGGTCGGGCGCCGCGGCACCAGCCCCCGTCGGCTGCAGGCCGCTGCGGATCACGCTGCGCCGCGCCTCCGGCGGAAGTTCCTCGAGCGCGGGCAGCGTCAGCACGAAGCCGAAGCGGTCGGCGAGCGCCGGATCGAGCGGCATCGAGCCGGCGTAGGCATCCCCTTCGTCCGCCGCATCGCCGGCGGAAGGCGGGTTCATCGCCGCCCATCGGAAGCGGAGCGCCTCGAGCGCGATGCCCTGGACGCGCTTCTCCTGGATGATCGAGAAGAGCTTGTTCTGGACCTCGGGCCTGCAGCGGCTGATCTCGTCGAGGAACACGCTCTGCGCTTCCCACAGCGTCGCGGGCGTACGCAGGTAGCGCAGCCCGTCGCCTTCCGGCACCGGGAAGCCCACCAGGTCGTCGAAGGAGAGCAGGCTCGCGTTGTAGTGGCGGTGCACCATTCCGAGCGACGACGCGAGCCGCTCGAGCAGCGCGCTCTTGGCGCTGCCGTGCGGGCCGATGAGCAGCATCGGTGTTTCCGTGGCGAGCGCCGCCAGCACCGGCGCATCGAGGTGGGCGAGCCCGTGCAGCCCGAGGGCGGCGAGCAGGCCTGCGGACCCTGGGCCCTCGACGGGCGCCTGCGCGGGGATCTTCGCAAGCTGAGTCATGTATCTGCGCCTCACCGTCCACGCGCGCGGCGCAGGCGGCGCCGGACGGAGGAAGGCGCAGCCGACGCTTTAGCAGTATTTGTGGATCGCCCTGCAAGTTGTCGCTTAAGGAGGCGATGAAAACAAAACGGCCCTCGAGAACGAGGGCCGCGTGCCTGCTGGTGTTGCGCCTGCTCGCGTGGAGCGGCGCCTCATCCCCGTTTTGTCGGGTACCACCTTGCCGCAGGACGGCAGGTTGGTGACAGGCAGGCGGCCTGTGCTCGAGATGACGGTCAAAGTATATCGCTACGGCGACGGCGAAGCAAGCGCGGCGCTAGCGCGTGGGCAATGTCTGCTCCGGACAGACCCGCAGGATGCGCAGCATCGCCTGCTTCTCGGGGGGCGTCAGCCATAGGCTGTAGGCCGCCTTGACCGCGATCTGCCGCGCCACGAATTCGCAACGGTACCCCTTGCGCGGCGGTAGCCAGGTCGCCGCGTCGCCATCGCCTTTCTGCTGGTTGAGCCAGCCCTGCACCGCCAACAGGTTCAGCGGATCGTTGGCGAAGATCCGGCGCTCCTCCGGCCCGCGTTGGAACATGCCGGTCTGCCACGCGTTCGACAGCGAGACGACATGATCGATATGGATGAGGTCACTCGATTCGCCCTTGATGAAGGGGATCTCCTCCCCCGAATAAGGGTCCACCAGTAGACCCTCGAGCACGACACAGCCACGGGTGCGCGGCTTGAGCTCAATGTGGATGAGGTCACGCCGCAGCATGTCGTTACGGGTATCGCAGCCGTTGTAGTCGGCATCAGCCCACGACGGTCCGAACGCCTCGCGGGAGTAACCCGTCTTCGGCGCGCGGCCCTTGACGAGCAAGGTCTCCAAGACGACGGTGGCGAGGCGGGCCTCTCCTGCGAGGGCGTCCTCGGATTGAGGGAAAGCAAAGAGGGATGAGCCAGCGAGGAGCGCGAGCACGGCCAGGACCTTCGACAGTCGAAGTGCGGACATCCCTCAAGGATACACGTCACGACGACTGTCAAAGATACTCCCGGGTGCCGGAGAGAGGCAGGCCGCAGCCGACTGCGCCGGCGCGGCGATCAGCGACCCGTCAACACGGGCTCAGTTGGATCCCCCGGCCTTGTTGACCAAGGTCTGGATGGCGACCGGCATGGCCACGGCGTCGGCGGACGGCGGGGTGGCGTCGCCGGCGATTCACACCGTGGGCAACGCGATCACCAGCAGCGCAAGGGCGGAACGCTTCATCGGCAGTGACACTCCTCGGGAGGGGCGCCTGACACGACGGTCAGGACGTTCAAAACACCTGTGCAGGGTAGCAGCCTCCGCGCACCGGGAAAACACACCGACCGCCTGCGGATCGCCCATGGATCCGGGCATCCGGTTCCGCCTGTCGGGCGTCACCCGGCGGCGGTCGGCTCACCGTGAGGTCGCGCGATCTCCGCCGGGTGCGATGACGCTGTCCTGCGGCTCGCGGATCGGCATCCAGAGCTTCTCGAGCGTGGTCGGCTCGCGCGGCCCGATACCCGCGTCGGCGACGCCGCCGTCGCCGAAAGTGCCGAACACCCGGTCCCAGATGATCGCAGCACACCCATAGTTGGTGTTGCTCTCTGCGAGATCGGCGGAGTGATGGCGGATATGCCAGGCATTGGTCGTCAGCAACGCGCCGATGACGCGTGAATTCAGCCGCAGATTGCTGTGGACGATGGCCACCTGCACGGTGATGAGCAACAGCGCACCGTAGGTCGCCACGCCCACGCCGAAAAGCAGCTCGACCAGCAATGCGGGGAGCACGATCCAGAAGAGCTCGATCGGATGATTGGCGCCGGCGTTGACGGCGTTGAGTTTCTTGAAGGAGTGATGTGCGCCATGCCCGGTCGCACGCCACACCAGTGGCCAACGGTGCTCCGCCCGGTGGATCCAGTACCACAGGAACTCGCTGGCGAAGAACACCATGAACACCTGCGCGAGCAGCGGCCATCCGTGAGGCCAGACATCGAGGCCGGCCGCGTTGCGCAGGCTGGCGAGCGGTTCGGCGAGCAGACGTTCGTGCATATCCGCGGCGAAACCTCCGACGAGGAACGCGACCGCGCCGATGCCGATCAATCCCCACTTTTCTTTGGCCGGCTGATGCCAACCCGGACGTGCGGGGATGCGGTATTCGAGAGCCCCGATCAGCAGGTGGACGCCGATCAGGGTGGCCGGGTAGAGCAGCGGATCTTCGGGGCTGACGAGCCACGCCCCGAGCACGAGGACCAGCAGCGCCGGGTGCAGCCCCCAGAACACGATCCGCGCGAAGACGGATCCGCTCCCGTCGGGAACATCGACCGCGACGCGGGACGCTCCGAGTCCGCTCATGGCGCTCGACCTACCGTCGACTGCCGTCGCCCGGAAGCCCGGGGGCGACGGATCGGCGTGCCGCGATGAACGAGCGGACCATCATCGCCAGCAATGCCCCGCTCAGCGCAAGCATGCCGACGTTGACGCCGAGCGCGAGCGGACTCATCTGCGCGGCACGGATCACGAGCGCGGCAGCCGGCGCCAACGCCCCGAGCAGCGCGACGACCGCGGCGACATGCATCAGGTGACGGCGTGCACCGGCGTACGCCAGCGCGAGCCCGGCCAACACCGCCAAGGCGCCGCCGACGAAGGCGGGCAGCAGTGCCGTCCGGCTACCGGAGATCGAGAACGCGCCCAATCCGAGCGTGATGAGCAGGGCGGCGAACACAAGGGTCTGTTTTGGCATACGTCACCTCAGGACAAGCAGTCAGTTCAGGGGTTCGATGATCTTGGGGGCCACGACGAACGGCTTGATGCCGAGACGCGGATAGACCTCGGTCGGCAGATAGAACGCGCCGTCCTTGGCGACGAGCGATATGGTCTTGATCGCCTTGATGTCGCGGGTCGGGTCGCCCGGGACGAGGAAGAAATCCGCCAGCTTGCCGCGCGCGATGGACCCGGTCGTCTGGTCGATGCCGAGGTAGCGCGCCATGTCGAGCGTCGCGCGTGCCAGTGCCTCCGCAGGCGTGAAGCCGGCCTGGACGAGCAGTTCGAGTTCGCGGTGGAAGGTCAGAGCGCCGCCGGTGTCGGTCCCGGTCACGATGAAGATGCCCTTGGCATGCGCGCGACGCAGCAGGTCCATCAACTTGTCGAACGCCACGCGGGCGCTGGCATCGCCGCCGAAAGTGTCGGGGTTCGACCAGGCCTGCTTGAGGTCGCGCTGTACGCCGATCGGCATGTTCGCGAAGTAGTCGGTCGCACCCGGCGCGACGCTGCCATCGCGATTGAGCAGCAGGTTCTCGTGGATACCGATCGTCGGATCGAGGGCGATGCCTTTGTCTTTCATCGTATCGAGCGTCGACTGCACCGCGGGGGAGTCGAGGTCCAGCCCCGACAGACGAGCGAGCGCGGTCAACCGGAACAGCGTGCGGGTATCTTCACCGGGCTTGATGATCCAGCCGAGCGCCAATTGGTTGATGTGCGTGATCTCGTCGTAGCCCGCCGCGATCATCGCGTCAGCGCTCGTGAAGGCGGGGACATGTCCCATGACCCGCAGCCCCAGCCTGCGCGCCTCCGCGACCAATGCCGGGACCCACTGCGGGTTGACGCTGTTGTAGATCTTGATCGCCGTGAATCCGCGCGCTGCGTACCAGCGGACGGCTTCGACCGCCCGGGCTTCGCTGTCGACGACGAAGCCGTTGTTGGCGCTGAAAGGCGACTTGCCTTCGACGAAGCCGCTGCGCACGATCCGCGGTCCCGCCACTTCGCCGGCGATGATCCTGCGGTCGAGCGCATCGAGCACGCTGTTGCTGTTGCCCATGTCGCGGACACCGGTCACCCCCGCGAGCAGGTTGAGCAGCGCCCCGCTCTCGCCGAGGTGGCCGTGCATCTCGAACATGCCAGGGACGAGCGTCCCGCCTGCCCCGTCGATCACGGTCTCGCCCGGCGTCGCCGGGCCGTCGGCCGGCTGCACGCCGCTGATCGTCCGTCCGTTGACGACCACCGACACGGGCGCCGTCAACTGCTTGGCCACCGGATCGAAGAGGCGGACGTTGGCGATGCGGACGGGCCCGTCGAAGCGTTTGGCGGACTCGCGCTGCAGGACCGCCCAACGCGCGCTTTGCCAATCGGCCGCCAGCTTGCGCAGGCGCGGGTTCTCGCCCTCGAAGCCGGTACGGACCATGCCGCCGCTTGCCGACGGCAGCGCGATCAGGCGATGGGCGTCATCGAGCAGCATGATCGTCGGGTTGAGATCGAGCCCGGTCAGGTCGTAGCGCGTGACCGCGAGCTCGCCTGCTGCACCCTGCAGCGTCAGCCGCTCGCCCTGGGTCAGCGCAAGCGTGCCGCCCGGCAGCACATCGATCGGGCCGCCTGCCTTGAGGATCGCCCGCGCGTAGAGCTGCAAGGCCCAAGGGCTCGCGCTCTGCGCGATGTAGAGCTTCGCTGGTCCCTTCGCGCGGCCCGGGCCGCCCGAGTCCTTCCAGTCCGAGGTGTTGCCGCGGCGCCGGAACGTCTCGTCGATCTTGCCGCCAAAGGTCTGGGTGCCGGTGATCTTCCAATCGCCCGGCAGACCGTCCGCATCGAGCGTCAGCGTCTCTGCCACGGTCGGACCGCGTCCGTTGTCCTTGACGTCGAAGTCGACCTTCGCGGTGCGTCCATCGACCTCCACCACGAGCCGACCGATCTGCGTGTCCTGGCGGTAGAAGACGAAGCTCTCCGTCTCGGCCCAAGCGGTGGCGCTGAAGACGAAGAGCAACAAGGCAACGGCGGAACGGAAGATCATCGGGCTGGTCCCTCTAAGTGGTCCCTTCGAGCAGGGGTCGACGCGTCTCACCCCACGCCATACCGCCCCTTGCCCAAAGGCCGCAGGATCACGCGGTCGATGAGGCGGGGCGCGGTGGCGCGCGGGTCGTCGGGTTCGGGGCGGTCGGCCGGGCCGCGCCAGCGGCGCGGCACGCGGTCGATGCCGATGGCGTGGATGGTGAGCGCACCCGCCGCGTCGATGCGCAGGCGCAGCCACTGCTTGTAGTCCTGCACGCGCAGCGAGGAGAAGGCCTCGTTGGCGTGGCGGCCGAAGAACCGCAGCGACAGGAAGAGATACCCGCCCATCACGAGCGCACCGGCGAAGGCGCCGACGACGAAGGTGATGAGGCCGGCGAGCGCCATCTGCGGCAGTGAGCCGAACGCGAGGCCCAGCACCTGCGTCGTGAACCACAGCGACAGCCAGCCCGACAGGAACGCCGCAGCAAGATGCGCGCAGGCATGCGCGAAACCGCCGACGAGCCGATACCACTTGGAGTGGGTGTCGGTGAAGAAGATGATCGCCGCCACGAACATCAGCAGCCACAGACCGTTCACCGGCTCGCGCAGCGCGCCCTCGAGCGCGGCCTGGAGCGCCGCCGGGAACGAGACAAGGTCCTCGGGCCCGAAGGTCGCCGAGGCGAACCACGCGGACAACAGATAAAAGATACCGACGAGGCCCAGGAACCCCGGGTTGAGCCAGGGGAAGAGCAGGTTGCGCCAGGTCATCTGCCGCGAGGTGTCGGCATCGGGGAAGGTGGCGCGCAGCGTGTGGCCGGTGCGCAGCTGGTCGCCCTCGGGGACATGCGTCGGGTGCAGGAACGCGCCGCCACCGCCCGAGACGATCTTCTGCTGACCGTCGGCGCCCTCGTGGCGCTTGTAGTGGTGCAGGTCGCCGGTCAGGAACACGGCGATCTTGCGGCCGAGCACCCGCGTCTCGAGGTCGCGCAACGAGTCGTCGGAGTAGCCCGCGATGTCGGGGTAGCTCTCTTCGTAGATCCACTGCGGGCTCGGCACGCAGAGGATGATGTTCGCCTCGGGCGGCATCTGCGCCGCGACGTCGCGGAAATACTTCTCCTGCGGCTCGTCCATCTCGGAACCGAACTGCAGGTCGACGGCGCAGAGCCACCAGTCGCCCGGCAGCTGCAGCGCGAAGTAGCTGCGGGTCTGGCCGGTGGCGCAACCGGCGAAGCCGCGTTCGGGACGGCAGAAGAGCCGCGAGAACGCGACCAGGCTGTCGAACCAGTCATGGTTGCCCGGTACCGCGAACACTTTGGGACGGCGGCCTGCCGCGGCGAAGGCCGCGCCATACGGCGCCTCGGTGCGCTCTTCGTAGGCGCCGCGCGTAGGGTACGGATAGACCTGGTCGCCACCGAACACGAGCACCCCGCCGGCGCGGGTCTGCACCGCAGCGCCATCGGCGCCCTGCACCGTGAGTTCCGGCGCGGCAAGACCGCGGGCGACGGCGTAGGTCGGGTTGAAGCCGTCACCCACATCGCTCACGTAATCCAGCCAGAACTCGCCGTCCGGCGCGTCGGCCTCGAACCGGAACACGCCCTGGGGTTGGTTGGAGAGCGCCTCGATGAGGCGCGAATCGGAGTGCCGACCGAAGAGGTTGGCGATGGTCATCATCCACGCCGACTGCGCGAGCACGCCGGCGTCGTACCAGCCGACCATCTTCGCTTGCGTGGTGGGAACCGGTGGTTCGCGCATGGTCATCCCCCTCAGGTCATCCGCCGCGCAGCGTGCTCGCCGGCGGCTGCTTCAATACCGAGCGCGTGGCGAGCCACCCGCTCGCGGCCACCAACAGGCCGCCGCCCAACAGGCCCACGATCCAGAGCCGGGCGTCGAAGCTGTATTGGACCTCGAGGAACTCGCGCGCGATGAAATACCCCGCAAGCGTCGCGCCGATCGCGGCCAAAAGCCCCGACAGCAGCCCGAGCGCGGCGAACTCGGCGAGGATGCCGCGTGCCACGGTGCTGCGGCTCGCGCCGAGCGTGCGCAGCATGGCGCTCTCGTAGCGGCGCTCATCGCGCGTGGCCTGCACGGCCGCGAGCAGCACCACGATGCCTGCGAACAGCGTGAACACGAACACGCTCTGCACGGCGAGCGCGGCCTTGTCGATGACGCTGCGCACCTGCGTCAGGATGTCGTCGAGGTCGAACACCGACACGCTCGGGTAGCGGCGCACGAGCTCCGCGACCACCTGCCCCTCGCCCTTCTTGAGATAGGCGCTCGTCATCCAGGTGCCGGCGAGATCGTCCAGCAAGCCCGGCGGGAACACGAGGAAGAAGTTCGGCTGGAAGCTGTCCCACTCGATCTTGCGTACGCTCGCGACCTCGGCCTCGAGCGTCTCGCCCGCGACGTCGAAGGTCATGCGGTCGCCGATCTTGAGCCCGAGCTCCTGCTGGTACTCGTCGGAGATCGACACCAGCGGCTTGCCGTGATCGGCCTCCGTCCACCAGCGGCCGTCGATGACCTTGTTGTCGTCGCCGAGATCGGCCTGCCAGGTGATGTTCTGGTCGCGGTTCGCGAAGCGCTCGCCGCGGTCGTCCCTGAAGCTGAGATCCGCCACGGACTTGCCGTTGATGTCGGTGAGGCGTGCGCGGATCATCGGCAGCGCACGCGAGGTCTCGGCGCCGCGGGCTTCGAGGAAAGTGCGGAACTCGGCTTGCACGTCGGGCGGGATGTTGATGAAGAAGAAGTTCGGGAGCTTCTCGGGCAGGCTGCGTTTCCAGTCGGCCAACAGGTCGTTGCGCACCACGGCGAGCAGCAGCAGCACCATCAGGCCCAAGCCGAAGGCGACGATCTGCACGATGCTCTCGGCGCGGCGGCGGCTGAGGTTGGCGACGCCATAGCGCCAGGACACGCCCACCGTGCCGCGGAGCGAACCGGCGACGCGCACCAGCAGCCAGCCCGCGACCGCGAGCACACCGAGGAACACCGTGAGGCCGATGGTGAAGCCCGCGAAGAGGCGCGGCTCGCGCACCACCCACCACACGAGGAAGGCGACCGCGAGCACCGCCGGGCCGAAGGCGAGCCACACGAGCGGCGTCGGCGAACCGACGTCGCGGCGCAGCACGCGGATCGCAGGCACGCGCGAGAGCTGCAGCAGCGGCGGCAGCGCGAAACCCGCGAGCAGCGCGATCGCGGTCATGAACCCGAGGCCAAGCGGCGCGAAGCCTGCGGCCGGCAGATCGGCGCGCAGCAAGCCCTGCAGCGCGCGGAGCAACCACTCCTGCGCGAGGTAGCCGATGGCGGCGCCAAGCAGCGAGGCCGCGACCGCGATCACGAGCAGCTGCACGAGCGACACGGTCAGCGTGAACAGGCGGCTCGCGCCCAGCGTCTTCAGCAAGGCCACCGAATCGAGGTGGCGCTGCACGTAGCGACGCGCCGCCATGGCTACGGCGACGGCGCAGAGCAGCACGGCGACCAGGCTCGCAAGCGACAGGAAGCGACCGGCGCGGTCGGTCGCGGTCTGGATCTGCGGGCTCGCTTCGCGGATGTCGAGCAGACGCTCGCCCCGCTGCCGCGCGCCGTCGAGCCAGCGCTGGAAGTCGGCGACGGCCTTCGGTTCACCCGCGAACAGCACGGCTTGGCTCGCGCGCGAACCGGGCTGCAGCAGCGCGGCGGCCTCGAGGTCGTCGCGGTGCACCAGCATCGAGGGCGCGAGCTCCGCGAAACCGCCGCCCTGGTCCGGGCGGGTGATGAGCACGCGGCTGATGCGCAAGGACAGCTCGCCCACCGCCACGGTGTCGCCGACCTTGCCGCCGAGCGTGGAGAGCAGTTTCGAGTCCGGCCAGGCCTCGCCGCGCGGCGGTCCCGAGGAGACCGCAGTCGGCGCGCCGAAGGCGACGTCCGAGACGCCCACCGTGCCCCGCAGCGGGTAGCCGTCGCCGACGAAGCGGACATTGGAGAGCTGCGTCGCCTCGCCCAACTGCGCCATGCTGAGCACCGAGGTCGCGCGCGCGACCGTTAGGCCGCGGCGCAGGGCTTCCTGTTCGTAGGCATCGCCGATCGGGCGCGGCGACTCGAGGCGCAGGTCCGCGGCGAGCACCTCGTTGGCCTGCAGCGCGACGGATTGCTTGATGCGATCGACGAGGAAGCCGACGCCGGTGAGCGCGGCGACCGCGACCGTGAGCGCGAGCAGCAGGATGCCGAGCTCGCCCGATCGCCACTCGCGGGCGAGCTGGCGCAGGGCGAGCGGGATGGCGTTGACGGCGGCCATGTCAGCCCGGGGCGAGCCGCCCCGCCTCCATCACGAGCATGCGACCGCAGCGCGCGGCGAGGCTGCGGTCGTGCGTCACGAGCAGCAGTGTGGTGCCGGAGCCGGCGTTCAGGTCGAACAGCAGGTCGGCGATGCGGCCGCCGGTGGTCGTGTCGAGGTTGCCGGTGGGCTCATCGGCGAAGAGCACCGCCGGACGCACCACGAACGCGCGGGCGATGGCGACGCGCTGCTGCTCGCCCCCCGAGAGCTGGCGCGGGTAGTGGCCGACGCGGCTGCCGAGGCCGACGCGCTCGAGGGCCTCGCGGGCACCGGCGCGGGCATCGCGGCGCCCGGCGAGCTCGAGCGGCAGCATGACGTTCTCGAGCGCGGTCAGCGCCGGCACGAGGTGGAAGGACTGGAACACGAAGCCGACGCGCTCGGCGCGCAGGCGGGCGCGACCGTCCTCATCGAGGGCGTTGAGGTCCTGGCCGGCCAGCAGCACCCGGCCGGAGGTGGGCAGGTCGAGGCCCGCCAGCAGGGCGAGCAGCGTGGATTTGCCGGCGCCCGAGGCGCCGACGATGGCGACCGATTCGCCGGTGCGCACCTGGAAGGACACCTCGCGGACGATGGCGAGCGGCCCCTCGGGACTGCTAACCTCTTTGCCCAGGTCTTGTGCTTCGAGGACGATTTCTTTGTTTGCCACGTCTGTCAAGTCGGTCGCTTCCCTGTTGCTCGGACTCTGGGTGTGCCTGGCGTCCGCCCCTGCGGCGGCCACCACGCCCGCAGCACCTGCACGCGCCCCCGCCATCCTGGTGGTGGGCGACAGCATCAGCGCCGGGTACGGATTGGCGGCCGATGAGGGCTGGGTCGCCCTGCTCCAGGGCCGCCTGAAGTCCCAAGGTTACGGGTACCGCGTGGTCAATGCCAGCGTCAGCGGCGAGACCACGACCGGGGGGCTCGCCCGGCTGCCCCGGGCCCTCTCCGTGCACCGTCCGGCCATCGTCATCCTCGAGCTGGGGGGCAACGACGGGCTGCGGGGACTGCCCCTCGAGACCTCGCGCGCCAACCTCGAACGGATGATCGTCCTGTCCAGGGAAGCCGGCGCCCGGGTGCTGCTGCTCGGCATGAAGATCCCGCCCAATTATGGGGCGCGCTATTCGGAGGGCTTCGAGAAGGTCTTCCGCGACCTCGCCCGCCAGCACAAGCTCGCCTTCGAGCCGTTCTTCCTGTCAAAGATCGCCCTCGAACCGGGGATGATCCAGGCCGACGGCCTGCACCCGACGGCCAAAGCCCAGCCCGTGATGCTGGACACGATGTGGCCGGCTTTGAAGCCATTGCTGAGACGCTGACCCCCGGCTAGAGTCCACCGCATGACGTACTCCCGCTATTGGACCGCTACCTATCCCGCCGGCGTGCCGGCCGACATCGATCCGGGGCAGATCCGCTCCGTGGCGCACCTCGCCGAAGAGAGCTTCGCGCGCTATGCCGACCGCGTCGCCTTCATCCAGATGGGCCGCGGCATCACCTATCGCGAGCTCGACGCCCAGACCCGCGCCTTCGGCGCATGGCTGCAGCACGAGGCGGACATCAAGCGCGGCGACCGCGTCGCCATCATGATGCCGAACCTACTGCAGTACCCGATCGCCCTGTTCGGCGCGCTGCGCGCCGGGGCCACGGTGGTCAACACCAACCCGCTCTACACCGCGCGCGAGCTCGAGCACCAGCTGAAGGACTCGGGCGCCGAGGTGGTGGTGATCCT
>JBIIVD010000019.1:0-42870 GCA_044339635.1 Steroidobacteraceae bacterium | reverse complement strand
TCGGTGCCATCAACAGCCGCTTCGACTCGGTGATCTCGAACCTGCGCAGCACGACCGAGAACCTCTCGGCCTCGCGCTCGCGGATCCAGGACACCGACTTCGCGCAGGAGACGGCCCGTCTCACCCGTGCGCAGGTGCTGCAGCAGGCCGGTGTCGCGATGTTGGCCCAGGCCAACGCCTCGCCCCAGCAGGTGCTGTCGCTGCTGCGCGGTTGATGGGTGGGGTCGGGTACGGGGCGGCAGCGACGCCGCCCCGTGCCGGGCCCGGCGGTCCGGCGAGCCGAAAGCCGGCGCCGGAGCGGCCGATATAGCAGGGTAGGGGGCGGTCGGAAGGCGGCGCTAAAGTATTCAGCGGCGGCTCCGATACAGGGTCTGGAAGGGCGGCGCTGACATCAGGTCGGATCCGGTCCCAGGTAACCACAAACCCCAGGAGTGATCCCATGACTCAAGTCATCAACACCAACGTGATGTCGCTGAACGCCCAGCGCAACCTCGCCACCTCGAGCGGCGAGTTGTCTGTGTCGTTGCAGCGCCTGTCGTCCGGTTTGCGCATCAACGGCGCCAAGGACGACGCCGCCGGCCTCGCGATCTCCCAGCGCTTCACGGCGCAGATCCGCGGCCTCTCGACCGCCATCCGCAACGCGGGCGACGCCGTGTCGCTCACGCAGACCGCGGAAGGCGCCCTCGGCTCGGTCACCACGAACCTGCAGCGCATGCGTGAGCTGGCGGTGCAGGCCTCGAACGGCACCAACAGCCAGGTCGACCGTGACGCGCTCAACGCCGAGTACACGCAGCTGCGCAGCGAAGTGCAGCGCGTCGCGGACCAGACGGTGTTCGCGGGCCTCAAATTGCTCGACGGCTCGTTCAGCGGCGTGAATTTCCAGGTCGGCGCCAACGTCGGCGAGGTCATCACGATCCAGTCGCTGGCGAACGTCAGCACCGGCGCGCTGGGTGGTACCTTCACCCGCGTCGAGGGTTCAGTTGCGGCCAGCAGCATGACGAGCTTCGCGACGGCCATCGCGGCGGGCGGTCTGACGGTGAACGGCACGAGCGTCGGTGCCATTGCGGCAGCCGGCAGCGCGCAGGAGCGCGCTGGGCAGCTGGTGTCGGCGATCAACGCCGTCTCGGCGACCACGGGCGTCGGCGCGTCGTACGACGCCGCGACCGGCAACTACACGCTGTCGAGCAGCGCGGCCATCACGGTCGGCGGCGCGTCGGCGACGGTCGCGCTGTCCGGCTTCGCGGCAGGTTCGGTCGGCACCTCGACCTCGACGACCGGCATGAACGCCACCAACGTGTCGAGCTACGTGGGATCCCAGCAGGCGATCGGCGTGCTCGACAACGCGCTGACCTCGGTGAACTCCTCGCGAGCCACCATCGGTGCCATCAACAGCCGCTTCGACTCGGTGATCTCGAACCTGCGCAGCACGACCGAGAACCTCTCGGCCTCGCGCTCGCGGATCCAGGACACCGACTTCGCGCAGGAGACGGCCCGTCTCACCCGCGCGCAGGTGCTGCAGCAGGCCGGTGTCGCGATGTTGGCCCAGGCCAACGCCGCGCCCCAGCAGGTGCTGTCGCTGCTTCGTTGAGCTGAGAAGAAGGCGGGGCGCAGGCTAGTGCATGGATGAAGCCTGCGCTCCGCCGTTCCGACGGGCGGCGACTCCTGCAAAGGGGTCGCCGCTGGTCGTGTTTCCAAGGGAGGGATGCGTCAATGAGTGTCGTCAAGATCCCAGACCCGCCCACGGTGGTGGCGCAGCGTCCTGCGCCCCGGGCCGAGGCGGAGGCCGCCGGGCCGGCAACGCGCGTCACATCGGCGCGCCAAGCCGCGGCCGACGACGCGACCCACGTCCGCGAACTGGCTGCGGAGGAGCGCGCGCGCATCGCAGAGAGATTGCAGGAGATGGCCCGCGCGTCGGGCCGCGAACTGGAGTTCCGGATCGACGAGGCCAGCGACCGGATGGTGATCTGCGTGCGTGACCAGCGCACAGGCGAACTGATCCGGCAGATCCCGGATGCCACGGCGCTGCGCATCTCGCAGCGCCTCGAGTCACAGGTGGAAGCGATGCGCAGCATCTTGTTCGAAGGGCGGGTCTGATGGCCGGCCTCAGCGCGCCAGGGGTCGGGTCCGGCCTCGACGTCAACAACCTCGTCACGCAGCTCGTCGCCGCCGAGCGGGCGCCCGTCGAGCAGCGGATCGCGCGTACCCAGACCGGTATCGACACCAAGCTGTCGGCACTCGGCGTGATGCGGGGTGTCCTGTCGACGCTGCAGTCGTCGGTCGGCGCCTTGCGCACCGAGAATCAGGTGCTGGCGCGGCGCGCCGTGTCGTCCGACACGACGATTCTTCGCGCGACCGCGTCGACCAGCGCACCGGTCGGCACGTATTCGGTCGAGGTCTCTTCGCTCGCCACGACCCACAAGCTCGTCTCGCGGGCGTTCACCGCGGGCAGTGGCGCGGATGTCGGCACGGGCGAGCTCGTGTTCGAGCAGGGTGACAAGTCGTTCACCGTGGCGGCCACGGACGGTATGACGCTCGCGCAGCTGCGCGATGCGATCAATGCCGCGCCGGACAATTCGGGCGTGCGGGCGAGCATCGTCCAGGCGGACGATGGCGCCCGCATGGTCTACACCGCTGCGGCCTCGGGCAGCGCGCAGGCGATCAATGTCACCGCACGACAGGCCAAGGGCGCGCTGGGCGACCTTGAGTACAACCCGGGGCAGGGGCAGGGCCAGACCCCGCCGATGACGGTGCTTTCACCGGCCACGGACGCCCAAGTAAAGATCGAGGGATTCGCAGTCTCGGCCTCCGGCAACACCGTCTCGACGGCCATCGAGGGTGTGACCCTCGACCTCGTCTCTGCGAAGCCGGGGACGACCGTGACCGTGACGGTGAGCCCCGACGTCGCGAGCGTCAAGGAGAAGATCGCCAAGTTCGTCACCGACTACAACAACGCCGCCGCGACGATGTCGAGCCAGCGCTCGTACGATGCGGGGACCCGCAAGGCGGGGCCGCTGCTCGGCGACAGCACGCTGCTCGGCGTGGAGTCGAGGATGCGCCGCGACATCACGGGCGCCACCACGGCCTTGCCGGGTTCGCCGGCGACGTTGAGCGAGATCGGCATCGGTTTCGGCACCGACGGCAGGCTGGTGATCAACGACAGCAAGCTGACTTCGGCGTTGCAGTCGGATGCCGCGGGCGTCGCCAAAGTGCTCGCCGGGGACGGCGGTATCGCCAAGCGGCTCCATGCCACGCTCGGCGGGGCGATCGGGCTCGGTGGCCAGGTCGTCGCGCGCACCGACTCGCTGCAGACGCAGCGCCGCGACCTGCAGAAGCAGCGCGATGCCCTCGAGGTGCGCATGCAGCTGCTCGAGGCGAATTACCGGCAGCAGTTCGGCGCGCTCGACGCGATGCTGAGCGACATGCAGTCCACCGGGCGGTATCTGGCCGGCGCATTGAAGTGACGGTGTCGCGGCGCTCAAGCCGCGGCGTTTCCGGCCGATACAAGGGGTGAGGGCGCAGTGCCCCAGAGACGAGGTCGCCATGTCACCCGCCATGCAAGGAATAGTGTCCGCTTACCAGTCCGTCGCCGCCCACGGTGTCGTCGCGGCGGCCGACCCTCATCGCCTGATCCTGCTGCTTCTCGACGGGGCGTTGTCGCGGATCGCGCAGGCGCGGGCCTGCAACGAACGTGCGCAGCGCCATGACCGCAACCGTCACCTCGAGCGCGCCGTGGCGATGGTCGGGGAACTCCGCGCGAGTCTGGATCTGACGCAGGGGCCGCTCGCCCGCAACCTCGACGACCTGTACGAGTTCGTCAGCCGCCAACTGCTGCTTGGCCAGTTGTCGAACGACCCCCAGATGCTCGGCGGGGCGGCATCGATCCTGCAGGAGATCCGCATGGCCTGGGCGGCTTTGCCGCTGACGCCGAGCACCGGCTGTGCCGCAGTCTGAGCTCGGGGGATTCTCCCGAGAGCGTAGTTACGGCGAAGCGTGACCGTTGATCGGTCAAGTGCATGGACGGAATCGCGCCGCTAATCCCAGATCATGTGGCATAGAAGCATGATGTCGCCGGGTATAAAGCGCCCGAGCGAGCATTCAGGATGCTGTCAACGATGGAGGCCGCCGGAGTATTCACCTTGCTTCTGCTGTCGCCTGTGGGCCGAAAGCCGAGTCCCAGCGGCAGGAGTTTCGGTGTCGACGGGATCGGTTTGGTTTGTGGGATCCAAGGGGACGAAAGCTACAGCTGCCCGAAGGCCTGTTTGCCGAGATCGACGTCCGTTGATTGGCGTGGACGGCGAACAACCTCGAACAGGACCCTGCCAAAAGTCATTTTTTGATTCCGTATTGGAAATATCTGTCCGGTTTCGCCAGATGCGCGCGATATAAAGCCATCTATAAATCGGGAGGAAGCGTGAAGGGTCTGGTAGGTCGTATTGATTGCGACGGGTCACCCGTGGTCGGGGACGACACGGGGTCTGCGCGCTTTCCGAGCGGGTCCTCTGCCGCTGTCTCCAAGGTCGTGAGCCTCATCCGAAAAGTGTCGGGGCATGACTCCAGCGTATTGGTGCTGGGTCAATCTGGTACCGGCAAGGAAGTGGTGGCGCGGGCCATCCACGACTCGAGCCCGCGTCGACGCGGTGCGTTCGTCGCGGTCAACTGCGGAGCCATACCCTCAGAGTTGTTGGAAAGTGAGCTGTTCGGGCACGAGAAGGGTGCATTCACCGGTGCCTATTCTTCGCGTCGTGGGCGGTTCGAGATCGCCGAGGGCGGTACGCTTTTCCTCGACGAAATAGGCGATATGAGCCTGTCAATGCAGGTGAAGATGCTCCGTGTCCTTCAAGAACGGGTATTTGAGCGTGTCGGCAGCCACCAACCGATCCGATGCGACGTCCGCATCATCGCTGCGACACACAGAAACCTCGAGGAGGCGATCGCCCGTGGAGGTTTTCGCAGCGATCTTTTCTACCGTTTGAACGTTTTTCCGATCGAGATGCCAAGTCTTCGTGATCGTGCGGAGGACCTCGAGATCTTGGTCGAGGAGTTCGCGCAAGCGAATGTTCGAGCGGGTCGGCCCATGCTTGAAGTGTCCGCCGTCGCGATGCGCGCCTTGCGGGGGTACCACTGGCCGGGGAATGTCCGGGAACTAGGGAACCTGATCGAGCGTCTGAGCATCCTCAACGGCGAAAAGACGGTCGAGCTTTGCGACCTGCCGGAGCGCTACCGTGAGCATCTGGGGGGCAATGTGCTCGAGGACGCTTCGATCGTGCAAGGGCGATTTGATGCGGTGCCAGGAGTCATCTGCGAGCGTATCGCCATCCAAGAGAGCCTTGTCGACTGTATGGCGGAGAGTGCCGCGCCTGGTCGTGCTACCGAGCGGTCAGCGTACGTCGTTGGCTTTGCTGATCGGTGCATGGCGAGTGTGGAGGAGGCTGTTCAGCCGATGCCGGACGTCGAGATCCCCATCCGATCCGGCTCGGCCGCTGGAGGCGCGAGGGAGGGCTGGGACGCGCCGGCGGTGGCCGCCCTTCCAGCTGAAGGGGTCGATTTGCGCGCTCACCTGTTCGCCATCGAGCACCGCTTGATCTCCGAAGCCCTTGAGCGCTCGGGTGGGACCGTGGCCCACGCAGCCCGGCTGCTCAACTTGCGGAGGACGACCTTGGTCGAAAAGCTCAGAAAGCTCGGCATGGCGGAGACCGAGACCCTACAGGGCTGACGAGTCCTTGACGCCGGTGGCGTTTTGATCTCGGGCATGGTTCTTGCTTCGTCTTCGATGGTCAGACCTTGGCCTGACATCTGGAGGCGATCATGACAAAAAACTCGGCGAAGTTTCGGGTGCGAAGCCGATGACCTGGGCGTCAATGGCCCCACCGCAGCTCGGCTTTGCGATCGGTGCCGTAGGGACCTGCTGCACGAGGCTCGTCACATGGCGGTGTGGGTACGCCTCACGCGCCCCTCGTTCGCTCACGCGCCGAAAGTCCCACGGTGTTGGCGCGCGCTTCTTTGACGGCAGTCGTGCAGCGATACCCGTAGCCATGATGGTGGGCTTGAACGTCGAGCGCGTACGCGGACCGGTGTTGTGCGCCGCCTACGGCATTGAATCGGTTGTCGCATGAGCCAGATGGAGATCGACCGCGTCGTCTCGCAGATCCGCGCGATGCGTGCCCAGGTGGGTGGACCGATGGCACAGGCCATCCGTCCTGCGGGTCTCGGCGGCATGGTGCCCGGCCCCGGCGGCGTCGCCGGACCGGGAGGCGCGGGCGCCACCGGCTCGGTGAGCTTCGCGGCGGTGCTGCGCAACGGCCTTGAGCGAGTGAACGAAGCGCAAGCGCAGTCGGGCGCGTCGCAACGCGCCTTCGAGCGCGGCGATCCGAACATCGACCTGCCCCAGGTGATGATCGACATGCAGAAGGCGAGCATCGCCTTCCGCGGCGCGGTGGAGGTGCGTAATCGCATGATCTCCGCGTATCAAGAAATCATGAACATGCCGGTCTGACGGCACGGAGCATCTGAATGGCCACCCAGGCAGCGTCCACCAACATGCTTCCCGCACTCGGCTCCGGCCTCAAGCCGGTGATGCTGCTCGTCGGTCTTGCGGCGGCGGTCGCCGCAGGCGTCGGCATCGTGCTCTGGTCGCAGGGGCCGACGTACGGCCTGCTGTATTCCAACCTCGCCGACGAGGACGCGGCGGCGGTCACGCAGGCCTTGGCCGGCGCCGGTATCGAATACCGGATGGAGAACGGCACCGGGGGGATCTCGGTCGCGGCCGAGAAAATCAACGAGGCCCGGCTCCTGCTCGCAGGGCAGGGTGTCATGCAGTCGGGCGGCTTCGCCAACCTGACCAAGGACGGTGGCCTTGGCGTCTCCCAGTTCATGGAGAGCGCCCGCTACCAGCATGCGTTGGAGCAGGAACTTGCCCGCACCATCTCGAGCCTCCAGCAGGTGGCGGCCGCGAGGGTGCACATCGCTGTCGCTCGCAGCTCCACGTTCGTGCGCGATCGCGCTCCGGGCAGCGCCAGTGTCTTCCTGCAACTGAAGCCCGGTCGTCGCCTGGCCTCCGAACAGGTCACTGCGATCGTCAACCTGGTCGCTTCCAGCCTGCCGGACATCGACGCCTCGCAGGTCACGATCGTGGACCAGCAGGGTAGGCTCTTGTCCTCGCCGCAGGGCACCGACGAGTTCGCCGCGCGTGACCAGCAGATCGAGTTCACCCGCCAGTTCGAAGAAAGCTACTCGCAGCGCGTGGAAGCGCTGATCGCGCCGTTGGTCGGAGCCGGCCGCGTCCGGGCCGAGGTCAGCGCGCAGTTCGACATGAGCGCCGTCGAGGAAGCCCGCGAACAGTACAAGCCGGACAGCCAGGTGGTGCGCAGCGAGCAGGTGGCCGAGGATGTCCGCGGCGATGCCGGCGGTGGCGGTGGCGTCCCGGGTGCGCTCAGCAACCAGCCGCATGGCAGGGCGCCGAACGCCCCGGCTGCGGCGGCGACGGCGTCCAAGAACGGATCGACGCAGAGCACGCGCAACTACGAGATCGACCGCACCATCGCCTACACGCGCCAGCCCGGGGGCCGCTTGAAGCGCATCTCGGTGGCGGTGCTCGTCGACAACGTGCAGGTCAAGGGCAAGGACGGGAAGACGAGCGAGGTCGCGCTCACCGCCGACCAGATCAACCGCATCACCACGCTCGTGAAGGATGCCGTCGGTTTCGACGCCGCCCGCGGTGACAGCGTCAACGTCATCAACAGCCCGTGGAGCGGAGATCCGCGCGTGGCCGCGGGCGAACTCGAGTCCTTGCCGATCTGGGAGCGCGCTTGGGCGCGTGATGCCGCCAAGATGCTCATCGGTCTGATCGTGCTGCTCGCGCTCGTATTCTCGGTGTTGCGGCCCTTGGCGCGGCAGTTCGCCGGTGCCTTGGCAGCCGCATCGCCGCCGATGTTGCCCGATGCGATCGCGTTGCCGGGGACGGCGTCCGGCGACAGCGGCTTCCCGGCGATGCCGGATGGCATGGGGCGGCCGTCCTCGCAAGGGTTCGGATCGTCGGGATCCGCCGTCTCGCCGACGGCCTATGAGGACCAGATCGCCCAGGCGCGCGCGTTGGTCGGCGAGGATCCGGCCCGTGTCGCGCAGGTCGTGAAGAAGTGGGTGGCGAACGATGGCTGACGGCTTCCAGGGCGGGTCTTCCCGAAGCGGCGTCGATCGGGCGGCGATCTTCCTGCTGACGCTCGGCGAGAAAGAGGCCGCCGAGGTCTTGCGCCACATGAGCGCGTCCGACGTGCAGGCGGTCGGCACGGCGATGACGCAGATCACCGACGTTACTCGGGATGAGATCACGGACGTCGTCTCCACGTGCGTGTCGGAGGCCGAGCGGCATACGTCGCTCGGTGCCGGCACCACCGACTTCGTGCGCAAGGCGCTGATCGATGCGATGGGCGAGGACCAGGCGTCCGGCCTGCTCGACCAGATCCAGCTCGGTCGCGCGAGCAAGGGCCTTGAGGCCCTGAAGTGGATGGAGCCGAGGGCGGTGGTCGACCTCATCCGCAACGAGCACCCGCAGATCATCGCCCTGGTGCTGTCCTATCTGGATGCCGAGAAGACCGCGAAGATGCTGCCGCTGCTGCCGGAGGAGTCGCACAGCGACCTCATGTTGCGCGTGGCGACCCTGGATGGCGTCCAACCCGCCGCATTGCAGGAACTGCACTTGGTGATGGAACGACAGTTCCAAGGTTCGAGCCGGGTGCAGTCCGCGGGGTCGGGCGGACCGAAGGCGGTCGCCGAGATCCTGAACTCCCTCGGACCCAAGGCCCAGGCGACGCTGATCAGCCAGATCACGGCCAATGATGAGGACCTCGGCACGCGCATCCAGGACCTCATGTACACCTTCGACGACTTGATCGGACTCGAGGACCGCGCGATGCAGGAGCTGCTCCGGCAGGTTCCGACCGACATGCTGCTCCTTGCGCTGAAAGCCACCGACGAGGAGCTCAAGGAGAAGATCTTCAAGAACATGTCGCAGCGCGCAGCGGAGACATTGCGCGAAGACCTTGCGGCGCGTGGGCCGGTGCGCCTGATCGAGGTGGAGGCCGCGCAGAAGGAGATCACGGGCACCGCGCGTCGTCTCGCCGAGGAGGGCACGATCACGCTCGGACCGGTGGCAGGCGACGACTATGTCTGAGCCGGATCGCATCGAGGGCGATGGGTCCCGCAGCTCCCGCCGTGGAGCTTCCGCGGCGGATGGCGCATCGTGGGTGCCTCCCTCGGTCGCCGGACCGCTGATCACCTTCCGCGGCAAGCAAGCCTCGGCATCGGCGTTGGACGACGAGGCGCGCGCCGCGCGCGAAGCCGGATTCGATCGCGGCCGCAGCGAGGGTCTCGCCGCTGCTGCGGTGGAGGCGGCAGCGCGCATGGCTGAACTCGACGCTCGTCGCCAACTGCTCGAGGGATTGGCGCGGCAGATTGCCGCGCCGCTCGAAAGGTTCGACGAGGAGACGGCGGCCGAGATGGCCCGTCTCGCGCTGACGGTCGGTTCCCAGTTGGCGCGCCGCGAGCTGGCGGCGGATCCGCAGCAGGTCATGGCCATCATCCGCGAATGTCTGCATGCCCTGCCGAGCGCCGTGCGCGAGGTCCGGGTCCGCCTGAACCCGCGCGATGCGCTGACGCTGCGCGAGCATCTCGTGCCGGGCGGTGATGACGGCAGCTTGCAGGTCGTGGAGGATGCGAGGTTGTCTCGGGGCGGCTGCGTGATCGAGGCCGAGGCCTCGCGCATCGACGCACAGTTCGAATCGCGGGTGGCCGCGGCGATGGTCGCGGTGCTCGGTGACGAAGAAGACCCGACGCGTGCGCCGGAGCGCCGGTCGTGAGCATGCCCGCCACCGGCTTCTGTCGGCGCCTGCGCCCGTTCATCGCGCGTGGTGCACGCTTGCCGACGCCCCCCGTCGAGGGGCGCCTGACGCGCTTGGTCGGTCTCGCGCTCGAAGCCCGCGGTTGCCATGCGGCCGTCGGGGATCGTTGCACCCTGCTGACCCGCAACGGCACGCGCACGGAAGCCGAAGTGGTCGGTTTCTCGGGAGACCGATTGCTGCTGATGCCGACCGGTCGGGCGGAAGGGCTGGAGCCCGACACCCGTGTCATCCCGGCGCGCCGCGCCGGGACCGTCGCGGTCGGCGATGCGTTGCTCGGACGGATCATCGACGGCTCTGGGATGCCGCTCGATGGGCTCGGTCCGATCGAATGCGAGGGCCAGCGGCGCCTGAGCGGCGATGACATCAACCCGCTCGAGCGCGACCCGATCCGTGAGCCGCTCGATGTCGGAGTACGCGCGATCAACGCCACGTTGACGGTCGGTCGCGGGCAGCGCATCGGGCTGTTTGCCGGAAGCGGCGTCGGCAAGAGCGTGCTGCTCGGCATGATGGCGCGGCACACGGCGGCGGATGTCATCGTCGTCGGGCTGATCGGCGAGCGCGGACGGGAAGTGAAGGAATTTGTGGAACGCATCCTCGGGCCGGAAGACCGTGCCCGAGCGGTGGTCGTGGCGGCGCCCGCCGATGCCCCGCCGCTCCTGCGTCTGCAGGGCGCATGGCTGTCGACCGCGATCGCGGAGCATTTCCGTGACCAGGGCCGTTCGGTGCTGCTCCTGATGGACTCCCTGACACGCTTCGCGCAAGCGCAGCGCGAGATCGGACTCGCGGTCGGCGAGGCGCCGGCGACCAAGGGCTATCCGCCCTCGGTCTTCGCACGCCTGCCGCAGCTCGTCGAGCGCGCCGGGAACGGCCGCCCGGGCGGCGGTTCGATCACGGCGTTCTATACCGTCCTCACCGAGGGCGACGATCAGCAGGATCCGATCGCCGACTCTGCGCGAGCGATCCTCGACGGACACATCGTGCTGTCGAGGCGGATCGCGGAGTCGGGGCAGTACCCGGCGATCGACATCGAGGGGTCCATCAGCCGCGTGATGCAGGAGATCGTGCCGGCGGAGCAGTCCGAGACGGCGCGTCGCCTGCGCGAACTGATCTCGACCTTCAACCAGTCGCGCGAGCTTGTGAACCTCGGCGCCTGGAAGCCGGGTGCTAACCCGGTGCTCGACCGTGCCGTCGCGCTGTGGCCCCGCATCCAGCAGATGCTCGCCCAGCGTCCGCACGAGCGGGCCGGTTTTGTGGACAGCGTCACGGAATTGCAGCGTCTCCTCGGCGAGACTCGGACAGGGCCTGAGGTATCTGGATGAAACGAGAACAACGCGTCGATGGGTACCGCGGCAGCCTGGAGGGCACCGAGCGCGAACGCGCGGCGCGCGCCCAGATGGCGGACCAGCGCGCACGCGAGGCGAGGGCGCGTCTGGGAGACCTCGAGCAATACCGGCGCGAATACGTGCTGGGTTTCGGTCAGCGTGTCGCGGTCGGCATGACCGGCCCGGCGCTGCGGGATTATCACGCCTTCGTCAATCGCCTGGACGGCGCGATCGCGCAGCAGCACCAGGTGATCCAGCGTTGCGAGGCAGAGCGCGAGCGCGACCAGCAGCGTTGGCAGGAGATCGCCGTGCAGCTGAAGGCCGTGTCGACGGTCATAGACCGATGGCGCGTCGAAGAGCGCGTGGTGGAGGACCGCATCGAGCAGCGCGACATCGACGAGCGCGCCTTGCGCATGCGTCATGCAACGCCGGTATAGGCGTAAGACCATGATCCAGCGCATTCCCTTGAACCTTATCGAGCGACTCGCCGATCCCCGGTCCAACCGTGGCGCATCGGCATCTGGTCCTGATGCGGCCGGCGATGCCGCATCGGTGCAGGAAGCGGTCACACCCGGCACGGAGAGCGGCGACGCGTCCGCTTTGCGTCCGACCGATGGCGCGCGGGTACGGGGTCCGTTCGCGGATCTGATGTCCCGCGGCGGCACGAAATCTGCGAAGACAGAGTGTGCGGGACCGGGCGGCGCCGATCGCAGGGGCGACGAGCGGTCCGAGGCAGCCGCAGACGCCGTCGCGCAGGCCGTTGCCTTTGCGGGGCCTCCGCCTGCGATCGCGGTCGCGATGCCATCGCCGACGCCCGTGGCGGCTGTCGATGGCGGCAGTGCCGATCGGTCGACGATGCCAGAGCAGACACCCGGCGTTGAGCCCCGATCGCTCGAAGGTCGCGAGGGCGCGCGCCAGTCTTCGATCCCGTCGGCACCCTTTGACCTGCCGACCTTCCTTCGCGTCTTGCCGGCGACCGGACCCGAGGTCGCAGTCGCTGCGGCGCGTGAGCCCGCAATGGCCGAGGCGCTGCAGCGTCTCCCGCGTGCCGCGGCGATGTCGGTGCCCCAGTCATCCCCAGCCCAGATGAACTTGCAACCGGAGGGGAGGGCGCCCTTGCCGGAGTTCCTGGTGCAGGGTGCCGGCGCCAATCCCGGCCGATCGGTGACGCCGGGAAATGCGGCTGCGGGGTCCGGGGTGAGTGCAGCGCCGCTCGCCGAGGGCCGGTCCGTCGCATCGCCTGTGGCGATGGCTGCGTTCATCGGCGAGCGCCCAGCGGTATCCAGCGAAGGCCGCCCCCGGGCGGGGACGGTCTCGCGGGGCGAGGTGAGCGGGCGTGATCGTGCAGGGCGACCCGCCGTACCGCCCGCCGAGCTGACGGGCTCGTCCCCGACGCTGCGCACCACCCCCGACACCCTCATCGGGATGCTGACGGCGCAGCAGTCGCCTGCGGGATGGTTCGACCGGTCGTTCAGAACGGTCGATACGCGGTTGACGATCAGCGCACCACCTGTCCCGGTATCGGCCGACACCCCAAGCGCTCCGATGGCGCCGCTCGCCGACCTGTCGACGACCGATGCCTCCGGCGCGTCAGCGCTGCATCAACCGGTCGGGACCGACGCTTGGCAGGATGAATTGAGCGCGCAGCTCGCCGTGATGGCAGAGCAGGGCGAGCGCTCGGAAGCCGTCATGAAATTGGCGCCGGAAGGGCTCGGCGAACTGGAGATCCGCGTCCAAGTTCAAGGCGTCGAAGCGTCGTTGCAGTTCGGGGCCGCGAATGCTGAGGCGAGACAAGCTCTGGAATTGGCGCAGTCACGCCTGCGTGAACTGATGGCAGACCAAGGGTTGAAATTGTCAGACTTGAACGTTTTCAGCAGCTTGCACGGCAATTCTCACTCGGGAAGCAATAACCGTGGAGAGCATCGGTCTGGCGAGGGCGCCGCTGTGCCCTCCGCTGAGGCGGTCGGCGAACTGCGGACCGTGGTCGCGCCACGCCGCGCAGCAGGTGTCGTGGATCTCTATGCCTGAGCGGATTTGAGACTGGCACGCCGCTTGCTCTTATCGCCTGTCCACCACAGGCCTGATCGGAGTCAACATGGCGACCAAACCCGCAGCCGCGTCACCCACCACCCCCGACGGTGTCGCCGCGACCGACGAGGCGCCCCCCAAGTCTCGCAAGAAGCTGGTGCTGAGCCTGCTCGCCGTCCTCTTGTTCGGCGGCGGGGGTGCGGGCGGTTGGTACGTCTGGCAGAGCGGACAGTCCAAGGGTGCCAAGCCGGGACCGTCGGCACCGCTGCCTCTGCCGTCGCTGCCGCCGCTGATCTTCCTGCCCGTGAACCCGCCGTTCGTCGCCAACTTCGAGGACGGCCAGACGGCCCGGTTCCTCCAGGTCGATGTCCGGCTCGCGAGCCGCTCACCAGAGACCATCGAATTGCTGCGCGCCAATGAACCCCTGCTGCGCAACGACCTGTTGCTGCTCTATGGCGCCCAGGATGCCGCAGCGCTCGGCAGCCGCGAGGGCAAGGAGAAGCTGCGCGCGGAATCCCTCGAGACGGTGCGGCGCATCGTCAAGGACCTGCGAGGCGACCCGAAGGCGGTCGAGTCGGTCCTGTTCGCCAGCTTCGTGATGCAGTGAGGGCAGGGCAGTGGCCGGCGAACCCGTACTGAACCAGGAAGAGGTCGATGCCCTGCTCAACGGCATGAGCGAAGGGCGTGTGAGCACGGAGGGCGCTGCCGCGCGTGGCGAGGCGCGTCGTTACGAGCTCGGCCACGAGGCGCGTGTCGTCCGCGGACGCTTGCCGACGCTCGAGATCATCCACCAGCGTTTCGGTCCGCTCTACCGCACGAGCCTGAGCGGCATCCTTCGTCGCCAGGTCGGTCTGACCGTCACCGCTTCGAAGACGATGCGCTTCGCCGACTACATCTCGACGCTGCCGATGCCGAGCAGCATCAACGTGCTGAACCTCGCGCCCTTGCACGGGCTTGCCCTCATGGTGCTGCCGCCCGGGCTCGTGAGCACGGTGGTCGAGAACTTCTTCGGCGGCAAGGGCCGCGTCGCACGCATCGACGGCCGGGAATTCACGCCCGTCGAGGAACGGCTCGTCGCCATGCTGAGGGACGCGGCCTGCGCCGACCTCGCGACCGCGTGGTCGAAAGTGCACCCGCTGCGCATCAGTTGCGTGGCGAGCGAATGCAACCCGCAGTTCGCCAACGTGCTGCCTGACAACGAGGCGCTGCTCGTCGCCAACTTCGAGGTGGACATCGACGGCGTCGCTGCCGCGATGCAGATCGTCATGCCGTTCGCCACGGTCGAGCCGCTGCGCGAGATCCTCGGGGCGAGCGTCCAGGACCAACGCCCGCAGGACGCCGAGCGATGGGCCGCCAGCCTGCGCGAGGAGATCGAGGACGCCGAGGTGGAACTGACCACGGTGGTCGGGCGCGCCCAGGTGCGCCTTTCGGAACTGCTCGACTTCCGGCCCGGGGACATCATCCCCTGCGATTTCAGCGGGCGTGTGACCGTCTACGCCGAGGATGTCCCGGTGCTGCGCGGACAGTTCGGCGTCTCGCGCGGCCAGCAATCCGTCAAGGTCGAGGAGCGTCTGCTGCGCGGGCGCTCCATCGACACGCCTGTCACGTCCACCCGTCAATGACCCGCGCCACATCGCCCACGGAGCCCGCATGAACCAGACCCCGAACAACACGGGTGCCGACCTCGCATCCTTCGACTGCCTCACCGCGGACCCGGTGACGGCCGACGCCGCCGCTCAGGCGGCGAGCGGCGACGTCAACCTCGAAGTGATCCTCGAGGTGCCGGTCACGCTCTCGATGGAGGTCGGGCGTACGCGCATCCCGATCCGCAACCTGCTGCAGCTGAACCAGGGCTCGGTGGTCGAGCTCGACCGCGCGGCCGGCGAACTGCTTGACGTGTTCGTGAACGGCACCTTGGTCGCGCACGGCGAGGTCGTCGTCGTCAACGACAAGTTCGGCATCCGTCTGACCGATGTCGTGAGCCCGGCTGAACGCATCCGCAAACTGAAATGACCTGCGATCGGCGCTCCATCATGCGTCCCTTGCGGGTGCTGCCCGCCGCGTGTCTCGTGACGCTCCCCGCGTGGGCGGCGGCCGAGACGGGCGCGCGCTTCGGTGCCCCGGCGGTGGCGTCGGCGCGGGAACCGCTCACCACCGGCGGCGGGGCCTTGCAGGTGTTGCTGTCGCTCGCGCTGGTGCTCGGCGCGATCCTGCTGCTCGGTTGGGTGGTGCGCCGTCTGCGCGTGCTGCCCCGCGGGCGCAGCGGGGCGATGCGGGTGGTGGATGAGGTCGCGCTCGGCGCCAAAGAGCGGGCCGTGATCCTGGAGGTCGACGGGGCCCGTCTCGTGCTCGGCGTGGGCGAGGGACGGGTGGCGTTGCTGCATCGCGGCGAGGCTGCGGCGACCCCGGTCGCCTCGGTTGCAGAAACGACGGGCGCTGCACCTGCCACGCCGGGTTTCGCGGAACTGATGTCGAAGGCATTGGGGAGACGGCCATGACGCGGGGCCTGTCCCGGGTCCTCGCGGCCACCGGCGCGGTGGTCCTCGCGGGCTTGCTGTGGCCGGGGCTTGCCTCCGCCGCCGAGCCTGCGATCAACATCGGGCTGCCGGCGATGACCGTCAAGCAAGCGAGCGGTGGTGGGCAGACCTACAGCTTGACGCTGCAGGTGCTCTTGCTGATGACGGCGCTGACGCTGTTGCCGGCCATCGTGCTGATGATGACGGCGTTCACGCGCATCGTGATCGTGCTCGGCATCCTGCGTCAGGCGATCGGTGCCGGCCAGACGCCGCCCAACCAGGTGCTGATCGGCTTGGCGCTGTTCATGACCTTTTTCGTCATGGCGCCGACCTTCGAGCGCATCAATGCGGAGGCGATCGTGCCGTACACCAACGGCACGATCGACACCGTGACGGCGCTGGACCGCGCGGTGGTCCCGCTCAAGGCCTTCATGCTGGAGCAGACCCGCGAGACCGACATCGCGACCTTCGTCGGTATCGCCGGCGGGCAGGGGTACGACAAGCCGACCGACGTGCCCTTGTCGATCCTGGTGCCGGCGTTCGTGACCAGCGAGCTGAAGACGGCCTTCCTGATCGGGTTCCTGCTGTTCATCCCGTTCGTGATCATCGATCTCGTGGTCGCGAGCGTGCTGATGTCGATGGGCATGATGATGCTGTCGCCGGTGCTGATCTCCCTGCCGTTCAAGCTCATGCTCTTCGTGCTGGTGGACGGCTGGGCGCTCGTGATGGGGACGCTGGCCGGGAGCTTCGTGCGATGACGCCCGAGGCGATCATGGCGGTCGGAAGCGGCGCGCTCGGAACGATGCTGCTGCTCTCGATGCCCTTGCTGCTCACCGCGCTGGTCATCGGTCTGCTGGTGGGCGTCCTCCAGGCGGCGACGCAGATCAACGAGATGACGCTGTCGTTCATCCCGAAACTGGTCGGCATGGCGGTGACCATCGTCGTCGCCGGACCGTGGATGCTCAAGGTCATCGTCACCTACACCCGGGCGCTCATCGAGAGCATCCCGTCGATGATCCGGTGACGACGTGCTGAACATCGCGGCATCGCAGCTTCAGGGATGGCTCGGCGACTGGATCTGGCCGTTCTTCCGGATCGCGGCCTGCCTGATGGTCGCGCCCGCGTTCGGGGCCGGTTTCGTGCCCCCGCGCTTGCGGATAGTGCTGGCGGGGGCGATCGCCTGGTTGGTCGTGCCGTTGCTGCCCCCGGCGCCGGATGTCGAGCCGCTGTCGCTGCCGGGCATCCTCATCATCGCAGAGCAGATCCTGATCGGGGTGGCGATCGGGTTCGTGATGCAGCTGGTCTTCGACGCGGTCGGACTCGCCGGCCAGCTGCTCGCCAACACCATGGGCCTGTCGCTCGCCTTCAACGTCGACCCGCTGCGCGGCGCCTCGACCGCGGCGATCGGTCAGTTCTACGTGATCCTGATGGTGATGACCTTCCTCGCGCTCGATGGGCATCTCGCCATCATCCGGACGCTCGTCGACGGGTTCCGCACGCTCCCGGTCGGTACCGAGGGCCTCGGCGCCGAGGGGATGCTGCGGTTGGTGGCGTCGGGCTCGTTGCTGTTCTCGGGCGCGTTGTCCATCGCGCTGCCCGGTCTTACCGCACTGCTGATCGCCAACCTCGGCTTCGGTCTCATCAGCCGCGCCGCCCCGACGCTGAACATCTTCGCGGTCGGGTTCCCCGTGACGATCGTGTTCGGGCTCGTGGTGCTGCAGCTCGGCCTGCCGGGCGTGCAGCAGGGATTCGTGGCGCTGTTGCAGCAAGTGCTCGCCGAGGCGGCTGCGCTGCAGGTCCCTGGGGGCTGAGGGGGCGGCATGTCCGAGAACGACGCACAAGAACGCACAGAGAGCCCGACGCCGAAGAAGCTCGAGGACGCCCGCAAGAAGGGGCAGGTCCCGCGCTCGATCGACCTCGGTGCCGCAGCCGTGACCATGGCCGCGGTAGGTGCCTTGATGATGTTCGGCCATGCGGCCGCGCAGGGGCTGATGGGGATGCTCGCGGACGGCCTCAGCATCCGCGGGTCTGACCTCGTGCACGACGACTTGATGATGCGCAGCCTCGGCGAGCTGACCGCGCTCGGCCTCCTCGCCGTGACGCCGCTGTTCGCGGCGATGCTCGTCGCGGCGCTCGCCGCGCCGGCGTTGATCGGCGGCTGGACGTTCAGCACCGAAGCGATGTCCTTCAAGCCGGAGCGGCTCGACCCCATCAAGGGCATCGGTCGCATGTTCTCGCTGCGCAGCGCGGTCGAGCTCCTGAAGTCGCTCGTCAAGTTCCTGTTGGTCGCCGGCATCGCCGTGCTGGTGGTGCGCTCGCAGATCGACGAGGTCGGCGCGCTGGCGGCACAGCCGGTCGGTCCGGCCATCCTCGAATCGGGACGCATCGCGTTGTGGGCGCTGCTCGCCATGTCCTCCGGCCTGGTGATCATCGCCGCCGCCGATGTCCCGTTCCAGCTCTGGCAACACACCAAAGAGCTGCGCATGAGCATGCAGGAGATCCGTGAGGAGATGAAGGAGTCGGAAGGCTCCCCGGAGACCAAGTCGCGCATCCGCGGCATGCAGCAGACGCTCGCGAGGCGCCGGATGCTCCAAGACGTCCCGAAGGCCGACGTCGTCGTGACCAATCCGACGCACTACGCGGTCGCGCTGCGGTACGACGAGAAGCAGGACATGGCGCCGATCGTGCTCGCCAAGGGGTCGGACGAGGTCGCCGCCAAGATCCGCGAGATCGCGCGCGAGAACGGCGTGCCCATGGTGTCGGCGCCGCCGCTCGCCCGCGCCTTGTTCCGCTATGTCGACATCGGCCGCCAGATCCCGCACACGCTGTTCGTCGCGGTCGCGCAGGTGTTGACCTATGTCTGGCAACTGAAGGTCGCTCGGCGGCGCGGTGACGCGCCGCCCGCACCCCCGACCTTCGATCCATCCGTCGAGCATGCGGCTGCGCCGCCCCGAGGTGAAGCATGAGCGCGCCCGCCAACCCGACTGCGACCGCGATCCCGTTCCGCCAGTTGCTGCTGAGCGGGATCGGCATCCCGCTCGGTGTGCTCGCCATGCTCGCGATGGTGGTGCTGCCGCTGCCGGCGTTCGCGCTCGACCTGCTGTTCACTTTCAACATCGCCTTGTCGCTGATGATCGTCGTCGCCGTGTTCACGGTCCGCCGTCCGCTCGATTTCGCGATCTTCCCGACGGTGTTGCTGATCGCGACCTTGTTGCGTCTGGCCCTGAACGTCGCCTCGACGCGCGTCGTCCTGATGGACGGGCACCTTGGTACGGCCGCCGCCGGCCACGTGATCGAGGCCTTCGGCGAGTTCGTGATCGGCGGCAACTACGCGGTCGGCATCGTGGTGTTCATCATCCTGACCATCATCAATTTCGTCGTGATCACCAAGGGCGCCGGGCGCATCTCGGAGGTCAGCGCGCGGTTCACCCTCGACGCCATGCCGGGCAAGCAGATGGCGATCGACGCCGACCTCAATGCCGGCCTGATCACCCAGGACGAAGCGCGGGCTCGGCGCCAGGAAGTGCGCACCGAGGCCGATTTCTACGGCTCCATGGACGGCGCCAGCAAGTTCGTCCGGGGCGACGCCACGGCGGGCATCCTGATCCTGTTCATCAACATCATCGGCGGTCTTGCGATAGGCACCATGAGCCACGACCTCGAGTTGGGCGAGGCGGCGCGGATATACGTCCTGCTGACCATCGGCGACGGTCTGGTCGCCCAGATCCCGGCGCTGTTGCTGGCGACCGCCGTGGCCGTGATCGTCACGCGCGTGTCCAGCGACCAGGACATGGGCGGCGAAGTGGCGCGGCAACTCGTCGCCGAGCCCCGGTTGCTGGGCGTCGCTGCGGGCGTCCTTGCCTTGCTCGGCGTCATCCCGGGGATGCCGAACCTCATCTTCCTGTCGATGGCCGCATTGGCGGGCGCGGCAGCCTGGTACACCAACAAGCGCCTTCGGGAGCGGGCGGCTGCGCCGGTGGCGGTCGCGGCCACGAGCGCAGGCAGCGAGGCGCGGGAGCTCAGTTGGGAAGACATGCAGCCGGTCGACCTGGTCGGCCTCGAAGTCGGCTATCGACTCGTGCCCCTCGTCGACAAGGCGCAGGGTGGCGACCTGCTCGCGAGGATTCGCGGTGTCCGGCTCAAGGTGTCGCAGGACCTCGGATTCCTGGTCCCGGCCGTGCACATCCGCGACAACCTCGACCTGTCCCCGAACGCGTACCGCATCCAGCTCTCCGGCGTGCCCGTCGGCGAGGGCAGCGTGTTCCCGGACCGCGAGATGGCGATCAACCCCGGGCGCGTCTTCGGCACGCTGCAGGGCGTCGAGACGCGCGATCCCGCCTTCGGCATGGACGCGGTGTGGATCGAGCCCTCGATGCGCGAGCATGCGCAATCCTTGGGATACACGGTCGTCGACGCGAGCACGGTCATCGCGACCCATCTGAGCCAGCTCATCGCGCAGCATGCACACGAGATCCTCGGGCATGAGGAGGCGCAGAACCTGCTCAACAACCTCGCGAAGACGGCACCGAAACTCGTCGAAGACCTCGTCCCGAAGGTGCTGTCGGTCGGGGCGGTTGTCAAGGTCCTGCAGGCGCTGCTCGCCGAACGTGTCCCGGTCCGCAACCTGCGGAGCATCCTCGAGGCGTTGGCGGAGCACGCCGGACGCACCCAAGACCCGCAGACGCTGGTCGCGCAGGTGCGCGTGGCGCTGTCGCGGCAGATCGTCCAGGACATCGCGGGCATCTCGCAGGAGCTGCCCGTCATCACGCTCGACCCGGGAATCGAGCAGCTGCTCGGCAACTCGGTCGGAGCCGGCGGTGCCTCGCCCGGCCTCGAGCCGGGGCTCGCCGAACGCCTGCAGGGGCGCCTCGTCGAGGCCGCCCGCCGTCAGGAGATCGCCGGTCAACCGGCGGTCCTGCTCGTGCCGCCGGCACTGCGCCCGATTCTTGCAAGGTTCCTGAGGGCGACCGTGCCGCAGATGCACGTCCTCGCCTGGAACGAGATCCCCGACAGCCGCCGGGTACGCCTGGTGAGCACCATCGGAAACTAGGGACGAAACGCCATGAAAATGCAGAAATACACGGCACCTGACATGCGGACCGCCTTGCGCAAGGTACGGGCGGCCCACGGCCCGGACGCGCTGATCCTCTGGACACGTCGCACGGCGGGCGTCGTGGAACTGACGGTGGCGAGCGACCCCGAAGCCGCGGCCCACGCCGAGATCTTGACGCCCGCAAAGCGGGTGGTCGGCGGGGATCCAATGCCGGTGCCAGAGCGGGCCCCGGGGGGCGCCACGTCCGTCCCGACGCCTCCGTCTGAGGTCTCGGTGCTCGACTGGACGCCGCCGCCTGTCAGCCGCGTCGCGGCAACGGTCGATGACCCCGCGCCGATGAACGGAGCGATCGATGGCGAATTGAAGGCCTTGCGCCGCCTCCTTGAGACCCAACTCGCCGCCCTGGCCTGGAACGACCTCACACGACGCTCCCCGGTGACGGCGGAGCTCATGCGTGAGTTCGCGGCGCTCGGCATCGACCGCGAGCTCGCGGCCGAGACGCTGGGCGCGTTGGCGGCTGGTTCAGAGCTCGATGTCGCCCGTCGCCACGCCCACGAAGCGCTGGCCGGTCGCCTGCAGGTGCTCGGGGATCGGTGGATGGAGGAGGGCGGTGTCGTTTCACTCATCGGCGGCGCGGGATCAGGGCGGACCAACGCCTTGGCGGCGATCGCTGCGCGCTGGGTGTTGCGACACGGTCCCGCCGGGGCGGTGCTGGTCAGTGCCGGTGATGTCCGCTTCGGTGCGTTCGATCACCTTGCGCGTCTCGGCCGCATGCTCGGCGTCCCGACCTACCAGGTCGACGATGTCCGCGAGTTGCCGCAGCTTCTCGGACGCCTGCGCGACAGCCGGCTCGTGTTGGTGGACACGGCTGCCTTGAGATCACGGGAGGACGACCCGGCCGGGGAGGCGCAGACCGTGGCCATCTTGAAGAGCATCGGCACGGTCGCCGCGGCCCTGCCCGCCACCGTCCAGGCCTCCGCGCTGCGCCGGATGGCGAGCCGTTACGCGGCGCTTGGCGCGACCTCATGCATCGTGACCCGTCTGGATGAGGCGGCAAGCCTCGGCGGGTTGCTCTCGGCGGTCATCGTGGCCGGTCTGTCGCTGGCCTACGTCACCGACGGCACGCGTCTGCCCGATGACCTGCGTCCCGCGCGGGCCGACGACCTCGTCGCCCTGGCGGCTGCGCTGGTCGAGCGGCATGGTGTCGCGGCCGATGAGGATCTGCTCTCCCGCCGGTTGGAGGGCCGCCTGCATGCCGTCTCCTGACGTGCCGGGCCGGATACTGCGACGCGACCCGGTACAGGTCGTGGCCGTGACCGGTGGCAAGGGGGGCGTCGGCAAGTCGACGCTCACCATCAATCTCGGCATCGCCAGCGCCGCCGCCGGGAGGCGAGTCGTGCTGCTCGACGGCGATGTCGGACTCGCGAATGCGGACGTGCTGCTCGGCATCACGCCGCGCCGGACCTTGGCGGACCTCGTCCTCGGGCAACGCACCCTCGATGAAGTGTTGACCGAGGTCCGTCCGAACTTCTCGATGGTGGCGGGCGCGTCGGGTGTGATGCCGCTTGCGGACCTCGACGAAGCCGGCCATGTCGGCCTCGTCCGGGCGTTCAGCGACCTCACGGTGGACCTCGACCTGATGCTCGTCGATACGGCAGCGGGGATCTCCAACGGCGTGATGCAGCTCGTGCAGGCGGCGCGGCATGTCCTGGTGGTCGTGTGCGAGGACCCGGCGTCGGTGACCGATGCGTACGCCGTCATCAAGGTGCTCAGCCGCAACCACGGTGTGCGCCATTTCCGCGTCGTCACCAACATGACACAGGAGCCCATGGCCGGCGCACGGCTGTTCGCCGCGTTGCAGCGGGTGACCAGCCGGTTCCTCGACGTCGTGCTCGAGCACGCCGCGGACATCCCGGCAGACGACCTGCTGCGTCGCGCCGTCCGCGAACAACGTCCGGTCGTGGAGGCGTTCCCCGGCTCCGACGCGGCGCAGGCGATCCGTCGCCTTGCCGTCGCCATCCGCGGATGGGAGGCTCCGGAGAGCAGGGGGAACATCGGGTTCTTCGCCGAGCGCGTGGTGCGTCCCGCGCCCCCGCGGCTGCAGGTGGTGCGATGAACGCGGCCGTGAACACGCCTCACTCAGGATCCCGTTCGCGCGATTCGGACCTGTTGGTCCGGCGTCATGCCGAGCTCGTCAAGCGCATCGCCTATCACCTGTGCGCGCGCCTGCCGTCATCGGTCGAAGTGGATGACCTGATACAGGCCGGCATGCTCGGGCTGCTCGAGGCGGCGGCGCACTACACGGACGGCAAGGGCGCGAGCTTCGAGACCTTCGCAGGGATCCGCATCCGTGGCGCGATGATCGATTCGCTGCGCAAGCTCGATTGGGCGCCGCGCTCGGTCCACCGCCGGGCGCGAGAGGTCGCGCAGGCGATCCGGGACATCGAGCGTGACACCGGCGGCGAGGCGCGAGCCGGCGACATCGCCGCGCGTCTCGGCATCGACCTCGATGACTACCACCGCATCGTCCAGGACTCGGTCTCCTGCCAGTTGGCGAGCCTTGAGGATCTCGGCTCGGTCGACGCCCCGGACCAGGGTCCCGACCCGTTCCGCGAGGTGGCCGACATCGGTTTCCGCACGGCGCTGGTGCGTGCGATCGCCGGGCTGCCCGAGCGCGAGCGGTTGTTGATGGCGCTCTACTATCAGGAGGACATGAACCTCAAGGAGATGGGTCTGGTCATGGGCGTGAGCGAATCCCGGGTGTCCCAGCTGCATGGGCAGGCGATCACGCGGCTCAAGGCACGTCTGGCCGATTGGCGTGATGCGACGGCCGTGAATCGTGAGGCGTGAGGTGGATCGGCTGACCCTGCTCGGACTGGCGCTCGCGGTCGTCGCGGTGGTGGTCGGTTCGATCCTGAAGGGCGCGGGTGTCGCTGCGCTCCTGTCCTTGACCGCGTTCATGATCGTGCTGGTCGGTACGGTCGCCGCGACACTGGTGCAGACACCGGCCGCCACCTTGCGGCGTGCGGTGTCGATGCTGCCGTGGATGCTCCACCCGCCGTCGGGCGGAGCCGAAGCGGCGATCCCCCGTATCGTGGAGTGGAGCCGGATCACCCGCCGCCGGGGCCTGCTGGGGCTGGAGCCGGAGATCGAGCGCGTCGAAGATCCGTTCATGCGTCGCGGCCTGCAGCTGGTCGTCGACGGGACCGATCCGGAACGTTTGCGAAGCATCCTCGAGGTCGAACTCGACGCGCGCGAAGACGACGACATCGCGGCGGCGCGGGTCATCGAGGGCATGGGCATCTACGCTCCGACCCTCGGGATCATCGGCGCGGTCCTCGGACTGATGACCGTGATGCAGAACCTCGAGGATCCCCGCCTGCTCGGGCAGGGCATCGCGGCGGCGTTCACCGCCACGGTCTACGGCATCGCGTTCGCGAACCTGCTGTTCCTGCCTACGGCGGCAAAGCTCAAGGCCATCGCACGACTCGAGACGCGTCGCCGCGTGATGATCATCGATGGGCTCGCGTCGGTCGCGGAGGGCGAGAATCCGCGTGCCATCCAGGCCCGTCTGCAGGGCTACTTGCCGTCGTGAGCGCGACAGCGTGAGCCGTGCCCTGCGCCGTCGGCGCCTGCGTCGTGAGGATCGCGCCAACCACGAGGCGTGGGCGATCCCGTATGCGGATCTCATGACGTTGCTGCTCGCGTTCTTCGTGGTGATGTATGCGATCTCCTCGCTCAACACGGGCAAGTACCGCGTGCTGGCGGATGCCCTGTCCTTGGCGTTCAAAGGTGGCGACATCTCGATCGATCCCGGGCCGCTCAAGACGTCCGGTGTCTCTGGTCTGACCGTGGTGGACGCGAGTGAGGGCGGCGACCTCGGCGCCCCGGAGCCACGCCGGTCCGACACGGCGCGGGCGCCACGACCCGAAGCCCTCAACGCTGGACGGATCGCGATGCGGATCGCGCGCGCCGCAGCACCCCTCGTGATGCGCGACCAGGTGACGATCCGACAGCATGAGCGGTGGGTCGAAGTGGAGATCCGCAACGATGTGTTGTTCGCGAGCGGTTCATCGACGTTGAACCCGCAGGCCGAGCGCGTGCTCGCGCAGCTCGCCGGGACGCTCGTCGGATTCGGCAATGCGATACGGGTGGAGGGGCACACCGATGATGTCCCGATCCAAGGCGGGATCTACCGCGACAATTGGGACCTCTCAGCGGCACGTGCGGGGGCGGTCGTGAGGGTGCTGGTCGCGAACGAACTTGAGCCCGGCAGGTTCGCCGTCCTCGGGTTCGGCGAGCATCGTCCGGTCCAGTCGAACGACACCGAGGCCGGCCGGCGGGCCAACCGCCGCGTGCTGTTGGCGATACTCGGCGAGGACGAGATGGCCGAGGGCGGGTACGGCCGCGAGCGTGGCGTCGGTTCCGCAGCGCCGGTCCCCCGGCCCTGAACCCGGCTGGCATGTGTTGATGGTATGGCACGGAATCTGCACTCCCCTTGTCAAGAGATCGGTGCCGACCGATTGACGCATCGTGACCGGTCCGGACCCTTACAGGAGGATGCATGGATACCTTGTTGCCCACCGAGTTCCAGGCTTATGCACTTGCTGCCGTACACACCGCGATACTGCTCGCACTGCTGTGGGTCGGGGCTTGGGCCGTCTTCTGGCGGGGAACCACCACTGCATTGGCGCGCCTCGATGCGGAGCTCCAACGCCAGAAATACCAAGTGTCCGCAAGCGAGGCTGAGGCCCGCCGGCTGGGGACCCTCGTGCGTCAATTGGAGGAGAGGCAGGTCGCCGAGGCGCGATATGTGGCGCTTGCGCCTATGCCCGCGTCGGCGCCGCGTCCCCAATCGTCCGGTTTCGAGATGGCGATCCGCATGGCCGGATCCGGCGCGACCGAGGCCGAGTTGGTCGCTGCCTGCGGCATGAGCCGCGAGGAGGCGTCACTGATGGTGCGGCTGCATGGCGGCCGCGCTCGCAGCGTCGCCTGATCCCATGGCACAGCCGGCCGGCGAGTTCCAGCAGCGTCTCAAGGCCGAGTTCCTGCGGCCTGAGTTGAGCATCCCGGGCATGCCCGAGGTGGCGTTGCGTGTGGTACGCCGGTTGGCCGACATCTCGGCCACGGGCCCGCAGGTGGCAAACCTCGCCTCGACCGACCCCACGCTGGCCGGCATCCTTCTTCGCAGCGCGAATTCCATCGATTACAACTCCACGCCGGATCCGACCTCGGACCTCAGCGTCGCCGTGCGCCGTCTCGGGTTCGACACGGTCCGACGGCTCGCCCTGGCCTACGCCTTGCAGCAGGTGCGCGACGCGCCACGCTACCGCATCGTCCACGGACGGATGAGCGCGTTGTGGCAGCGCAGCGTCGCATTGGCGTCGATCGCGCGCGCGATGTCGGCGCAGTTCTCGGGTGTCCCGCGCGAACGGGCGAACACCGCGGGGCTGTTGCATACGGTCGGACACATCTGGGTCACGGCCAAGGCCGCGTCGTCCCCGAACGTCCTGCAGGATCCGATGGGCCTCGAGAACCTCATCACCGAGTGGCGCGTGCCCGCAGCGCGGCGCCTTCTGCAAGGCTGGGGTCTCGATCCGGAGTTCGTCGTTGCGGTCTGCGACCACGAATCCGTCGAGGAATCGGCCCATGGCGGCTCGCCCTTGATGGACCTGCTGTTCATCTGCCAGCTCTTCAATGCCTTCAAGGACTCCCCGGTCGAGTTGACCACGCGCTTGGTCGCATCGCCGGCCGCCGCGCGGCTCGGCTTGCGCGGCCGGGAACGGGATGTCGTGTTCAGCCGCTCGGCCGAGGAAGTCCGCGCTGTGCGCGAGGCGCTCTGCGACTGATATTTCGGCTTGGTCTGCCGGTTGGCTAGAATGCAGCCATGAGCCGACGAACCTGCCGCCCGTCGTTCTGGGCCCTTTTGGGGGTGTCGCTGTCCGTCGCGATGCCGGCCCATGCCATCGAGTACCCGCTGCGCGAAGACGGCGGCGGGCTGTTCGGCGAGGTCCAGCGCATCCGCACCCGTTACGAAGACACCTTGATCCAGCTCGCCCGACGCTACAGCTTGGGTTACGAGGAGCTGGTGCGGGTCAACAAGGGTGTCGATCCTTGGCTGCCCGGAGCCGGCACCGAGGTGCTGATCCCCGGCCAGCGCTTGCTGCCGCCGGGCACCCGCGAGGGCATCGTCGTCAATCTGCCCGAGAACCGGCTCTATTATTTTCCCAAGGCCGAGAAGGGCAAACCGCCGGTGGTGCTGACCTTTCCCGTGAGCGTCGGCAGGATGGATTGGCGCACGCCGCTCGGCGTCACCAAAGTCGTCCGCAAACAGAAAGACCCACCGTGGTACCCCCCCGAATCGGTGCGCAAAGAACATATCAGGCGTGGCGACCCCCCGCTGCCGGCGGTGGTCGGGCCAGGTCCCGACAATCCGCTCGGGACCCGCGCGATGCGCCTCGACATACCGGGCGGCGCGTACCTCATCCACGGTACCAACAACCCGGATGCCGTGGGGATGGCCGTGACGCACGGTTGCCTGCGCATGTACCCGGAAGACATCGAGCGGTTGTACGACGTCACACCGGTCGGCACGCGTGTTTCCCTCATCAATGAGCCGGTGAAGATCTCGCGCTTCGGTGGCGAGGTCTGGCTCGAGGTCCATCCGCCCGTCGATGAGACAGGCCAGGCGGCTGCCGTGGTGATCGAGACCTTCGAGGCCCGGCTCAATGAATTGCTCGGTGATTCGGAGGCGGTCATCGATTGGGACATGGCGCTGCGGGCGTTGCGCGAGGCGAGCGGTATGCCGGTGCTGGTGGGGCTCGAACTCGCGCCGGACGAGGGCGCGGGTACGTGACGATCGGCGGCGACGCCCGCGAGGACGTTCCGTCGCTCTCGGCTTGGCGAGTGTTGCCGGGGCCGCTCTTCTTCCTCGCCACGCTGTGGTTCCCGGCGCCCGCCGGTTTCGAGGGCACGTCTTGGCAGGTGTTGGGGCTGACCGGCTGGATGGCGCTCTGGTGGGCGCTCGAGGCGGTGCCGCTGGCGGCGACGGCCCTGCTGCCGATCGTCGTCGTCCCGCTGATCGGCGTGCCGAACACCCGCGCGGTGATCGCCGAATACGCGAACGCATCGGTGTTGCTGATCCTCGGCGGTTTCCTGATCGCGATCGCGATGGAGCGATGGAACCTGCATCGACGGATGGCCTTCGCGATCATGTCGCGTGTCGGCACCGAACCGCGGCGCCTCGTGCTCGGCATGATGGTGTCCACCGCGTTCATCAGCATGTGGGTCTCGAACACCTCGAGCGCGCTGATGATGCTGCCGGTGGCGATCGCGATCGCCTCGCTGGCGGCGCCGGGCGGCGGCGCCGTGGCGGGCCCGGATCTGCGCAATTTCACCGCCGCCTTGCTGCTCGCGGTGGCCTATGGCGCCACGATCGGCGGCATGGGCACGCTGATCGGCACACCGACCAACGCGTTGGTACAGGGCTTCATGTCACGCAACTTCGGCGTGGACATCACCTTCGTGGACTGGCTCGCCTTCGGCCTGCCGACCGTCGCGCTGCTGCTGCCGACGGCATGGTTCCTGTTGGTGAGGGTGGGGCTGCCCTTCGACCCTGTTGCCGTCCCGGTCGACCGGCAGGCCGTACACTCCATGTCGACGCTGGGACGCATGAGCGTCGAAGAACGCCGGGTGGCGGCGGTGGCCGGGTGCGCTGCCGCATTGTGGGTGACCCGTCCGTGGCTCGCGGATGTGCCCGGACTTGGCCGACTTGACGACACGATGATCGCGGTCGCGGCTGGACTCTCGCTGTTCTTGTTGCCGTCGGGACGCCCGAGGAAGGCGTTGCTGCGGCCGGCGGACCTCGATCGGCTGCCCTGGGCCGTTCTGCTGTTGTTCGGCGGCGGGCTCGCGCTCGCGGCCGCGATCCAGGAAAGCACACTGGCGCAGACGCTCGGCGTGCTGTTGTCGGGGCTTGGGGGATTGCCGTTGCCCCTTTTGATCGTCGGGATGGTGCTGCTGCTGATCGTCTGGACGGAACTCAACAGCAACGTCTCTACCGCAGCGACCTTCATGCCGATCATGGCCGCGGTCGCCGCCGGATCCGAGCATTCGGTGCTGGCGCTCGTGGCGCCTGCTGCGATGGCCGCCTCGGCAGGGTTCATGTTGCCGGTCGGCACACCGGCCAATGCGTTGGTCTTCGGCACCGGGCGGGTGAGCTTCCAGCAGATGCTGCGGGCTGGCTGGTCGGTGAACCTCGCCGCGGCGCTGATCATCTCTCTCGTCGGCTACGTCGCCTCGGGATGGCTCACGGGCCGAGCGCCGGGCTGAGCGGGACGCGATCAGACGAGCGCGGCGTGATGGGCGCCGTCGACCGCGAGCGTGACCCCGTTCACGAAAGACCCCGCATCGCTCGCGAGCAACAATGCCGGCCCCACAAGTTCCGGCAGCCGGCCTGCGCGGCGAGCAGGCGTGCGGGCGAGGTACTCGCGGCCCTCCGGCGAGGTCAACCAATCATCGTTCATCTCGGTCACGAACCAGCCGGGCGCGAGGGCGTTCACGCGGATGGCATGCCGTTGCAGTTCCAACGCCAGGCAGCGGGTGAGGTGCACGAGGGCGGCTTTCGAGGCGGCGTAGGCCGCATAGCCCGACGCACCACCGAGCCCGAGCACCGAAGCGACGTTGATGATGCTGCCGGGTCGTCCTGCGGCCACGAGACGACGCGCGGCCTCGGCGGAGAGGTCCCATGCGGCGTCGAAGTTGACCGCGAACGTGTCGTCGCGTTCGGCGCGGGACGTGCGCAGGAAATTGCCGACGCGGGCGATGCCGGCGTTGTTGACGAGGATGTCGGGTACGCCCAAGGTGTCGGTGATGCGGTCGAACGCGGCCGGACATGCATCGGCATCGGTGACATCGAGCGGGACGGGCAGGACCTGCGCTCCCGACTCCCGCAGTTGCGCGGCCAGCGCCTCGAGACGATCCATCCGCCGCGCGACGAGCGCCACCGAGGCACCCGCTGCAGCGAAGGCGCGTGCCAACTCGGCCCCGATGCCGCTCGATGCGCCGGTGATGACGGCAACGCGCCCGTCGAGACGGAAAGCGCGGGTCGGGTCGCTCTGCATGTCAGGATCCTCAGCGGCGTGCGGGGGTCGCGCGGGCGACGATGATAGCCGTCGCCCTTGCGCTGCAATGCGGTTTCGTTATAGTGCGGCGTTCGCCGGGCTCGGGGTTTTCACAACCTCTTGTTTTAAATGGCGTTTTTTCCGAGACATTGCCAGCAAGGACCAGCCGCTCCCATGTCCGAACGGGATTCTGACAGCTTCGAGATCGATGAGGACCTGCTGGGGGAAACCCCGATGCAGGAAGAAGGGCAGGACTACGACCGGTTCCTGGACCGGGTGGACCGTCGAGCGCGACCGGTTCCGGGGAAACGGGGCAAAGCCGCTTGGAGCAAGCTCGAAGAGGTCCTGGCCGAGAAGAAACTCGCCAAGGACCTGCGGGAAGTCTACGACGACGAACTTTGAGGGCACTGTGTCCTCCGCGGCCATCCGGGAACCTCGCTGGTGGGTGCTGAAGTTCGGCGGCACCAGCGTCTCCAACGTCGCCAATTGGCGCAGCATCGCTGACACGGCACGCCGACGCGGCGCGGACGGCAGTCCCGTGCTCATCGTCCATTCGGCCTTGAGCGGCGTCACCGACCGCCTCGAACGGGTGTTCACCGCGGCGCTCGATGGCCGGCATGGGCCTGAACTGCAGGCGCTACGTGAGCGGCACCTCGAGCTTGCGCGACAACTTGGCCTCGACGCCGTGCCACGCCTTGAGGTGCATTTCCGCGCGCTCGAAGCCTTCGCCGACACCTTGGCGGCGCGCGGACGGGTCGGCCCCCGCGAGCGGGCAGGATTGATGGCCTACGGCGAGTTGCTCGCGACGACGCTGGGCGAGGCCTTCCTGTGCGCCCAAGGGCTGCAGGCTGCGTGGCTCGACGCTCGCGAGGTGCTCCGGGCGGTGCGCCGCGAGGCCGCGACCGACGAGTCCGCGTACCTCTCCGCCACCTGTGCGTTCCGCGCCGACCCCGCGGTGGATTCGCGCTTGCGTGCGCTGGCGCCGGTGGTGGTGACGCAGGGCTTCATCGCCAGCGACGAGGCGGGCGACACGGTGCTGCTCGGCCGCGGCGGCTCGGACACCTCCGGCGCGTATCTCGCGGCATTGCTGGCGGCGCGCGAACTCGAGATCTGGACCGACGTCCCCGGGATGTTCAGCGCCAATCCGCGCACGACGCCCGCTGCGAGGCAGCTGCTGGAGCTCTCATACGAGGAAGCGCAGGAGATCGCCACCGCAGGCGCCAAAGTCCTGCATCCGCGCTGCCTGCTGCCGGTACGCCAAGCGGGCATCCCGCTCTCGGTCTATGCGACGCAGGCCCCACAGCTCGGCGGCACCCGTATCAGCGACTCTCCGTCGGGCGAGGGAGGTCAGGTCAAGGCGATCTGCGCCAAGAGCGGCATCACGCTCGTGTCGATGGACAGCCCCGGCATGTGGCATCAAGTCGGCTTCCTCGCCGATGCGTTCCAGGTGTTCAAGCAACATGGGCTGTCGGTCGACCTGATCTCGACGAGCGAGACCAACGTCACCGTGTCGTTGGATCCTCAGGCGAACGTGCTCGGCGCGGAGGTCTTGGCCGCGTTGCAGCGCGACCTCGAGCCGCTGTGCCGCACGCAGGTGATCGGCCCTTGCGCGTCGGTGAGCTTGGTCGGACGGAACATCCGCGGCATCCTGCACCGGCTGGGCGATGCGCTGGAACTGTTCGCCGAGCAGCGGATCCATCTTGTCAGCCAAGCGGCGAACGACCTGAACCTGACCTTCGTGGTCGATGAGGAAGAGGGCGCGCGCCTCGTCGCCGACCTGCACGATCTGTTGATCGCGGCAGTCCCGGGCGACCGGGTGCTGGGCAGGGCATGGCAGACCTTGATGCGGGGGGCACCGGAGGCGACCGCCGTCGCGACGCCTGCGTGGTGGGAGCGCCGGCGCAGCGAATTGCTCGCGCTGATGGACGGGCGCGATGCGGCTTATGTCTACGACACCGCCACCATCACTGAGCGCTGTGAGAGCTTGCGCGCGCTGAAGTCCGTCTCGCATCTCTCCTACGCGATGAAGGCGAACCCGCACCCGGCGGTGTTGCGTGCCGTACGGGAGGCGGGGTTCGGGATCGAATGCGTGTCGCGGGGCGAGATCGAACACGCCCGGACGGTGCTGCCTGCGCTCCCCGCCTCCGAGATCCTGTTCACCCCGAATTTCGCGCCTCGGGACGAGTACGCCTGGGCGCTCACCCAAGGTGTGCGGGTGACCCTCGACAACCTGCATCCGCTGCGCGAGTGGGGCGACCTGTTCGCGGGACACGAGGTGCTGCTGCGCATCGACCCGGGCGTGGGGCGCGGCCATCACGCGCATGTCCGCACGGGCGGGACGGCCTCGAAGTTCGGCATCGCGGTGGAGGATGTCGGGGAGTGCGCGGCGCTCGCGCGGCAGCATGGCGTGCGCATCGTCGGCCTGCATGTGCACGCCGGCAGCGGCATCCTCGACGCCGCGCACTGGGCCGGGGTCGGGCGCTTGTTGATCGGGCTCTGCGCGACGTTCCCGGAGGCGAAAGTGCTCGATCTCGGCGGCGGACTCGGCGTGCCCGATCGCGACGGGCGCAGCGGTCTTGATCTGGCGGCGCTCGACGCCTCGTTGGCGGCGCTCACGCCGCAGCTTGCCGGCCGGGAATTCTGGCTCGAACCGGGCCGGTTCCTGGTGGCCGAGGCTGGCGTGCTGCTGGCCCGCGTGACCCAGGTGAAGGAGAAAGGCGCGAGCGCGTATGTCGGCATCGCCACCGGCATGAATTCGCTGATACGTCCGGCGCTATACGGTGCCCATCACGACATCGTGAACCTGAGCCGCTTGGATGACGACACCATGCGCGAAGTGGATGTCGTGGGGCCGATCTGCGAAACAGGGGACGTTCTCGGCCATGGGCGCGCGTTGCCGGTCGCGACGCGCGAGGGCGATGTGCTGCTCATCGCCACGGCCGGCGCCTACGGGGCCGCCATGTCCTCGCACTACAACCTGCGTCAACCCGCGCCGGAATTCGCGCTCTGACCCGCGGCGTGACGCCGCGACAACTCCTGCCCGACATCGGCCAGCGACGCGCCTGACAGCCGGAGCAGCACCAACAGGTGGTACACGAGGTCGGCGGCTTCGCCGACGAGCGCACGGCGATCGCCGCCCACCGCCGCAAGCGCCACCTCGACGCCTTCTTCCCCGACCTTCTGGGCGACGCGCGGGATGCCGCCCGCCGCCAGCCGTGCCGTGTAGCTGCCCTCCGGGGCGTCCCGCAGGCGCTCGGTGACGAGCCGCTCGAGGGTGCCGAGGAAAAATGTCGGGTCATCGGCCTGCGGCGTCGCCGCGCGATCGCCGAAGCACGTGGCGGTACCGGTATGGCAGACGGGTCCCTTGGGCGTCGCGCTCACGAGCAGCGTGTCACGATCGCAGTCGAGATCCACTGCGCGCAGCTCGAGGGTATGGCCGGAGGTCTCGCCTTTCTCCCAGAGCGTCCTGCGGCTGCGGCTCCAGAACACCACCCGGCCACGATTGAACGTCTCCGTGAGCGCTTGGCGGTCCATCCAACCGACCATGAGGACCGCGCCGTCCGTCGCGTCTTGCACCACGGCGGGCAGGAGCCCGCCACCCTTGTCGAAATCCGGCCGGTCGATGTCGTCAGCGGTGAGGCGCATGGAGTTCTCCGGGTCTGGGTGCGCAGGGTCGGACGGTGATGTCGGCTGCGCGCAGCATCGACTTGAGCGTCGGGATGGGCAGGGTACCGCTGTGGAACACGCTCGCAGCGAGGGCGGCGTCGACGCCGGCGTCGCGGAACACGGCGACGAAATGCTCGCCGACGCCGGCTCCCCCGGACGCGACCAACGGGACATGACAGAGCGTCCGCGCGGCAGCGAGCTGGTCGATGTCGTAGCCGCTGCGCACGCCATCGCTGCCCATGCAATTGAGCACGATCTCGCCCGCGCCGCGCGATTGCGCCTCCTGCAACCACTCGAGCGTATCGCGACCGGCCTCGCCCGACCGTCGGGGGTCGCCGGTGTAGCGGTGGACCCGCCAACGGCGAGCTGCCGACTCGGGAGGGATGAGGTCACCCTCGGCGCGCTCGCTGTCGATGCCCACGACGACGCATTGCGAGCCGAACCGCCGTGCCAACTCGTCGATCAGCGAGGGGTTCTCCAGCGCCGGCGAGTTGACCGAGACTTTCTCGGCACCCGCAGCGAGCACGGCCTCGGCGTCGGCGACGGAACGGATGCCGCCCGCGACGCAGAACGGGATGTCGAGGACGCGCGCGACACGCGTCACCCAAGTGCGATCGACCCGTCGTCCCTCAGGGCTCGCGGTGATGTCATAGAACACCAACTCGTCGGCCCCCTCGTCCCGGTAACGCTCGGCGAGTTCGAGGATCTCGCCGACGACGCGGTGGTCGCGGAAGCGGACGCCTTTGACGACTTGGCCGTCGCGGACGTCGAGGCAGGGGATGATGCGCCGCGCCAGCATCTCAGGGGCCTACCCACCGGCGGATCGCGGCCTCGTCGAACCGCCCCTCGAGCAGCGCCTTGCCGCTGACGGCCGCTGTGGCGCCGGTGACGGCCAGCGCCTCGAGGTCGGTCGCATCACGCACCCCGCCCGAGGCCTGCCATGCGATCGCCGGGAACCGTCGGGCGCATTCCGTGTACAACGCGAGATTGGGGCCCTGCAAGGCCCCATCGCGGGCGATGTCGGTGCAGAGCACATGACGCAGACCCTGCGGCACGAAGCGTTCCACCGTGTCCCACAGCGTCGCGGGCGTCGAGCGCAGCCAACCCCGCGTCTGGACGCGCGGCACGCCGTCGTCGTCGAGCCGCACGTCGATCGCGAGGCCGACGCGCTCGGGCCCGAACTCGACGATCCACGAGCTCACGTCATTGGGCGATTCGATGGCGGCGCTGCCGACGATGACGCGCCCGACACCCGCCGCGAGCAGGTCCTCGACGACGCTGCGCGAGCGCACGCCACCGCCGACCTGCAGCCGCGGCAGGCCGGTCGCGGCGATGCCTGCGATGGCGTCGCGGTGGGCGAGCTGCCCGTCCTTGGCGCCATCGAGGTCGACGACGTGCAGCCACGCGGCGCCGAGTTCACGGTAGCGCGCATGAAGCGACCGCGGTTCGACGTCATAGCGGGTCTCGGCGGCGAAATCGCCGTGCAACAAGCGCACGCAGCGACCCCCGCGCAGGTCCATGGAGGGCAACAGACGCATCAACCGATCTCCAGGAAATTCCGCAGCAGGCGGGCACCCGCGGCGCCGGACCGCTCCGGATGGAACTGCACGCCGTGGAGATTGCCGTGGCGCACGGCAGCCGCGAGCGGCACGCCGTAGCAAGTTCGCGCGAGCAACGCCGGCGAGCCATCCTCGGCGGCGACGTGGTAGCCATGCACGAAGTAGAACCAATCGTCCGGACCGAAGCCCTCGAGCAGCGGGTCGGCCCGCACCGTCTCGAAGGTGTTCCAACCCATATGCGGGACCGGGTGGGCCGGTGCCGCGACCAGCCGCGTCACCCGACCGGGGATCAGCCCGAGCGTCTCGGTGTCACCCTCGTCGGAGCGCTCGAAGAGCAATTGCATCCCGAGGCAGATGCCGAGCAGCGGCCGTCGGAATCCGCGCAAGGCCACATCGAGCCCGCTCGCGACAAGGCGCGCCATGGCGTCCGCCGCCGCGCCGACGCCGGGCAGCACCGCGCGCTCTGCATGCTCGAGGTCACGCGGGTCGGCGCTGAGGCGAGCCGGCGCGCCGAGCCGCTCGAAGGCGAACAGCAGCGACGAGACGTTGGCACCGCCCGAATCGATGATGATCGTCTCGCGTACGCTCACAGCACGCCCTTGGTGGTGGGCAACGTGTCGCCCTCGCGCCGGATCGCTTGCCGCAGGCTGCGTCCGACCGCCTTGAAGCAGGCCTCGATCATGTGGTGGGCGTTGTCGCCCGTCACGGACACATGCAGCGCGGCGCCGAGGGATTCCGCCAAGGAACGGAAGAAGTGCGGGACGAGCTCGGTCGGCAGGCCGCCCACCGACTCGCGTCCGAAGCGCCCCTCGAAGACCGCATAGGCGCGTCCCGACAGGTCGAGCGCGACCTGTGCCCGCGACTCGTCCATGGGCAGCAGGAAGCCGTAGCGAGCGATGCCGCGCTTGTCGCCGAGCGCGCGCCGCAAGGCCTCGCCGAGGGCGAGCGCGCAGTCCTCGACCGTGTGGTGCTCGTCGATCTCGAGGTCGCCCTTGCACTCGAGTTCCAGCTTGAACCCGCCATGTTTGCCGAGCTGCTCGATCATGTGGTCGAGGAATCCGATGCCGGTCCGTGCCTGCGGTGGTGCATCGTCGTCAAGATCCACGCTGACACGCACCGCCGTCTCGCGCGTCACGCGCTCCACCGTGGCGCGGCGCGCGAGCAGCTCGTTGGCGATCGCGGGCCAGGTCTCGGCGGCCTCTCCGGCGACGCGGACCCGCAGGCCGCGGATGCCGAGGTTGGTGGCGAACGCCAGGTCGGTGTCCCGATCGCCGATCATGACGCTGGCGGCGAGGTCGACGCCGCGTTCGCGCACCCACTCATCGACGAGCGCCGTACCGGGCTTGCGGCAGCGGCAGCCATCGTGCCGGGTATGCGGACAGACGAAGACGGCCTCGAACTCGAGACCTTGCGAGCGGAAGGCCTCGAGCACGAACGCGTGCGGCCGATCGAAGCGCTCTTGGGGGAAGGACGGTGTGCCGAGGCCATCCTGGTTGGTCACCATGGCCAGCCTGAACCCGGCGTCGCGCAGCTGCGTGAGCGCAGCGAAGACGCCCGGCAGGAACCGGATCTTGTCGAGGGCGTCGACCTGTTCGTCGTGCGGTTCTTCGATCAGGGTGCCGTCTCGGTCGACGAACAGGATCTTCATGCGAGGCTCCGGAGCATAAGGTCGTTCTGGCCGGGGGTGCCGACGGTGAGCCGCAGGGCTTCGCCGAGGCCGTGATAACCGCGGAAGTCGCGCACCAATACGCCCGCTGCGTGCAGTCGTCCGAGCGCGGCACCGGCGTCATCGAAATCGACGAGCAGGAAGTTCGCGTCGCTGGGCCAGACCTTGCGCACGACAGCGAGCCGCGAGAGGCCGGTGGCAAGACGCTGCCGCTCGGCGATGAGCGACAGGACACGAGCCTGCGTGACGGCGAGCGTCGCGGGGGTGAGCGCCGCAAGCGCGGCGTCCAAGGTCGGCCCCGGTACCGCGTAGGGCGGCACGATGCGGCGCAGCAACGCGATGATCTCGGGGTGTGCGACCACGGCGCCGACACGCGCACCGGCAAGGCCATGGGCCTTCGACAGCGTGCGCAAGGTCACGAGCTGCGGATGTCGGGCGACCTCGAGCGTCCAGGGCGGGGCGTCCGAGAACTCTGCGTAGGCTTCGTCGACCACCAGCAACGCGCGGCCGGCACTGGCCTCGAGCAGGGTCTCGATGTCGCGACGGTGCAGGGCGTTCCCGGTCGGGTTGTTGGGGGTGCAGAGCCAGACGATCTTCGCGCCGGCGTCGATCGCCGCGACGATGCCGGGCACATCCAGCGAAAACCCGTCCTCGGCGCGCAGCGGGATCGCTTGGACGGCCGCGCCTTGGATCCGCGCGGCCACGGCGTACATGCCGAAGGTCGGCGGACACAGGACCACCCGGTCGCGCGCCGCGGCACAGAAGGCCCGTGTCAGCAGGTCGATGCCCTCGTCGCTGCCACGACCGATGAGGATCTGGTCCGCCTCGACGCCCCAGGCGCGGCCCAATGCCGTCGACAACTCGCGCGGTTGCGGCGGCGGATAGCGGTTGAGCGGCGTACCTGTCGCTGCGCCGGTGGCGGTACCGCCCGCGCCGTCATCGGCGAACGGCGGTGGCCACGGTGACTCGTTGGCGTGCAGGCGCTGCAGCGAATGGTCGGCGCTGGCATGGCGATACGGTTCGAGCGCGAGGATCTCCGGTCGCGCAAGCCTCAAGATCCCATCGATGCTCCGGTCGGTCATGGCGCACCGAGCGCCGAAAGGCGCAGTTCGACGGCGAGCGCATGCGCATCGAGCCCTTCGAGGTGGGCGAGCGTGCGGGCGACGGGGCCGAGGTCGCGCAACCCGTCGGGGGTCAGCTCCTGGACCGTGATGCGGCGCAGGAAATCGAGCACCGACAGTCCGCTGTACGCGCGGGCATACCCGTAGGTGGGCAACACGTGGTTCGTGCCCGAGCAATAGTCGCCCATCGGTTCCGGGCTCCAGGGCCCGAGGAACACGGAACCTGCCGCCCGCACCTGCGCGAGCCGTCCCCGTGCATCGGTGCATTGGATCAGCAGGTGTTCCGGCGCGTAGGCGTTGGCGAGATCGAAGGCTTCATCCAGATCGCGGACGACGATCAGACGGCTGCGCGCGAGCGACTCCTGCAGGATCGTCCGACGCGACAAGCCGTTCGAGAGCGACAGCGCGGCGGTGCGCACGGCGGCGGCCAACGTATGCGAAGGGGTCAGCAGCAAGGCTTGGGACAGGGGGTCGTGCTCGGCTTGCGCGAGCAGATCGGCCCCCACGAACTCGGGTCGCGCGGTGTCGTCGGCGATGACCATGACCTCCGACGGGCCGGCCGGCAGGTCGAGCGCGGCACCCGAGGGATCCTCGGCGACGACCTGCTTGGCAGCGGTGACCCACGCGGAACCCGGACCGACGATCTTGTCGACCTTCGGGAGGGTCTCCGTACCGTAGGCAAGCGCGGCGATGGCTTGGGCGCCGCCGATGGCGTAGACCTCCTCGACGCCGCAGAGACGCGCCGTCGCGAGGATCGCCGAGTGCACCCGGCCGCCCCGCGCGGGGCTGCACAGCACGCGTCGCGGCACGCCGGCGATGGCGGCAGGCACGGCCGACATGATGAGCGCGGAGGGCAAGGGTGCGCTGCCCGCCGGGACGTAGAGACCGACTGAATCGAGCGGGCGCAGGATGCGCTCGCAGCGCACGCCGGGCGCAGTCTCGAGGTCGAGCGGAGCAGGCCGCTGCGCCTCGTGGAACCGCGAGACGTTCGCGATCGCGCGCTCGAGCGCCGATCGCTGCTCCGCCGTCAGGGCATCGAGCGCCGCATCGAGCTGCGCGGCCGGCACGCGCAGCCGCTCCGGTGCGCCGCCGTCAAAGCGGGCTGCATACTCGAGCACGGCAGCATCACCGCGGGCCTGCACGTCGCGCACCGTCTCGCGCACTGCGGCGATGATCTGCGCGCGATCGTCCGCGGCGGGGCGCTCGAGCGCCGCGCGGCGTCCCGCAGCATCGAGACGGGCGTAGTCCAGGATGGGCAACGGCTCGGACGGGCTCATGCCAGCATCTTCTCCACCGGAAGCACGAGCAGTGCGCTCGCGCCTGCGGCCTTGAGGCTCTCGAGCGTCTCCCAGAACACGTTCTCGCGGCAGACCGCGTGGACCGCGACGCGATCGGGGTGTCCCTCGAGGGGGATGATGGTGGGCGATTCGCTGCCGGGAAGCAGGCGGCGGATCGCGGGCAAGGCGCTGCGCGGCGCGTGCAGCATGATGTACTTGCTCTCACGGACCTGTTGCACACCATCGATGCGCAACAGCATGCGCTCGACCCAGCCGGACTTGTCCTCCGGGAGGGCGACCGGCGTCTGCACGAGCACGGCGTGGCTTTCCAGCACCGTCGCGACCTCCCGCAGGCGGTTGGCGATGAGCGTCGAGCCGGTGGAGACGAGATCGCAGATGGCGTCGGCGCGGCCGAGCCGCGGCGCGATCTCCACCGCACCGGACAAGGTGACGATGTCGGCTGCGATGCCGTGCTCCGCCAGCCAGCGCCCGAGCGTGAACGGGTAGGTGGTGGCGATCCGACGTCCCGCCAGCGAGGACGGCCCCTCCCAGGCGGTGCCTTCGGGCAGCGCGATAGACAGGCGGCAACGCCCGAAATCGAGCGAGCGCAGCACGGTGAGGCGCGGATCGTGGCCGCGCGCGGCGAGCGCCAGCCGTTTCTCTTCGAGCACGTTGAGACCGACGAGGCCGAGGTCGCAGACGTCCTCTTCCACGAGGTCCGGGATGTCGTCGTCGCGGACGAACAGCAGGTCGAGGGGCATGTTGTCGCCGTACCCGACAAGCTGGTCCTTGCCGCGGGAGAACTTCAAGCCGCAACGCACGAGCAGGTCCGTGGAGGCGTCGGTCAAGCGCCCCGACTTCTGTATGGCGATCTTCAGCCGCTGAGCGCTCATCGTGCGTTGCCTGTCGGGGTCCGGGGGGGGGAGAGGCGTTGGACTGCGGTGCCATAGCCGCCTTCGCCGTCGACGCGGCAGCGCGCCACACGCGCGACCGTGGTGACGCTGACGCCTGTCAGACGGTGGATCTCGCGGTAGGGCAGGCCGCGCTCGAGGCATTCCACCACGGACCAGCGCCCGGCCATGGCTTCGATCTCTGCGGGCGTACAGAGGTCGCGGAAGAACGCACGGAGCTCATCCACGTTGCGCAGCGTGAGCATCGCGGCATAAAGGTTGCGCTCGGCGCGCGCCTCTTGGCGGGGGGTGAGGGCGGGGTGGGGTTTCATCGGTCGGGCTCTCGCGTGCGCTCGGGCGGGTGCGTGGTAATGTATTAACGTAATAGTACAATACAACATGCGGGCGGACGCGGCAACCCTCGGCCGGTTGACGCCCGACGACGGCGCCCGTAGCATTCGCGGCCTCATCGAGACCGGCTGAGGGACAGGCCCTTTGACGCCGGGGCAACCCGCGGGACACCACGACCCGCACGGTGCCAACTCCTGCAGCGGCCGCCCGGCCGCTGCGAGATGAGCGGGGCTTCGATGCCCGGAGTGCAGCGCCGTCCCGACGGCGTGTGGGCACGTCTGCCGCCTTGGGCGGCCGCTCCCGCGGTCTCGATGGCCGGGCAGGGCATGATCATCCACAAGGCGACGATGACGATGGACCTTGGCGAGTACTCGATGCGCGAGGGGATGTTCGACATCCCGGACGGGATCACATTGCATCACGGCGGCGCGCTGCGCGATGTCCGTGTGGCGTGGCGTCTGGCGGGGCCCACCGGCGCACCGCTCGTGGTCGCGCTCGGCGGGATCTCCGGGCACCGGCGGATCTATGGCGGGGACGGCGAGCCGGCCGGCTGGTGGCAAGAGGTCGCAGGTCCAGGCGGCGGGTTTCCGGGCTCGCGCCTGCGATTGTTGTCGTTCGATTATCTCGGTGGCAGCGGCGAGACCACCGGACCGACCTCCGCAGGCGGTCAGGGCGCTGTCGCGCGGTTCCCGTCCGTCTCGACCTACGATCAAGCTGTCGTCCTGTTGCAACTCCTCGACCACCTCGGGATCGGGGTGCTCGATGCGATCGTCGGTGCGTCCTACGGGGGCATGGTCGCGCTCGCGTTTGCGGAGCGTCATCCGCAACGGGTCCGCCGGCTGCTCATCGTCAGCGCCGCCGACCGTACGGATCCGATGTCCACTGCATGGCGCAGCGTGCAGCGGCAGGTCATCCGCTTGGGCGAGTCGGCGGGTCGGGGCGCCCAGGGCCTGCGGCTCGCGCGGGCGCTCGCACAGGCGACCTACCGGAGCCGCGAGGAGTTCGCCGCACGGTTCCCCGGCGAGGCCACGCGCGGTTCGACCGACGAGCCGTTCCTGTTCCCGGTGGAGTCGTACCTGCTGGCGCGCGGCGCCGACTACGCCCGTCGCTATGCGCCGGGCGGGTTTCTGTGTCTGTCGGAGTCCATCGACCTGCATCGCGTGGAGGCGTCACGCATCACCGTGCCGGTGCATGCGGTCGCTGTCCGCGAGGACCAGTTGGTCCCAGTCGCCGACATGCGCGCGATGGTCAGCCGTCTGGCGGACGCGCGTCTCGACGAAGTGTCGTCGCACTTCGGCCATGATGCATTCCTGAAGGAGGGCGCGTTGTTGCGCCCGGTGTTCGAGCGCCTGCTCGAGGAGTCCCCATGACCGCTCCCCTCGATCCCCGGACCGCCACCGTACGCGCAGGGCTGGAGACAGACTCCGCCACCGGCGCTGTCGTGCCGCCGCTGCATCTGAGTTCCACGTATGCGTTCCCGGAGTTCGGCGTCAAAGGTCCCTACGACTACTCGCGTTCGGGCAATCCCACCCGCGACCTGTTGGCGAACGCCCTCGCGGAGCTCGAGGGTGGCGCCGGTGCGGTCGTCACCGGGTCGGGCATGTCCGCCATCGCCTTGGTCGGCCAGATCCTGCCGCGGGGCGCCCGCCTCATCGCCCCGCATGATTGCTACGGTGGCAGCTTCAGGCTGTTCAGCGCGTGGCAGCGGCGGGGCGACTTCCAGGTCGAGTTCGTCGATTACGGCTCGGCCGGGGCCTTGGCTGCGGCGCTCGCGACACCTGCAGCCCTGGTCTGGGTCGAGACGCCCGGCAACCCGCTGCTGCGGATCACGGACATCGCCGCCACCGTCGCACTGGCGCGTGCGGCGGGCGCAAAGGTCGCCGTCGACAACACCTTCTTGTCGCCGGTGCTGCAGCAGCCGCTCGCCTGGGGTGCGGACATGGTGGTCCACTCGACCACGAAATACCTCAACGGTCACAGCGACGTGGTCGGTGGCGCGGTGATCGCCGCCACCGCCGCGGATCACGCGGACCTGGCGTGGTGGGCGAACGCGACAGGCGTCACGGGCTCGGCCTTCGACAGTTTCCTGACCTTGCGGGGTCTTCGCACCTTGCATGCGCGCATGGCGCTCCATGAATCCAACGCCTGCGCGTTGGCCGCCTGGCTCGAGGGTCAGCCCGGCGTGCGCCGCGTGCTCCACCCGAGCCTGTCCTCACACCCGGGCCATGCCTTGGCGCAGCGCCAGCAAAAGGGGTCGGGGGCGATCGTCACCCTCGAATTCGCAGGCGGCACCGAAGCGGTCCGCCGTTTCCTCGGTGCGGTGAAGCTGTTCTCCCTTGCCGAGTCGCTGGGTGGCGTCGAGAGCCTGGTCGCGCATCCCTCGACCATGACCCATGCCGCGATGAC
>JBIIVD010000002.1:0-108845 GCA_044339635.1 Steroidobacteraceae bacterium | reverse complement strand
CGCCAAGCCGATCATGAGTTGGTTCGTGCAGGGAGAGCGCGGCTATCAGCGTCATCGACGCGGCGATCGGGAGTGGGTCGAGACGGTGCGCGGACGGCGTGACAGGTTCGAAGGTCGTCTGATCGTCCTGGTGGACCATTCGACCGGTTCGATGGGAGAAGGCTTGGCCATCGGCCTTCGTTCTGCAGCGGGTGCGATGCTGGTCGGGACGTCGATGGCGGGGCTGCGCGATGCGACAGGCGTCGTCGGGTCGGTGAGGTCAGTACGGTGACGGCGCAAGACCGTTCCACGAAGTAGGCTAAACTACCGGGAATAGTTTGAACGTCCTGCCCACATGCGATCTGACCGCGGAGTGAGCCATGTCCATCGACCGTCGTGATGTCCTGAAATTCGGCGCCTTGGCGGCTGCCGTCGGTCTGGCCGGCGCCGGCCGCGCGCAACTGCCCGCGCAAGGCGCGACGCGCGACGCCACGCGCAAGCTGTCCATCCTGATCCTCGGTGGCACCGGGCTCACGGGTCCGCATCAGGTGGCCTACGCGCTGTCGCGAGGCCACACGGTGACGATCTTCAACCGGGGACGCCGGCAGCGCGAATGGCCGGGCACGGTCGAGCAACTGCTCGGCGACCGCAACGTCAACGACTACCGGAGCCTTGCCGCCGAGGTCGCCAAGGGGCGGCGCTGGGACATCTGCATCGACAACCCGAGCAGTGTCCCGCACTGGATCAGGGATGCCGCCGCCGTCCTGAAGGGCCACGTGGGCGGCTACATGATGGTCTCGAGCCTCTCGGCCTACGCCGACAATGCGACGCCGGGCGACGACGAGACCGCGGCGCTGGCGTCGCTCGTCGGCGACCCGATGCAGGAGACGATGGCGAGTCTGCGCGCCGACATGAACAAGTTCTCTGGCCTGAAGGCGGCCACCGAGGCCGAGACCCTCAAGCACTTCGGCGCGCTGGCCACGATCATCCGCCCGGGCCTGATCGTCGGGCCGGGCGATGAAACCGACCGCTTCACCTATTGGCCGATGCGCCTTGCCCAGGGCGGCGACGTGCTCTGCCCCGGTGACGGCCGCGATCCGGTCCGCTACATCGATTCGCGGGATCTCGGCGAGTGGATGATCCGGCTCGCCGAAGCCGGGAAGACGGGCGCCTTCAACGCCTTCGGCCCGGATGAGGCCCTCGACATGGCCGGCTTGCTCTACGGCATCCGCGCCAGCACCACGGCCGGTGCGCGGCTCCACTGGGTGCCCACGGAATTCCTGATGGCACAGAACGTCAGTCCCTGGGGCGACATGCCGGTCTGGATGCCGGGGCAGGGCGAGATGGCCGGCTTCCATACGCGCAGCAACGCGAAGGCGGTCGCTGCGCAGCTCACTTTCCGCAGCCTCGCCGATACGGTCGGGGCGACGCGGGCCTGGTTCGCGGCCCAGCCCGAGGAGCGTCGCAACGCCCCCCTGCGCGCAGGCATCAAGCCCGAACGCGAGGCGGAGGTGCTGGCCGCATGGAAGGCGCGGGGCGTGCCTGTTCCAGCGGAATCAGGCAAGAAGACTCCGACGACTCCCACGCGGTGAACGACCATGTTGCGACGCGATACACGGATCAGGGTCGATGGCGGCGAGTCGGGCATGGACGAGATGCGGTGGTGACATGACGCTCGATCCGGTCGTGCTCTGGTTGATCGCGGGTGCCTTGATGCTCATCGGCGTCATCGGGCTGGTGCTGCCGGGCGTGCCCGGCGTGATCGCCGTGTTCGGGGGCATGCTGGTGGCCGCCTCCATCGACGACTTCACGCGTATCGGGTGGCCTACGCTGGTGGTGCTCGGCGTGCTGACGGCGCTGGCGTTCGCGGCCGACATCCTCGGCAGCCTCTTGGGTGCGCAACGGGTCGGCGCAAGCCGTTCGGCGTTGTGGGGTTCGGCACTCGGCACGCTCGCGGCGCTGCCCTTCGGGTTCGCAGGGCTTGCCATCGGACCGTTCGCCGGGGCGGTGATCGGCGAGTATTGGGCGCGCCGGCAGTTGGATGTCGCGACCCGTGTCGGCGTCGGCACCTGGGTCGGGCTTGCCGTCGGCACGCTCACCAAGGTCGCGCTGGTGTTCGTGATGCTCGGCGTGTTCGCGATCAGCTGGCTGTTGGGCTGACCCTTCTGCGCTGCGCCGCGCGTGGCCGCGTGTCGCCTCAGGCCGACTCAGGCCGCCGCGTCGACCGCGGGCGCGGAACTGCGGATCAGGTAATCGAAGGCGCCGAGCGCCGCCTTGGCGCCATCACCCGCGGCGATGACGATCTGCTTGTAGGGCACGGTGGTGGCATCGCCCGCCGCGAACACGCCCGGCGCGTCGGTCGCGCCGTGGTGGTCCACCACGATCTCGCCGAAGCGCGAAAGCGCCACGGTGCCCTTCAGGAATTCGGTGTTGGGGACGAGGCCGATCTGGACGAACACGCCGTCGAGGGTGAGCGTCTGTGCCTCACCCGAGCTGCGGTCCTTGTAGGTGAGGCCGGTGACGGTCTTGCCATCACCCTCGATGGCGGTGGTCTGGGCGTTCAGGACGATGGTGGTGTTGGCGAGGCTCTTGAGCTTCGCGACCAGGACCGCGTCGGCTTTGAGCTGATCAGCGAACTCGACCACGGTCACATGGCCGACCACGCCGGCGAGGTCGATCGCGGCTTCTACGCCCGAGTTGCCGCCGCCGATGACGGCGACGCGCTTGCCCTTGAAGAGCGGCCCATCGCAGTGCGGGCAGTAGGCGACGCCGCGGTTGCGGTACTCGGCCTCGCCGGGGACGCCGACATTGCGCCAGCGGGCGCCGGTCGCGAGGATCACGGCCCGCGCGCGCAAGCTGCCGCCGTGGGTCATCCTCACCTCGACGAGACCGCCGGGTGCTGCGGGCGGTACGACCTTGTCGGCGCGCTGCAGATCCATGATGTCGACACCGTAATGGCGCACATGCGCCTCGAGGTCGGTGGCGAAACGCGGGCCCTGCGTCTCCAGCACCGAGATGTAGTTCTCGATGCCCAGTGTGTCGTTGGTCTGGCCGCCGAAGCGTTCGGAGGCGATGCCCGTGCGCAGGCCCTTGCGCGCGGCGTAGACGGCTGCGGCTGCGCCGGCGGGTCCGCCGCCGATGATCAGCACGTCGAACGGCGATTTGGCGTCGATCTTGGCGCGATCCTTGTCGGCGCTCTGCGTGTCGAGACGGGCGACGATCTCCTCGAGGCTCATGCGGCCGGAGCCGAAGAGTTCGCCGTTGAGGAACACCATCGGCACCGCCATCACCTGACGCGCCGTGACCTCGTCCTGGTAGAGCCCGCCGTCGATGACGACGGTCTCGATGGCGGGGTTGAGCACCGACATCAAGGTCAGCGCCTGCACCACATCCGGGCAGTTGTGGCAGGAGAGGGACATGAACACCTCGAACCGCAGCGGGCCCTGCAGCCCGCGGATGGTCTCGAGGGTGGCCGCCTCGGCCTTCGGCGGGTGGCCGCCGCTCCAAAGCAGCGCCAACACCAGCGAGGTGAACTCGTGGCCGAGCGGCACCGCCGCGAAATGCAGCGAGGTCTGCTCGCCTTCGCGGCGGATCTGGAACGAGGGGCGGCGCTCGTTCCGACCGTCCAGCCTGACCGACACCTTGTCGGTCAGGCTGGCGATCGTCCCGAGCAGGGTGCGCATCTCCTGCGCGCCCTGGGACTCATCGAGGGAGGCGATGAGCTCGACGGGCCGGACCATCTTCGTGAGATAGGTCCGGAGCTGTGACTGGAGAGCGTCGTCGAGCATCAGGGTCTCTCTGGATGAGGTCCGCGCGGCGACCGGTCAGATCTTGCCGACGAGGTCGAGCGAGGGCTTCAGGGTCTCGGCACCCGGGGTCCACTTCGCCGGGCACACCTGGCCCGGGTTCTTGGCGACGTACTGTGCCGCCTGGACCTTGCGCAGCAGCTCCTTGGCGTCACGGCCGATGCCGTTGTCGTGGATCTCGCAGAGCTTGATCACACCGTCGGGGTTGATGACGAAGGTGCCGCGCAGCGCGAGGCCTTCTTCTTCGATCATCACGCCGAAGTTGCGGGTGATGGTGCCGGTCGGGTCGCCCACGAGCGGGTACTGGACCTTGCGGATCGTGTCCGAGGTGTCGTGCCAGGCCTTGTGCGTGAAGTGGGTGTCGGTCGACACGCCGTACACCTCGACGCCCAGCGACTGCAGGGTGGCGTAATGATCGGCCAGGTCGCCGAGCTCGGTCGGGCAGACGAAGGTGAAGTCGGCGGGATAGAAGAACACCACGGACCACTTGCCCTTGAGGGACTGGTCGGTGACTTCGACGAACTTGCCGTTATGGTAGGCGGTGGCCTTGAACGGCTTGATGGCGGTGTTGATGAGGGACATGTGGCTTCCTGGCAGTGTAGATAGGGGGATGGGCCGCCGCGCTCCTGCGACGCCGGCGCAGATTGCCGTTTCGCTGCCGATAGTTCCAATCGTCTGTTCCGATGTACGCGATAGACCCCGTCGATGGCCCTCGCGGCCCGACGGATCCGCTGCGTCCGCCGCGGCGGTCAGGCAAAATCGGAGCCGAGCACCCTATCCCCGACCCAGCCTGGTGAGCGACCATGATGCGACTCCAAGTCAACGGCAAGGACCTCACGATCGACGGGGTGGCGGATGACACGCCGCTCCTCTGGGTGCTGCGCGACGAGCTCGGTCTCGTCGGCACCAAGTTCGGCTGCGGCATCGCCCAGTGCGGCGCCTGCACGGTGCACCTCGACGGGCAGCCCGTCCGCTCCTGCCAGGTGCCGGTGAGTGCGGTCGCTGGCCTGAAGATCACCACGGTCGAGGGGCTGGCCCGGGGCGAGCAACTCTCCGCGCTGCAGCAGGCCTGGATCGACCACGATGTCTCGCAGTGCGGCTACTGCCAGTCGGGCCAGTTGATGTCGGCCACTGCGCTGCTTGCGGCGAACTCCGATCCCACTGACGTGCAGATCGACGAGGCCATGGCCGGCAACCTCTGCCGCTGCGGCACCTACGGGCGCATCAAGACGGCGATCAAGGCTGCAGCCAAGGCCGGCAAGGGCCAGGCCGGCAAGGAGCAGGCGTGATGGACGCGAAGCAGTTTGACCGCATGATGCAGGACCTCGTCGCGGGCGCCGGGTCCGATACGATCCACAGCCTCAGTCGCCGCGGCTTTCTCAAGGTGGCGGGCGGTGCGGCGGGCGGTCTCGTGCTCGGGCTCTCGATGGGGGCGCCGGGCGAAGCACAGGCGCAGTCGGCGGGTCCGCCGCCGCGGCCGTTCGCACCGGGCGCGTTCGTGCGCGTCGCGCCGGACGGCAAGATCACCCTCATCTCGAAGAACCCGGAGATCGGGCAGGGCATCAAGACCGGCTTCGGCGTGATCCTCGCCGAGGAGCTCGATGCGAAATGGTCCGATGTCACGGTCGAGCAGGCCGAGGTCAATCGCGCCGTCTACGGTACGCAGATCGCAGGGGGCTCGATGTCGATCCCGCGGGCCTGGGATGAGCTGCGCTACGCGGGCGCCGGTGCGCGCGCGATGCTCGTCGCCGCCGCTGCGCAGCGCTGGGGCGTCCCGGCTTCCGACCTCACCACGTCCGACAGCACCGTCATCCACGCCGCGAGCGGCAGGAAGGCGAGCTATGGTTCGTTGGCGACGGCCGCCGCCGCGTTGCCGGTGCCGGACATCCAGTCGCTGAAGCTCAAGGCGCGAAAGGACTACAAGCTCATCGGCAAGCGCTTCACGGGCGTCGACAACGCCGCGCTCGTCCGGGGTCAGCCGTTGTTCGCGTTGGACGTGCGGCTCCCGGGGATGAAGTACGCGAGCATCGCGAAATGCCCCTCGGTCGGCGGCAAGGCCAAGAGCTTCAACGCCGAGGAGATCAAGAAGCTGCCGGGCATCCTCGACGCATTCATCGTCGACGGTACGCCGCCCGTCACGGATGTGATGAAGACGGGCGTGCTGCCCGGCGTCGCGATCGTCGGCAAGAGCACCTGGGCGGTGTTCTCGGCGCGCAAGGCGCTGAGGATCGAGTGGGATACCAGCACCGCCTCGAAGGACAGCTGGACGGACTTCGTGAAGCAGGCCAGCGCGCTCGCGTCGAAGACCCAGGGCGAAGTGGTCGTCAAGACGAAGGGCGACGTCGACCTCGCGCTGGCCGCAGCAAAGACAAGGACCAAGACCGTCGAGGCGTTCTACCAGTTCGGCTTCGTCTCGCACGCGCAGCTCGAGCCGCAGAACACGGTCGCGTGGTTCAAGGACGGCGCGGTCGAGCTTTGGGCGCCGATGCAGCTGCCGGATCCGGCGCTGGTCGCCGCGGCCGCCGGGCTCCCGGCGGACAAGGTCAAGCTCAACCAGATGCGTGTCGGTGGCGGTTTCGGTCGCCGCCTGATGAACGATTTCGTCTGTGAGGCCGCCTACCTGTCGCGGCGTGTCGAGGGACCGGTGCAGGTGGTGTGGACCCGCGAGGACGACATGCGTCACGACGCGTTCCGTGTCGGCGGCTTCATGGCGTACCGGGCGGGTCTTGATGCGCAGGGCAAACTTTCCGCGTTCGACGCGCATATGGTCTCATTCAAGGACACTGCGTCGGGCAAGGTCTCAAAGGGCGGTGGCATCTCGCCGAACGAGTTCCCGGCGGAGTATGTCGACGACTACCGTGCCTCGCAGTCGCTCTTGCCGCTGTCGACGCCGGTGGTCTGGTGGCGTGCGCCGGGCGCGAGCACCATGGCCTGGGTGCAGCAGTCCTTCCTGCATGAGGTCGCGGTGGCCGCGGGACGCGACCATGTCGAGTTCCTGCTCGAGCTCTTCGGTCGCAAGGCGGGCACGGCCGCTGAGCCTCCCCCGTCGATGCCGGGCACGCCGTCCTTCCCGGGGCTCGACCCCGGCCGTGCAATCGGTGTGATCAAGCTCGCAGCGGAAAAAGCGGGCTGGGGCAAGCGCCTGCCGAAGGGCCACCACCTCGGCCTCGCGTTCTGTTTCAGCCATCTCGGGCATATCGCCGAGGTCGCCGAAGTCAGCGTCGATGCCGACAAGAAGGTCAAGGTGCACAAGGTGACCGTCGCCGCCGACGTGGGTCCGGTGATCAACCTCTCGGCCGCCGAGAACCAGTGCGAGGGCAGCGTGGTCGATGCGGTCGGTACCATGGCCCTCGAGGTCACGATCGAGGACGGCGCCGCGCAACAGACCAATTTCGACCGCTATCCGCTGCCGCGGATGGCGGTGACGCCGCAGGTCGCGGTGCACTTCGTGCAGAGCGCCCGTTCGCCGACCGGGCTCGGCGAGCCGGTGTTCCCGCCGGTGGTCCCCGCGATCTGCAACGCGATCTACGCGGCGACTGGCCATCGGATCCGTACGATGCCCATCACCTACGAGGGCTTCACGCTCGCTTGAGCGGGAAGCGGGGTGTACCGTCCAGCGCTCTGTCCGGGAGGGTCTGATGCCTGCGATCGCAAGTGACCTCATCGACCTCGATCGCTATCCCATCGACCGGCCGGGTCCGGCGCGTGATGCCGCCATAGCCGAGGCGCGCGCGGCGATCGACTCGATGGGGTGTGCGGTGCTGAAGGGCTTTGTCCGCACGGAGCAGATCTCCGCCCTCGTCGCCGAGTGCGACCGCACGGCGCCGTTCGGGCATCGCAACTTCAACCGCACCAACCCGTACTTCACGCAAGACCGTCCGGACCTGCCGGCCTCGCATCCGCTGCGCCGGTTCTACGACCGCTCCAATGCCTTCGTCCCGGCGGACAACTTCGGTGCGGACAGCCTGCTGCGCGCGCTCTACGAGTGGCCGGCCTTCGCGCCCTTCATCCAGCAGGCGCTCGGCGAGCCGCGCTTCCACCGCTACGCCGACCCGCTCGCGGATGTGATCGTGAACCTCGCGGAGGAGGGGGGCGGATTCCCTTGGCACTTCGACACGAACAACTACACCGTGACACTCGCCATCCAGAACGCGGAACAGGGCGGCGATTTCGAGTACAGCCCCTGGCTGCGCACGCCCACCGACGAGAACTACGAAGGCGTCGGGCGCGTGCTCGATGGCGATCCTTCGCTCATCCATACGCTGCGCCTCGAGCCCGGCGACCTGCAGATCTTCAAGGGCCGCTACTCGCTGCATCGCGTGACGCCGCTCGCCGGGCCGCGCCTGCGCTATGTGGCGATCTTCAGCTTCGCCGAGGAGCCGGGGATGGTCGGCAGCCCCGAGCGAACCCGGCAGCTCTATGGCCGGGTGCTGCCCATCCACCTCGAGCGCGCCGGACTGCGCGCCGATGCGCTCGTCGACTGACGGCGGCCGCATGCAGCGTCCAGCGACCATGAAGGCAGTGGTGACCACCGGCAACGGCGGCTACGACCGTCTGGCGTGGCGCGATGTGCCCGTCCCCGAGCCTGGCCCCGGCGAGGTGCTGCTGCGCGTGCTCGCCGCAGGCGTCAACAACACCGAGATCAACACCCGGCTCGGTTGGTATTCATCGTCGGTCACCACGGCGACGAACGACGCAGCGGCCATCGAGGAAGAGCGCCCCACGCACAAGGCCGATGGCGGTTGGAACGTGGCGACGCCGTTCCCGTTCATCCAGGGCACCGACTGCTGCGGTCGGGTGGTGGAAGCGGGGCCGGACGTAGACCGCGCGCTGATCGGCCGCCGGGTGCTGGTGCGCGCCTGCATGCGCCCGCAGGGCTTCGGCTCGATGGAGAACCTCTGGATGGGCTCCGATTTCGACGGCGCCTTCGCCGAGTATGTGAAGGTGCCGGCCTCGGAGGTGTTCGAGGTGCGTTGCGATTGGACGGACGGCGAGCTCGCGAGCATCCCCTGCGCCTACGCCACCGCCGAGAACATGCTGCATCGCGCCCGGGCGGCGGCGGGTGAGCATGTGCTGGTGACGGGTGCCTCGGGCGGCGTCGGGTCCGCGGCCGTGCAGCTCGCCAAGCGCCGCGGCGCGCGCGTGACCGCGATCGCGGCATCGTCGAAGGCCGAGCAGGTGCGTGCGATCGGCGCAGAACGGGTGATCGACCGCCACGACGACGCGGTGGCCTTGCTCGGCGAGGAGTCGGTCGATCTCGTCGTCGACAACGTCGCGGGCCCGCACTTCAGCAATATGCTGAGACTGCTGCGCCGCGGCGGCCGCTATGCCTCGTCGGGCGCGATCGGCGGGCCGCTCGTGTCGCTCGACATGCGCACTTTCTACCTCAAGGACCTCACGCTGGTCGGCTGTACCGCCTGGGACGAGCCGGTGTTCCCGAACCTCGTCGGCTACATCGAGCGCGGCGAGATCCGGCCGCTCGTCGCCGCCACCTTCCCCCTTGAACGCATCGCCGACGCCCAGCGCGCGTTCCTCGAGAAGCGTCATGTGGGAAAGTTCGTGCTGATCCCGTCTCGCGATACCGGACTGCGCCACCCATGACGACGCTTCGTGCATTGCTGCCTTGTCGGAAGGAGACCACGGTCCTGCGCCACCTGTGTGCGGACGACCTGCGTGTCTTCCACGGCTACCGCTCCGACGAGGATCTCGGCCGGTTCCAAGGCTGGTCCGCGATGACCGGGCAGGAGGCGCTCCGCTTCATCGAAGAGATGGCAGCGGCCGATCATCTGGTGCCCGGCGACTGGGTGCAGTTGGCGGTCGCAGATGTCTCCAGCGACGTGATGCTGGGTGATGTGGGCTTGTACGTCGATCCGCCGCAGCAGGAAGCCGAGGTGGGGTTCACCTTGAGCAGGGCCACCCAAGGGGTCGGGCACGCCACGCGTGTCTTCGAACAGCAAGCGCAGTTCAAGGGTGAGACCTGCACCGAGATCGTCTTCTCCAGGGCGCGGGGTGACGCTTGATCTGCTGTGGTGATCGGCGTGGATCACATGACCGCTGGTCTGTGACGAGCGCGCTCAGTACCTCGGCATCGGTCTCGAAGCGGTCGGGCAGGCCGCGCACATCACCATCGGTGATGCGGTTGGGTTCGGTGGCGTCGACCGGTTTCGTGGCCGGGAAATCGCGCATCTCCTGCAATCCATGGTGCCGCTACTTGGCGGGCCGTCCCGGCGCGGCCGTCGCCGCTTCCGGATTGGAGTCCGGAAAATCATGCCACCGCTTGATCTTCCAGACGCCGTCCACCTTCACGAACCAGGCTTCGTAGTTGAGGCTGGTGGCCACGGTGAACCGCTTGCGGTCCTCCACGTTCGTCAGCAGACCGGCGATGCTTGCATGTGCCGTCGTGCTCGACTGATCGAGGAACGTGATGTTCGACATCAAGTGCCGGCGCTGGTTGCCTGTCGACTTGAAGTGGGTGAGGCGGTCGCGCCAGAACTTGCGGAACGCGTCGCCGGATTGCACCACGGGTGGCGCGCCCGGGACGCCTACGACGAATATCGCATCGGACGTGAACAACCCGAACCAGGCGTCGGCGTCGAAGTTGTCGTAGGCCAAGGCATAGGCTTGGATGAGATTCGAGATCGCAGCCCGATCCGTCACGCTGAAGTCCGTATGGCCTGCGGCTTTCGTAGCGGTATACGAGTTGAGCGGTCCGGGGGGCGCCGTATCGGCAGGCGCAGACGGTGAGGCGGCGGCGCCGACGGGCCCGCCCCACAGCATTACGGTCGCCGCGAGCGCGAGTCGGATGGCGTATCCGGCTGCCAGTGGGCGCATCGTCGCGCTTCGGATCGGCTTGTGCATGTGAGTTCCTTGGTTCGCGGTAAACAGGGCCCTACGGTACCAAGCGGCCGTGAGGTGGATCATTGGCTCTAAGTACACCATGTCGGGGGGCGGTGCAGGTGTCCTCGGCAAGGGCACATCAATGGCATGATGGCGTCATGAGCGCCACGAACTCCACGAAGCGGTCCGCCGGGCCCTCGCGCGACCTTGCCGATGCCCAAACGATCGACGCTCAAGCCATCGACGCGCTCTACGGCCTTGAGCCGGTGTTCGAGCCGGGCGCGGGGGCCGGCGAGCCCACGCAGGTGGTCAGTGTTCAATGCCCGTACTGCGGCGAGTCGATCGACACGGTCATGGACCTCTCCGCAGGCTCGTTCCGCTACATCGAGGATTGCCAGGTCTGTTGCGCGCCGATTGACCTCGCGGGCGAGGTCGACGACGAGGGCACGCTGGTCGGTGTGACGGCCGAGCGGGCTTAGGTCGGCGCGCCGCGATGTCACCGTCCGCTGACGACCCGTCCATCATCGAGACCCGCGCATGGGTCGAGCGGGTGGTCATCGGTCTCCAACTCTGCCCGTTCGCACCGGCCCCTGCGTTCAAGGGGACGGTCCGATATGCGACGAGCGATGCCACGACGCCCGAGGCGCTGCTGGAGGACCTCGCGGCCGAGATGCAGCGCCTCAGCGCTTCGCCCCCTGAGGAGCTCGAGACGACCCTGCTGGTGCATCCGCAGGTGCTGCAGGATTTCGAGGAGTACAACGATTTCCTCGCGGTCGCGGACGAGCTGCTCGGGGCCTTGGGGCTGAGGGGAGAGCTGCAGATCGCGAGCTTCCACCCGCAGTACCGGTTCGCCGGAACCGACGCGGACGACATCGGCAACGCGACCAACCGTTCGCCTTATCCGATCCTGCACCTGTTGCGTGAGGCGAGCATCACTCGCGCGGTCGAGACGTTCGGTGACACGAGCCGCATCTCGGCAGACAACATCGCGACGCTCGAGGCGCTGGGACATGATGGGCTGGAGGCCGTGCGGCGTGGCCGTGCGGTGCGTCGGTCCACGACGACGCATCCGCCGTCCCACACCTTGAGCCCCAAGAAACTGCTGCACACCAAATGGACGGCGGTGGAACCGAAGCACAAGGAAAAGCACTTCCTCGTCACGCGGGTCGTCGAACCGGAGCCGCCGGGGTCGCCCGTGGTGTCGGTCGAGATCGAGGCCGTGCATTCGGGTCGCGTTCAGCTCATCGCATGGCGTGAGCTCAAGGACGCGACGCGCTGGAAGCGGGGCTGGGTCTGAGGGTTTGACCAAGGTCCGATGGTTGCGCTGCGCTGAAGCACGGCTGCCACGAGGGGCAACTCTTGCGGTCGTCAGGTCGAATGGAACCGCCGAGGACGCCCGCGGGCGGTCCGTCTTGCCCTTGTGTGGCGGGCGGATCCCGCGTCAAATGCATCGGTACGGCAGGCGCGTGGTGCATGGGAGTCGTACGATGCCGCCCGTCGCTGTCGTGGCTTGGCGGTCGTGAAAAGCAGGAGGGTTGCTGCATGTCTCTCCCCCTAGAGGGCGTACGGATCGTCGACCTCTCCGCCGTCGTCTCCGGACCCATGGCGACGCAGATCCTGGCCGACCAGGGCGCGGACGTGATCAAGGTCGAGGGTCCCGGACCGGGCGATCTCGTGCGCTATGTGGGCCCGCAGCGCAACGGATTGACGGCCATGTTCTCGGCCGTCAACCGCAACAAACGGAGCATCGTGCTGGACCTGAAGACGCCTCAGGGTCAAGCCGTCCTGCTGGACCTGGTGCGTGGTGCCGACGTGTTCGTCGAGAACTTCCGTCCCGGTACGGCCATCAAGATGGGGCTGGGGCCTGAGGCCCTGCGTGCCATCAACCCAGGGCTCGTCTACGCGTCGATGTCGGGGTTCGGCGACACGGGGCCCTATGCCGGTCGGCGCGTCTACGATCCCGTCATCCAGGCTGTCTCCGGTTTCTCCGATGCCCAGAAGGGCGCCGCCACGGGCGAGCCCCGGCTTATCCAGACGCTGGCTTGCGACAAGATCACCGCCATCACCGCCGCACAGGCCATCACCGCCGCGCTCTACGCCAAGGCGCGGGGCGGGGGCGGGCGCCTCGTCAGGCTCAACATGCTCGACAGCGCGATCGCCTTCCTGTGGCCCGATTCCTTCTACAACCACGCATTCGAGCGCCATCCGGAACCTTCTCCGGACTTCGTCAGTTTCTACTCCATCCGGCCGACCAAGGATGGCTTCATCACCATGCTGGCGCTCTCGGACGAGGAGTTCCAAGCGACCTGCCGCGCCATCGGCCGCCCCGAGATGATCGAGGACGCGCGCTTCCGCTCGATCGGCGAACGCATGAGGAACGCCGGGGTCATGACGGACATGATCTCCGAGATGGTCGAGCGGTACGCCACTGCGGAGATCACCGCCCGCCTCGAGGCCGAAGACGTGCCGCACGCCGTCGTCCTGCGACGCGAGGAAGTGCTCGATGACCCGCAGGTCATCGCCAACGGCAGCGTCGTCCCGTTCGAGGATCCGCGCGTTGGCCGCATCCGCATGGCGCGGGCCGCAGCCCGGTTCGACGATGAAGCCTTGCCTTTCCGCCGCCCGGCGCCGTCGCTCGGCGAGCACACCGACGAGATCCTGCGAGAGTCCGGTCGCGATGCGGACGCCATCGACGCGCTGCGCCGGGCCGGAGCGGTGTACTGACCGTCTCCGGCCGGCGCGTCGCGAATCGCCCTCAGAACTTGAGGCGGGCGCGTATCCCGTAGGTGCGCGGCGCGTTCAGCGCGATCAACTGCTGACCGACGAGCGGGTTCGTCAGCACGTTGAAGAAGCGTGTCGGACGCACCTCGTCCGTCAGGTTCCGGCCCCACAGCGAAACCGACCAGCGGTCCTCGCGCTCGAGCAGCGTCACCCAGGCGTTGACCTCCTGCCAGGCGTCGGCGCGGCTCTCCCGGATATTGCTGGTGTCGAGGTAGTCCACGCCGGTCATCTGGCCCTCGAGGCGGAACTCGACATCGAGCGCCGACCCTGCGAGCGGCACTCGGTACTCGGCGCCGACATTGGCGGTGTACTGGGGCGAGTAGGGGATCTGCCGCAGCGGCGTCCGGCCGTCAGGCAGGAAGCCCTCGGTGAACTTCGCGTCGGTGGCCGCCGCCGCGAGCGACAGGGAGAGGCGCTCGGCGGGCCGGTAGCGGACCTCGAGTTCGAGCCCGCGCGATTCGGCGGAACCGGCGTTCCGTGTCGCCGGGTCGAAGAACGGCGTGTCGGGGTTGTCCGCCTGCAGCTGGATGTCCGACCACCGCATGAGGAAGGCCGATGCGTTCATGGTGAGGCGACGCTCAAGGAGTTCCGCCTTGACGCCGAGCTCGTAGTTCCAGAGTTTCTCCGGTTCGAAGCCCGCGGCCGTCGCGTCGCCGATGAAATCGTTGAAGCCGCCGCTCTTGAAGCCGTTGGCGACCAGTCCGTAGACCAGCAACTCGGGGCTCGGCGAGTAGCTCAGCGTCAGGCTCGGGGTCGCGCGGCTGAAGGTCTTCTCCGACGTGAACTGGCGGCTGCCGCCGATCACGCCGATGGGGTCGAACTGGTTGTAGGTGATGTCTTTCTTGTCACGCGTGTAGCGGACCCCCAAGGTCGCGCTCAACATCGGCGTGAAGCGATAGGTGACGTTGGTGAAGGCGGCGTAGCTCTGTGTCTCCTGGTCGCCCACCGAGCTGACGGAGAACCCGGGCGGCAGGCGCAGTACGCCGAGGGCATCCACGCCGAACCCGCCCACGAAGTTGTTGATGGTGTGTTGGCGGTAGAAGTAGACGCCGGCCAGCCAGTCGAGGTTCTCGCCCGGCGCCGAGGCGAGACGGATCTCCTGGCTGAAGCGGCGGACCGACTCCGGAAAGCTGGAGTAGGTCCAGCGCGCGACCGTCTGTTCCGTGTCGTAGATGCTGTAGTACTCGTGCTCGCGGTAACCGGAGATCGACACCAGTGACACGGAGCCGAAGTCGACCGTCGCCCTCAGGTGCGCGCCGTAGGCCTCGAGGTCCTCGACCGGATCGAGGTCGCCGTGGACGCGGCGGTCATACGGGTCGCGGTTCGGGCCGGGAAAACCGCCGATGAACCGCGCGAGCAGGTTGCCGGCTCCCGAGGAGTAGGCGTAGGTCTCAAGCGCGTTCGAGTTCTGCTTGACGCGCAGGTAGTCGAAGGTGGCAAGCAACTCGGTCCGCTCGCCGGGGGTGAACAACAAGGAGGCGCGGGCGGACTTGCGGCCGAGGTCCTCGACGTCACGGCCGGTCGAGACGTTCTTCGCGTAGCCGTCCCGGTCGGCGATGCTCACCGCAAGGCGCCCCGCGAGCCGGTCGGCCACGAGGGGCCCGGAGACGGCCGCGCGCCCCTCGAGCAGGCCGTAGTTGCCCACGCCCGCCTCGATGTAGCCCTCGGGGCTGAAGGTCGGGCGGCGCGTCGAGAGGCTGATGACGCCGCCGATCGTGTTGCGGCCGAAGAGCGCGCCTTGCGGACCGCGCAGCACCTCGATGCGCTGCAGGTCGAAGTAGTCGATCGCCGTGCTGACGCCGCCGCCGAGGTAGACCTCGTCGAGGTAGTAGCCCACGGAGGGGTCCTGGCCGGCGCTGCGCGACTCCGATCGCACGCCGCGGATGGAGGTCTCGTTCGTCTTGAGGTCCGCGTGGTTGCTGAACACGAGACCGGGCACCTGCGTGGCGAACGTCCGGATGTCGACGATGCCCTTGGCCGCGAGCGCATCTCCACCCAGCACGCTGATCGAGATCGGGACGTCCTGAACGGACTCCTCGCGCTTCCGGGCCGTCACGACGACCTCGTCGAGCGTATCGGCCGAAGGGCCGGAGGCGCCTGCAGCGCGCGCCAAAGGGGCCTGGTCGGCGTCTGCCGGGCCCACGGACAGTCCGCAGGCGAGCAGGGCGAGTGTAGGCAAGGTCGCGAGGCGTCGGTTCATGGATCCTCCGGGATGGCGGTGTTCATCGGGTCGACATGCAATAAAAAGACCGTCTGGCCGGTCGAAAAAAACTCGAGGCCGTGAGCGGTCGGGTCGAGCGCATGCGGTCAGATCCTGCGGCCCGACCCGGCCCAGTAGGGATCGCGCAGCTTGCGCTTGAAGATCTTCCCGGAATCCTCGCGCGGCAGGCCGTCGACGAGGACGATGGTCTTGGGGATCTTGTAGTTGGCGATGCGCCCGCGCAGGTGGTCGTGGATGTCGCCGGTCGACACCGTGCTGCCCGGTTGGAGCTCGACGTGGGCGCACAGGCTCTCGCCGAACTCGTCGTCGGGGATGCCGAACACCGCACAGTCCCGCAGGCCCGGCATGGTGGCGAGCACGGCCTCGATCTCGGCGGGATAGATGTTGACGCCCCCGGAGATCACCATGTCCTTGGCGCGGTCGCAGAGGAAGAGGAAGCCCTCCTCGTCGAGCCAACCGACGTCACCGCAGGTGACGAGGCCGGCCCTCTCGATCGCCTTGCGCTCCTCGGGACGTCCCATGTAGGTGAAGTCCGGGAAACCGCGGATGCCGAGATAGATGAGCCCCGTCTCGCCCGCCGGCAGCAGCTTGCCGTCGGGATCGCGGACCTCCACGCGGCCGCGCTCCCACGTCCGGCCGACCGAGCCGGGCTTGCGCAACGCGTCCGCCGAATCCATGAACGTCGCCGCGCCGGTCTCCGTGCCGCCGTAGTACTCGTGGATGATCGGGCCCCACCAGTCGATCATCCGGCGCTTGATCGCGGCAGGGCAGGGCGCCGCTGCGTGGACCGCGTACACGAGGGAGCTCAGGTCATAGCGCGATCGCGTGGCCTCGGGCAGAGCCAGCAGCCGGCTGAACATGATCGGTACCAGGTGCAGGTGGGTGATGCGGTGACGCTCCACGAGCGCGAGCAGTTCCTCCGCCTCGAACTTCGGCTGCATCACGACGAGGCCGCCCGTCCGGATCGCCGTCAAGCCGAAGAAATTGGGGGCCGAATGGTAGAGGGGGCCCGTCAGGACGGTCCGGAAGGCTTCGCCCGGCCGCATGCCGAAGATGGTGCGTCCCATGTCGGCGAGCGCCGCCGCGGCTTCGCCCGCCGCGGGAGCGCGGACGACCGCCTTCGGGTTGCCCGTGGTGCCCGAGGTGAAGATCACGCTCGTGCGGACCGCCTTGGAAGCCTCCTGCAACGGCGCATGGCTGCCCAGCCACGGCTCCCAAGCCGTCTCACCGGCGGGCGCGCGGCACAGCGACGATGGCACCCGGTAGGCCTCCGCGATCTCAGGCGGCGTGTCCACGACGAGGATCCGGGTCCCTGCGGGCACGCCGTCCCGGACGGCGGCAAGCAGGTCTGCATGGATCACGAGCGCCTTGGCGCGGACGGTCTCCAGCTGGTACCTGAGCTCGATGGCGACGCCGTGCCAGTTGATCGGGACAGGGTTGGCGCCGGCCGCGGCCGCGCCGAGCGACGCCTCGAAGAACGGGAAGTCGTTGCGTAGCATGATCGCCACGCAGTCGTCCTCCGCGACGCCGATCTCCCGGAAGCCCGTCGCGGCGCGGTTGGCCGCCTCGAGCAAGTGCTCGACGGAGCGGGTTCGCCCACCGCTGATCAAGAGACCGGCTTCGACGGTTTCCACGATGAAGTCCCCCGTTTATGTATCGACCGACCGGTCGGTTTTATTTCTTGCCTTAATCTTAGTCATGGGTCCCCCGTGTGGCAAGAGCGGCCGGCTTCGGTCCGACGGCCGAGGTGGCCGCATCGCCTGCCCCTGCATCCCCTGCCGCCCCCTGGCCGAGACGATGGGGGGGGTCAGGGGACGCCCTCGCCGTAACGGGGTATCCCCTCCGACCGGTAGAACGAGAGGAATGCCAAGTACTTCATCATCGCGACCGGGTCCGGGAACTCGGCGGCGACGGTGAAGGGGCCCGTCCGGCGGACCCAAGGCAGGTACTCCAACATCTCGGGCTGGCTCCGGTCCCTGAAGTCCGTCTCCACCCGGAAAGTCTCCGGCAAGGGCGCGGGGCGGGCCGTCGCGAGCTGGCCCAGGGCACGCTCCACACCGGCGCGTATCGCCGCGCAGGACGCCGCCGGGTGGAGGTGGTTCGCGGAGGTGAACCCCACGCACCGCTTGGTGACGACGGTCTCCAACCGCGGCAGGACCGCCTCGCAATGCCGGATGTAGTCTTCATCGCCGGAGGTGAAGACGAGCGGTACGCCGAATTGAGCGGCCACCAGCGCATTGAGGGACGTCTCGGATTGGCTCACGCCGTTCAGGCGGATGTCGCTGAAGGCGCCCGTGAAGGTGTGCGACAGGAGGCCGTGGCTGGAGACGGCGGAGGCGTGGTGGCCGATGAAGACGGCAGCCGCGAACGGGCCGTCCTCGATGCCCTGCATCTGCAGCAGGGGCCGCGGCCAGGACCGTACGATCCGCGCGGTGGGCGGCAGCCGGTCGACCAACAGGTTGTGGGCGGAGCCGTGGCCGTCGGCCACGACGAACTCCGTCGCGCCGGCGGCGATCGCGCCGTCCATGGCGGCCAGCACCTCCTCCGTCATCCACTTGCGGCCGAGGTCCCACTCGAAGCGCCCCGGGCCGGTGGTGGGCAAATGGGTGACGCCGGCCACGCCCTCGATATCGGCTGAAATGTAGATTCTCATGCGGATCGGCTCCTCGCGGGCAAGACGGGTCGGATCGCCGGCGGCGCCTTCGGCAGCGCCGCGAGCAGCGTACGGGTATAGGGATGGGACGGTGATTCCAGGACCGCGGTAGCCGCGCCCGTCTCGACCACACGGCCCTCGCACATCACCGCGACCCGGTCGGCGACGTGGCCGACGACGCCGAGGTCGTGGCTCACGAATACGTAGGTCATGCCCCGGTCGCGCTGCAGGTCGGCGAGCATGTTGAGGATGTGGGCCTGGACCGAGACGTCGAGCGCGGATGTCGGTTCGTCCAGCAGGAGCACCCGCGGGTCCAGCGCGAGCGCCCGTGCGATCGCGACGCGTTGCCGCTCGCCGCCCGACAGCTCATGCGGGCGTCTGTGGATGAAGGCGCCCGGGAGCCCGACGCGTTCGATCATCGCCTGCGCGGTCCGTGTGCGAGAGCGCCGATCGCCGACGCGGCGGATCTCCAGCCCCTCGGCGACGATCTCGCCGACCGGGCGGCGGGGGTTCAGGGACGAGTAGGGGTCCTGAAAGACCATCTGGACTTCCCGCCGCCACCGCTCGTCGGCGACCTGCGCTGCAGGCGTGCCGTCGAGCGACAATTCGCCGCCGGCAACGGGGATCAACCGCGCAAGGGCCAGCAGCAGCGTCGATTTGCCGCAGCCGGACTCGCCGACGATGCCCAGCGTCTCGCCGGGACCCGCCGCGATATCCACGGAGTCGACGGCCACGAACGGTCCGCCGCCAGACCCTTTGCGAGGGAACTCCACCCTCAAGTTGCGCGCCTCAAGGCCGGAGGCCGTCATGTCGGCGACTCCTGCCAGCAAGCGACCCGGTGATCCGCCGCCGCGGTCCACGGCGGACGGTCGGCGCACCTCGGGTCGGCGAGGGCGCAGCGTCCCGCGAACGCACAGGCGCCGGGCGCCGCAGGCGACCCGGCTCCGAGCACCGGCAGCGGACTGCCCCGGTGCGCGATCGTCGGGCGGCAGGCGAGCAGCGCCCGGGTGTAAGGATGCCGCGGCGCGCCGAGCACCTGCGGCGTCGGACCCGACTCCATGATGTATCCGGCGTACATCACATACAGCCGCTGGCAGAGTTCCGAGAGCACGGCCAGATCATGGCTGACGAACAGCACTGAGGCTCCCGCTTCCGTCGCGCGCTCGCGCAGCAACTCGAGGATCTGGGCCTGGACGGTCACGTCGAGGGCGGTGGTGGGCTCGTCGGCGATCACAAGCCGTGGCTCGCAGGCGAACGCCATCGCGATCAGGACGCGTTGACGCATGCCGCCCGACAGTTCGAAGGGGTAGGCGCTCCAGACGCGATCGGGGTCGCGGATCGACATCGACTGCAGCAGTTCAAGACCGCGTCGCACCGCGCCGGCCTGTTTCAACCCCTGACGGTGGCGCAGCACGCCCGAAAGCTGCGTTCCGATGCGCATCGTGGGATTGAGGGCGTTCATGGGTTCCTGCGGAATGTAGGCCACCTCGCGCCCGCGGACATGGCGCCAATCCGATGGCATCAGTCCGACCAGTTCGCGGCCTGCGAGCCGGATGCTCCCCGACAGCGCAACGTCGCGGAGCGGCGGCAGCAGGCCGAGCACCGTCAAGGCCGTCAGGGACTTGCCCGAGCCCGATTCACCCGCGACACCGACTATCTCGCCGTCACGGATCTCCATGTCTATCCCGGCCAGGGGGCGCCGCCGACGCCCCTCCATGTCGGTGAATTCGAGGCCCAGTCCTTCCACGACGAGCAGTCCTGGACTCATGGGCGTCTCAATGCGTCCCGCGCGCGTCGATGGCGTCGCGTGCCACGTCGCCGAGGAGGTTGATCGCGGACGCGGTGACGACGATCACGATGCCGGGTATCAAGGCATACCACCAGTGCTGCAGCACGAATCCCCGACCGGTGCTGACCAAGGCGCCCCACTCGGCGAGAGGGGGCTGGGCGCCGAGTCCGATGAAGGACAACGCCGACGCGGCGAGGATCGCGGTGCCCAAGTGGAAGGTCATGAAGACAATCGCTGCCGGCAGCAGATTGGGCACGATGTTGAACCTCAGCTGGTACAGGGTTCCTGCGCCCAAGGCGCGGCTGGCGCGCACGAAATCGCGCTCGCGGAGCGACAATGCCTGCCCTCGGGCCAGCCGCGCGTACATCGGCACGGCGACGCTGCCGAGCGCGATCATCGCGTTGCCGAGGCCCGGACCCAGCGCCGCCGACAGGGCGAGGGCGATCACCATGGAGGGCATCCCGAGCAGTATGTCCACTATCCGTCCGATCACCGCGTCGATCCTTCCGCCGAGGTAGCCGGCGACGCTGCCGATCGCGATGCCGAGCGAGGCACCGATGAGGACGATCCCGAGCCCGACCCCGAGCGATGCGCGTGCGCCATGGATCAGCCGAGAGAGGATGTCCCGGCCGATCTCATCCGTGCCGGCCCAATGGCTCGCGCTTGGAGGCTGCAGCCTTGCGGCAAGGTCGATGGCGTCGGGGTGATAAGGCGCGATCCAGGGCGCGAACAGTGCGCAAAGCACCACCAGCAGCAGCACCAAGGCCGCGGCCATCCCGAGGGGCTGTCGGCTTAACGCCGACCAGAAGCGCCGTCCATACGCCGACAGCCCCGCGTCCATCAGTGGATCTCCCTGATGCGGGGGTCGACGATGACGTAGAGCATGTCGGCGAGCAGGTTCGCGAGCAGGTACGCCACGGCTGCGAGCACCGTGAAGCACATGATCACCGGGAAATCGAGCCGCAGGATCGACTCGAGCACGAAGCGGCCGACACCCGGCCAGCTGAACACGCTTTCAACGATGACGGAACCGAACATCAGCCCGGCCAACTCGAGCGCGAGGACGGTGATGAGCGGGATCAGCGCGTTCGGCAGCGCGTGCCGCAGCAGGACCGTCCGGGAGGGGAGCCCTGCCGCCCTCGCGGTGCGGATGTAGTCCTCGGACAGCACCTCCAGCATCGAGGAGCGCACGACGCGCACCAAGGCGCCGATCGAGCCGAGCGCGAGCGTGGCCGCCGGCAGCACGAGGTGGTTCACGGCGCTGCGGAACGCGAGGCCGTCGCCGGCGATGAGGGCGTCGATGAGATAGAGCCCGGTCACGTCCGGCGGCGGATCCAGGGCGGCGTCCAGCCGCCCGGAGCCCGGCAGCAGAGCCGCCCAGTCGTAGAACACGAGCAGCAGCAGCAGCCCCAGCCAGAAGGCCGGCGTGGAGATGGCGAGGATGGAGGTGCCGCGGGCCAGCGTGTCGATCCAAGTCCCGCGGTAGGCGGCTGTCAGGACCCCGAGGGCGATGCCGACCGTGGTCGCGATCAGCAGCGCCACGAGCATCAACTCGATCGTCGCCGGGATCCTGCTCGCGATCTCCGCAAGCGCCGGTCGTCCGGTCGCGATCGACTCCCCGAAGTCGCCCGAGGCAAGGCGCTGCATGTAGCGCCCGTATTGGACCCAGACCGGCTGGTCCAGCCCGAGCCGGGCGCGCATGTCGGCGACCAGTTCGGGGGAGGCGCGTGGGCCCGCCATCATCTCCGCGGGATCGCCCGGGGCGACGTGCGCAATGAAGAACGTGACCAGCGTCACCCCGAACAGCACGACGACTCCCGCTGCGAGCCTGCGTCGTGCCATCCGGGCGAGCTGGCGTAGCTGCATCGGGGTTTCCGCGCGGGCTTACCCGTGGTCGCCGGTCATGCGCCCGGGAGCCCGAGTATCGACACGGCGCAGACGTTCTGGTGGGGGAAACCGCCGAGGTTGTGCGTCAGCCCGAGGGTGGGAGCGGGGAGTTGGCGCGGGCCGGCGCGTCCGAGCAGCTGGTTGTAGACCTCATACGCCATGCGCAGGCCCGAGGCGCCGATCGGGTGCCCGAAGCACTTGAGCCCGCCGTCGGACTGGCAGGGCAGGCCGCCGTCACGGTCGAAGAAGCCGTCGAGGATGTCCTTCGGCGCTCCACCCACCGGCGACACGAAGAGGTCCTCCATCGTGGCGAGTTCGGTGATCGAGAAGCAGTCGTGGACCTCGAGCAGGTCGAGCTCCTCGCGCGGGTCGTGGATGCCGGCTTCCGCATAGGCGCGTCGGGCCGCCTCGCGGGTGGTGACGAAGTAGCTGCCGTCCCAGGAGCGGTGCGAAGCCTCCCGGCCGTTGCTGTTCGCGAGCTGCAGGGACTTGATCGTGACGAACGCCCCTGACTTGCCGAGCGACCGCGCGATCTCCGGCGTGGTGACGATCGCGCAGGCCGCGCCGTCGCTCACGCCGCAGCAGTCGAACAGCCCGAGCGGCTCGGCGATGATCGGCGAGTTGAGGATCGTGTCGAGCTCCACCGCTTTGCGGAGGTGCGCCTTGGCGTTCAAGGCGCCATTCTGGTGGCTCTTCCACGAGACGTGGCCGATGGCCCGCTTGATGTCGTCCCGCGACACGCCGTGCTTGGCCTGGTAGGCGCTCGCCAGTTGGGCAAAGGCGCCGGGCGCCGAGATCTGCGGCCAGTACAGGTCGTTCTTCGGGCCCATGCCGATGTCGGGCAGGCCGCCGAAGCCCGTGTCCTTGAGCTTTTCGCCGCCGATCGCCAGGGCGATGTCGCAGGCGCCGGACGCGACCGCATAGGCGGCGCCGCGCAGCGCTTCCGTGCCGGTCGCGCACATGTTCTCGACCCGAGTCACGGGGATGTTCGGCAACCGCAGCGCCACGGATACGGGGGTGCCGGACAGCCCGAGGCTGAGTTCCGGCACCGCGATGCCACACCACGCGGCCTCGATCCGGTTGCGGTCGACGCCCGCGTCGGCGATCGCCTCGTCGAACGCCTCGACCAAAAGGTCCTCGAGGTCGCAGTCGAAGCGTTCGCCGAAGCGCGAACAGCCCATGCCGACGATGGCGACCTTGTCGCGGATGCCGGCGCTCACCGCCCCCGCTCCTCGACCGGCAGGTCAAGCGAGGCCTTCCAAAAATAGCTCTGGTACTCGCGCATCGGATCGATCTCCTTGATACGGAACTGCAGGCGGACGGGCATGCCCACCGCCGGCTCGACGCCGCCATCGGCGGTGATCTGCATCATCAGCTTCGTCCCGGGTTCGAGCTCGATCATCCCGTACCGCTGCGGCGGATGCTTCGACAGCGCCAGCCAGTCGCTGGTGACGGACGCGATGCGGCCGGTCGTCTCGGCGAGCGGGAACGGGTCCTGCGAATGCTCGGCGCCGCAGCCGGGGTCCACGCAAAGCGCGGAGCGGGGGAACTGCACCGTCCCGCACTGGCGGCAGCGACCGCCGACCATCGCGAGCAGCTCCCGGTTGCGGTAGGCGGCGCTGATGGCCGTCTTCCGGTCGACTTCGGAGCGGGTCCCCCAGTTCATCTGGATGATCTGGTTCAGCGACTGGAACTTGGTGTAGTTCCGCTCCGCCGTCCGGCGCAGCAGGTGGCCGCGGACGCCGAGCCTCGCGGGCAGCTTGGGCAACTCGGACGTGGTCTCGAGCACGATCGCGTCGACACCCTGGCCGAAGCCCACCACGACGATGGTCTCGCCGGGGGCGGCCTGCTCCAAGGTGGCCACGAGCATCAGCATCGCATGCGCGGCGCCGGTCTCGCCGCAGACCGCCCCGAGGTTGTCACGGACCGCTTCGGCCGCGATGCCCGACGCCTTGGCGACCGCCTCACGGACGCGGGAGTAGATGCAGGGCAGCAGGAAGTGGCGTACGGTCGACGCCTCCTTGCCCGCAGCGCGCAGGGCGTCGGCGACGACCGGCGGGACCAGTTTGAGATAGCCCTCGTCGCGGACCCAGCGCTCCTCCCAGTCGTGGTCGAAACCGTCGAGCGCCCGTCGGTAGTGGTCCACGAAGTCGTGGGTGCTCGAGGCGGCGCCGAGGACCTTCGCCACCACGCCGTCATGGCCGATGGTCAGCGCGGCGGCGCCGTCCCCGTACAGGAGTTCGCGCGCGCTGCCGGGCTTGCAGCGACGGTGCTCCGCGGCCACGACCAGCGATTCGGTGCCGGCGGCCTGCGTCGATGCCAGCGCGAGGAGCAGGGCGGAGGTGCCGGCGCGCTGCGACTGTGCGACATCGAGCGCGGCGATCCCGGTATCGAGTCCGAGCGCCGCGGCGACGACCGAACTGCTCTGGCGGTCCGCGAACGGCGCGGATGTCGAGGCATGCACGACACGGGAGACACTGCCCCGCGACCGGCCCGTCAGGCAGTCGCGGGCGGCCTCGACCGCGAGCGTCACGCTGTCCTCGTCCCAGTCGCAGATCGCGCGCTCGCCGCGGCCCAATCCCCGCAAGCCCGGGTCGGCCCAACTGGTCGCCGCCACGGCGGCGGCGCGGTCGAGCCGCAGCCGTGGGATGAAGGCACCGAAGCCGGTGATGCCGATGGAGCCGTTCATGGAGTGCCTCCGGGCTGTCCAGAGGTCGACGGGCAGAGCACCTTCGCCGTCCCGGCGGTGGCCTCCGTGCCGTCGGGCAGGGTCGCCGTGAGCGAGAGCTCGACGACATCGCCCGCCGGGGTGGCCGTGCGCGACGATACCCTCGCCTCGCATCGCAGCGTGGAGCCTACCGCCACCATCGATTGGAAGCGGGACTGGATCTCCAGGATCCGCGCGGCCGGCGCCAGCCCGGTCAGCAGGCGGGACAGCAGGCCCATCGAATACATGCCGTGCACGATGACGTCCGGAAGCCCGGCGCGCCTCGCGAAATCGATGTCGACATGGATCCCGTTGTAGTCGCCGGAGGCGCCGGCGTAGAGGGCGATGTCGGTGCGCGTGACCGGTCCGGCGGTGAAGCCGTAGGTATCGCCGGGCCGAAGGGCGTCGAGACGGGCGGGCGAACTCACGGGCGCACCACGAACGTGCAGAAGTCCTCGCAGACCAGGTTGCCTTGCGGGTCCCGGTACTCGATGACCGTCTCGATGAAGCCGAGCGCCTTCTTCTGGAAGAGGTTCACGACGCGCTTGATGCCGCGCAGGCGGTCTCCCGCGCAAAGGGGCGCGTGCCAGACGTAGCGTTGCGAGCCGTGCAGGATCTTCGCGGGTTCGATGCCGAGCGTCTTCACCATGCCCCACGTGAGTTCATCACGTGTGCCGGCCACGACCGGGAAGGTCGGCATGGCCACGATCGAGCGGAAGCCCGCCGCTTTGGCCACCGCTTCGTCCGTGTGGATGGGGTTGGTCTCGCCCAACGCGTGCGCGAAGCGGAGCAACGCCCCTTTCTCGATGTCGACCTCGAATGCCGGGAGCTCGAGCCCGATGTGACGAATGTCCAACATGCCGGTGGTCCTCCTCAGCGGATCTCGCCTTTCATGACCTTCTCGTACGGGCCGAAGGCCTCGGCCATGGTCGTCGGGTAGGTGGCGTCCGCGTCGAACCGGGTGATGGCGTCCCACTCGGCGGCGACCTGCTCGGGCGTGAGCGGCGAGCTCGGGCTGAAGTGGTGCCCGGCCGCGCGTTGCCAGCGCAGCTTGCCGATCCAGCCGCCGCCCACCTCGTAGAGGCCGCCGGTCTCCGTGCCCGCCGGGTCGCAGAGCTTGAGCACGAGGGGCGAGACCAGCTCGGCGCGCATCGCGGCGAGCTGCTCGGCCGTCATCACGGTCAGCGTCAGCCGCGACATCGCGGCCGGCGCGATGGTGTTCGCGAGGATGTTCTTCGCGCGTCCCTCGGCGGCGAGCGTGAGGGTCAGGCCGTGGATGCCGAGCTTCATCGCGCTGTAGTTCGCTTGGCCGAAGTTCCCGTAGATGCCGGCCGCGGAGCCCGTGTTCACGATCCGGCCGAAGCCTTGGTCGCGCAAGTGCGGCCAGGCGGCCCGGCATACCTTGAAAGTGCCGAGGAGGTGGACCTGGTAAAGGTCCTCGAAGTCCTGCGGCACCATCTTGTGGAACGACAGGTCGCGCAGGATGCCGGCGTTGTTGATCAGCACATCGACCCGGCCGAAGTGGTCGAGCGCGCACTGCACGATCTTCTCGCCCTCGGTCACGGAGTCATAGTTCGCGACGGCGGTGCCGCCTGCGGCCCGGATGGCTTCCACCGTGGCGTCGGCGGGACCCTTGCTGGCGCCGCCTCCCGCCGAGACCCCGCCGAGGTCGTTGGCGACGACCTGGGCTCCGCGCGCGGCGAAATCCAGCGCGTAGGCCTTGCCGAGTGCGCCGCCGGCGCCCGTGATCACCACAACCTTGCCTTGGAATCCGATGGACACGTTCGTTCTCTCCTTTCGGCTCGTCACGGTCTCCGGGCGGTCACAGCGATCGCCCGATGACCTCCTTCATGATCTCCGTGGTGCCGCCCGCGATGCGGAACACGCGGCTCTCCGCCCACAGCCGGGCGATCGGCAGCTCGGCCATGTAGCCCCAGCCGCCATGCAGCTGCAGGCAACGGTCCATGACCCTGAACTGCATCTCGCTCGCCGCATACTTGGCCATCGCGGCATGCACCGCGTCGAGCTTTTCCGCGCAGTGCAGTTGCGTGCAGTGGTCGACGAAGGTGCGGTTCAAGAGCAGCTCGGTCCGCATCGCGGCGAGCTCGAAACGCGTGTTCTGGAACTCGAACACGGTACGTCCGAACGCCTGTCGCTGCTTGACATAGTCGGTGGTGAGGCGGAGCGCGGTCTCGGCGGCCGCGATGGAGCGGATCGCCATCAACAGGCGCTCCTGGGCGAGCTGCTGCATGAGCATCCGGAATCCGCCGCCTTCCTGCCCGAGCAGATTGGCGGCGGGCACCCGTACGTCATCGAAGAAGAGCTCGGAGGTGTCCTGGGCATGGGCGCCCAGCTTGCGCAGGTTCCGGCCGCGGCGGAAGCCGGGCAGGTCCGCCGTCTCGACGACGAAGAGCGAGAGTCCGGAATGTCCCGCATCGCCCGTGGACCTCGTGGCCACGATCACGAGGTCGGCGAGTTGGCCGTTGCTGATGAAGCACTTTGACCCCGTGATCGCGAACCCGTCGCCACGTCGCTCGGCGCGCGTACGCAGCGCCGCCACGTCGCTGCCCCCGTCGGGCTCCGTGATCGCCAGCGCGCCGATCAGCTCGCCGCTCGCCATCTTGGGGAGCCAGCGGCGCTTCTGGTCCTCCGTGCCGAAGGCGACGAGGTAGGGCGCGACGATGTCGCTGTGGAGGGTGAAACCCAGGCAGTCGAAGGTCAGCCCGGTGATCTCTTCCTGGATGACGGTGCTGGCGAGGAAAGTCTGGCCACCACCGCCATACTCGGCGGGAGCCGCCGGGCACAGCAGGCCGAGTTCGCCCGCCTTGCGCCAGAGCTCGCGCGGAACGACCCCGGCGACTTCCCACTCTTCGAACTTCGGCGCACACTCGCGCTCAAGGAAGCGCCGCGTGGATCCGCGCAGCAGCTCGAGTTCGTCGGGGAATCGCAGCAGGCGCTCCATCAGGTCTCCTCGATGCGGGGTGCGTCCGAGAGTGCGTCCCGCCTGGGAGAGACGCGCTCATTGAAAATGGACCGACCGTTCGGTCGTGATTAGAATAGCATAGGTGGGCGGGTTGGCTAGGACCGCGGTGGGGACGATGCTCTACGACGGCTGCACACTCGGAGACCTTGCGGTACGCGCCCTCGGCCGTCATCCGGAGCGCGATGCCGTGGTCTGTGGCGATCGACGCCAGACTTACGCCGAGCTGCGCGATCAGGTCGCGCGTTTCGTCGCCGCATTCCGGGACGCGGGCCTGCGGCCCGGCGACCGCATCGCCATCTTCTCGCGCAACCGGCCAGAGGTCGTCGGCGCCTTCTGCGCCGCCTATGTCCAAGGCCTGGCCCTCACGCCGCTCTCACCGCACGCCGCCGATGACGACCTCGCGTTCGTGCTGCAGGACGCGGGCATAGACTGCCTGGTGGTCGACGAGACCGGTCTCGGCGAGCGGGGTGCAGCGCTGGCGGGCAGTGTCGCCGGCGTCAGGCAGGTGTTCACCTTCGAGGCGGCCCCTTTCGGCCGACCCTTGTGCGGGGCCGCGACTGACCGGCCACCCGAGCCCCTGCAGTCGAGCGCACGGACGGACCTGCCGGCCGTCATCGGCTACACCGGGGGGACGACGGGCAAGCCGAAGGGCGTCATCCAGTCCCAGCGGGGCATGGTGGCCGCCCATCAGATGATGCTGGCCGAGTGGGACTGGCCGGAGTCGCCGCGGATGCTGCTCGCCACGCCGCTGTCGCACGCGGCGGGCGTGATGATCCTGCCGACCCTCATGAGAGGCGGCGCGGTGGTGATGTTGCCGGGTTTCGAGCCGGGCGCGTTCCTCGCGGAGATCGAGCGGAGCGCGGTGAGCGTGACCTTCCTCGTGCCCACCATGATCTACGCCCTGCTCGATGCGGTCGCCGGCGGCCCTCCGAGGCGGCTCGACACGCTGCGTACGGTGTTCTACGGAGCCGCGCCGATGTCGACCGAGCGGCTGCGGCAGGCCATAGGGGTATTCGGGCCCGTCTTCATGCAGCTCTACGGCCAGACCGAGGCTCCGCTCTGCATCAGCACCCTGCGCCGCGACGAGCATGACCTGGCGCGGCCCGACCGTCTCTCCAGTTGCGGCAAGCCGTCCGCAGGGCTGTGCGTCGCCCTGCTCGACGACCACGGCGACGAGGTGCCGACCGGAGAGATCGGCGAGATCTGCGTGCGCGGCGCCCTTGTCATGGACTCCTACCATCGTCGGCCCGAGGAGACCGCGGAGGCCTTCAGGGGCGGCTGGTTGCATACGGGCGATGTTGGCCGCTTCGATCCGGACGGCTACCTCCACATCGTCGACCGCTGCAAGGACCTGATCATCAGCGGCGGGCTGAACATCTATCCGCGGGAGGTGGAATCCGTGCTCGAGTCCCATGCCGGCATCGCGCAGTGCGCCGTCGTCGGACTGCCCGATCCCAAGTGGGGCGAGGCGGTCACCGCCGCAGTGGTCCGTCGCGCCGGCCATGCGCTGACCGAGGAGGAGATCGCGCTCTTCGTCCGCTCGGCGAAAAGCCCGCTGCACGCGCCCAAGCGCGTCGTGTTCGTGGACCGGTTGCCGTTGACACCGGTGGGCAAGCCCGATCGCGCCGCCCTGCGGCGCCAGTTGGCTGTAGCCCAGGGGGGGCAGCCGTGACCCACCTGATGCGGCGTTTCCTGCGTGCGGAGTATCCGATGGCGGTCGGGGGCGAGGGGCCGTATGTCATCGCGGCCGACGGCCGACGCTATCTCGACGGTTCCAGCGGGGCGGGTGTCTCGTCGCTGGGGTACAGCCAGACAAGGATCATCGAGGCGATCTGCGATCAGGCCCGGCGATTGGCGTTCTGCTACAACGCGAACTTCACCACGGAGCCCGCCGAGAGGCTCGCCGAGGAGCTCGCGAGGCTGGCTCCCGGCAACCTCAACTGGGTGTTCCCCGGGTCCGGCGGTTCCGAGTCGATGGACGGCGCGATGAAGCTCGCGCGGCAGTACCACCTCGATGCCGGGCAGCCCGGTCGCACACGCTTCATCACCCGACGACAGAGCTACCATGGCTGCACCGTGGGCGCGCTGGGAGTCGGCGTGAATCCGATCCGGCGTACGCCGTTCGAGCCGCTGTTGAGGGACCCCATCGAGGTGTCCCCCTGCTACGAGTACCGTGACCGCCTTGACGGCGAGTCGCGCGAGGAGTTCGGCGCACGGCTCGTGCTCGAGATCGACGACGCGATCGAGCGGGCGGGCCCCGGTACGGTGGCGGCGCTCATCGCCGAGCCCATCGTGGCCGCCACGTCGGGCGCGGTGGGGCCCGTCCCGGGATATTTCCAGGGCATCCGTCGCGTCTGCGACAAGCACGGCGTGCTGCTGATCCTCGACGAGATCTTCACCGGCGTCTGGCGGACGGGCACGTTCCTCGCCTGCGAGCAGGAAGGCGTCGTCCCCGACATCGCCGTGATCGCCAAGAGCCTCGCGGCCGGCTACCAGCCCATCTCCGCGCTGCTCGTCGGCGACCGGGTGTTCGAGACTCTGGCCGACCGCAGGGGCTACTTCATGCACGGCCACACCTACGGCAGCCACGCGACGGCGTGCGCGGCAGCGCTGGCGACGCTGCAGGTCATCCAGGACGAGGGGCTCGACCGCAATGTGCGTGAGCGCGGCGCCGAGATCATGGCGGGGCTTCGCGGACGGTTCCGCGACCACCCCCACGTGGGCGACATCCGCGGACGCGGGATGATGTTCGGGCTCGAACTCGTGGCGGACCGCGCCACCAAGGCGCCTTTCGCGTCCGAGCGGCTGGCGTGGATGAACGTCGCGCGCGCCGCGTTGGAACAAGGCCTGTTGTGCTATCCCATGGGCGGGACCATCGACGGCGTGGTCGGCGACCATGTGCTGCTGGCCCCGCCCTACATCTACGGCTCAGGCCACGTAGAGGAGATGCTCGACAAGCTCGCGACGGCCATCGATGTCGGCTTGAGCCGTCCGGGGCCTTCCCTGTGAGCGTTCCGGTCGGCGCCCGCCCCGGGATGGTCATCGAGCGGGAGGGCGCCGTGATGCGCGTCGTGTTCGACGCGGGGGCCGGGCTCAATGTCATGACGCAAGGCCTGCTCGGCGAGCTCGGTTCGCTGTTCGCCGGGTTGCCTGCGGATGTGGGGGCGATCGTCTTGAGCGCGGCGCCGGGCAGGGGGTTCATCGTCGGCGGCGACCTTCGCGAGCTCGCGTCCATGACGGCCGACGACGCCGAGAGGCTCGCCCGTGTCGGCGCCGGCGTGTTCGACGCGGTGCTCACCTGTCCGCGTCCCGTGGTCGCCGCGATCGGTGGCGACGCGTTGGGGGCGGGCTTCCTGTTGGCGCTTGCGGCGGACGTCCGCGTGGCAGTCCCGGGCGCGCGACTTGGCTATCCCGAGATCCGCGTCGGGCTCATGCCCGGCACGGGCGGCACTGACCTCCTCGTGCGGCTGACCGGCCTCGCGACGGCCCGGCGCCTGTGCCTGACGGGTGAGCCGGTGCCGGCGACCCGTTGCCAGGAGCTCGGGCTCGTCGACGAGGTCTGCGCGTCGGCGGAGCTCGAGCGCCGCGCGATGGGCTGGGCGACGACGCTGGAGGCGCTCGATGCCACTGCGTTCGCCGAGACCAAGGCGGCGCTGTGGGCCGCCGCCAGCGAGGGCCTCGAGCGGTCGAGGGAGCGCGAGGTCGAGGCGTTCCGACGCTGTTTCGAGTCGCCCGGCCATCGCGAACGGATACGTCGTTTCTTCACGCGCGACGAGTGAGCCATGAGGATCTTCTGCGCCGGGATCATCACCGAGACCAATACCTTCTCTCCCATCCCCGTGGGGCTGCCCGCGTTCGAGCGCTGTGGCATCCTCCGCGGCCAGCACGAAGCGGTGCCGGGGGACTTCCGTCTCGCGGTGACGTGGGCCGCGCAGCAGCGGGGCAAGGCCGCGGGTTGGACCGTCCTGACGGGGCTCACCGCCGATGCGGAGCCGGGCGCGGCCGTGGTCCGCGGCGCATGGGAGTCCCTGCGCGACGGGCTGATCGAGGACCTCAAGGCGGCGTTGCCGGTCGACGCCGTCGCCTTGAACCTGCACGGCGGGATGGTCGCCGAGGGCCATGACGACTGCGAAGGCGACCTGATCTCGCGGGTCCGGGCTTTGGCGGGTCCCGACGCAGTCATCGGCGCGTTGTGCGATCCGCATGCGCATCTCTCGCAGGCGATGCTCGAGGGGGCGGACCTGCTGCTGTTCTACAAGGAGAACCCTCACAGCGACATCGAGGAGCGCGCCGGGCAGTTGATCGAGCTGATCGACCGCGTGGTGCGGCGCGAGATCCGTCCGGTCACTTCGGTGTTCAACTGCCGCCTGATGGACGTGTTCCAGACCAACCGCGAGCCGATGCGCGGTCTCGTCGACGAGTTGAAGTCGCTGGAGGGCAAGGACGGCATCCTCGACATCTCGGTGGTACACGGGTTCCGGCGCGCCGACATCCCGATCGTGGGCGCGTGGACGCTGGTCATCACCGATGACCGGAAGGCGGCGGGGGACGCGCTCGCGCGCCGCCTCGGGGAACGGTTGATCGCCATGCGCGGAGCGGCTGCCCAGCCTGACGTCCCGCTGGAGGAGGCGGTCCGGCGCGTCGTCGAGGCGACGCGGGTCCCCATCGTCCTCGCGGACCTGGCGGACAACCCGGGCGGCGGCTCGCCTGGAGACTCGACGTTCATCCTTCGCGCGCTGCTCGACGCGGGCGTGCGCGACGTCGCCGCCGGGATCCTCTGGGATCCATTGGCCGTGCGCTTCGCGTTCGAGGCCGGAGAGGGGGCCATGCTGCAGATGCGCGTGGGCGGCAAGGCTTGCCCCCTGTCCGGCAAGCCTTTGGACCTCGAGGTGCGGGTCGGGCGACTGCTGGAGGACGCCGTGCAGCGGATCGGCGGCATCTCGGTCTCCATGGGGCGCTTGGCGGCGCTGCACGCGGACGGTCTCGACATCCTGGTCGCCGAGAAGCGGACGCAGACCTACGCCGCCAACCTCTTCGCCGAGGCGGGGGTCGATCTCGCGTCGAAGCGCGCCATCGTGGTCAAGTCCGCTCAGCACTACCGTCGGGACTTCTCAGCCATCTTCGCCGAGGACATCGTCGTCGACGCGCCGGGCGTCTGCGCGTCCGATGTCCGTCGGCTCGCTTTCCACCGCATCCCGCGGCCGATCTGGCCTTTCGATCCGAACCCCTGGGAGCCTGAAGACAGATGAAGCAAGCACCTTTGATCGGCGTCACGCCCGACATCGAGGCGCGCCCCGAATACAAGCTCCAGAGCCCGCTCTACTTCCTCGACTCGCCGACCTTGGATGCGCTGCGCGCGGCGGGCGCCGCCCCGGTGATGCTGCCGCACGAGATCGAGCGCATCCCCCGGTACCTGTCCGCGCTGGACGGGATCATGGTCTCGGGTGGGGGCTATCAGTTCCCGCATCCGGACCTGTTCGGTGAAGGCGCGGACGGCGCAGATGCCCCGGAGAAACTGCGGCGTGCCGCGTTCGAGCGGGCGCTGATCTCGGTCGCGATCGCGTCGGACGTGCCGCTGCTCGGGGTCTGCGGGGGCTTCCAGATGATGAACTCGGTGGCCGGCGGCAAGCTGATCGTTTCGCTCGCGGCATCCCGCCCGTCGGATATCCGGCACAGACAGGTCGAGAGCTATGCCGAGGGCACCCACACCATCCGCGCCGAGCCGGGCAGCGACTTCGCGCGCTGGTTCGGGTCGCAGGACGCGTTGGTGAACAGCAAGCACTCCCAAGGCGTGATCGAGGTCGGCCCGCGTGCCCGCATCGCGGCCAAGGCGCCGGACGGTCTCGTCGAGGCGATCGAGGTGCCGGAGCGGCGCTTCGCGCTCGGCGTCCAGTGGCATCCGGAGTTCCACATCAATCCGGGCGACCAGCTCATCTTCGAGCGGTTCGTCGAGGCCGCGCGCGGCCGATGACGCGGCGCATCTGCAGGACCGTCGCCATCGGGCTCGCGCTGCTCGCAGGCGCCGGCTGCGACGTCTCGGACCTGCCCAAGGCGCCGCGCACGCTCACCGTCGCCGTGCCGCGGGACCTCGCCACGCTCGACCCGGCCGCGACGCTCATCCAGAACAACCTCACAGTCGTCGATCTCGCCTACCAGCGGCTGCTGCGCTTCGAGGTCCGGGACGGGCGTCCCACGGGGCGCTTGCTCCCCGAACTCGCCAGCAGCGTCGAGCCGTCACCGGACGGGAAGGTCTGGACGGCACGCATCGAGCCCGGCCATCGGTTCGACGACGGTTCGGAGGTGACCGCCGAGGCGGTCAAGTTCTCGTTCGACCGCGTGCAACGCATGCGGCTCGGCCCCTCGCAGGCGTTGTCGTGGTTGCAGCGGACCGAGGTGACGGCGCCGTACGAGGTGCGCTTCGTGCTGGCGACGCCGGTGCCTTTCTTCGCGCAGATCCTCGCGCTGCCGGCCGCCGCCGTGGTCAACCCCCGGGCGCTCGCCCACGAGGTCGACGGCGACCTCGGGCTGCGTTGGCTCAGCAGCAATACGTCGGGGAGCGGGCCTTATCGCCTCGTCGCGAACGAACTCGGCGAGCGCGTCGTGTTGACGCCCAACCCGCATGCGAAGCGGCCGCCGCGGTACTTCGACCGGATAGTGTTCCGCACCGTGCGCGACGAGACGGAGCGCCTGATCCAGCTCGGCAACGGCGATCTCGACGTCGTCGACGGCATCTCGTCCGACCAGACGGGCTGGGTCGCCTCGAGACCGGGCATCTCGACGCGTTCGGCGGCGACGCCCAGCGTGCTGTTCCTGCAACTCAACAACGAGCGGCCGCCGTTCACCGATCGCAGGGTCCGGCAGGCGATCTCGCTCGCCATCGACCGTGAGGCCCTGCGGCGCCACCTCGACGGATCGGGGAGCACCGCCTTGCGGGGTTTCATCCCCGAGGGCGTCCCCGGTTTCGACGCCGCACTGCCGCCGGCTTCCTTCGACCCCGCGGCCGCGCGGCGGCTGTTGCGCGAGGCGGGCGTACCGGAGGGTGCGCCGATGACGCTCACCTACGTCAGCGACCGGACGACGCCCTCGCCGTTGCTGCTCGGCATCCTCGCGCAATTGGAGGCCGTAGGGCTGCAGGTGTCGGTGCGGCAGGTGAGCGCCGGGTCCCGCCAGGAGGTCTTCAAGGGGGAGTTCGAGATGACGATGCAGACGATCAGCCTCGATTTCCCGGATCCATGGATCCTGTTCACCTTCGTGTACGACTCGCGGATGATCGGCTCGGTCGGCAACATCTCGCGCTACCGCAGCGCGGAGCTCGACGCCCTCCTGCGCCGGGCAGACGCCGTCACGGGCGATGAGCGCGCGGCGCTGTACCGCGAGGCCCAACGCCTCGTCCTGCGCGACGCGCCGAACGTCCCGCTTTGGCAATCGGGGTGGACGCTTGCCCACCGATCGGACGTGCGCGGCCTCGACTACAACTTCAGCATCCCCTTCACCTACAACGTGGAGGACATGTGGCGCGACGAGACGCCCCGCCCCCCCCGCAGAGGACACTGACCCATGGGACGCACGAGGCTTCGCGAGCTGGGTTTCAAGGTGGGCGTGTTGCCGGTGGGTCCGCTGAACGCGATCACCGACGTCGCCGGCGTGCGGGTCGGGCATGTCACGCTGCTCGCCGACGCCCCGCGCGTGGCGCGCACCGGCGTCACGGCCATCCATCCCTTGCCGGTCCCCTACTGGGAGCAGACCGTTTTCGCCGGTTTCCACAGCTTCAACGGCTTCGGCGAGTTCGCCGGCGCCCACTGGATACGAGAGACCGGGATCCTGTCGTCGGCGATCTGCCTGTCCTCGGCGTTCTCGATCGGGACGCTGCGGGACGCGCTGCTGGCGCAGACCTTCCATGAGGGGTTCAGGCACCGGTTCCACCAACCGACCTGCGGCGAGACCTACGACGGCATGCTCAACGACGGTCTTGCGCGCCATGTGCAGGCTTCCCACGTCTACGAGGCCATGCGGATCGCCGCGGGCGGCCCGGTGGAGGAGGGCAATGTCGGCGGCGGCACCGGGATGGTCTGCCACGAATTCAAGGGCGGCATCGGCACCTCGTCCCGGCGGGTCTCGGCCGGGGGCGCGGAGTACACCGTGGGTGTCCTGGTGCAGACGAACTATGGGCTGCGACAGTGGCTGATGGTCGATGGCGTGCCGGTGGGGCAGGAGATCGGCTACGACGAGGTGCCGAGCGTCTACCGCCAGGAGGACGGGTCGATCGTGATCGTGGTCGCGACGGACGCGCCCCTCATCCCGAGCCAGTGCGAACGGCTGGCGAGGCGGGCGCCGCTCGGGCTCGGCCGCACGGGCGGCTGGGGCAACAACACCAGCGGCGACTTCGTGGTCGCGTTCTCCACCGCGAACCGCCTGCCGGCGATCGATTCGGGGACGGTCCGGGGCATCGAAATGCTGCCCAACGTCCAGTTGAGCGCGCTGTTCCCCGCCGTCGCCGAGGCGACGGAAGAGGCGATCGTCAACGCGCTGCTCGCGGCGGAGTCGATGACGGGACGCGACGGCAACGAGGCGCGCGCGCTTCCGCTCGACCGGTTCGTATCCATCATGCGCCGCCACGGACGCTGACAATCGTCGTCCTTGTCTGGTCGGCGCTGCCATGCGCCCCCTCGTCAGATGCCGTGACGCAATTGACCGACCGGACGGACGGCGGTAGATTCGGGCTGTGCTTGGCTTGCGTCATTTCTGCAACGAGGAGGTCAAGATGGTTCGTCGTGCTTGGTTTCTCGCCCTGGGCGGTTGCGCGACCTTCGCGCTGGCCGTGAACCCCGTCCTCGCAGCGCCCCAGGCAGACGGTGCACGCGATGCGGGCGGTCTGGAGGAGGTCGTCGTCACCGCGCGCAAGCGCGTCGAGAACCTGCAGGAGGTGCCCGTGTCGATCACGGCGGTGGGTGCCCAGGAGATCGAGGAGCGCGGCAGCATCCGCGTCCGCGACCTTGCCTCCGCGATCCCGAACTTCGTGTTCACCGGACCGCAGGACAGCTCGGCGCCCCAGATCACCGTCCGCGGCATCCAGAGCCAGGCGCGCACCAACGTCGGTTTCGACTCGGGCACCGGCGTCTATGTCGACGGCGTGGCGCAGGGCCGGCCGATCGGTTTCAACCAGGAGCTGATGGACGTCGAACGCGTCGAGTTCCTGCGCGGGCCTCAGGGCACCCTCTTCGGCAAGAACTCCATCTCTGGCGCGATCAGCGTGACCACGCGGCGGCCGTCCGAGGAGTTCACCGGCGAGGCGCGCGTCGAGGCAGGCAGCAGCGGACTGCTGGCCGGGAACGTGTACGTCTCGGGACCCCTTGGCGACCGGCTGCTGTTCAGCGCCTCGGCGTTCCGGCGCCAGCGCGACGGCTACGTCGACAACATCGCCACCGGGCGTGCCGTCGACGACGAGGATGCGATGGGCGCGCGCGCCAAGCTGCTGTTCAAGGCCAGCGACGACCTTGAGCTCACGCTCGCGGGCGACATCGTGAACGACGATGCGGTGACCACTTCGGCCCGGGCGCTGTCCGGCTACGGCGTCGTCCCGAGGTCGTACCAGACCAACGTCGACAAGCCGACGCTCGCCGCGCGCGATCTCAGCAGCGTCAGCCTCACCGTCGACTGGAAGGTCGGTGGCGGGACCGTGACTTCGATCTCCGCCTACGGTCAGATGGAGCGCGACCGGACCAACGATACTGATGCAGGCCCGCTCAATGTCGTCTCATCGACGCTGACCAACGACCAAGACCAGTTCACGCAGGAGCTGCGCTTCACGTCGGGCACCGGCGGCGCCGTCAGTTACATCGCGGGTCTCTACTACTTCCGCCAGGATGTCGACAGCTTCGGCCAGAGCTGCTTCGGTGCGATCACCAACGTCCCGGGGTTCCTGCGCGGGCTGTGCGGCGACACCTCGGGCAACATCACGACCATCAGCAGGGCGGCCTTCGCCAACGCGGATTGGCGGATCAGCGACGCCCTGACGCTCACCGGGGGGCTGCGCTACACGAAGGAAGAGAAAGAGCTGGACTACCTCCAGAACGGCTTCCCTTTCGGCGTCGCTCCCACCCTGCCGCGGCAGCAGGACCGTCTCAGCGACGACGACTTGTCGCCCACGGTCAGTCTGCTGTGGAAGGCCACGCCCGACGTGAACCTCTACGGCACGGTCTCGCGCGGCTTCAAGAGCGGCGGCTGGAACCTCGACAACATCACCAGCAACTCGATCACGCGCTTCTCGCAGCTGCGCTTCACCGCCGAATCCGCTTGGAACTACGAGATTGGCGCCAAGACGACGTGGCTGGACAACCGGCTGACCGCGAACATCGCGCTGTATCGCATAAAGTACGAGGATCTGCAGGCAGTGCAGCTGCAACAGGTGCTCGGCGGCGGCGGCGCGGTGGTGGCCGTGGTGTCCAACGCCGCCAACGCGAGGTCGCAGGGCGTCGAGCTCGAATTGGTGGCACGGCCGAGCGAGAACCTGCTGTTGTCGGCGGGCTTCGGCTACGCGGACGCGAAGTACACGGACTACATCGACCGTACCTCGGGCGGCGTGGCGCTCGACTTCAGCGGCAACCGGCTCGACAACGCACCGAAGTGGACCCGCAACGCATCCATCCAGTACACGCTGCCGACGGGGGCCCTGCGGTGGCGGTTCCGTGGTGACTGGAACATGCGTTCGGATTACTTCTTCGGCCGCGAGAACCTCGCGACCCAGCGGCTCGACGGTTGGTCCACCGGAAATGTCCAAGTGGGCGTGGGCAACGCCGACCAGACGTGGGAGGTGGTGGCCTTCGCGGACAATGTGACGGACCGCGAGTACCTCGTGGCCAAGGGCGCAGGCGGATTCCCTTTCCCGGGCGTGGGCACCAGCGACACCGTCACTTACGGCAGTCCGCGCCAATACGGCCTCAGGGCGACGATCCGGTTCCGATGAGACTCCGGCAGGCGCTTTCCGTACCGAGCCGGTATGGACCAGGATGTAGTCGGATCCCGGGGCCGGAGGAGTCGTGATGTCGCTGATGGAGGCCAAGACGCCCTCGGACGTGGTGGACCGGCAGCTCGCCGCCTACAACCGGCATGATGTCGAGTCGTTCGTCGACTGCTACACCGAGGATGCGCGTTTCATCGAGTTGCCGGACCGGAATCGGCTGGAGGGGCGCGAGGCCTTCCGCGCCGCCTATTCGGAGCTGTTCGCCAGGCATCCCGCCATCCACGCCCGCATCCTCAAGCGCATGGTGGTGGGGCGTTTCGTCACGGACCTCGAGGACCTCGAGGGCCTGCCGGGCGGGCCGGGCGCCCCGTGCATGGTGACCTATGAGACCGTGGGCGAACGGATCCGGACGGTCTGGGTCATCAAGCCTTCGAGCTGACCATGCAGCGGTTCGACGTCATCGTCATAGGTGGTGGCGTCGTCGGCGCTTCGCTCGCGTGGCGGCTCGCGCCTCAGCGGCGTGTGGCCATCGTCGAGATGGAGAGGATGTCCGGCTACCACTCTTCGGGACGCTCGGCGACCTACTTCAACGTCGGTCTCGGCCTTTCGGCATCGCGCCTGCTGACGCTTGCGAGCCGGGACTTCTTCCTGCGTCCGGGCCCGGGCTTCTCGGAGCATCCGCTCGCAGACCCGCTGCCGGCCTTGACCGTGTCCGGGGCCGCTGCCGAGCCGATGCTCGAAGATCATCTGCGGGAACTCCGCGAACTCGTGCCGGACGCGATCCGTTTGGATGCCGGGGACATCGCGCGCCTCGTGCCGCTCATCCGTCCTTCCCGTGACGGCATCTGGGCGGCGATCCTCGATCCCAGCGCGTTCAGGATCGACGGCCATGCGTTGCTCCAAGGCTATATCGCCGGTGCGAGAGCCCGTGGCGCCAAGGTCTTCCTGGGATCGGAGGCCATGGCCATCAAGCGAGCGGGTGGCGATTGGACGGTGCACGCAGGGACGGAGGAGCTGCAGGCGCCCGTGGTCGTGAACGCGGCCGGAGCGTGGAGCGATGTGGTCGCGAGGCGCGCCGGCGTGGCACCGGTCGGGCTGACGCCGATGCGCAGGACGATCGTGACCTTTGATGCGCCGGCCGGTCGCAGTGTCGAAGGCCTGCCGTTCGTGCGCAGCATCGAGGACCGCTTCTACTTCACGGGTGAATCGGGCGGGGTGCTGCTGTCACCTGCCGACGAATCCCCGGTCGAGCCCCACGACGCACAGCCCGAGGATGAGGATGTGGCCATCGCGGTCGACCGCTTCGAGTCGGTCACCGGGGCCGAGGTGACGCGTATCCGGTCCCGTTGGGCCGGACTGCGGACGTTCGCCTGCGACAGGGTGCCCGTCATCGGCTTCGACGGCGCTGCGTCCGGATTCTTTTGGTGCGCGGGGCAGGGCGGGGTGGGCTTGCAGACCTCGCCGGCGGCGAGCCACTGTGCCGCTTCGATGATCCTCGGCGAGCCGTGGCCTGCCCAACTCGCCGACCGCGGGCTGCGGGCCGCCGACCTTTCACCGCTGCGGTTTCGGGGGAGCGACCCTGCTCCCGTCGCGACCCCGTCCTGAGGGCAATCGATGACACCAATGACATTTTCCGGACCTCTGGTCGGGCTTCGCGTCGTCGAGGTGGGAGGGATCGGCCCTGCGCCTTTCTGCGCCATGCTGCTCGCGGACCTCGGCGCCGATGTGGTGCGGATCGAGAGGGCGGCCGGGGAGACGGATGGCCTGCAGGTCGACCGCCGCTTCGACGTGATGAACCGTGGTCGGCGGAGCATCGCTCTCGACTTGAAGGGGCTGGCCTCGGCCGCGCAAGCGTTGGAGTTGATCGATGCAGCCGATGTGCTCATCGAAGGGTTCCGACCGGGGACCATGGAACGGTTGGGCCTCGGGCCGGAGGTCTGCCTTGCCCGCAACCCGCGCCTCGTCTACGGACGCATGACCGGGTGGGGGCAGACCGGTCCGCTCGCCCAAGCCGCGGGCCATGACATCAACTACATCGCGTTGTCCGGCGCCCTGCATGCGACCGGTCGTGCCGGCGCGCCACCGGTGCCGCCGCTTAACCTCGTGGGCGACCTCGGCGGGGGCGGCCTCTTGCTCGCCTTCGGCCTGCTCGCGGCCGTGTTCGAGCGCGTCCGTTCCGGACGTGGCCAGGTGGTCGATGCCTCGATGGTGGAGGGTTCCGCGCTGCTGATGACGTTGTTCTACGGGCTCCACGCCTCGGGCGACTGGCGCGATGCGCACGGCACGAACCTGCTCGATTCCGCTGCGCATTTCTATGATGTCTACGAGACTTCCGACGGGAAGTTCGTCTCCGTCGGTGCGGTCGAAGCGCGGTTCTACGTCGAGCTCATGACCGCCTTGGGGCTGTCGGCGGACGATGCGCTGCAGCGCTTCGAGCGCTCGACTTGGGTGCAGCGCAAGGCGCAGGTCGCGGCGGCGTTCAGGACCCGGACGCGGGACGGCTGGTGCGAGCTTCTCGAGGGCACGGACGCCTGCTTCGCCCCCGTACTCGGGCTCGGCGAGGCGCCGCAGCATCCCCACAACGTCGCACGGGGCGCATTCGTCGATATCGGGGGCATCGTCCAACCCGCGCCTGCGCCGCGGTTCAGCCGGACGCCGCCCGCGGTCCCTGCCGAACCTTGTGCGCCGGCTTGGAGCGTCCCGTCGATACTCGCCGAGTGGTCGAGGGCAGAGGCTTCCGGATCCGGCGACGGGCGATAGGGCGCCCTGAGGGTCCCGATGCCGAAGCTGGGAGCGTCCACGATATTCCTTTCCGGCGCCGCGATCTTCCTGCAGCGTGCGTCGGGTCGGGGGACGTCGCGCGCGGCGTGAGCCGCTTGGCGGCGTGAGTTCGGCTCGCGCCGCTCAGTCGCGCCGGAAATCGGTGGGCTGCCTGCTGCGTACGGATTCAAGCCCGCGCTTCGCGTCGGAGAGACGGAAGCCGAGGAACTCGAGCGCAAGCGACGCATCGAAGCTGGGCCCCGCGAGGCGCAGCCAGTTGTTGAGCGCCTGCTTCGTGAAGCGCATGGCCGAAGCGCTGCCCATCGCCAGCGCCCGCGCGGTGTCGAGCGCCACAGCGTAGACCTCTCCGTCCTCGACCGCGAGCGCGACCAGCCCGATGCGCTCGGCTTCCTCGCCCGTCAGCGGCTTGTTCGTCAGCAGGTAGTAGCGGGCCTTGGCGAGCCCGCAGAGCAGGGGCCAGATCATGACCGCGTGGTCGCCCGCGGCCACTCCGAGCCGGGTGTGTCCGTCCATGATCCGCGCGTCACGGGCGACTACCGAAACGTCGGCCAGCAGCGCGACCGCAAGTCCCGCGCCGACTGCATTGCCGCGAACGGCGGAGACGACCGGCTTGGAGCAGTTGACCAGGTTGTAGACGAGATCGCTCGCCTCCTTGAGCACTCGCAGCAGCGTCGCCTCGTCCTCGATCATCCGCTCGATCATCCGGAAGTCGCCGCCCGAGGAGAAATGCGCGCCTTCGCCCCGTACCAGCGCGACCCGGACCTCGTCATCGCGGTCGATCTCGCGCCAGACCTCGGCGAGGTCGCGGTGCATGCCCTCGGTGGCCGAGTTGATCCGGCCTTCGTTCGCGAGGATGACCTCAAGCACGCCGGCTTCCGGGGTCGCGAACCTCAGGTGCGGGAACTGGCGCGCGAAACGCCCGGGATCCACCGGCATGGTTCAGCCCTCCTGCGGCGCGTCCGGTACGGCGCGCTCGCTGACCATCGTCAGGACGTCGTAGGACGCGACCGTCTCGCCCGACTGGTTGGTGATCTCCGTGTCCCAGGCGATCTCGCCCCAGCCCTTGTCGGCCCGCAGCGACCTCGACTTGCAGGTCAGGCGTACCTTGATCCGGTCGCCAGGCTTCACCGGCTTCACGAAGCGCAGCGAATCCAGCCCGTAGTTGCCGAGCACAGGACCATAGGGCGGATCGACGAAGAGGCCTGCTGCCGCCGAGATCAGGAAATAGCCGTGGGCGACCCGGCCACCGAAGAGCGGATTGCGCGCCGCTTGGGCGTCATCCATGTGGGCGTAGAAGGTGTCGCCGGTGAGCGCCGCGAACCGCTCGATGTCCTCCACGGTGACCTCGCGTTCACCGGACTGGAACGTGTCGCCGAGGCGCAGTTCGTGGAAGGGCTTGCGGAACGGATGCGCGCCCGGGTCGCGCAGCTTTGCGCCCCGTATCCACCGGCCGCCGATCACGCTCAACGTCTCCGGCGATCCTTGGATGGCGCTGCGTTGCATGTAGTGCAGCACGCCGCGCATGCCGCCCATCTCCTCGCCGCCTCCAGCGCGGCCGGGACCACCGTGGACCAATGCCGCGAGCGGCGAGCCGTGGCCGGTGGATTCCTTCGCGCAGTCGCGGTTGACGACCAGGATACGGCCGTGGAACGGGGCGAGACCGAGCACGAGCTCGCGCGCGAGGTCATCGTCATGGGTGAACACCGAGGCGGCGAGGCTGCCGCCGCCCCGGCGGGCGAGCGCGATGGCCTCGGCGCCGTCGCGGTACGGCACGAGCGTCGCCACCGGACCGAACGCTTCGACTTCGTGGAGGGCGCGTGCGCCGCGCGCATCACGTACCCGCAGCAGCATCGGCGGCAGGAAGGCGCCCCGCTCGCGGTCGCCGCTCGCGATCGTGAGGGCCTGCGGATCGCCCGTGACGAGATCGGCTTCCTGCCGCAGCTGTGCGACACGTGCGAGCACTTCGCAGCGCTGCGCGAGCCCCGCGACCGGACCCATCCGCACGCCCTCGGTGCGCGGATCGCCCACCACCACCTTGGCGAGCGCCGCGGCGAGCGCGCCCGCCACATCGTCGAGCCGGTCGGTGGGCACGATCGCCTTGCGGATCGCCGTGCATTTCTGCCCGGCCTTCACCGTCATCTCGCGCACCACCTCCTTGACGTAGAGGTCGAACTCAGGCGATCCAGGCAGCGCGTCCGCGCCGAGGATCGCCGAGTTGAGCGAGTCGGTCTCGCAGATCATGCGGACCGAGTTGCGTATCACGACCGGATGGCTCCGCAGCGCCTGTGCCGTGTCGGCCGAGCCCGTGAAGGACACCACGTCCTGGCAGGTCAGGTGGTCGAAGAGGTCGCCGACGCTGCCGCAGATCGACTGCAGGGCGCCGGGCGGCAGCAGACCGGTCTCGACGATCCGATGCACCATCCGTTCGGCGAGGTAGGCGGTCGCGGTCGCCGGCTTGACGATCACCGGCACGCCCGCGAGCAGCGCGGGCGCCAGCTTCTCGAGCATGCCCCAGACCGGGAAATTGAAGGCGTTGATGTGGACGGCCGCCCCCTCGAGCGAGGTATGGATGTGTTGGCCGACGAACGTGCCGCCCTTCGAGAGCCCTTCGACGTCGCCGTCGAGCAGCACGGTGGCGTTCGGCAGCTCGCGCGCGCCCTTGGACGCGAACGTCAGCAGCGTGCCGATGCCGCCTTCGATGTCGATCCACGAGTCGGGGCGCGTCGCACCCGTGCAGAAGGAGAGCTCGTAGAACTCCTCCTTGAGCTCCATCAGGCGCTTGCCGAGCGCGCGCAGCATCGACGCGCGTTGGTGGAAGGTCAGCGCCCGCAGCGCCGGTCCACCGACCTGCCGCGCATGCTCGAGCATCGCGCGCGGGTCGATGCCGCTCGCGCCGGTGATGGCGACCACCTCGCCGGTCGACGCGTCCCTCAGTTCAGTGCCCGGACCGTCTCCCGCGATCCACGCTCCGCGCGAGTAGCTTTCAAGTCTCGTCATGGTGTCCCCCGTTCGATATCCGCATCCCATGCCGCGTCGAAGGCCGCGAAGCTGCTGCCCGTCGCGGCCAGCTCCGCGATGAGGCCGGCCATCGGGAAGAAGCGTCCGCCATGCTCATGGGCGAGCGCCGCGAGCGCGTCGCGCACCGCCGGCAGGCCCAGCGAATCCGCGTGCTGCATCGGGCCGCCGCGCCAGCGCGGGAACCCGTAGCCGTTGCACCAGATGACGTCGATGTCGGACGCACGGCGTGCGACGCCGGCTTCGAGCAGCCGCGCGCCCTCGTTGACCAGCGCGAAGGTGCAGCGGGCGACGATCTGCGCGTCGTCGTGGCTGCGCGGCGCGATCCCGTGCCGGGCGGCTTCCGCGCGGATCAGGGACAACGCCTCGGGATCCGGGATGCGGCTCCCGGCGTCATCGTACCGGTAGAAGCCGCGCCCGCTTTTGCGCCCGAGCCGTCCCGCCTCGACGAGACGGTCGGCGGCGCGGTAGTAGCCCGGCTCGTCAGGTTTTTCGGCCCATTGCCGTCGCACTTGGTAGCCGATGTCGAGCCCCGCGAGGTCGTTGACCGCGTTCGGTCCCATCGCCATCCCGAACGCCTCGAGCGCCCGGTCCACCTGCTCAGGCAGCGCCCCCTCGAGCAGCATCCGCTCCTTCTCGCGGCCGTAGGCGTACAACATGCGGTTGCCCACGAAGCCGAAGCCGTTGCCGACCTCCACCGCGATCTTGCCGAGACGACGCGTGACCTCGGCGGCCCGCCCGAGCGCCGCCTCGGAGCTCGCCGACCCGCGGACGATCTCGACCAGCCGCATCACGTTGGCCGGACTGAAGAAGTGCATGCCCACCACGGCCTCGGGCCGCCCGCTCGCGATCGCGATCGCGTCGACGTCGAGCGTGGAGGTGTTGGTGGCGAGCACGGCGTCGGGGCCGGCGATCCGCCCGAGGCGCGCGAAGACCTCCTGCTTCACGGCCAGCGACTCGAACACCGCCTCGATGACGAGGTCGGCGTCCGCCAGCGCGTCCAGGTCGTCGTCGAGGCGCAGGCGCGCGCGTGTCGCCGCTGCCTGTTCCGCCGTGAGGCGGCCCTTGCGTTCCGCGGCTTCGAGCGCCGCGATGATCCGCGCTTCGCCGGCTGCGAGGCCCTCGCGGCTGCTGTCGACGAGCCGCGTCTCGTAGCCGGCGAGCAGCAGGCTGATGGCGATCCCGGAGCCCATCGTCCCGGCACCGATCACCGCGACGCGGGCCGCGGACCGGGCGGGAGCTGGATAGGGCAGCCGACGCCGTTCCGCGAAGAAGAGATGTCGCAACGCGCGGGACTCGGCCGACCGGCGGCAGGTCTCGAACGCCGCGCGCGCCTTGGTCGCCGCGTCGCCGAACGGCAGGTGGACCGACGCCTCGACCACGTCCACGATCATGCGGCCCGCAGGCACGTCGCGCGCGCCTTTCGGCAGCGCATCGCGCACCGCGTGGCAAGCCTCGAGCGCCGTCGCGCCCGGGGCGGGGCGGTCGCAGACACGCCGCACCGGACTGCGCTGCTCCACCAAGGATTCGGCGTAGGCGATCGCCGAGTCCCGCACGTCGCCCTCGAGGGCGTGATCGACGAGTCCGAGCGCGCGCGCGCGCTGGGCACCGATCGGTTCGCCGCCGAGCATCATCGCGAGGGCGGTCGCGGTGTCGATCATCCGCGGCAGCCGCACGCAACCGCCGGCGCCAGGCAGCAGCCCGAGCTTGATCTCGGGAAAACCCAAGGAGAGGTCGTCCGCGGCGGCACGATAGTGGCTGGCGAGGGCGAGTTCGGCGCCGCCGCCGAGCGTCGGCCCGTGCAGCGCGCAGATGACCGGCTTGTCCAGCTGTTCGATGTGCGAAAGCACGTCGTTCAGCAGCGGCGCACGCGGGTCGGCGTCGAACTCGCGGACGTCGGCGCCGGCCACGAACGCACGGCCGACGCCGTGCAGCACGATCGCCTGCACCTGCGGATCGGCAGCCAGCGACTCGATGGCGGCAAGCAGCGCCGCGCGCACCGGTTGCGAGAGCGCGTTGACGGGTGGATGGTCGATCTCGACCACGCCGACGTGGCCAGACCGTCCGGCCTTGAGCGCACGGACAGGCGTCGTCACGTGACACGCTCGATCAGCATCGCGATGCCTTGCCCGACGCCGACGCACATCGTGCACAGGGCGAGGCGCTGACCGTCGCGCGCCAAGCTGTGCATCGCGGTCGTCACGAGCCGCGCGCCGCTCATGCCGAGCGGGTGGCCGAGGGCGATGGCGCCGCCGTCCGGATTGACGTGCGCGGCGTCGTCCGGCAACCCGAGTTGCCGCAGCACGGCGAGCCCCTGCGCCGCGAACGCCTCGTTCAGCTCGATGCGGTCGATCGCGCCGAGCTCGTGGCCGGTGCGGGCGAGCAGCTTGCGGGTCGCCGGGACCGGTCCGATGCCCATGATGCGCGGCGGGACGCCGGCCACGGCCGTGCCGACCACCCGCGCCCGCGGCTGAAGGCCGTACCTTGCGGCGGCGCGCTCGCTGGCCACCAGCACCGCGCAGGCGCCGTCGTTGACGCCCGAGGCATTGCCCGCCGTGACGGTGCCGCCTTCCCGGAACGGGGTCGACAGCTTCGCGAGCGCCTCCAGCGAGGTGGCCCGCGGGTGTTCGTCGGCGTCGACCGTGGCGACAGCTCCCTTGCGGTCCGGCACCATGACCGGTACCAGCTCGGCGGCGAAGCGGCCGGCCTGCTGCGCGGCGAGGGTGCGTTGCTGGCTGCGCAGCGCGAAGGCGTCCTGGTCCGCGCGCGAGATGCCGAAGTGCCCTGCTACGTTCTCCGCGGTCTCGGGCATCGACTCGACGCCGTACTGCGCCTTCATCAGCCGGTTGACGAAGCGCCAGCCGATCACGGTGTCGAAGAGCGGTTGGTCGCGGCCGAAGGCGGTCTCCGACTTGCCGAGCACGTACGGCGCACGGCTCATGCTCTCGACGCCGCCGGCGATCACGAGCTCCGCCTCGCCGGACCGCACCATGCGCGCGGCCATCGCGACGGCGTCGAGGCCGGAACCGCAGAGCCGGTTGACGGTCACGCCGGGCACGGTCTCCGGCAGTCCCGCCAGCAGCAGCGCCATGCGCGCGACGTTGCGGTTGTCCTCGCCGGCCTGGTTGGCGCAGCCGAGGACCACGTCATCGACCGATCCCCAGTCGACCCGCGGATAGCGCGCCATCAGGGCGCGCAGCGGGACCGCGGCCAGGTCGTCGGCGCGCACGGCGGCCAAGGCGCCGCCATGCCGGCCGATCGGGGTGCGCACGCCATCACAAAGAAAGGCGGCCTCCATGGTCATGGTCCGAATCCGTGGTCGATGCGGCGTGAACGGCCGCGATACAGGGCGACGAGCTGGCCCGCGGCGTCGAGCACGCGTACGTCCGTCAAGCCGTTCCTGCCCGACTGCCACGCTTCGGTCGCCTCCGCGCGCAGCAGGTCTCCCGTGCGCGCGGTGCGCAGGAAATCGATGGCGGCGAAGGCGGCGACATGGCTGCCGCCCGCCGCATTGCAGGCGTAGGCGAAGGCGGTGTCGGCCAGCGCGAAGATGTGGCCGCCGTGGCATATGCCGTGTCCGTTGACCATGCTCGGCAGGACCGGCATGGACACCACCGCCCGGCCGATGCCGGCCTCCGCGACCTGCATGCCGAGCTGCTGCGCCGCGACGTCGAGGGAATACAGGTGCTCGACCGCGCGGCGCGCGTCGGCATCCGAGGCCGACGGCACCGACGGCGGCTCGGACGGGGTCATCGTCCGGAGAAGCGCGGTACGCGCTTCTCGGCGAACGCGGCGACGCCCTCGGCGTAGTCCTCGGACCACCCGAGTTCGCGCTGATAGTCCGTCTCGATGTCGAGCTGGGCGCTGAAATCGCGCGTCCAGCCATCGTAGATCGCTTGCTTCGTCTTGGCGAGGCCCCGCGTGGGCGCAGCCGCGAGTTGGCCGGCCAAGGTGTCGACGACGGACGCGAAGTCCGCGTCGTCCACGCAGCGCCAGATCAGGCCCCACTCCGCCGCCTGCTCGGCGGTGATCTTGTCGCCGAGCATGGTGAGGCCCATGGCTCTCGCGGTGCCTACCAGGCGCGGCAACAGCCAGGTCCCGCCGGAGTCGGGCACGAGCCCGAGGCGGCAGAACGGCTGGATGAAACTGGCGGACCGCGTGGCGACCACGAGGTCGCAGGCCAGCGCGATGTTCGCTCCGGCACCCGCCGCCACGCCGTTGACCGCGGCGAGCACCGGCATCGGCAACGCCCGCAGCGTACGCACCAGCACCCCGTAGTTCTCGATCAAGGAGCGTCCAAGGTCGACGCCTTGCGTGCCCGGCGCGACCGCGCGGTCCGCGAGGTCCTGGCCGGCGCAGAAGCCCCTTCCTGCACCGGTCAACACCAACGCACGTGCGCCGCCGGCCTCGATTCCCGAGAGCGCGTCGCGGACCTCGGCGTGCATCTCGCTGGTGAAGCTGTTGAGACGATCGGGCCGGCTGAGCGTCAGTCGGGCGACGCCGTCCGCGATGTCGAACTTGATCGTGGCATAGGTCATGGATGTCCCCTCATTTCTCGTCGAAACTCAGCATCAGGCTCGGTGTCAGCGGGCGCGCCTGGCAGCAAAGCACGAAGCCCGCCTCGACTTCCCATGCTTCCAGCCCTTGGTTGCGCGCCATGTCCGCCCGGCCGTCGATGACCTTGGCGCGGCAGGTCGCGCAGATGCCATCCCGGCACGAGAAGGGCAGCCCGAGGCCGGCGGCCTCGGCCGCTTCGAGCACGGTCCGACCGGTCGCCGGCATCGTGAAGCTGCGACGGCGGCCGTCCATCTGCACGGTCACCTCGACCGGATGGGCGGTGGCCTTGGCGGGACGGGCCATCGCGGGCGCCGGATGGAGGGCCGGAGCCCGCCCGGCTGCGGCATCTTGGGCGGCGGTGAACCGCTCGCCGCGGATCCGCCCCGTCGCGCCCAGCGCCTGCAGGGTCTGCGACAGTTCCTCCACCATCGAGCCGGGGCCGCAGATCAGTGCTTCATCGATGGCCCGGACGTCGAACACCATGTCCGCGAGCTCGCTGAGGCGTTGCGCGTCGAGGCGCCCGTTGAACAGCGGCATGTCCTGCGGTTCGCGGCTCATCACGAAGTCGACGGCGAACCGCGTCAGGTACCGGTCCTTGAGCGCCAGCACTTCGGGCAGGAACATCGCATGTTCGGTGTCGCGGTTGCCGTAGAGGAGTCGGAACCGGCTGCGGGGCTCCCCTGTCAGGACGGCGCGGGCGATCGCCAGGATCGGCGTGATGCCGCTGCCTGCCGCCAGCGCCAGGTAGGACTTCGACGCGCCCGGATCGATCGATGCCGTGAACCGTCCGTAGGGCTTCATGACCTCGATCCGTTCGCCGACGCGCAGGCCTTCGGCGAGATGGCGGGACATGGCGCCCTGGATGCGCACCCCGATCGACAGCGGTTCGCCGGGAGGCGAAACCAAGGAGTAGGGCCGCTGCAACGGCTTGCCGTCGATGGAGGCGCGCACGGTGAGGTGCTGGCCCGGCTTGAAGCTGAATTCCTCGCGCAGTTCCTCAGGCAGACCGAAGGTCAGTCGGACGGCATCGGTCGCGATCGGGTCGCGCGCGAGGAGTTGCAGGGGGTGGAATCTCGGCATTCGCGCCTACCGTGGCCTACAGGCACTTGAAATGGTCGAACGGCTCCAGGCAGGCCGTGCACCGGTGGAGCGCCTTGCAGGGCGTGGAGCCGAACTCGCTGAGCCTTTCGGTCGCCTCGGAGCCGCAACGGGGACAGGCCACCGCGGGATCGGCTTCGGTGAGCGCGCGCGGCGATGCCAGGTGACGCGTCGGCGGCGCGATGCCATCGGCGCGCAGTTTTTCCCGTCCCTCGTCCGTGATCCAATCGCTGGTCCACGGCGGCGACAACTCGTCCTGCGCCACGACGTCGGGGAATCCCGCGGCGTGGAGCGCCTCGACCAGGCTGCGACGGATCACGGAGGTGGCAGGGCAGCCGGAATACGTCGGCGCGACACGGAGTTGGACCCTGCCTTCATCGGACACCTCAAGCCCGCGCACGATGCCGAGATCGACGACGGACAGCGCCGGGATCTCGGGATCGGGGACGCTCGCGACCGCGGCCCAAGCGAGCGCCAAGGGCCCGGTCGCCGCAGCCGCCGTCACCACTGCGCTCCGGGGTGCGCGCGATGCAGCGCTTGCATCTCCGTCAGGAGATATCCGAAGGTCTCGCTGTGCTGGCCGCGCTTGCCGTAGTGGATCGGACGGCTATCGCGCGGCCTGACCAGCGTGGCGTCCTGCAGCACGGCGTCGACCTGCGTGAGCCATGACGGCTTGAGCGAGGGCAGGTCGGGGCCGATGCCGGAGGAATGCATCTGCGAGTCTACGGCGTCGGCGTCGAACAGTTCGGTCGTGTACGGCCATAGGGCGTCGAGCGCCGCCTGCATGCGTCGGTGGCTTTCAGTCGTGCCGTCACCGAGGCGGACCACCCAGCCGCCGCTGTAACGGACATGGTAGAGCGTCTCCTTCAGCGACTTCGCCGCAATGGCGGCGAGCCGCGTGTCCTTGGAAGCGGACAAGGCGGAGTGCATCCCGAGCTGCCAGGCGTCCAACAGGAACTGGCGCATGATCACGTGGCCGAAGTCGCTGTTGGGCCGCTCCGCCAGGCAGAGGTTGAGGAACTCGGGCTCGTCGCGCAGGAACGCCAGCGCATCCTCGTCCCGCCCCTTGCCCTCGAGCTCGCCGGCGTAGGCCAGCAGCATCCTCGCTTGACCGAGAAGGTCGAGCGCGGTGTTCGCAAGTCCGAGGTCTTCTTCGATGGCCGGTGCGTGTCCCACCCGCTCTCCGAGGCGTTGCGCCAGGATCAGGCTGGTATCGGCGAGCCGCAGCACGTAGTCCACGTGCGCAGGCGTGCCGGTGCCGGCCGGCAGGGCGCCGGAGACGTTCACAAGGTCTCCACTTCGTCCGGGATGTCGTAGAAGGTCGGGTGCCGGTAGATCTTGTCCCGTGCCGGCTCGAACAGCGGATCGGCATCGACGGGGTCCGAGGCCGTGATGTCGGCCGACCGCACGACCCAGATGCTCACGCCTTCAAGGCGGCGGGTGTAGAGGTCGCGCGCATGTTCGAGCGCCATCCGTGCATCGACGGCATGGACGCTGCCCACGTGCTTGTGATCCAGCCCGCCGCGGGCGCGGATGAAGACCTCGTAGAGGGGCCAGTCGCCGGTCTGGGTGCGGTCGTTCATGGGATCGTGGGCTCTCCTGCTCCGTCGCGCTCACGCCGCCATGGTGGCTGACCTGGCGCGCCGCTTGGCCCCGTGGGCTGCTGCAGCCTCGCGCACCCAGCGGCCCTCCTCGTGAGCGTTGCGTCGCGCCGCGAGCCGTTCGCGGTTGCACGGGCCATCGCCCCTCAGGACCTGCTGGAACTCGCTCCAGTCGATCGCGCCGAAGCGCCAATGCCCGGTCTCCTCGTCGCGGCGCAGTTCCGGATCCGGGATCGTCAGCCCGAGGAAATGCGCCTGCGGGACGGTGAAGTCGACGAATTTCTGGCGCAACTCGTCGTTGGTGAACCGCTTGATCTTCCAGCGCACGGACTGTGCGGTGTGCATCGAATCCGCATCCGGAGGTCCGAACATCATCAAGGACGGCCACCACCAGCGGTCCAGCGCGCCTTGAGCCATCTTCCTCTGGCGCTCCGTGCCCCGCGCGAGCGTCAGCATCAGCTCGTACCCTTGTCGCTGGTGGAAGCTCTCCTCGCGGCAGATGCGGGTCATCGCCCGCGCGTAAGGGCCGTAGGAGCAGCGGCAGAGCGGTATCTGGTTCATGATCGCCGCGCCGTCGACCAACCAGCCGATCGCGCCGACGTCCGCCCAGGTGGTCGTCGGATAGTTGAAGATGCTCGAGTACTTCGCCTTGCCCTCGAGGAGTTGGTCGATCAAGGCCTCGCGAGACACCCCGAGGGTCTCCGCCGCGCTGTAGAGGTAGGCTCCGTGCCCGCCCTCGTCCTGCACCTTCGCGACGAGGATGGATTTGCGCAGCAGCGACGGCGCGCGGGTGATCCAGTTGCCCTCGGGAAGCATCCCGACGATCTCTGAATGGGCGTGCTGGGCGATCTGCCTGATCAACGTCTGCCGGTAGGCGTCCGGCATCCAGTCCTTCGGCTCGATCTTCTCCTCGGCGTCGATCCGGGCCTGGAACCTCTGCTCGAGCTCGGCGGGCGAGGCGTCCGCGTGTCTGCCGTCGGGTCCGGGGCTGTCGAGCGACTGGGTGTACATGCCTGCCTCCGATGTCGGGGAAAAATCGTGACACAGAAAAACACGTCTAGCAAGGATTTATGGGTCACGTTTGGGTTGCGGTTAGAATCTTCGGCGATATGCCCGCCCGCCCGCCATCCCCGGCCTTGGATCGGCTGCTAGCCCGGTTCCGGCGGCAACGTCCCCTGCGCGCCGGCTCGTTGCTGATCACGATATTCGGCGACTCCATCGCGCCGCGTGGCGGGGCGGTGTCCCTCGCGAGCCTGATCCGGCTTGCCGCGCCGTTCGGCATCTCGGAGCGCCTCGTGCGCACCTCCGTCGGCCGTCTTGCCCAGGACGGGCGCCTGACCTGCCGTCGCGTCGGTCGGCAGTCCGAGTACGCCCTCGCGGAGGAAGGCGCCGCCGTGTTCGCGGCAGCGGCCGAGCGCATTTACGCGATCGCCCCCCCGCGATGGGACGGTGCGTGGACGATGATCGTGTTCCCCCGGTGGCCCGACGCGGCGCGCGACAGGTTGCGCCATGAGCTGCGGTTCGCCGGCTTCGGCGAGCCGGTCGCGGGATTGTTCCTGCATCCCTTCGCATCGCTTGCGCAGGCCGCCCTGCTGGTCCGGAAGCTGGATCCCGAGGGTTGCGGCACGCTGCTCAGGACCGATCCGGGCGTCGCGGCTTCGGGCGCGGGCCTGGCGGAACACGGATGGGACCTGGGCGGGCTCGACCGGCGCTACCGCGAATTCATCCGGCGGTTCGGGCCTCTCGGGTCCATCGGCGGGCTCGACCCACCGGCCGCATTCCAGCTGCGGACCCTCCTCATCCACGAATACAGGCGCATCCACCTGCTCGACCCCGACCTGCCGGCCGACCTGCTGCCGACGGCCTGGGCAGGTGCGGAGGCGCGGTCGCTGTGCAGCGTGATCTACCGGCAGGTGTTCGATCCGGCGGAGTCCCATCTGGCGGCGACAGCCGAGCTCGTCGACGGTCCGCTGCCTCCGGCGACCCGGGACACACGTCGCCGGTTCGGGGGCTTCTAGCGACGCCCCGAGGGTCGGTAGCCGGCTGCGGGCGCGCCCGGGGTGCCGTCACCTCCAGCGCGTCGATGCGCGCGACCCCGATTCCTTGGGCGATCTGGAGCGCGCGGCCCTGCGCGTCGCCGAGGCGGTCGGGATCCAACCCTGCGCGCTGGACACCCTCGCGCAGGAAGTTCCCGGTGACGCCGCTGAAGCGGGGCCTCGGCCTCCTCGGTCGCCATGAAGCGCGTGCCCATGCAGGCGAGGTCGGCGCCCGTCGCGACGGCGATCGGCCCGTCGCGCCCTGCTGGATGGCCTTGCGCGCCTGGCGCACCGTGGTGACGTCGTGCAGCACGGGGCCGCGTACGCATGCACGCGCGACGCGACACGTCCGGGTCGTTGCAGACTCGTGATGACGATGGGGACAAGGCGGGCCGCGCAGACCTCGAGGTCCGCCTCGAGGCGCGGATTGCCCTCATGGACGATCAGGCCGGCGCGGCGTTGCGCTGCGACGACGCTCGGCGAGGACACCAGGAGCATCGGCGCCGCGAGGACCGCCCGGCGCTGCCCTGCTGCGTCGGGGGAAGCCGGTTTCCCCGACCGTGGGCATCGACAGGCGCACGGTGCATGGCGCGACCTCGTCAGGACACGGCTGGGGATCAGGCCCGGAGAGCGCGATCGATGCCGATGTCGACCGCACGGCCCAGTTTGTCCAGCATCTCGTCGACGTGGGCGCCGCTGTAGGTGAAGGCCGGCGCGAGCAGGATGTGGTCGCCGCGCTTGCCATCCACCGTGCCGCCCATCGGATAGCAGACGAGCCCGAGCTCCAGGCCCGCCTCCAGGATGTGGTGCCAGACGTGGCGTTCCGGCGGGAACGTCGCCTTCGTGTCGCGGTCGACGACCAGTTCGAGGCCGATCATGAGCCCGCGACCACGGATGTCGCCGATCCTGGGATGGTCGCGGAACCTGTCCTGCAGGCCGGCGAAGATCTGCCCGCTGCGTTCGTTCACGTTCTGCAGCAGGCCCCGCTCGTCGATCACCCGTAACGTCGCGAGCGCCGCCGCGCACCCGGTGGCGTGGCCTGAGTAGGTGTGGCCGTGGTTGAGGTAGCCCCTTCCCCGCTGCATGGCGTCGTGGATGCGCGTGTGGAGCAGCACCGCGCTGACCGGCTGATAGCCTGCGGCGAGCGATTTCGACAGCACGATCATGTCCGGGACGATGCCGTCCTGCTCGCAGGAGAAGAAGGTGCCCGTGCGGCCGACTCCCGAGAACACCTCATCGAGGATCAGCAGCACTCCATGGCGGTCGCAGACCTCGCGGACGGCGCGGAAGTAGCCGGAGACCGGCGGCACGGCCCCCGCGGTCGCGGCCACCACCGGCTCGGCGATGAACGCCGCGATGGTGTGGGGGCCCGCGGCGATGAAGGTCTCCTCGAGCTCGCGCGCCAAGCGTGCGCCGTACCCTTCGGCCGACTCCGACGGCTGCTGGTCACGGTAAGCGTAGCAGGGCGCGACGTGGAGGGGCGTCGACAGCAGCGGCTCGAACGGCTCGCGTCGCATGAAGTTGCCGCCCGCCCCGAGTCCGCCGAGGGAGTTGCCGTGGTAGCTCTGGCGGCGGGCCACGAAGCGCCGCCGGTCCGGCTCGCCGATGTCGAGGAAGTACTGCCGGGCGATCTTGAGCGCTCCGTCGATCGACTCCGATCCGCCGCAGCCGAAGTACGCATACCCCAGGCCCGGTGGCGCCCTGCGGACGAGCTCCTGGGCGAGCGCCTCCGCGGGCCGCGAGGTGAAGCTGGCGTGCACGACGAACGCCAGTTCGCGCACCTGCGTGCAGACGGCGTCCGCGATCGCGCGTTCGTCGTAACCGAGCGAGGAGACGCCGGCGCCGCTCACGGCGTCGAGGTACCTTCTCCCGTGTTCGTCGACGAGGTACGGTCCCTCGCCACGCACCGCCGTCGGCATCGGGCCGCCGAGGAAGCGGCGTATGAGGTTCGTCATGCATGACCTCCCGGAGCTGCTTCGTCCAACGCCGCCGCCTCGCGGAACGCCGGCCTGGCGGTGCAGCGGTCGACGTACGCCCGGAGCACCGGCTCGCCCTCAATGATCCGGTAGCGGTAGAGGAAAAGGCACGATGACCCGAGCATCACGTCGGCGGCGCTGAAACGGTCGCCGAGGATCCATTCACCGGCCGCGACCTGCGCGCGGAGCACCCCCAACATGCGGTCGAAATCGCCCCAACCGTGCTGCGACGGGTTCGGCGTCGATGCCGCGCGCCGCTCGAACATCGCTGGCTCGAGGACCGAGTTCGTGAACACGAGCCACTGCAGGTAAGTGCCACGTGCGACGCTGTCCGGCGCCGGCGCCAGCCTCATTTCCGGAAAGCGGTCTGCGATGTAGGCGCAGATCGCCCCCGAGTCCCACATGCATGCGGAACCGTCCTGCAGGGCGGGGACCTTGCCGAGCGGGGATACGCGACGGAACCCGGCATCCCCCTTCGCGGCGGCATCGTGGACGTCGATGACCACGCGCTCGTAAGCCACGCCGGCCTCTGCCAGCATCCAAGCGGCGCGCAGCGCCCGGGTGTTCGGCGCCCAATACAGGCGCATCTCAGAACCTTACACGTGCGTCGATTCCGATCGTGCGCGACCTGTTCGTCATGATGCGCGGTCGGCCCGGAAGTTCGAGCGCCATGGAAGGGATGTCCGACAGGTTGGCCCGCTCATCGAGCAGGTTCGTCGCGTAGACAGACGCTTCCCATGTGCCGAACGCGAGGCCCGCCCGCGCGTTCACGATCGAGTAGCTCGGGCGCTCGCGCGGATCGAGCGGGCTGTTGTTCGGCGACAGGCTGGCGCCGGTGTAGGTGTAGTCGGCACGGAGGAACCCGGGACGTCCCTGCCAGTTGAAGCGATGTTCCAGATACGCGCTGCCGGTCCATTCCGGAACCTGCGCCAGCCGCGCACCGCGCTCGAGCATCGCGACGCCACCCGGGTCGCGTATCTCGGCGTCCGTGTAACCGACCGCCGCACCTACCGACCAGTCGTCGTTGACATCCATGCTCGCGTCGAGCTCCGCACCCATGCTGCGCGCCTCGCCGGCGTTCACGGTGACCGCGAATCCGCAGTTGACGAGCGGCACGGTCTGCTGCACATCACGCCAGCGGATGTAGAACGCGGAGCCGTTCAGCTTCAAGCGACGGTCGAACCGCTCGGTCTTCGCCCCGACCTCGTAGCTGCGCAGCGAATCGGAGTCGAACGACCGCGCGCCTTCGACGTCGAGCCCGACGCCGGACAGGTCGCCTGCGCACAGCGATTCCGAGAACGTGTTGACCCCGCCCACGCGGAACCCTTCGGAGGCCGAGGCATAGAGAAGATCGCCCGAGGGCAGGGTGTAGGACAGGGACAGCTTCGGGTTGACCTGCGTCTCGCGCTGCCGCCCGCGCAGCGATTCCGTGGAGAGGATGATGCCCGACTGGTCGAGGGTCGTGTCCACCCGGTTGTCGAACCAGCGCGCGCCCACGGTGCCGCTGAGGCGGTCCGTGAACGCGTAGGACAGTTCCCCGAAAGCGGCCAGCTCGCGCGTGACCGATTCGCGCCGCAAGGTGAATATGACGTCGGAGCCGAAGGCCCCGCCGAAGAACGCGTTTATGCCCGGGATGACGTTGTCGGGCGGGAACTCGTAGAGGTCGCGGCTTTCGCTGAAGAAAGCGCCTGCGGTCAGCTGCCAATCGCCGGACCATGAGGACACGTACCGCGTCTCATGCGCGAACCGGCGGGCGGTGGTGATGCTGTGGAGCACCGTGCGCGAAGGCGGGATCCCGAACAGCAGCGTCGCGAGCTCGCTCGCGTCCTCGCGGTTCTCGAGCCGCCTGCGGAACAGCGAGGTCGAGGATACGAGCGTGCCGCCCTGCAGGTCGGCGTCGATGTTCAGGCTGTAGAGCTGCCAGTCATCGGAGCCTGGCTCGTCGAGGTCGAAGAGCCTTCGATGCTCGAAGTTCCCCGGTTCTCGATCCGCGAGCGGGAACCCGTCGATGCGGAACCGCTGCGTCCAGATGCGTGGTCGCACCGTGATCGAATCGCCGACCAGCGCACGCCCGTCCAGCTGGATGCCCTCGGTCACGGCATCGTCCACCGGGCTGCGGCGTGCGAACGCCGAGACGGGGGTGGACGGCGGGAGCGCCGGGTCCCGTCCCGGTACACGCGAGAACATGCCGCTCTCGGCCCGCTGATAGGCCGCGATGCGCAGCGCCGACCGCTCTGGCGAGATGACCAGGTTCGCGGAACCCTCGATGAGATGATTGAGGTCGCCGGGGTCCGAGACCGACGCGGCGACATGTCCCGTGAAGGACGAAAGGTCGAGCTCCGGTTGGCGCGTGATCAGCCGCACCGTCCCGCCCATCGAGCGGGCGCCGTACAGCGTCCCCTGCGGACCGCGCAACACCTCTATGCGCTCAAGTCCGGTGACCGCAGGGTCCATGCTCTCCGGAACGGGCGTGTCGTCGACGTAGAAGCCGACGGTGCCCGTGCCATAGACGCCGCGGATCGCCAGCTGCCTGGAGCCCACCGGTCCGCTGCGCGCCGGTGCGAAGGACAGGTTGGGGACACGCTCCGCGTAGTCGACGAAACCGATTGTGCTCGTGCGTTCCAGGGCGGCCGCGTCGAAAGCCGAGATGCTCATCGGCACGTCCTGCAGGCGCTCGTCGCGCTTGCGCGCGCTGACGACGACCTCAGTGAGCACGACGGCCTGCGGTTCGGGCGCGATGTCCTGCTGCGCTGTGGCCGTGCCCGCAGCCGCGAGCGCGGCGAGCATCGACATGGCGGCCTGGACGGGGAGCCTGCGTGACCTGCGGTGGTTCATGGTACCTCCCGCGGCCGATGTCCCAAGACGCGCCGACGGGCGCTTCCAATTTAATCAACCGGCCGGTCGGTAGAGGTTGCAGGGCGGCCCATGTTTTGTCAATGTCGGGCCGGGCGGCCCGCGTCCGTGGCCGGGATCGGAGCGAAACTGATGGTGAACCCCGGGGGGGCATCTGCGGAGTCGCTGTCGACGGACCGCGTGGTCCGGTACGGCGTGGGGTCGCTCGTGACGGGGATCTACTCCGCCTTGCCGAGCGCGCTGCTGCTGTACTTCATGACCGATACCCTGGCGATCGCGCCGACCTTGGCCGCGGCCGGCATCGCCATCGCGAAGCTATGGAGCGTCGTCTGCGATCCGTTGGTCGGGCGGGCATCGGACATCTCGGTGCGTGACGGCGGGTCGCGAGCGCCGTTCCTGATTTGGGGCGCGCTGGCCTGCGCGGTGGCGTTCGCGTTGGTGTTCGCGGTGCCACCGGGTCTGCAGGGCGGCGCGGCGCTCCTCTACGTCACCGCTGTTTTCGTGGTCGCGGTTACGGCGTATTCCGTGTACTCGGTGCCTTACGTGGCGCTGCCGGCGGAGATGAGCGACGATCCACACGAGCGCACCCGGATCATCTCGGTGCGTCTCGCCTTCGCGTTCGCGGGCGGCCTCGTCGGTGCCGCCGGCGGGCCGGCCCTCGTAGGGGTCCTGGGCGGCGGCCGGTCCGGATATGCGGCGATGTCTGCGGCGCTCGGCGTCGGGGCGGGGATCGCCGCCCTCTGCGCGTGGCACGCGGTCCGGCGCTTGCCTCCGCGCCCGGTGCGGGAGGCACCCGGCGGCGCCCAAGCTGCGGTCTGGTCCGGCTTGCTGCGGCGACGCAGCTTCGTGCGGCTGACCCTCCCCTACATCCTGATCGCCGCGGCCATCTCGACGCTGAGCGCCGCCTTGCCATACTACGTGCGCTACCGTCTCGGCGGGGACGAGTCGCTCCTGGGGGGGCTGTTCTTCGTGATGCTGCTGTCATCGATGGTCGGACTGCCGGCGGGCGCGGTCCTCGCGCGCCGTCTCGGCAAGCCGCTGACGCTAGCCTTGGTCATCGGCCTGTTCAGCACCGCCGTCGCCGCCCTCGCCCTCGCGGCGACGCCGCTGCAGGCCGGGCTGCTGCTCGTGTTCGCGGGGATCGGACTGGGGGGGCTGCAGCTCATCCCGTTTTCGCTGCTGTCCGACGTGCTGCGCGAGCATCCGTCGAACGAAGCCGCCCTCACCGGTGTCTGGACCGCCGCGGAGAAGATGGGCCTCGCGGTCGGCCCGGTGCTGGTCGCGGGCATGCTGTCGGCCGCCGGGTTCGTCCCGTCCGCGGGCGGCGGCGCCGCACAACCCGGGGGCGTGCTGACGGCGGTGATCCTCGCCACCGCGCTGCTGCCGGTCGCGCTGCTTGCGTTCCCGTTGCTGGCTGCGCCGAAGTTGTTGGTCCGACCGGACGGTCTGGGATAACCTCGGCTTTGCGCCGTCCTTCGGGGTACCGATGTCCGCACCACAGCGTCCCATCCGCCTGTTCACTGCCACGCTCGGCACGGAGACGAACACGTTCTCGCCGCTGCCAACGGGGATGGAGAACTTCGCGGAGACGATGCTGTGGCGTCCCGGCAGCCACCCCGATTTCGCCACCGAGGCGACCGGTCCGTTATGGGCAGCCCGGGAGCGGGCTGCGACCGATGGATGGATCGTGCTCGAGGGTACCTGCGCCTTCGCGCAGCCTGCAGGTCCCGTCGCCCGCACCGTCTATGAGTCGCTGCGTGATGAGATCCTCGAGCAGCTTCGTGCGAGCCTGCCGGTCGACATCGTGGCCCTCGGTCTTCACGGCGCGATGCTCGCGCATGGTTACCCGGACTGCGAGGCGGACTTGCTCGCGCGTGCGCGGGCGATCGCCGGGTCGCAGGCCGTGGTGGGCGCGCTGCTCGACCCGCATTGCCACCTCACCGCCGCGAAGCTCGCGTCCTGCGACCTGCTCGTACTCTTCAAGGAGTATCCGCACACCGACTATGTGGAGCGAGCCCGTGAACTGCTGGGCCTGCTCGAACGGACCTTCCGCGGCGAGATCCGCCCGACGATGGCGTGCTTCGATTGCCGGATGATCGCCGGCTTCCCCACAACCGACGAGCCGATGAAGGGCTTCGTGCAGCGCATGCAAGCGGCCGAGGGTTCGTCGCGGATCCTCTCGGTCTCGCTGGCACATGGATTCCCCGGCGCCGATACCGAGGATACCGGCGCGCGCATGTTGGTCGTCGCCGATGGTGATGCGGACGCGGCGGCCCGTCTCGCGCGCGTGCTCGGCGAGGAGCTCTATCGCTTGCGCACGCAGCTCTCGCGTCGCACCCCGGACATGGCGGATTCGCTGCGCATCGCGCTCGCCGAGCCGTCGGGTCCGGTGGTGGTCGCAGAGACTTCAGACAACTGCGGAGGTGGCGCCGCCGGCGACTCCACCGCCGTGCTCGCGTGGCTGCTCGCGCATGGCGTCACCGAGGCCTGTCTCGGGCCGTTGTGGGACCCCATCGCGGTGGGGTTCTGCTTCGAGGCCGGCGAGGGGGCGGAACTCGACCTGCGCGTCGGCGGCAAATGCGGCGTGGCCTCGGGAGACCCGCTTGACCTGCGTGTCCGGGTCATGCGCCTCGCCCGTGAGGGATGGCAGAGTTACCACGGCGCGCGCATCCCGTTGGGGGCGACGGCTGCGGTCAGCGTCGCCGGCATCGAGGTGGTGCTGTGTTCGCAGCGGCAGCAGGCGCTCGACGTCGACCTGTTCACGAACCTGGGGATCGATCCCGCCCGCCGCCGGCTGGTCGTCGTGAAGTCGGCCCAGCACTTCCGTCCGTCCTTCGAGCCATTGGCGCGGAGGATCGTCTATCTGCGGCATCGCGCGGGCGGTGAACAGCACTACCGTCGCGTACCGCGGCCCATCTGGCCCTTCGACGATGACCCGCTCGGGATGGATCCGACCGACTGACGACAACCCAAGGGAGGAGTGGACATGACAGGCAACACGACGCTGACGAGGGGTGGATCATGCGCGAACTGATCCGCAGACGGCCGCTGGTGACTTTCTACGTCGCTGCGGTGCTCATCGGCATCGCGGCGATCCTCTTCCGGGACAGCACCCCCGAGTGGTTCGTCGCGTTCATGGAGTGGTTGAAGGAGCATCAGTTGCCGGGCAATGTGGTGACGCTCGTCATGTACTCGGTGGAGAACCAGCCGGCGTTCCTGAAGACCGTGCTGTTCCCCGCAGCGCCCACCTTGGCTGCGCTGCTGGTCGTGGCGATCGGATGGGGACGTTCCGGTCTCGCAGAGCTCTTCAGCCGCTTGTTGCCTTGGCGCGGCGAGGTCGGATGGCGCCGAGGCCTGGCCGTCTACGCCGTCATCACCGCCGTCTACATCGCGCTCGCGCTGCTGATGATGGTCCGGGCGCACCAGCTCGGCAACCATGAGGGCCTCGACGCCGTGCTCGCCAGCTTCGGGAGCTTGCCCATCGTCATGCTCGCCATGCTGGCTGTCCTGCCATACGTCGACGGCGGCGCGTTGCTCGAAGAGCTCGGCTGGCGCGGTTACATGCTGCCGCGGATGCTCGAGTTCTTCCGTACGCCGTTGGCGGCGGCCATCGTGCTCGGCTTGCTGTGGGGGGTCTGGCACATGCCCCGCGACCTGCCGGTGTTGATGGCCGGCAGCGAGGCGTTCGATACGCGTTTCGGCGGTCTTGGCGGATACGTTTGGGAGTGGGTGACGTTCTGTCTCGGCACGGTGATGATCACGATCATCTGCACTTACGCGTTCAACGTGACGGGCGGCAGTGCGCTGGCAGCGATCCTCGTCCACGGAGCGGGAAACACGATCTCGGTGAACATCTTGAGGCTTACCGGCGGGCGCTTCGTCGAATGGGGCGGCATCAAGTGGGACCTGACCGACTTCTACATCTGGCCCATCGCGATCGCGATCGCGGTGCTCGCCGGGCCCCAACTCGGTCGTATCGCGGCGCCGCCCGAGTCGCGCCGCTGCGACCGCGCGCGCCGCCCGCGGGCGCGGGCGGCGCGCGCATCCTCCGACGGGCTACTCGAGCCGCAGGGCCGCCCGCAGTCCGACGTAACGCGGCCGGCCCAAAATCGCCGCCTGGCCCGTCGTCGTGAACGGCGGGAGACCTGTGCCGATGTTGCCGAGGACATAGTCGCTGTCGGCGAGGTTGACGCCGACGAGGAACAGTTCCCAGCGCCCGTCCGCGGCGACCACGCCGATGCGGCCGCTCAGCAGGTCGTATCCCTGAAGCAGGTCGGTCGCCGGGTTGTTCGCACGGCCACCGAGCCGGTAGTAGTCGGAGCGGCTGTTCCAGTCGAGCCGCGCCGAGAACTTGACCCTGTCGGAGATCGGCTGCTCGTATGCTGCGGACAGGTTGTAGGTGGTCTTCGGCGCGATGTCGAGGCGATTGCCCTTGAAGTCGAGCACAGCGCCGCCTGCTGTGCGGTCAGAGTAGCTGGTGTACTGCGCGTCGGCGTAACCCACGCCACCGGACAGCATGAGCGCGTCGGTCGCGCGCAGGCGGAACTCGAACTCGCCGCCCCGCACCTTGGACTTGCCCGCGTTGGTGATGGTGCTGACCAGCGCACCGGGCACCGGCACCCCGTTCAGCACGAACGGCTCGAGCCGCACGACCTGCATGTCCGTGTAGTTCATCTGGAAGAGGGCAGTGTTGAAGGTCAGGCGGCCGTCCCACGCCTGGGTCTTCAGGCCGGCCTCATAGTTCCACATGGATTCGTCGGCGAACTCGCGTCCGGCGATGGTCCGCGGATTCCCCGTGACGATCTCCGTGTTCCACCCGCCGGACCGGAATCCCCGCGCCGCAGTCGCGTAGAGCATGACGTCTTCCGTGGCCTTGAAGCTTGCGCCGAACGTCGGAGAGACGTCGGACGCATCGAGGCGGTCCTTCTCCAACGGGATGGCGATCGGGTTGACCGCGATGGCGGTCTGGCTGGCGCGCAGGTCCTTGCGCTCGTCCGTCCAGCGCACGCCGGCGGACAGCCGCAACCGCTCCGTCAGCGCATAGTCGAGGTTCGCGAACAGCGCCATCGCACGGGTGGATACCTCCGAGAAAGTCGTGCCGCAGCCGCGGAGGGAGGCCGGCAGTGCGCTGAGCGCACAGGAGTCCGTCGTGTTCGTAGCCTGCTGGTCGAACCAGAAGGCGCCGACCACGTATTGGAACGTTCCGGGCGCAGATGCGAGACGAAGCTCGCCGCTCCACTGGTCGGATGCGACGGCTTGGGTGGTCCCCGCAACGGACGTCGGACCGCCGTCGGTGTCTGACGTGCGATCGTTCTCCATCTTCCGGTAGGCGCCGATGAACGTCACATCGCCAAGACCGCCGGCATCGGCATCCACAGTGATGCTGCCGCCATGGATGTCTCGCCAGGCTTTCGCGCCGATGTCTTGGCTGACCTGCTGACGGTCGGCAGTGGCCCCGTACCCCGAGAGGCCGGCGCTGCTCTGCCCGACCGCGCGGTCCCGCAGCGCATCGGCCGCGAAGGTCACGTCGATCGACTCGGTCGCACGAACGAGGAGCTTGGCCCGTGCCGCGCGCAGGTCGTCGCTGTCGGCGGGCCTGCCGGTCGTCACGTTCTTCTGGTAGCCGTCGTTCTCGCGCCAAGTGAGCGCGAGGCTGCCGAGGACCCGTTCGGATCCCAGGGCGCTGGTGCCGTAGACGCGGAGGTCCCGCGTCTGGAAGTCGCCGATCTCTATGGTGGTGTCGAGCAGCGGCGTCGACTGCGGGTTGCGCGTGACCACGTTGATCGCGCCGGAGATCGAATTCCTCCCGAACAGGGTGCCTTGCGGGCCGCGCAGGAATTCCACGCGCTCGACGTCGTACAGCTCTTGGCTGAATCCGGTGAGACGGCCGATGACCACGCCATCGACGTACACGCCGGCGCTGGACTCGAAACCCGGGCTCAATCGCGTCTGGCTGGTGATGCCACGGATCGAGAAGATGGGTATGGATGCATTCTGCCCGCCGGCGAAGTTGACGTTCGGCACGCTCTCCGCCAGCTGGCGGATCTGCAACGAACCGCGGGCCGAGATCTCGTCGCCGCCGAGCGCCGAGATCGAGATCGGGACGTCCTGGATGTTTTCCCGTCGCTTGCGCGCCGTGATGACCACTTCGGTGAGGTCGTCGCCCCGGGCGGCGGGACCGCCTGCTTGGGCGCTGACCTGCGCCGATCCGGATGCCAGCGCCACGATCGCGGCAGTACCTAGACCCCACATCAGCCGTTCGGCCATTCGAGCCATGGGAAAACCCTCCTTACGGTTTCGTTCGGACTCAGACCACCCGTCGCGCGGACCACGTGCCCTCAAGCTGCCATGGCTTGACCGTTCGACCGGGGAAGAAAAGCACAGACCGTCCGGACGGTCAATCAAGTTATCGTTGAGATCGGCCCGTGGCGTGCCTGGCCCGGCGCGACGGCCGAGTTGTCCGTCGGCTTCCGGGCGCGATATACTCGACCGCCCGGTCGGTTTTTCTTCGACAAGCATGGGGGTCATGTGACCGCAGAGTTGTATGCCGCCGCTTCGCTCGGGCACCTGTTCGAACGCGCAGCCACCCGGTTCGCCGGGCGCGAGGCGTTCGTCAGCGACCATGTCCGCTGGTCCTATGAGGATCTCGCGCGGCGGGTCGGCCGTGTCACCCGGGTCTTCGCCGAGAGTGGCCTGACCCGCGGCTCCGCCCTGGCGATCCAGGCCGCGAACACGCCCGACGTCTTGTCCGCGACCTTGGCGGCGATGCTGTGCGGTATCCGCCTCACCCCGCTGTCGCCGCTGACGTCGGCGACGGACCAGTTGGCCATCCTTGAAGACGCGGAAGCGGACGCGCTGCTCTGCGATCCGGCCGTGGTCCCGGCGCCCGAACGTCGCCGGGAGGCGTCCCGGCTCCGGCACGTCTTCAGTCTGGGGCACGCGGCGGGCGCGATCGACCTGGGTGTCGCCGCCGATGCGATGCCGGATACTCCGCTGCGGCCGCAGGCCGCCGGACCGGATCTCGGCATGGTGGTCTACACGGGCGGTACGACCGGTCGGCCCAAGGGTGTGATGCTCACCCAGGAAGCACTGCTGACCACCGTGCTTATGGCGGCGTCGGAATGGGACTGGCCGACGGAGATGCGCGTCATGGCGGCGACGCCCGTATCGCACGCAGCGGGGATCCTCGTATACCCGACCATGCTGAAAGGCGGCGTGTTCTCGATGCTGAACGGCTTCACCGCGGCGCGGTTCCGCGAGTTCGTCGCCCGGGAGCGGGTGACGGCGACGTTCCTGGTTCCGACCATGATCTACCGGCTGCTCGACGATACGCCGGAAGGTGAGGACCTCGGCACGCTCCAGACCATACTGTACGGTGCTGCGCCCATCTCGGAGGCGCGATTGCGCGAGGCGTTGCGGCGCTTCGGCCCGATCTTCATGCAGCTGTACGGCCAGACCGAAGCGCCGACCTGCCTCACCTACCTCGCGAAGTCGCAGCACGATGCGGAGGACCCGCGCGCGCTGCGGTCCTGTGGCACGCCGCTCGCGGCCGTGCAGCTCGAACTTCTCGATGAGCGGGGCGGCCGCGTCCCCCGCGGTTCCCGCGGCGAGATCTGCGTCCGCGGTCCGCTCGTCATGCGGGGCTATTGGCGTCGCCCCGCCGAGACCGCCGAGGCCCTGCGGGACGGCTGGCTGCACACCGGCGACGTCGGCGAGTTCGACGACCGCGGGCGGCTGCACATCGTGGATCGCATCAAGGACCTGATCATCAGCGGCGGCATGAACGTCTACCCGAGCGAAGTCGAGCAGGCGCTCACCTCGCATCCGGAACTGTCGGCGGCGGCGGTCTGCGGCATCCCCGACGAGTCATGGGGCGAAGCGGTGTGCGCCGCGGTGGTCCGCCGCGCGGGCGCGACGATCGACGAGGCCGGGCTTCAGCAGTGGGTCAGGGACCGCAAGGGGCCGGTGTTGGTGCCCAAGCGCCTGCGCTTCGTCGATTCGCTGCCGCTGACACCGATCGGCAAGGTGGACCGCAAGCAGCTCCGCTTGCTGTTCCTCGGGAAGCCGCAAGGGGGAGAACATGGGTGAAGCATGGATCATCGATGCCTGTCGGACGCCACGGGGCATCGGCAAGCCGGGCAAGGGTGCGCTGTCGGGCATGCATCCGCAGCACCTCGCCGCCACCGTGCTGCGCGCGATCGCCGACCGCAACGCGTTGGACACGGCGGAGGTCGATGACGTCATCTGGGCGACCAGCGCCCAGCGGGGCGAGCAAGGCTGCGACCTCGGCCGCATGGCCGCCTTGGATGCCGGCTATGACGTGCGCTCCAGCGGCGTGACGCTCGACCGGTTCTGCGGCTCGGGGATCACGAGCGTATGCCTTGCCGCCGCCTCCATCATGAGCGGGATGGAGGATCTCGTGGTGGCGGGCGGGACCGAGATGATGTCGGGCTACGGGGGGGCGGGGAACCCGGTCCCGGCGTTGATCGACGCCGGCAACCTCCGCCTGCGCACGGTGCATCCGCAACCGCACCAAGGACTGTGCGCCGACGCGATCGCCACGCTCGAGGGCATAGGGCGCGCGGAGCTCGATGCGTTCGCCGTGTGCAGCCAGCAGCGTGCGGCGCGGGCCATGGCGGACGGCCGCTTCGCCCGGAGTCTGGTCCCCGTGCACCGTCCGGACGGCATGCTCGCGCTCGACAAGGATGAGCACCCGCGTCCCGACACGACGCTGGAGTCGCTCTCCGCCCTGAAGCCGTCGTTCGCCGCGCTGTCCGGTGCCGCGTTGGACGCGGAGGGGACGACCTACTTGTCGCTGCTGCGCGCGCGCTTTCCGGACCTGGAGGTCGACCACGTGCATCACGCGGGGAACTCCTCGGGTGTGGTGGACGGCGCGGCCGCCGTGTTGCTCGCATCGCCGGCGTATGCGCGGGCCCACGGCCTCGTGCCCCGTGCGCGCATCGTGGCGTGGGCCAACATGGGGGATTCCCCGACGCTGATGCTGAACGCGCCGGTCCCCGCGACGCACAAGGTCCTGGATCGCGCGTCGCTGTCGCTGGACGACATCGACCTCTTCGAGGTCAACGAGGCGTTCGCCGTCGTGGTCGTACGCTACATGCGCCTGCTCGGTCTCGATGCCTCGAGGGTCAACGTCAACGGCGGATCGATCGCTTTCGGCCATCCCATCGGCGCGACCGGTTCGATGATGATCGGTACGCTGCTCGACGAGTTGGAGCGCAGCGGTGCACGCCGCGGCCTCGCGACGATGTGCGCCGGGGGTGGCATGGCTCCGGCGATCGTGATCGAGCGCCTGTAGGGCCGGTCCGCACGACCCGGGTCCGCGTCGTCCGCGGGCGCGGAACTCAGGGCCGGTGACGGCCCTTGGTGGCCCGCACGGCGACGGTGCCCCGAGCGCCCGCCGGCTGCGGCGCGCCCTTGTTGCCGAGCATGATGCCGGTGACGAGGTCCGCGAACTCCTCGGGGGTGAGGAGGCCGCCTCGCTCGAACCAGTGGTAGGTCCAGTTCACCGCGCCGAGGAAGATCATCGCGAGCGGGGTACGGTGGTGCGGTTTCGTGGCCATGTCCGGCCGCACCTTCGCGAGCAGCGCCGTGACTTGGGTGACGAGCTTGCGCTCTTGCGCGCGGATCTGGTCGCGCTGGCGGGGAGGCAGGGCATCGAGTTCGTTGAAGAGCAGCGGATACAGGTCGTGATGCTCGGTCGACAGTTCCATCAGCGCACGTGCGAGGGCGCGAAGGGCATCCTGCGGGACGGGTGAAGACTCGAGCGCCCGATGGCTCGCCAGGTAGACCTGCTTGATGAAGTCGGAAAGCATCTGATAGAGCAGTGCTTCCTTCGAGGGGTAGTAGTGGTACAGCCGCGCCTTCGAGCTGCCGCAGGCTTGTGCGATCTCAGCCATCGAGGTGTTGTGGTAGCCCTTGCGGACGAAGAGGGCGGCGGCCCGCGCCATGATCTCACGCTGCTTGTCACCGTAATCCTTCGCTCTTGCGCGCGCCATGCCCTGTGTCCCTGCGGCGGGTGTGAACACCTCTTTGCCGGGGATTCTAGCACCCCTGCCGCACCGCCGGGACGGTCGTGGTGTCCGCGCAGCGGAGGAGAGGTGCCTGAACGCGCCGAGGCATCGTTCCGCCCACAGGCGGCGCGCCCCGCTGCGGTCAAGTCCAGGCAGCGGCGGACCGCGCCGACTCGAACTCGCGTTCCAGCCTGTCCAGCAGCCCTTCCACGTTGGGGATGTCGGAGATCGCGCCGACCCCGTGCCCGGCGCTCCAGATGTCGCGCCACGCGCGGGACGCCGATTCCTTCGCCACCTCCAGCGATCGGCCCTGCGCGTCGCCCAAGCGTTCGGGGTCGAGGCCCGCCCGCTTGATGCTCTCGCGCAAGAAGTTCCCGCTCACGCCGCTGAAGTGCGGCGTGTACACCACGTCGTCCGAACTGGCGCGCACGATCATCTCCTTGAACTCCTGCTCAGCCGCGGCTTCCTCGGTGGCGATGAACCGCGTCCCCATGTAGGCGAGGTCTGCGCCGGCTGCGCGCGCCGCCAGGACGTCGCCGCCGGTCGAGATCGCTCCGCCGAGCACCACGAGCCCGTCGGTCAGGGTGCGGAGTTCGTTGACCAGCGCGAAGGGGCTGCGCATGCCCGCGTGGCCACCCGCACCGGCGGCGACGGCGATCAGGCCGTCCACGCCCTGCTGCACCGCCTTGCGGGCGTGGCGGAGCGTGGTGACATCGTGCAGAACGAGGCCTCCGTACGCGTGCACGCGCGACACGACCTGCGCGGGCGGTTGCAGGCTCGTGATGATGATGGGGACGCGGTGGGCCGCGCAGACCTCGAGGTCGGCATCGAGGCGTGGATTGCTGGCGTGGACGATGAGGTTCACGGCGAACGCGGCGCGCCCGCCCGACGCGGTCCGGATCCCGGCGGCGACCGTGGTGAGCCACTCGTCCAGGATGTCGGTGCTGCGCGCGTTGAGGGCCGGGAACGATCCGATCACGCCGGCCCGGCATTGTGCGACCACGAGGCGCGGCGAGGACACGAGGAACATCGGCGCCGCGATGATGGGCAGGCGGAGCCGCCCGATGCCCGGAAGGCGGTCCGCGAGCTTTGAGGCGTCCAAGGGTGCGCGCTGCATGTGTCGCCGTTGCCTCGTCATCGTGCCAGGCGCGGCACGCCGATGTGTCGCGTGATTATCAAATATACCGACCGGTCGGTCAAACGTGCGAGGTTTCCGCCGGTGCTGACGTCCGACCTTGGTCCGATGGCTCGTCTTCGCGCGCCTTGATCGATGGCCACGACGACTTCCGTCCCGGACACCCTCTCGTCAGCGCGAGGCCCCACAACCGCGCGACGTCGCGGGCGGGAAGCGCATGCGCGACGCGCGTCCCGTCCATCCATGGCGAGTTCGGCAAGGGCTTCCCGCCGACGCCGACCCAGGAGGGTACCCGGACGATCTTCCTGAGCGCCAGCCTGCGCTTCTGCCGAGGGTGTGCCGGCCGGCGGTGTAAACTGCATCCCCTGTATCGCCCTCCTGCGTCGCCGTACTGTGGCCTCGAGGGACGTCTGTCGATCACAGCGTGATGGAGTGCGCAAGGATGCTGACCAGGGTCGCAAAAGCCGCTCTCTGCTCGCTCGCGGTGGCGATGGTCACGTCGGTGGTCGCTGCGACACCGCTGCCCGCGCCGGTGGCGCAGGTCGCGCGGGCGCTGAAGGTCCCCGAGTCCGCGGTCAGCGTCTGGGTGCAGCGCATCGGCGAGCCCGAGCCGCGGGTCGCATTCAACGCCGATACCCCGCGCAATCCTGCTTCGGCCATGAAGCTCGTGACCTCCTTCGCTGCGCTGGAGGCCTTGGGGCCGGCCTACACCTGGAAGACCGAGTTCCATCTCGGGCAACCGCTGCGGCCGGACGGTTCGACGGGCGAACTCTGGGTGCGTGGCGGTGGCGATCCATTCCTGGTCCTCGAGGATCACTGGAGGATGCTGGGTGCGCTCCGTGAGCGCGGCCTGACGCGGATCGACCGCGGTCTCGTCTTCGATGTGTCCGCCTTCGACCTGCCGCCCGAGGACCCGGGCGCGTTCGACGGCCAACCCGACCGGATCTACAACCTCACGCCGCATCCCTTGCTCGTCAATTTCAACGCGGTGCGCTTCCGCATCGACGCGCGCGGGGCGGGCGGCGTCGATGTCGCCGCCGTGCCGGCCTTGCCGAACCTGCGCATCGACAACCGTCTGCAGCGGGGTGCGGGCGCCTGCGGCGGCTTCCAGAACGGGGTGGTGATCGCCCTGCGTGAGGCCGAGCGGCGTGATACGGCAGTCCTCGACGGACGGTTCCCTGCCGCCTGTCGCGAGTACGAACTGTCGCGCACCGTGCTGCAACCGGAGAGCTATGCCTGGGGCCTGTTCGATCTGCAGTGGCGCCAGCTTGGCGGTGGCCTCCAAGGCGGCTGGCGTCGCGGCGTCCTGCCCGCAGACATCGGCGCGCCGTTCCATGTGCATCGCTCGCGGCCGCTCGGCGAGGTCATCCGCTCCGTCAACAAATCCAGCAACAACGTCATGACGCGGCATCTGGAACTGGCCCTTGGCAGCGAGCGTTACGGCAGCCCGGCCACCCCGGCCAAAGGCCAGCGGGCGATCCTGGATGTCCTCGGCGAGCGCGGGATCGATACCCGGGGCCTCGTGATCGGCAACAGCGCGGGACTGTCGCGCGAGGGGCGGATCAGCGCCCGGCAGTTGGCCGCGATCCTCGGGGCCGCGTGGCGCAGTCCCTACATGCCGGAGTACGCCTCGTCGCTTGCGCTTGCCGGACTCGATGGCACGATGCGCAACCGCTTCCGCAAGTCGCCGGCGACCGGCCGGATGCACCTCAAGACCGGGCGTCTCGATGACGTTTCGGCGGTGGCGGGGTACGTCACCGCCGCCTCCGGTCAGCGGCTCATCGCCGTCGTGCTGGTCAACGCGCCCGAGGCGCATCGCGGTCCGGGCGAGGAACTGCAGGATGCGGTCCTGCAGTGGGTCCACGACCGTCATTAGAGGCGCGTCCGCCGCGATCTTGCCGCGAGGGGTTGCGGGTCTGCGCGGTCGACTTCACCATATCGAGGCGGTCTCCGCCGCTCTTCGCCCCTTCATCGTCCACAAAAGGATCTGATCCATGACAGCACCCGTTCGTCCCGGTCTTCGTGCTTGGCTGCCGATGGCGATGGCCTCTTGTCTGTTGACGGTGTCGGCGTCTGCGTCTGCGGGATCCCCCGAGATCGGCGCATGGGGCTTCGATGTCGCCGGCAAGGACACGGCCGTGCGCCCGGGCGACGATTTCTTCCGCTATTCGGGCGGTGGCTGGATGCAGCGCGAAACGCTGCCGGCCGACCGCACCCGCTGGGGCACCTTCGACAAGCTTGCCGACCGCGCAGCCCTCGATACGCGCAAGATCATCGAGGATCTCGCGGCGAACCCGGCCGCCGAAGGGACGCCGCAGCGCAAGATCGGCGACTACTACCGCGCCTTCATGGACACCGCGGCGATCGAGGCGCGCGGCCTCGCACCCGTGCAGCCCGTGCTCGACGAGATCCGCAAGCTCGCCTCCCATGCGGATGTCGCGCGGATCATGTATCGGCCCGATGTCTCGGTCACCGCGCCGATCGTCGGCAGGGTCTCCATCGACCAGAAGGACCCTGATCGTCATGTCGTCACGGTCACCCATGCGGGTCTCGGCCTGCCCGAGCGGGAGTTCTACTTGCGTGATGACGCGCAGTTCCGCGAGATCCGCGACCAGTACCGGGCGCACCTCGCGCGGCTGTTGGAGCTCGGCGGCGTCGCGCGCGGCGCCGAGGCTGCCGGGGCCGCGGGGCGCATCCTCGCGCTCGAGACGGAGATCGCCAAGCTGCATTGGCCGGTCGCCAAGCGCCGCGAGCGCGAGCTGACCTACAACCCCCGGTCGCGCGCGCAGCTCCTCGAGATGACGAAGGGCTTCCCGTTGACGGAGGCCCTGCAGTCCGCGGGGTTCGGCAAGGTGCAGGAGTTCGTGGTGCGCGAGGCCGATGCGATGGCGCCGTTGGCGGCGCTGTTCGGGCAGACCCCCATCGCGACTTGGCGCGAGTACATGGCCTACCACTACCTGCGCAGCAAGGCGTCGGTCCTGCCGCAGGCCGTGGACGACGAGGTCTTCGCCTTCTACGGCAAGCAGCTCAATGGCCAGCCGGAGCAGCGGCCGCGCTGGAAACGCGGCGTCGACGCGGTCAATGGCGCGCTCGGTGAGGCCGTCGGGCAGGTGTATGTCGAGCGCCATTTCAGCCCCGAGGCCAAGGCGCAGATGACCACGCTGGTCGAGAACCTGCGCAAGGCCTACGGGCAGCGCATCCGCGCGCTGCCGTGGATGACCGAAGAGACCAAGAAGGTCGCGCTCGAGAAGCTCGCCGCGTTCCGGCCGAAAATCGGCTACCCGGATCGTTGGCGTGACTACTCCGCGCTCGAGGTGTCGGCGTCCGACGCGTTCGGCAACGACCTGCGCGCCGAGCTCTTCGAGGTGCAGCGCTCGCTTGCGCGGCTCGACAAGCCGACCGACCGCGATGAATGGGCCATGACGCCGCAGACGGTCAACGCCTACTACAGCCCGGTGTTCAACGAGATCGTGTTCCCGGCCGCCATCCTGCAGCCGCCGTTCTTCGACCCGGCGGCCGATCCGGCGGTCAATTACGGCGCCATCGGCGGCGTCATCGGCCACGAGATGGGGCATGGCTTCGACGACCAGGGCTCCAAGTCGGACGCCCGCGGCGTGCTGCGCACCTGGTGGAACGAGCGTGACGAGACGGCCTTCAAGCAGCTCGGCGACCGTCTCGCCGACCAGTACTCGCAGTTCGAGCCCTTGCCCGGCCTGCGCCTCAACGGGCGGCTGTCGCTCGGCGAGAACATCGGCGATCTGGGCGGCCTGTCGGTCGCGTTCGAGGCCTATCGGTTGTCGCTCGACGGACGGAGCGCGCCGGTCGTCGACGGCATGACGGGCGACCAGCGCTTCTTCCACGGCTGGGCGCAGGTGTGGCGGACGCTGTTCCGCGAGCAGCGGCTGCGCAACCAGATCATGACGGGCCCGCACAGCCCGGCCGAGTTCCGCGTCAACGGCGTCGTGCGCAACCTCGACGCATGGTACGAGGCCTTCGGCGTGAAGCCCGGCGACAAGCTCTACTTGCCGCCCGAACAGCGGGTGCGGATCTGGTGATCCACGGGCTCGAACGCGACCACATGGTCGGTCTCGAGGCGTACGCCGATCCGTTCCCCGATGTGGTGGTCGTGGTGGCTGGGCACGAGCGAGAGCACCTGCGAGCCGTCGGGTAGTCGCAGCGTGTAGAGGAAATCCGCACCGCGGAAGGCCTTGGCGACGACCTCGGCGGTGATCGGGCTGGCGTCGTCGTGCACGATGTCGTCGGGGCGCAGCAGCAGGTCGACCGTCGAGCCGGGCGCGCAAGTGCAGTCGGTGGCGAGAGGGTCGCTCGCCGGGCCGATCGCGGTGTCGATGGAGCCGTCCGCGCGGCAGGCGCCGACCACGAAGCTGCCCGACCCCACGAACTCGGCCACGAAGCGGGTCGAGGGCCGGTGGTAGAGGTCATAGGGCGTCGCCCACTGCTCGATGAGACCGTCGCGCATCACGCCGACCTCATCGGCGATCGCGAAGGCCTCCTGCTGGTCGTGCGTGACGAGGAGTGCAGTCGTGCCGTAGCGCTTGAGGAGCTGGCGCAGTTCGGCGCCGAGCTGGCGTCGCAGCTCCGCGTCGAGGCTCGAGAGCGGCTCATCGAGCAGCAACAGGTCGGGCCCCGGTGCGAGCGCCCGCGCGAGCGCCACGCGCTGCTGCTGGCCGCCGGAGAGTTCGTGGGGGCGGCGGGCGGCGAGCCCGGCAAGCCCCACCGCGTCGATCAGCTCCAGCGCGCGGGTGCGGCGCTCCGGCGCCGGCCGGCCGTGCAGTCCGAAGGCGACATTGCCGAGCACGTCGAGGTGCGGGAACAGCGCGTGGTCCTGGAACACCATGCCGATGCGCCGCTCGTGAGGCGGCACGTGGACGCCCGGCGCGGTGAGCTCGCGCCCGTCGGCGAGCACACGCCCCGAGTCTGCCGGCTCGAAGCCGGCGATGATGCGCAGCAAGGTCGTCTTGCCGCAGCCGCTCGGGCCGAGCAGGCAGCCGATCGTCCCCGGCGCCAGCGTGAACGACACCCCGTGCAGCACGGGTGTGCCGCCGAAGGCGCGTCGTATCGTGTCGATCTCGAGACGCATCGCGCCGGCCTCAGTCCGCGCGCTCGGCGCGCCGGAGCAGCAGCGCCACGGGCAGCAGGCCGACGAGCACGATCGCGAGCGCCGGCAACGCGGCGCGGGTCCACTCGCCTTCCGAGGTGAGCTCGAAGACGCGCACGGCGAGCGTGTCCCAACCGAAGGGACGCGTCATGAGCGTGATCGGCATCTCTTTCATGACATCGACGAACACCAGCGCCGCTGCCGTGAGCAGCCCGGTGCGCAGCAGCGGCAGGTGCACGCGCCGCACCAGCGCGGCGCCGTTCGCACCGAGCAGCCGTGCCCCGTCATCGATCGTGCGGGTGATGCGCCCCAGATGGGCCTCGATCGGCGCATGGGCCACCGCGAGGAAACGCACCGCATAGGCGAGCAGCAGCACCGCGACCGTGCCCTGCAGGTAGAGCGGCCAGTCCGCGCCGAGCGCGCGGCCGACCGCCTCGAAGAGGCTGTTGAGCCCGGCCACCGGCAGGAACACGCCGACCGCGAGCACGGCGCCGGGCAACGCGTAGCCGAGGGTCGCGAGCCGCGCGAGGCCGCGGGTCGGACCATCGGGCCGCGCGCGCACCGCGTAGGCGAGCGCGAGCGCGAGCGCGCAGACCAGCGTCGCCGCCATCAGGCCGAGCGCGATGCTGCGGGCTGCCGCCGCCCACCAATCGGCATCGAGGTCGCGCGCGGCGTGGTCGAGCGCCCAACCGACGAGCGTGATCCCGGGCAGCACCAGCGCGGCCAACAGCACTGCGGCGGGCGCGGCGGTGGCTGCTGCGGCGCGCCAGCCGAAGAGTCTGCGCCGCGGCGCCTCGGGGCCGCCGAGCGCGGTGTGGCGCTGCGCGGCCCGGGCGCGTTGCTCGAACACCAGGGCTACCGTGACGAGCAGCACCAGCAAGCCTGCGAGCTGCAGCGCCGCTTCGATGGAGTAGAGCGCTGACCAGGCCCGCCAGATGGCCGTGGTGAAGGTGTCGTAGTTGAACACGGCGACGGTGCCGAAATCCGCCAGCGTCTCCATCGCCACGAGCGCCGCGCCGCCCGCGATCCACGGCCGTGCCATCGGCAGCTGTACCCGCAGCAATGCCTGTCGTGGCGTGAGTCCGAGCGATGCGGCGACCTCGAGCGCGCGCCGTCCCTGCGTCGCGAACGCGCCGCGCGCGAGCAGGTAGACATACGGGTAGAGCGCGAGCGACATCACCAGGATCACGCCGCCGGTCGAGCGGATCGGCGGCAGGCGCAGGTCGGATCCGAACACGCCGCGCAGCCAGGTCTGCACCGGGCCGGAGAAGTCGAGTCCGGCGACGGCGACGAACGCCAGCACGTAGGCAGGGATCGCCATCGGCAGCAGCAGCGCCCAGGCGAACACGCCACGCAGCGGAAAGTCGTGGGCGCTGACGAGCCACGCCAGCGCGGTGCCGATGACGCCGGCGAGGGCGGTGACGCCGACGACCAGCACCAGCGTGTTGACGAGCACACCCGGCACCACATGCTCGAAGAGATGGCGCATGTCGGCGGCCGGCGCCCCGAAGGCACCGACGACGAGCGACGCCAGCACCGCGAGCGGCAGCGCCGCGACCGCCGCGGCGATGAGGAGCGGCGCGCGACCGCTGCCGCGGTGTAGCGCCGCGACCGCGTTCAACGCCAGCCGACCCGGTCCATGAGTTTCGCGGCCGTGGGCTGCAGGCGACCCACCTCCGCGACGGCGATCGGATCCTGCTTGAAGGCGCCGAAGCCGCGCACGATGTCGCTCGGCTGCGCCTGCGGGTTGGCGGGATATTCCTGGTTCGCACCGGCGAAGCGCACTTGCACCTCCGCCGTGGACAGCCACTCCAGCAGCTTCACGGCGGCCTCGCGGTTCTTGGCGTGCGTGGTGAGGCCCGCGCCCGAGATGTTCACGTGCGCGCCTGCGCCGTCCTGGTCGGGCCAGCGGATCGCCACCGGCACCGCGCCCTTCTCGGCGATCATGCGGCCGAGGTAGTAGTGGTTGACGATGCCGACGGCGCACTGACCGGCGATGATCGCCTCCAGCAGCAACGTGTCGCTCGAGAACGGCTCGGTGGCGAGGTTCGCGACCCAGCCGCGCACGATCTCCTCGGTCTTCGGTTCGCCGTAGCGCGCGATCAGCGCCGCCACCAAAGACCGGTTGTAGACGTGCTTCGAGCTGCGCAGGCAGAGCTTGCCTTTCCAGGCCGGCGAGGCGAGGTCCGCGTAGCCCTTGACCTCGGCCGCGAAGCGCTCGGGTGCATAGGCCGTCGTCGAATGGGCGATGGTCCGCGCGCGCACGGCAAGGCCGTACCAACGGTTGCCCGGGTCGCGCAGGTTGGCCGGGACGTTGGCCATGAGCGTCGGGCTTTCGAGCGGCGCGAGCAGCCCTTGGTCGGCGGCGAACCAGAGGTCGCCGGCGTCCACGGTGATGAGCACGTCGGCCGGCGTGTCGGCGCCTTCGGTGCGCAGACGCTGGATCAGCGGTCCGGCATCGTCCGTCACGGCGCGGATCTTCGTGCCCGTCGCTTTGGTGTACTCGGCGAAGAGATCCTCGACCAACTGGTACTTGCGCGCGGTGTAGACCACCACTTCGCCGCCATCGGCCGCGGTGGCCGACGGGCTGGTAGCGGCCGGCGCCGTCGACGCCGCATCGGGGCGACTGCAGCCGGTGATCAGGGCGACGGCGGCGAGGACGGGCACGAGGCGAAGAAAGGTCATGGTGGCGGTCCGCAGATAAGAATGATTCTCATTCATGATATCAAAGCGCGTGGCCATCGGCTACCGTCGGTGGCGCGGGTCAGGACATGGCCCGGGACCGGTTCAGCCAGGCCGTGAAGACGCCGGCGGTGACGAACATGATGATGCTGTAGACGGCGGCCGGCACCGACATCGCGGCGTTCTGCAGCACGTTCAGCGCGATGAAGATCGCGAGCGTCCCGTTGTGGATGCCGATTTCCATCGAGATCGCGATGGCCTGTCCGCGCGGCAGCGCCAGCACTCGGGGCAGACCGTAACCGATCGCCATGCTGAGCAGGTTGAAGGCGAGGCACACGGCGCCCACGGCGGCGATGAAGCCCGGCAGGCGTTCCCATTCGGCCACGATCGCCGCCATGATCACCGCGGCGAGCACCAGCACGGCGAACACGCGGATCGGGCGCTCGAGCGCGGCGGCAAGCCGCGGCAGCCCGGCCCGCAGCGCCATGCCGAGGACCACCGGCACCACGATGATCGCGGCGACCTCGACGATCTTGCGCGTCGGCGGCGGCACGTACTGGTCCTGTCCGAGGAAATGCGCGAGGGAGGCATCGACGATCAGCGGCAGCGTGGCGAGGGCGAGCAGGCTGTTGACTGCGGTGAGCGTGATGTTGAGCGCGACATCGCCATGCGCGAGGTGGCTGTAGATGTTGGCCGTGGCACCGCCCGGCGAGGCGGCCAGCAGCATCAGTCCGACCGCGAGTTCGGGTGGCAGGTCGGCAAGCCGGGCGAGCAGGTAGGCGATGGCCACCAGCACCACCGTCTGCGCGAACAGACCGACCAGCACGGCTTTGGGGAACCGCACGACGCGTGCGAAATCGGCGATCGTCAGGGACAGGCCGAGGCCCAGCATGACGATGCCGAGCGCCACGGGCAGCAGCGACGTGGTCAGGACCGAACTTTCCATGGACCAGCATGTTAGGGATGTATGGCTGCGGTCGCCACTTGGGGCCGCGCGCCGGGCATGCCCGACCGTCAGCCGTCGTGGTGATTGCGGTTTTATCGAAACAAAGATTCGATTTATTTCGATTGAGTCGAACTGTTGTCACGGCCATCCTGTGCGCCTCGCATGGAGGCTCGCCCGATGAAGACTGCAATGTGGTCCCTGTCTGCCCTCGTCGCCTTGGTCTGGACCGGCCTCGCCGCCGTCACGGCACAGGTGGTCGGCTGGGTCGGACAGCGGCTCGCGGTAGCCGGCACGGACACCCTCGGCGAGGCGGCTGCGGCGCTCGCCTTGCCGTCCTGGCTCGGTCCCTGGGTCGACACCGCGACCTGGAACGCCTGGGTGCAGGCCATCGCCGGTGCTGCGGCCGGGCTCGAGCGCACGTTCCCGGCCTTGGGCAACGCCGTCGAATGGCTGGTCCCCGCCGTTTGGGTGATGTGGGGCCTCGGCCTTGCCGCGCTCCTGGCGCTTGCCTTGGTCGGCCACTTCGCGCTCGGCCGCCTGACCGGCTCGCTGCCCTCCCTGCCCAAGATCTGACGCCGCACCGATCGGCCCCGTATCCACCACGACCCCGCATCCACCACGAGGAAACACCCGGACATGGAGTTCCTGCATACCGTCTGGCTCGGCATGCCCGCCTGGATCTGGCTCGCCTTCATCGCGACCGTGCTCGCGTTGCTCGCCTTTGACCTCGGTGTCATGCACCGCAACGCGCGCGAGATCGGCGTGCGCGAGAGCCTCCACATGTCGGCGCTGTACATCGGCCTCGGGCTCGCTTGGGCGGTCGCGGTGTACTGGATCTACCACGCCTATTCGGGCACGGCGTCGATCGACCCGCAGATCGCGTCGGCCGCGACGGCGGGTGAACGCGCCTGGACGGCGGTCCAGCTCTACATCAGGGGCTACCTCGTCGAGAAGACGCTGGCGCTCGACAACGTCTTCATCATCTCGATGATCTGCACCTACTTCGCGGTGCCCCGCGAATACCAGCACCGCGTGCTCTTCTGGGGCATCCTCGGCGTGATTGTGCTGCGCGCGATCATGATCGGGCTCGGCGCCGCGCTAGTCATGCAGTTCGCGTGGGTGATGTACTTCTTCGCCGTGATCCTCATCGCGACCGGCGTGAAGATGCTCGTGATGATGGACAAGAAGCCGGATCTCTCGGACAACCCGGTCCTGCGCTTCATGCGCAAGCGCCTGCGGGTCACCGAGACGCTGCACGGACAGGCCTTCCTCGTCCGTCAGCCCGACCCGCGCACCGGCAAGCTGGTGCTGTGGGCCACGCCGCTCTTCCTCTGCCTTGTCCTGGTGGAGGTCGCCGACCTCGTGTTCGCCATCGACTCCGTGCCGGCGATCTTCGCCATCACGCCGGACGCCTTCATCGTCTACACCAGCAACATCTTCGCGATCCTCGGCCTGCGCGCGCTCTATTTCGCGCTCGATGCCGTGGTGCACCGCTTCCACTACCTCAAGTACGCGCTCGCGATGGTGCTGATCTTCATCGGCCTCAAGATATTCGCCGGGGACTGGCTGTTCGGCGGCAAGATGCCGGCGTCCATCAGCCTGTCGGTGACGGGCCTGCTGCTCGCCGGCGGCATCGTGGTGTCGCTCTGGAAGACGCGTGGCGGGAACGGCCCGTCGCCCGGCGGGGCGACGGGTTGAGTCGCCGGAGCGGCTAGGGCTGGCGGGCCTTCGCCGCCTCCTCGTGCCGCACCAGTTCGTCGAACAGCCGCACACCGAAGCCCACGGCGCCCTTGGGTTCGGTCGGACGGCCGACCGAGTCCCAGGCGGTCCCCGCGATGTCGATGTGGACGAACGGGGTCGCCGGCTGCGCCCACTCCATGATGAACGCGGCACCGAACGAGGCGCCGGGCGCGCTGCCGCCCTCGGTGACGTTCTTGACGTCGGCGATGTCGCTCTTGAGCGACTTGACCGTCGCTGGTGTCACCGGCAAGCGCCACAGCGGCTCGCCCGCCGCTTCGCCCGCCGCGATGAACCGCGCGGCCAGGGCATCGTCCATCGTGAAGAGGCCCGCGTGGTCCGGACCGAGCGCGCGCACCACCGCGCCCGTCAGGGTCGCGATGGTCACCGCGAGCCGGGGCGAGTGCTTCTGCTGCACCCACCACAACGCATCGGCGAGCACCAAGCGGCCCTCCGCATCCGTGTTCAGCACCTCGATGGTCTTGCCGCTCACCGAGGTGAGCACGTCGCCCGGCCGGATCGCATTGCCGTCGGGCATGTTCTCCGCGAGCGCCAGCACCGCGATCGCGTTCACCTTGGCTTCACGGCGCGCCAGCGCGAGGAGCGCGCCGGCCGTCGCCGCGGCGCCCGACATGTCCGAGCGCATCCGCCACATGCCTTCGCCCGGCTTGATGGAGATGCCGCCGGTGTCGAAGGTGATGCCCTTGCCGACGAGGGCGATCGGTGCCTCGCCCGGCTTGCCGCCGCGGTACTCGACCGCGACGAGCCGCGGCGGCCGCGTCGATCCCTGGCCCGTGCCGTACAGCGCGCCCATGCCGAGCGCCTGGATCTGCCGCTCGTCGAGCACCGTCACGGTCGTCTTGGCGACACCCTGGAACTTGCGTCGCACCTCGCCCGCGAACCACTCGGGGCTCTTGATGTTGGAGGGCGTGGAGATCAGGTCGCGCGCGAACGCGACCCCCTCGAAGACGGCCTCGCCTTCGGTGCGGAACGCGGCCTTCGATGCCGCAGCCCGCGGCGCGAGGAAGGTCAGGCCGGAACCACGCTGTGCGGTGGCGCCAGCCGCTGCGGGCGCCCCCCATTTGCCGAAGTCGTACTCGCCGAGCCGTGCGCCGAGGGCGGCCTCGGCGGCATCGTGTTCCACATCCCGGGCGTCCGGGACCACCACCTGCGCGTCCGTCGGCCAACCCGCTGTGCCTTTCGCGGCGAGCGCGCCGAAGGTCCGCAGGTCGACCGCCGATTTGAGGTTCGCGCCCGTGCCGATCAACAGCACGGCGGGGTGCGGGCCCACGCCATAGAGCGTCAAGGTCTGGCCGGGCTCGCCCTTGAACTTCGCGAGCTTGATCGCCTCGGCAAGCGCGCCTTGCGCGGTCGCATCGATCGCTGCCGCGATGCCCTCGAGCGCGCCGTCCTTGCCGACGGGCAGCACGACCATGCCGGCCGGCGGGCGCCCGGCCTCCGCAAAATCGATGGCGCGCGGCGCCGCGGTGGCCGCGGCGACAGACGAGAGGCAAAGCAGCGTGAGGGCGAACGGGGCGAGCGGTCTCATCGGCGGACTCCGTATCCTTGAAGAGCGGTCTTCGGGGCGGTCATTGTCGGATGATGCGGAGTGCCACGACAAGCGTCGCGACAGGCCGGTCGTATTTGAGATTGCCCCCGGCGGCCGATACGATTGCGCAACGCCGCCGCCCGCCGAACGCGGGTCTCTCCCGGAGTCACCCATGCGCCCGATCGCCTTCTTTGCCGCCATGTTCGTCCTCGGCATCGCCGCTATGCCCTTGCGCGCTGCGGACGCGGACATCCCCTTCGAGCGCTTCCGGCTCGACAATGGGCTCACCGTCGTCGTGCACACCGACCGCAAGGCGCCGATCGTCGCGGTCAACGTCTGGTACCACGTGGGCGGCAAGGACGAGCCCGCCGACCGGCAGGAGTTCGCGCACTGGTTCGAGCACCTGATGTTCCAGGGTTCCGAGAACTACCGCGGCGAGTTCTTCAAGCCCTTCGAGGAGGTCGGCGCCACCGACCAGAACGGCACCACCAGCGCCGACCGCACCAACTATTTCCAGAACGTGCCCACCACGGCGCTCGATCGCGCGCTCTGGATGGAATCCGACCGCATGGGCCACTTGCTGGGCGCGCTCGACCAGAAGGCCATCGACGAACAGCGCGGTGTGGTGCAGAACGAGAAGCGCCAGCGCGAGAACCAGCCCTACGGCAAGGTCTTCGACCGTATCTTCTCGGCGAGCTTTCCCGAGGGGCATCCCTACCACGCGCCCGACGTGGCGGCGGGCGACCTTTTGAAGGGCGCGACGGTGGAGGAGGCCAAGGACTGGTTCCGCAAGTATTACGGCGCGGCCAACGCCACGCTGGTGCTGGCGGGCGACATCGACGTCGCCACCGCCAAAGAGAAGGCGCAGCGCTACTTCGGCCACATCCCCGCAGGGCCGCCGATGACCCGCCATCAGGTCGACATCGCGGCGCGCAGCGACGCGCGGCGTGATGTCATGTACGACCGCGTGCCGCAGCCGCGCATCATGCGCTCCTGGAACGTGCCGCCCGTGACGGATGCCGACAGCGAGATCCTCGGCCTCTTCGCGCAGGTGTTGGGCGGCAGCGCCGCCTCGCGCCTCGATGCCCGCCTCGTGCATCGCGACCAGGTGGCCGACAGCGTCGCTGCGTTCAACTACTCGCTGGAGATCTCGGGACTCTTCATCATCCAGGCGGACGTCAAGGCGGGCCGCGACCCGGCCGCGGTCGAGAAGGTGCTCGACGAGGAACTCGCGCGGCTGCTGCGCGAGGGTCCGACGAAGCAGGAGCTCGAGCGCGCGCGCACGGCGGTGCGCGCCGGCTTCGTGCGCGGCATCGAGCGCGTCGGCGGCTTCGGCGGCAAGTCCGACGTGCTCGCCGAGTGCCAGGTCTTCCACGGCGACCCGGGCTGCTTCCGCAAGTCGCGGGCCATCATCGACGCGGCGACGCCCGCGCAGCTGCGCGATGTCGCGCGGCGCTGGCTCGCACAGGGCAGTTACACGCTGACCGTGCTGCCTTTCGGCGCGTTGCGCAACGCGCCGCAGAGCGCCGTCGACCGCAGCCTCGGCGTGCCGCCGGTCGCCGCCTTCCCGGACCTTTCGTTCCCCGCGCTCGAGCGCTTCACGCTCGCCAACGGCGTGCCGGTGGTGCTGGTGCGCCGTCCGGAGGTGCCGGTGGTGCAGGTACAGGCGCTGTTCGACGCCGGCTTCGCCGCCGACAGCGGCACCAAGCTCGGCACGGCGGCTTTCGCGATGCGGATGCTCAACGAGGGCGCGGGGGCTTACGGCGCGCTGGACTTCGCGGCGCGTGCCGAGGACCTCGGCGCCGAGGTCGGCGCGAATGCCGGACTCGACTCTTCGAGCGCCTTCGTGTCTGCGCTCAGCGACCGCCTCGATCCCTCGCTCGCGCTGCTCGCCACGATGCTGCGCGAGCCGCGGCTGGACACCGCCGAGGTCGAGCGGGTGCGCAAGCAGTGGATGGCGCGGATCGCGCGCGAGAAGACCCAGCCCAACAGCATCGCCCAGCGCCTGCTGCCGCCGTTGATGTATGGCGAGGCGCACCCGTACGGCATCCCGTTCACCGGATCGGGCACCGAGTCCTCCATCTCGGCGCTGACCCGCGCGGACCTCTTGTCGCATCTGCAGTCCTGGATCCGCCCGGACAACATGCGTCTGGTGGTGGTCGGCGACACGACGCCCGAGGCGATCAGGCCGTTGCTCGAGAAGCACCTCGGCAGCTGGCGCGCGCCGGCCGTCGCCCGCGGCGTCAAGAGCGTCCCGCCCGTGGCGCTGCCCGAGCAGCCGCGCGTCTACCTCGTCGACCGTCCGGAGGCGCAGCAGGCCTTCATCCTCGCGGGGCATGTGCTCCCGTCCTCCAAGTCGCCGCAGGTGCTCGACATCGAGAGCGCTGTGACCGTCATCGGGGGGCTCTTCTCCTCGCGCCTCAACATGAACCTGCGCGAGGAGAAGAGCTGGTCCTACGGCGCCTACGCGTCGGGGGTCGCGGCGTCCAACCAGCGCCCGATGCTGGTGTTCGCGCCGGTGCAGACCGACAGGGCCGCCGATTCCTTGCGCGAGCTGCGCCGCGAGTTCGAGGAGTACGTGACGACGCGGCCCGCCACGTCCGACGAGGTCGCACGCGTGATCGCCAACGACGTGCGCGGGCTCCCGGGCTCGTTCGAGACCGCGGCGGCGGTGCGTTCGGCCGTCACCGGCATCCTGCTCTACGATCGCCCGGACGACTGGGTGCGCACCCTCAAGGCGCGTACCGAGGCGCAGACGGTGGAGTCGGTGAACGCGGCCGCGAGGTCCGTCATCCGGCCCTCGGCCATGACCTGGGTGGTGGTGGGCGACCTCTCCAAGATCGAGAAGGACATCCGCGCCCTCGGCATCGGCGAGGTGCGGGTGCTCGACGCCGACGGCAAGGTCCTGCGCTGATGGCGCGCGGCGGCGGGGTGGGCAAGGCCCGCATCGCCGCCGCGAGCGCCCTCGGCTTCCCGCGGTGGCTGCGGTTGCCCTTGGTGGGTGACGTCGACAACCGCTTCGCCACGCGAGGCGCGCGCCTTGACGACCCGCGCTTCGGCTGCAGCCAGGGACTGCCCTTCGTGATGGAGATCCCGGTCGGCGACGGGCGCACGCCGCCGGCGGGCGTCGGCAAGAAGGCCGACGACGCGTTCTTCCGTCGGCACAAGGACCTGCTCTTCAACGTCAGCTTCGCCTGCGGCAGGCCGCGTGGCCTGTTCCGTCGGACGGTGTACGGCGATCCGCGCTCCATCTGGTTCAACGTCTTCTTCGGCCACTACGAGATCGACGTCGCGCAGGCGTCTTGGGGGCGACCCTTCGGGTACGAGGCCGATGGCCGCACGGTCTGCTGGGATGACGTGCTGCGCATCGGCAAGGCGGACTGGAACTATTTCTCGAACTGGGTGTACGGCGTGCCCGACGCCGCCGTCGCGGCCACCGACCAGCCGCTCCGTGGCCCGCAGTCCGTCACGCGCCACCTTGGTCGCCATCCCGTGAACGGGCGCGAGTGGGACCTGCTGGAGATGGAGGGCATCCAAGTGTCCTCCGCCTATTGGGACGGCTCGATGCCCGGCCTTGTCGACCGCGGCCTGTGGTCGTTCCTGTGGCGTGCGAGCTTCGGATTCCCGCTCGGTCGCAAGGTCGCCGACGACCCGAGCTTCTTCGCGGTGCCGATGAAGGCACGGCTCTACATGGCCTGGCGCGAGGCCTCCGCCGACAACGATCTCGGCGTACCGGCGTACCAGACCTTCCTCTTCGGCGGCACGATCAACCAGCGACACTCGGCCCGCTCACACGCGCATCGCGAGGAGAACGAAGCGTTCCTCGCCGCGCAGCTCGAGGCCGTCGAGCGCGTGATGCGCAGGGACTATCCGGCGCTCGGGTTCTGACGCGCCCGCCACGCCGCGCGGAGGTTGTCCGCGGTCGGGCCTTGTCCGTCCGGGCGCCAGCCTGGCGGGCCGAACATGTACTTGAAGACCTCGCGCGGACTGCGCGCCGAGGACACGTCGCGCGCCATCGCCGCCCATTCGTGGAAGGCGATCTTGATGGGGTTGAAGGTGTCGATGTTCTTGATGAGGCCGTAGCGGCAGGGCTCTTCGTCGCGCTCGGCGGCGAAGGTGCCGAACAGTCGGTCCCAGACCATCAGCGTGCCGCTGTAGTTGCGGTCGACATAGCCCGGGTTGGACGCGTGGTGCACGCGATGGTGCGAGGGCGTGTTGAAGAGGTATTCGTACCAGCGCGGCATGCGGCGGATCGCTTCGGTGTGCAGCCAGAACTGGTAGAGCAGGCTGAAGCCGCTCATGGTGAAGATCATCTCGGGCGGGAAGCCGAGCAGCGCGAGCGGGAACCACGGCGCCCAGGTGCCGGCCAGCACGCCCGTCCACGGTTGGCGGATCGCGGTCGAGAGGTTGTAGTGCTGCGAGGAGTGGTGGTTGACGTGCGCCGCCCACCAGAAGCGGCACTCGTGGCTCGCGCGGTGGAACCAGTAGTAGGCGAAATCGTCCAGGAAGAAGAGCGCGACCCAGGCGAGCGGCGACGCCGCCGAGATCTCGAACAGCTTGTGCTCGTAGAAGAAGGCGAACATCGCGACCGCGACGCCGGCGAGCAGCACGTTGGTCGTGTAGTTGCCGAGGCGCATGCCGATCGAGGCGAGCGTGTCGCGCCATTCGTAGTGGCCACGGATGAGGCTCGCCTTGACGAGCAGGATCTCGATGCCCATCAGCGCGAAGCGCGCGAGGACGAGCCATTCGGCGGAACTCAGGGCACGGATGGACATCCCGGCATCTCCCGCAGGCCGCTCGGCAGGGTCGGATCGCCCCGTCCCGGAGGACCTCTGCCCGACTGTAGCAAACGCCGCCTGTCGGCCGTAGGGGTGTCATCTTCCGGCCCGTGGTCTTCGGTATGATGTCAGGATCATGAGCCGTATCGTCGATGCCCTGACCGGGGGATCTGATAAGTGCGTCATTCCGGGCCACGGCGCGGACTCCGCGCTGCCCGAGGGGCGCGACCTCGTCTTCACGCCGGAGGTCGAGCGCGAGACCGCACCGCTCTACGAGCGTGTCCGGGACGTCGTGCCGGAGGTCGAGTGGCCGCTGTTCGCGCCCTTCGTCCATGCCATCAACCGCCTGAAGCGCGAACGCGACGCGGTCATCCTCGCCCACAATTACATGACGCCCGAGATCTTCGCCTGCGTCGGCGACATCCGCGGCGATTCGCTGCAGCTTGCCCGGGAGGCCGCCCGCACCGAGGCGCGGGTCATCGTGCAGGCCGGCGTGCATTTCATGGCCGAGACCGCGAAGATCCTCTGCCCCGACAAGCTGGTGCTGATCCCGGATGAGCGGGCCGGTTGTTCTTTGGCGTCTTCCATCACTGGTCGTGATGTGCGTCTCATGCGCGAGGCGCATCCCGGCGTGCCCGTGGTCACCTACGTCAACTCCTCGGCCGACGTCAAAGCCGAGAGCGATGTGTGCTGCACCTCCTCCAACGCCGTGCAGGTGACGGAGTGGGCGGCGGCCGAGTGGGGCACGGACCGCGTGATCGTCATCCCGGACGAATACCTCGCGCGCAACGTGGCGGCCCAGACTTCACTGCGGATCATCACATGGCGCGGCCGCTGCGAGGTCCACGAGCGCTTCACCGCGGACGACATCGCCGGGTTGCGGCAGACCTATCCGGGTGCAGTGGTGCTGGCGCACCCGGAGTGTCCACCGGAGGTGGTGGCCGCGTCGGACTTCGCCGGGTCGACGGCAGCGCTCGCGCGCTGGGTCGGTGAGCATGCGCCGGCTCGGGTCGTCTTGCTGACCGAGTGTTCGATGTCGGACAACGTCGCCGCGGAGAGCCCGGCCACCCGGTTCGTGCGTCCCTGCAACCTGTGTCCGCACATGAAGCGGATCACCCTCGAGAACATCTACGACGCGCTGCGGCACCTGCAGCACGAGGTCGTGGTGCCCGAGGCCGTGGCCTCACGTGCGCGCGTGGCGATCGAGCGCATGCTGGCGCTGCCTCGTGCGACGCGGCCCGCCGATTTCGCGACGGGTCGTGCGCCGGTGGATGTCACCGTGATGTCCGCGGCGTGACGACACCGCTCGAGCCGGACGTCCTGGTCATCGGGGCGGGGCTCGCGGGTCTGTCGCTCGCGCTGCGCCTCGCGCCGCGCCCCTGCGTCGTGCTGTCGCCGGCGCCGCTCGGACAGGCTGCCGCCAGCGCTTGGGCGCAGGGGGGCGTGGCCGCGCCGCTCGGCAGGGGAGACAGCGCCGCTTTGCACGCGGCGGACACGATCGCCGCAGGCGCGGGTCTGGTGGACCCGGAGGTCGCTGCGCTGCTTGCGCAGGACGCGGCGGCACGGATCGAAGACCTGCTCGCGCTCGGCGTGCCGTTCGACCGGGAAGACGACGGCAGCCTCGCCTTGTCGCAGGAGGCGGCGCATTCGCGGCCTCGCGTGGTGCGTGTGGCCGGCGACCTCGCAGGCCGTGCCATCATGGGGTCCTTGGCGACCGCGGTGCGCCGTGCGGCGCATATCACCGTTCTCGAGGGCGTCCGCGCCGTCGCGCTGCTCGAGGACGACGGGGTGGTCACCGGCGCGCTCATCCGCGGACCGCGCGGGGGCGGGGTCATCCGCGCCCGGGAGACCGTCCTCGCGGCGGGTGGCATCGGTGGCCTGTTCCGCATCACCACCAACCCGCGCGAGGCGCGTGGTGCGGCGATCGCGCAGGCTTTCCGGGCGGGGGCGGTGGTCGCCGACCTCGAGTTCATGCAGTTCCATCCGACGGCGATCGACATCGGCGCCGATCCCGCGCCCTTGGCCACCGAGGCCTTGCGGGGCGAGGGCGCACGGCTGGTCAACACCGACGGCGAACCGTTCATGACACGTTACGACCCTGCCGCCGAGCTTGCGCCGCGGGATGTCGTCGCGCGCGCCGTCCACTCGGAGCGCTGCGCGGGGCGGGGTGCGTGGCTCGACTGCCGCGACAGCGTCGGCGCCGCGTTCCCCGAGAGGTTCCCGACCGTGTTCAGCGCCTGCATGTCGGCAGGCATCGATCCGCGTATCCGGCCGATCCCGGTCGCACCGGCGGCGCACTACCACATGGGCGGCGTCGTCACCGACCGCTGGGGCGCCACGACCCTCGTCGGGTTGTCCGCTTGCGGCGAGTGCGCATCGACGGGCGCCAACGGCGCGAACCGGCTCGCCTCAAATTCTTTGCTCGAATCCATGGTGTTCGGCGCGCGCATCGCCGAGCGCCTGCGCGATGCCACGCTGCCCCCGCTGCGCGTTGGGCACGCACAGGCACCGCCGCAGCTCGACGTGGGCACCCTCGACGCGTTGCGCGAGCGCATGAGCCGCGACTGCGGTGTGGTCCGGGACGGTCGGGGCCTTGCGGACCTCGTGGACTGGATCACCACGACCGAACGGTCGGCAGGTGGACCGAGCGCCTTGACGGCCGCGCGATTGGTGGCCATCGCCGCCGCGGCGCGGCGGGAAAGCCGGGGCGGCCACTGGCGGAGCGATCATCCGGACACCGATCCCGCAGGTCGACGCAGCTTCATGGTGCGTGACGGTCAGCAAGATGTCCGTTTCCTGGACCGCCATCCCTTCCCGCCAGAGACCCTCCCGCGGAGCATCACGCCATGAACGCCCTCTCGCTGCCCGACGTCATCCTAGAGCCGATCGTCCGGCTCGCCCTGCTCGAGGACCTCGCCCCGGCGGGCGACATCACGAGCGACAGTGCCGTGCCGTCGACGGCGTCCTTGCACGCGGTGCTGCGCGCACGCGAGTCGGGCGTGGTCGCAGGTCTCGATGCGGCGCTCTTGTCGCTGCGTCTCGTCGACCCCTCGGTCGCCGTGTCCGTGTCGCTGGGTGATGGCGCGGTCGTGGAGGCGGGCGGGGTGATCGCGGAATTCCGGGGCGCCGCGCGTTCCATCCTGATGGCCGAGCGCACCATGCTCAATTTCCTCGGGCACCTGTCGGGGATCGCGACGCTGACCCGTGCATACGTCCGCGTGGCCGAGGGGGCCCGTGCCCGCATCACCTGTACGCGCAAGACCACGCCTGGATTGCGCGCGCTCGAGAAGCGCGCCGTGCGGCTGGGCGGAGGGGTCAACCACCGGTTCTCGCTCGCCGATGCCGTACTCATCAAGGACAACCACATCGCGGCGGCGGGCGGCGTGCGCGCGGCCCTGGAACGCGCGCAGTCGGCAGCCGGGCACATGCGGGTCATCGAGATCGAAGTGGATACGCTCGCCCAGTTGCGCGAGGCGTTACCGCTGCGTCCGCATTGCGTACTGCTCGACAACATGGACCTCGGTGCGCTGCGCGAAGCCGTGGCGCTTGCCGGCGGCCGCGTGGTGCTTGAAGCCTCGGGCAACGTCCGGCTGGACACCCTGCGCGCCATCGCGGAGACGGGCGTGGATTTCATCTCGGTGGGTGCCCTGACACATTCTGCCCGTCGCCTGGATCTCGGTCTCGACGTCGACCCGTGACGTCGGCGCCACCACCTGAGGACACCCGACCGTTCGTCGTGCCTTGTGCACGTCTCGATGCGCGTGCGCCCTTGCGCTGGTTGGCGCTCGGTTGGCGCGACCTGCGTCGCGCACCGGGCCTGACGGCGGCGTTCGGGATCCCCATCGTGCTCGTCAGCGCGGGGGTGAGCCTGCTGGCGTGGCAGCTCGGACGGTTCGCACTGCTCGCGACGCTGCTGTCGGGTTTCGTGTTCATCGCGCCCTTGCTCGCGGTCGGACTCTATGGTGTCAGCCGCGCCTTGGAGGACGGTCGCGAGCCGTCGCTCGCCGGGAGCCTCCGGCTTGCCCGCCGGGTGGTCGGGCAGGCGGCGGTGTTCGCGCTCCTGCAGATGGTGGTGCTCTTCACGTGGTCGCGCGCCGGGATGATGGTCGGTGCTTTCCTGCCGATCGAGGACGGCAGCCTGCATTCGCTGCTCGAGTTCCTGGTGGTGGGATCGGTGGTCGGCAGCGTGTTCGCCGCCTTCACCTTCGCGGCCACAGTCTTCAGTCTGCCGATGGTCGCCGACCGCGACGTCGACATGGTCACAGCCACGGTGTCGAGCATCCACGCCGTGCTGCGCAACAAGCGCGTCATGGCCTTCTGGGCGGCGCTGATCGCGGCGGTCACGGCGCTCGGGTTCGCGACCTTGCTGGTGGGTCTCGGCCTGCTGATGCCTTGGCTCGCGTATTCGGCCTGGCATGGTTATCGCGAGACGCTGGATGCGTCATCATGGCCGCGGCTCGTCGAGGACGGCGGGGGCGGCGCCGACACGGTCGGGAGAGAGGCTTGATGGAACCCGGTCACTGGCTCTACATCCACATCCTGTTGCTGGTGTTCTGGCTCGGCACCGACCTCGGGGTGCTGATCCTCGCGCGCGCCGCGCGCCGCAGCGACCTGTCGTTCCCGCAGCGTGCCGTGCTGCTGCAGTACGCCATGATCATCGACATCCTGCCGCGCGTCTGCCTCACGCTGTCGTTCGCCGTCGGTCTGCACCTCGCGGCCGCGTCGGGGTGGGTGTCGCCGCCACCCATCGCCTTCGCGGCGGCGTGGCTCGTCGGCCTGCTCTGGCTGGCCTTGCTCTACGCGTTGCACAAGGCCGAGGGCACGCCCCGGCACGCGGGGTACGCCGCGGCCAACCTCGCGTTGCAGGCCCTGCTCGGCGCGGGCGTGATCGGGCTCGGCGTCGCGTCGCTGCTCGGCAGCGGGCCGTTCCCCGCGGGGTGGCTGGCCGGCAAGGTGCTGCTCTTCGGTCTGGTGTTCCTCTGTTCGATCATGATCGACCTCGAGTTCCGGCCGATGGGTCCCGCCTTCGCGCGCCTCGCCACCGAGGGTTCCACCCCGCAGATCGAGGCGGTGATCGGTCGCACGGTCGACCGCGCGGTCCTCTGGGTGGCCGCGATCTACGTGCTGCTGTTGTCCATCGCTTTCTTGGGAGCCGTCAAACCATGAGCCAGCCTTCTTACACTCTTGTCCCAGGCCATCTGCCGGCGGGCGCGACGCCGCCCACGGCTGCGGCGCTGCAGGCCTTCATCGAGGCGGCGGTGCGCGCCTGTCCGGAGATCGGGCCGCATCCGGTCTGCGAGGTGCGCTGGATCGGCCTCGATGCCGAGAGCACGTTGGCGATCTTCGAGCTCATCCGCGCCCGCGACAAGACCGGCACCTTCACGCTGCCCTGGATCGTCGAGCGCACGGGACAGCCCGTGCCTCGGGTCGGCGCGCTGCTGGTGCTGATCGACATGGGCGGTCGGCCGACCTTGATGCTGCGCACGTGCGCGGTGCGCGAGGCGGTGTTCGGCAACGTCACGGCCGAGGACACGGCGGTCGACGGGTCGCCGGTGCGCGACCCCGCGGTCTGGGTGCCGCTGCACACCGTGTATTGGAACGCGCTGCTCGAGCCTTTCGGGCTGACGGTCAGCGACGACATGCCGTTCTGGGTCGAGGCTTTCGAGCTGCTCCACGACGCGGACGCCGCCCGTCGCGGATGAAAAAAAACCCCGGCCCCCCTCGCGAGGGGCCGGGGTCGTCGGATCACGCGCTCAGAGCGCGCCGAAGTTGTAGCGGAACCCGAGCTTCCAGGTGCGCGGCAGTCCGGGGAACTGCGTCGCGAACCCGAGCTGGCCGAAGTTCAGCGTCGAGTGGAAGTACTCCTCGTTGCTGCAGTTCTTGCAGCTCGCGGTGAGCGCCCAGCGACCGCTGTCGGGGCGGTAGCCGACGGACAGGTCGAAGAGGTCGATCGCCGGCGCCAACTCGACCGCCGCGTTCTTCAGGCCGTTGTAGTACTCGTCCTGGTGCGAGAACGAACCCGTGGTGATGATCCGGCCACCGAGCGACGGCACTGCCACGTCCCAGTTGAAGCCCAACTGGTAGGACAGCTCCGGCGTGCGCTTGACCTGGTTGCTCTTCGGGAAGTCGGCGCCCACGAGCTTCTTGTACTCGTTGTCCATCTGGCCGAGGCTGGCGAAGAAATCCAGGCCGTCGGTGGCGACGAACGCGAGCTCGACCTCGAAGCCGTCGATCTTCACTTCGGCCGCGTTGACGGTCACGAAACGACCGGCATCGTTGAGGGCGGTGACGATGAAGTCGTCGTAGTCGGCCTGGAAGTAGGTGAGGTTGGCGCGCAGGCGGTCATCCATCCACTCGCTCTTCATGCCGAGCTCGATGGACTTCACCGTCTCCGGCTGGAAGTCCACGAAGTCGCGCACGTCGGTGACGCGGGCGTTCCAACCGCCGGACTTGAAGCCCTCGGTGTAGCTCGCATAGGTCAGCAGATCGTCGCTGTGACGGTACTGCACGGCGAACTTCGGCGTGAACTCCGAGAAGTCGAGCTTGGTCGGCGTGCCGTTGGCCAGGATCTCGGGGTTGCCCCAGAGGCGGACCAGGTTGCCCGGGACGCCGGGGTAGTTGTTGCCGCCGACGTTGCGCGGGCCGCCGCCCGGCGCGACGAAGTACTGTGTGTTGTTGACGGTCTTCTTCTCTTCGGTCTGGCGTCCGCCTGCCGTCAACGACCACTGGTCGTTGAGGTTGAAGGTCGCCTCCGCGAAGATGCCGTAGCTCTCGTTGTCGTTGCGCAGGTCGCGGCGGAAGTTCGCCGCGACGGCGCCGCCGAACAGGAACAGCTCATCGCCGATGTCGGAGCGGTTCTTCTCGTCCATGTAGAAGATGCCCGCCAACCAGTCGATACGGCCGGCGTCGCCCGAGAACACGAACTCCTGGCTCAGCTGCTCGTGGTTGCTCTTGTGCGGCAGGATGTACTGCGACGGTGCGGCGTCGGAGAGGTCGAGCAGGAAGCGCTGGTTGAGGTCGCGCCATCCGGTGATCGACTCGACCGTGACGCTGCCGAGCTTGAAGGTGCCGCCCAGCGTGACGGCGGTCTGGTCGGTCTCGGCGAACTGGTCGCGCAGCCCGCTGACCACCGTGAACAGGTCGCGGTCGGTGTTGCGCGCGAAGTCGGAGCCGGTGAGACCGGTGCCTTCTTCGTCGGCGTATTCGACGGCCAGCGTGAAGTCGACGTCGTCGTTCGGCTGGAAGCGCAGCTGCGCGCGGGCGCCGTAGCCCTCCGGCGCCCAGATCTCTTCTTTGGTGGTGAGGTTCTTGATGTAGCCCTCGTCCTGGCCGAGCACGAAGCCGTTGATGCGCAGCGAGAGCGTGTCGCCGATCGGCGCGTTGATCATCGCCCGGCCGGTGTAGGCGTCGTAATCGCCGTACGACAGGTCGACGTAACCCTTGAGTTCGTCCTCAGGCTTGCGGGTGATGACCTTCACGGCGCCGCCGGAGGTGTTGCGGCCGTAGAGGGTGCCCTGCGGGCCGCGCAGGACCTCGATGCGGTCCATGTCGTAGAGGAAGGCGTTGTTGTTGATCTGGCGCGCGATGTACACGCCGTCGACATAGGTGCCGATCGCCGGATCCGAGGTGGACAGCGACTCGTCCTGGCCGACGCCGCGCAGGAAGAACGCGGTGGCGCTGCCGAGGCCGACGTTGTTGCTGCCGACGAGGTTCGGGACCTTCGAGATCACGTCGAGCGTGTTGGTGACCTGCTGGCGCTCGAGGTCTTCGGCGCTGAGGGCGGTCACGGAGATGGGCACGTCCTGCAGCGAGGCGGCGGTGCGCTGTGCGGTGACGGTCACTTCGGCCAGCACAAGATCGTTCGCCGAGTCTTGTGCGCCGGCGACGGCCGCGGCGGTGGCGCCGAAGGTCGCGAGGGCGATGCGGATGGCACGGTTCAATGGGTTCAAGGGATCCCCTCCAGAGGGTGAGAACGAGGTTCGACTATAGAACAAAACCGGGCGTGGCGCAGTCGCAACAAAGTCGCGCTGTCGTCGGGCGGATCCCTGCCGTTGCGTTGTATCATCGACGTGTCCCTGCTCACCTCCACCAAGGTTTACCCATGCAGCGCACCCTTCTCTCCATCCGTCTCGGGTCGGCCGCGTCCCTGCAGCCGGTATCCGTGTTTTCCGTCCGCCTTGTGGTGGGCTGAGCATGGCCGCCACATCAAAGAAAATCCTGCGGACGCCGACGCGCGGTCCGATGGTGGCTGCGGCGCTGGCTTGGACATTGGTCGTGGCGCTGGCGTCGGCGGGGGCGTCGTCCCCGGCCGCGTCGCCCTCACGCGCCACCGAAAGCACGGCGGCGCAAGGGCGCGTGATCGCTTCGGCGGACGGCTTCCGGGTGCTCTCGAGCCGCGAACGCATCGAGCCCGAGAACCGCATGGTGCGCGACCGTCTTGAGACGTTGTTGCCGCGGCTCATGGCCGAGGCCGGTCTCGACATGTGGCTCGTGGTCAACCGCGAGTACGCCGAGGATCCGGTGTATTTCACGTTGGTACCCCAGCCCTCGTTCGCGGCGCGGCGCACCACGATGCTGGTGTTCAACCGTCGACCGGACGGCACGGTGGAGCGTCTGTCGGTCAACCGTTACCCGCTCGGCGAGCCGTACGAGTCCGCGTGGGCGGGCGGCGACCTCGACGCGCAATGGCAGGCCCTGGCCGACGTCATCGTCAAGCGCGACCCGAAGCGCATCGGCATCAACGTGTCGCGCGAGTGGCCGGTCGCCGATGGGCTCACGGCCGCGTTGCACGACCGCTTGCGCGAGGTGCTGCCGCCGGCTTATGCGCAGCGGCTGGTGCCCGCCGAGTCGCTGGTGGTGCGGTGGCTCGAGACCCGGACGGCCGCGGAGCTCGCGGTCTATCCGCAGATCGTCGCGATCGCCCGCGGGGTCATCGCCGAGGCGTTCAGCGCGCGTGTCATCACGCCCGGCGTGACCACGACGCAGGACGTCGCCTGGTACATCCGCGAGCGCTTCGAGTCGCTCGGGCTGCCGATCTGGTTCTTCCCGGACGTGAACCGCCAGCGCCGCGGCATCGACTGCAAGGCCGATGCGCCGTTCTGCGGCGGCAGCGGTGTGATCGAGCCCGGCGACGTGCTCCACACCGATGTCGGCATCTGCTACCTGAAGCTCTGCTCCGACACCCAGGAGATGGGCTATGTGCCGCGGCTTGGCGAGGTGGGCGTCCCCGCCGGCCTCGAGGCGGCGATGCGGGTCGGCAACCGTTGGCAGGACCTGCTGACCGGTCATTTCGCCACCGGTCGGACCGGCAACGAGGTCTTGGCGCGCACCCTGGCGTCCGCCCGACAGGCCGGCATCCAGGCCAGCGTCTACACCCACCCGCTCGGGATGTTCGGCCATGCGCCGGGTCCCACCATCGGCATGTGGGACAACCAGGGCCCGACCCCGGTGCAGGGAGATTGGCCGCTGCACCCCAACACGGTCTACGCCATCGAGGGCAATGTGAAGGTCGCGATCCCCGAGTGGGGCGGCCAACTCGTCCAGATGAAGCTCGAACAGGACGCGGTGTTCGATGGTTCGAGCGTGACCTACCTCGCGGGGCGACAGACGACCTGGCACGTGGTGCGCTGAACCGGCACGACGGCCCGCTCGCGGGGCCCCGGGGTGGTCCGCGCAAGACCGTTGCGCCAGATGGGTGCGCCAGCCCGTCGGGCTAGACCTTTGGTAGCACTCGGCGACGGCTTCGGGGGAGATACATTGGGGGGAGTGGCGTCGCCGACGCCGCCCTCGCTCCTCCCCGATGTCCCATCCCTTATGAGGCAAACATGAGCGCCTGCGCCTACTCACGCCGTCGTCCTTGTGCCTTCGCTATGTATCGCGCCGTTTGCATGCCGATCGTCGCGGCGGCGACGCTGCTCTCGGGCGCCGCATCCGCGCAGGATGCACGTTTCGAGGCGCTCGCGAACACCCCGATGTTCGAGAACCGCGTCGCCGCAGGGTCGGCGCAGACGCTGATGGACGAACTGCTCTTCCAGCGCGCGACCCAGACCTACCTCTGGGCCTTGCCGCTCATCAACACCCTCGGCATGAAAGAAGGGTCCGAGAAACTCTTCGGCGCCGGCTACAACGTGCTGCCCGTGTGGAAGAAGCGGCTCGATGCCAAGACCCTGGTCACGACCCCGAACTCGGACGTGATCTACGCGATGAGCTATGTGGACCTCGGCAAGGACGGCCCGCTGGTGTTCGAGGCGCCGCCGAACCTGCAGGGCATCCTGATGGACTTCTGGCAGCGCCCGATCCCCGTGGACGGCGGCAAGTTCGCGGGCGATGTCGGCCTGCCCGGTCCCGACGCCGGCAAGGGCGGCAAGTTCCTGCTGCTGCCGCCGGGTTACAGCGGCGAAGTGCCGGCGGACCACTACGTCTACCGATCGTCCACCAACAACGTCTTCGTCTTCCTGCGCGCGTTCTATCAGGACCCCGCGAACCTGACGCCGGCCGTCGCGCTGATCGAGCGGTCGAAGATCTATCCCTTGAACGGCAAGGCAACGGCCAAGCCGATGGTGTTCCCGGACGCCTCCGGCGTGCCGGCCAACCTGCTGCCCGTGAGCGACGGGAGTGCGTTCGAGCAGCTCAAGCGCCTCGTGGACAGCGAGGGCAGCCACCTCGCCGATCCCGACTCGATGGGCATGCTGGCCGCGCTCGGCATCATCAAGGGCCAGCCGTTCGCGCCTGACGCGCGCACCCGCAGCATCCTCGACAGCGGCGCCAAGACCGGCTACAAGATGAGCCGCGTGATCGGCTTCAAAGAAAACGTGAGCGGCCGCTCCTTGCGCATCTATCCGGACCGCCGCTGGATCAATCCGATGGCCGACGCCACGCCGGCGAACCCGGCGGGCCCCTTCGATCTCGGCTGGCGCCGTGTCGATGGCGGCTACCTCGACGTCGATACCCGCATCTGGTTCTTCACCGACTACTACTCGGTGAGCCCCGGCATGCTGTCACAGGTCCCGGGCAAGGGCGCGAAGTACATGATGGCGTTCACGGACAGCGCGGGCGTGGACCTGTCGGGGGGCAGCGACTACCGGTTGACGCTGCCGGCCAACATCCCCGCGGGCAACTTCTGGTCCGTCACGCTGTACGAGGCCGAGAACGCCTCTGGTCTCGCCAACGGCCAGCCCTTCCCGTCGCTCGGGTCGCGTGACAAGCCCGCGAAGAACAAGGACGGCACGACGGACCTGTACCTCGGCCCGAAGGCGCCGAAGGGCAAAGCCGGCAATTGGCTCGCCACCGTGCCGGGCAAGGGCTACTTCGTGATCCTCCGCCTCTACGGTCCGACCGAGGCGGCGCTCGACAAGAGCTGGAAGCCCGGCGACGTCGAGAAGCTGAGGTGACGCGACCTCAGCAGTATTGAGCGCTCAGTTCCTCGTTCTCGCGCAGCACGGCGGCATGCGCCTGCTGGATCGCCGCGACCAAGGCCAGCATGGCCGGCGTCACGACGCGGTTCCGTAGCCGTACGATGGACCAGGACGAGTGCAGCCAAGGCGGCTGCATCAGGGGCATGATGCGGCCCGCTGCGAGGTCCTGCCGGACCTGCGCGAGCGTGCCGAAGGTGAAGGCATCCGAGTGCGCGACGGCGCCGATCGCGAGGCGGACCGTGGCGCACTCGAGCGCGGGGAAGGGCAGGGCGGGGCCGCTCTCGGGGAGGCGTCGCGCGGCGAGCATCGGCTTGAGGAGCCGCGGCGGCAGCATCACGACCTGCGCGAAGGGGAAATCCAGCAGATCGGGGAGCGTGATCCCGCTGCGACCGGCGAGGGGGTGGCCGCTGCGCACGAAGACCCAGCCGCGGATGGGCGCAAGCGGCATCACGGTCTCGAGCTCGTCCTCGGCGGCGATGACGGTGTCCTCGGCAAGCCCGAGGTCCACGCTGCGAGAGCGCACGGCCCGCGCGACGGCGGCCGGATCGTGCATGGCGAGGCGCAAGCGCACATCGGGGTTCGAGACGGTGAACAGTCCGGCGGCCCGCTCGCCGATCGTGTCCACGACATATGGGCCGAGCGCCGCCGACACCTCGGCGGTGACCACGCCACGGACCTGGTCCACTTCGCGTTCGAGGTCGCGCGCGCCTTGGATCAAGCCCTCGGCGTGCTGCATGAACACCCGGCCGAAGTCGGTCAGTTCGTTGCCGAGACGGCTGCGATGGAAGAGCGGTACGCCGACCCGGGTCTCGAGGTCCTTGATGCCGCGGCTGAGGGACGGCTGCGCGATGCCCAAGGCCTCGGCAGCGCGGCTGAAGCTCGCATGCTCGGCCAAGGCCTGCGCGTACTGCAGCTGTCGGAGTTCGAATCTCATGGGCGTCACTCTGCGCTGTTTCTCGCATGCTTTCTATGCGTTTTGCGCATAACTATACGCCCAAGGTATGGCGCCCTGCCGAGCCGGAGTCCGCGACACTGCGCGCGCCTACGCCGCTTCCGGGGCGCAGAGCGCACAGACCATCTCCCAGTCCATCCGAGGTATCGGCCATGACGATGATCCCTTCCCCCGCTGCCCGCGCGTTCGTGGGCATGGCGGTCACCGCCCTGTCGATCGCCGGCCTCGGCGCGTCCGTGGCGAGCGCGCAGACGGTCGATACCCGCATCGGCCCGATGCAGCTCGAGAACGGCTATCCCTCCAAGGAGTCGGTCGAGAAGCTCTACGACGAGATGGATTTCCAGCGCGCGACCCAGACCTTCCTCTGGGGCCTGCCGGCGGTGGGTTTCTATGGCCTGCGCGAGGCGCAGCGCAAGAACTTCGGCGCGCGCGACGGCGAGGTCGTCGTGTACCAGTCGCTCAAGGACAAGGCGGGCATGCTGACGCCGAACCTCACCACGGTCTACGCCTTCACCTTCTGGAACCTCGCGACGCAAGGTCCGCTCGTGGTCGAAGTTCCCGCTGGCGCGACCGCCGGCGGCGTCGATGACATCTGGCAGCGGCCCGTCATCGACATGGGCCAAACCGGTCCCGACAAGGGGCAGGGCGGCAAGTACCTGATCCTGCCGCCGAGCGGTGAGGACCTCAACCCGCCGGGGTATTTCGTCGTGCGCTCCAAGACCAACCAGATCTGGTTCGGCTCGCGCGGCCTCGCGCCCGATCCGGTCGAGGCCGAGGCGACGCTGCGCAAGCACCGCGTCTACGGCTGGAACCAGCGCGCCACGCCGGGCGTGACGAACTTCATCCCGGTGGGCGGCCGCGACTGGGCGTCCTGGCAGCCGAGCGACATCCGTTACTTCGAGCAGCTCAAAGATATCCTTGACGGCGAGCCGATGGAGACGCACAACGGCTATTTCTACGCCATGATGCGCTCGCTCGGCATGGAGCCGGGCAAGCCCTTCCAGCCCGACGCGCGCCGCAAGAAGATCCTCGGCGAGGCGGCGTTCACGGGCGAGCTGATGGCGCGGGCCAACGCCTTCGACAAGCGCTTCCCGGACTCCACCGTGTTCGCGGGCACCAACTGGGAATACGCCAACATGGTCGAACTCGACCAGCAGTTGCCGATGTTCTCGCAGCTCGACGAGCGCGCTTCCTGGTTCTACGAGGCGATCGGCAACACCTCGGGCATGCAGGGCCGCATCGTCGGCTTCGGCCAGGTCTACCTCGAGACCGCGCGCGACAAGTCGGGCGCGTGGCTCGACGGCGCCAAGTCCTACCGCCTGCGCGTGCCGCCCAACGCCCCGGTCAAGCAGTTCTGGTCGTTCACGCTCTACGAGAACACCACCCGTGCGCCGCTGCAGTCGCCCCAGGGCGCCGCCGACATCTCCTCGCGCAAGCCTGGGCTGGTGGTGAACGCCGACGGCTCGGTCGATCTCTTCTTCGGCCCGAAGAAGCCGCCCGGCGCGAACGCCAACTATGTGCAGACCGTGCCCGGCAAGGGCTGGTTCACGTATTTCCGCCTGTACGCGCCGACCGAGCCGTACTTCAAGAAGGAGTGGGCGCTGCCGGATATCGAGGAGATCCGCTGACCGCGGACCCTCCTCGGCCCGCCGACTGGGGCATCGAGATCGGCTACAAGGTCCTCGGCTTCTAGTCGAGCTTCACGCCGCGAAGCGCTGCGCCTGCGCCGCCGCCGAGACGGGACAGGAGCAGCGTCGTCTCCGCGATCGGCAGCCCGAGCGGTCGCAGCGAGGACTCGGGCAGCAGCACGATGCTGCCCGTCTGGGCTTTCGGCGAGTTGGGCAGGAAGACGCTTGCCCAGCCGCCTTCGATGGAGTCGAACTTCATCCCGATCCGCCATCCTTCACCGGCGGGCACCAACACCGGCTGCACATCCGGTGCGCCATCGCCCGCGCCCCGTCCCTCGAGCACCGACTTCGCCATCCGGTACTGCGGGAGGCTGCCGACGATCGACTCCTCGAGCCATCGGATGAGCCGCTGGCCAGGTGCCGTGCGCGCCAGCATCCCGGCGATGAAGGCGACCAGCAGCAGGGCGAGCACCGCGAGCACGGTGCCGAGCGCGAACTGCGCGACGAGGTGCCCTGGGAACAGGTTCTCGACGGGCTTCATGAGCTGGCGCGCGAGCGGCAGCGCCTTCTCGGCGAGCCACAGCAGCAGCGCGCCGGGCAGCAGGAACAGCACGCCGCCGACCAAGGTGTCCTTGATGAACTGGGATGTCTTTTTCATGTTCATGTCCGTGGCGGATTTCCTTACGGGGTGGACCGATGCGATGTTACGGCCCAGCGCCGTGGTTACAATCCGGACGATGCAACGGGGCCTGTCTTGCGACTGATCGACCTCCTCTGGGTGACCATGTCGGCGGCCAGCCTGACGCTCGGCGGCATCCATGCCCATGTCTGGCTGCGACGCCGAAAGGACGTCGCCACCCGCGCCAACCTCGCTTTCGCGGCGCTCGCCATCGCGGTGGCGGCGATGGGCTTCCTGGAGCTGCGCTTGATGCGCGCCGCCACGCCGGAGGAATTCCAGCGGGTGCTGCTCTGGTACCACTTCCCCATCCTCGTCGGGATGGCAGGTACGGTCGCATTCACCCACTACTACCTCAATGTCGGCCGGCTCTGGCTGGGCTTGACCAGCATCGGTCTGCGGACCGTGGCGCTCCTCCTCGGCGTGCTCACCGGCGGGACGATGAACTACCAGCGCATCGATGCGCTCGGGGTGGTCGAGTTGCTGGGCGAACCGGTGGTGGTGGTCACGCAGTCCGTACCCAGCCCTTGGCTGCTGCTGTCGCAGCCTGCGTTGGCGTTGTTGGCGTTGTTCCTGGCGGATGCCACGCGCCAGTTGTGGCAGCGGGGTGACCGGACAAGGGCGCTCACCATCGGCGCGGGCCTGCTCCTGTTCGTGGTGGTCAATTCCGCGATGGCGCTGGCGAGCTATTGGGGGTTCCTGCGGCTACCGACCATCGGCATCGTTTTCTTCATTCCGATGGTGTTCGTCATGGCCGCCTACTTGGGCGTCGACCTGCTGCGCAGCGCCGAGCTGCGGCAGGAGCTCGGCGAGTCCGAGCGCCGCCTGTCGTTGGCGGCCGACGCCGCGGATGCGGGCTTGTGGAGCCTCGATGCGGTGAGCGGGCGGTTTTGGGCGACGCCGCGCGCCTATGCGATCTTCGACCTGCCGATCCGCGGCGACATCTCGGTCGAGGACCTGATCGCGGTCATCCATCCGCAGGACCGGCCACGCGTCGAGCGGGTGTTGAAGGCGGCGCGCACCGAAGACGGCGTGAGCAACCTCGAATACCGCGTGCGCGACCGGTCGGGCAGCGTCCGCTGGGTCGCGTCCCGCGGCAGCTCCTACGCGGGTCGCGAGACCGGGTCGCGGGTCATCAGCGGCGTGGTCATGGACATCAGCGCCCGCAAGCAGGCCGAGGACGAACGCGCGCTGCAGCGCAAGGAGCTCGAGCACCTCGGGCGCGTGAACACGCTGACGGAACTGTCGGGCACGCTGGCGCACGAGATCAACCAGCCGCTCGCGATCATCATGAGCAACGCCGAGGCGGCGCAACGCTTGCTCGCGCAGCCGGAGCCTGACCACGACGAACTGCGCGCGATCATGGGCGACATCCTCGCCGCCGACGAACGCGCGGATGCGGTGGTGCGTCGGTTGCGCTCCATGCTGCGTCGCGGTCCGACCGAGCACGAGCCCATCGACCTCGACGCCACCGTGCTGGGCGTGCTCGATTTCCTGGGCGGTGAACTGCGTCGACGGGGCGTCGAGGTGCAGACGGAGCTGCGAGCGGGGGGCGCCCGCATCGTGGGCGACCGGATCTCGATCGAGCAGGTGCTGATCAACCTCGTCAACAACGCCTGTGACGCGATGGCCGCGCAGCCGGCTGGATCGCGATCGCTGACCCTGCGCTCCGAATGCGAGGGCGGCACGGTCCGGGTGTCCGTCTGCGACCGTGGGTCCGGCCTGCAGGCGAGCGCCGAAGAGATCTTCGCGCCGTTCTTCACCACCAAGCCCGCAGGTCTCGGCATGGGGCTCGCGATCTCGCGCTCCATCGTCCTCGCCCATGACGGGCGCATCACCGTGCGTGCGAACGCCGGGGGCGGTACCATCTTCGACGTGGAGCTCCCTTCGAGAGCGGAGCGCAGAAAGCATGAGCAGCAAGGTCTATCTGGTCGATGATGAGCCCGATCTGCGCCGCGCCATCGAGCGGCTGCTGCGTGCCGAGGGGTTCAAGGTCGAGAGCCACGGGTCGGCGCTGGAGTTCCTGGCCCGCCTGCCTGCCGAGGCGGACGGCTGCGTGGTGATGGATCTCGCCATGCCGGGGCTCGATGGTCTCGAGGCGCAAGCTCGGCTGGCGGCGGCCACCACGCGCTGGCCGGTGGTGTTCCTGACCGGCCACGGCGACATCCGCAGCAGCGTCCGCGCGATGAAGGCCGGGGCGGTCGATTTCCTCACCAAGCCCGTGAAGGCCGACGAACTGATCGCCGCGGTCGGGGTCGGGCTCGACCAGGTGCGCGAGGTGGCGGACCTGCGCGCGCGCTACGCCCTGCTGACGCCCCGCGAACGCGAGGTCATGCAGCACGTCATCGCGGGCCGCCTCAACAAGGTCATCGCCGCCGAACTCGGCACCACCGAGCAGACCATCAAGGTCCACCGGTCCCGCGTCATGGAAAAGCTCGGTATCCGCTCGGTGGCCGCCCTCGTGACCACGGCGCAGCGGCTCGGGGTGTCGCCCGCCGGCGGCGAGGCGGACTGACCGTCCCGGGCCTGTCGCCGGCGTCGGTCGGTCGTGCCCCCCCTTACCGTTGCACCTTGGTCCAATTACCCGAGGGCGGGGCGGGAGCCTAAGGTGTATGCATGGGCCACATGTTGGCCATGCATTCCGGAGAACTTCATGACCTTGATCCGTAGCGTCCTCGCGATCTGCCTTCTGGCACTCGCCCTCCCGGCCCAGGCGCAGTCGCCTGCCGCCAAGAAGAAGCCCAACATCCTCATCATCTGGGGTGATGACATCGGCGGCTTCAATATCAGCGCCTACAACCAGGGCATGATGGGCTACCGCACCCCGAACATCGACAGCATCGCCAAGGGCGGCGCGCTGTTCACGGACTGGTACGGCCAGCAGAGCTGCACCGCCGGTCGCGCGGCCTTCGTGACGGGCCAGTCGCCGATCCGCACCGGCCTCACCAAGGTCGGCCTGCCGGGTACGCCTGAGGGCATGAAGAAGGAAGACCCCACGGTCGCGACGCTGCTGCGCGCCCAGGGCTACCGCACCGGCCAGTTCGGCAAGAACCACCTCGGTGACCGCGACGACATGCTGCCGACCAAGCATGGCTTCGACGAGTTCTTCGGCAACCTGTACCACCTGAACGCCGAGGAAGAGCCGGAGAACCCCGACTACCCAAAGGATCCGAACTTCAAGAAGAACTTCGGTCCGCGCGGCGTGATCCACAGCTTCGCCGACGGCCGCATCACGGACACCGGCCCGCTGACCCGCAAGCGCATGGAGACCATCGACGATGAGGTGATGGTCAAGACCCTCGACTTCATGCGTCGCGCCAAGAACGACGACAAGCCGTTCTTCATCTGGTGGAACTCCACCCGCATGCACATCTTCACCCACCTGAAGGCTGCCTCGGTGGGCAAGACCGGCCTCGGCGTGTACGCCGACGGCATGGTCGAGCACGACGGCCACGTCGGCCAGCTGCTCGCGGCCCTCAAGGAGATGGGCCTCGAAGAAGACACCATCGTGATGTACTCGACCGACAACGGCGCCGAGACCTTCACCTGGCCCGATGGCGGCACGACGATGTTCCGCGGCGAGAAGAACACGCAGTGGGAAGGCGGCTACCGCGTCCCGACGATGATCCGCTGGCCGGGCGTCATCCAGCCGGGCACCGTGATCAACGACATCGGTGCCCACGAGGACATGCTGCCGACGCTGGTCGCCGCTGCCGGCGACCGCACCGCCGCTGCGGACCTGCTGAAGGGCCGCAAGATCGGTGGCATGTCCTACAAGGTCCACCTCGACGGCTACGACCTCGGCCCCGCGCTGCGTGGCGAGGCCGCCTGGCCGCGCAAGGAGTTCATCTACTGGACCGACGACGGTTCGGTGGCGGCGCTGCGCTACGAGAACTGGAAGATCACCTTCCTCGAGCAGCAGGCCGAGGGCCTCAAGGTGTGGCAGGAGCCGTTCGTGGAACTGCGCGCCCCGAAGATCACCAACCTGCGCATGGACCCCTTCGAGCGCGCCGAGGAAGAGAACGCCATCGGCTACCAGCGTTGGTACCTCGACCGCATGTTCATGATCGCGCCGTCCGGTGCCTTCGTCGCCAAGTGGCTGCAGTCCTTCAAGGAGTTCCCGCCCCGCCAGAAGCCGGGCAGCTTCAACCTGGACCGCGTCATGGAAACGGTCATGAGCAGCTCGAAGCAGTGATGCACTGACGGATACACCGGTTCCGGTGGAAGGGGCCGCCTCCTCGAAAAGGATGCGGCCCTTTTTTTTGAACTCGCCTCTTTTGAACTCGCCTCTGGAGAACGATGCCATGAAGATCGCCCGATCCCTCCGCAGCTTCTGCACCGCCATGGCCCTGTCGCTGGGCCTGTCGCTCGGTTTCGCAGCCCCGGCCCTGCAGGCCGCCGAGGCGCTGCCGTCGTGGAACGATGGCGCCGCCAAGGCCCGCATCGTCGCCTTCGTGCAAGACACCACCGATCCCCGCAGCCGCAACTATGTCGCGCCCGCGGAGCGCATCGCCGTGTTCGACAACGACGGCTGTCTGTGGTCGGAGCAGCCGGCCTACTTCCAGCTGGCTTTCGCCATGGACCGCGTCAAGGCGCTCGCGCCGAAGCACCCCGAGTGGAAGACCACGCAGCCATTCCAGGGCGTGCTCGAGGGCGACATCAAGGCCGTGGCTGCCACCGGCGAGCGCGGGCTGATGGAACTCATCATGGCCACCCATGCCGGCAGCACCACCGAGGAGTTCGCGGACAGCGTGCGCCAGTGGGTGAAGACCGCGCGTCATCCGACGCTCAAGCGCCCCTATACGGAACTTGTGTACCAGCCGATGCTGGAGATGCTCGCCTACCTGCGCGCCAACGGCTTCAAGACCTATATCGTCTCGGGCGGCGGCATCGAGTTCATGCGCGTGTTCGCCGAGGAGGTCTACGGCGTGCCGCCCGAGCAGGTGATCGGATCGACCATCGGCACGACCTACGAAGTGCGGGACGGCAAGCCGGTGATCGTGCGCCAGCCCAAGATCGATTTCATCGACGACAAGGCCGGCAAGCCGCTGGCCATCAACAAATTCATCGGCCGGCGGCCGATCATGGCCTTCGGCAACTCGGACGGCGACTTCGAGATGCTGGAGTGGACCACGGCGGGCGCCGGGCCGCGTCTCGCCACGATCGTCCACCACGACGATGCCGCCCGCGAGTTCGCGTATGATCGGGATTCGCACATCGGCAAGCTGCGCCGCGGCCTCGACGAGGGTCCGAAGCGCGGTTGGCTGATCCTCAGCATGAAGAACGACTGGAAGGCCGTTTATCCCGCCCCAGGACGCTGATACCGCCGCTCGACGCCTCAAGCTGGCCGGCCTCGCCGCCGGCTTTGCGGTGCTTCTCGGCGCTGCGCTGTGGTGGTGGCGGGGTGACCTCGGCTTCGGGGGTGGCGGTCACCAAGGCGATCCGCGGTCCGTCAACCACGCCGGGCCGGGCTCGCACCACGACGCCGCACGCGCGTCGGCGTTCGTCGGCAGCGCGTCCTGCGCGGAGTGCCACCAGGCCGAGCATGCCGCATGGCGCGGCTCCCAGCATGCGCGGGCCATGCAGCACGCCACCGCCGAGACCGTCGTCGGCGACTTCAGCGGCGTGACCTATACCCGCGACGGCGTCACCTCGACGTTCTTCAAGCGCGACGGCAAGTTCATCATCCGCACGGACGGACCGGACGGACGGCTCACCGACTACGAGGTGCGATACACCTTCGGCGTCGAGCCGCAGCAGCAGTACCTCGTGGAACTGCCGGGTGGCCGCCTGCAGGCCGTATCCGTCACCTGGGACACGCGCCCGAAGGCCGAGGGCGGCCAGCGCTGGTTCCGGCAGTACCCGCAAGAGAAGCTCGACCATCGCGACGAGCTGCACTGGACGGGTCGTTCGCAGAACTGGAACTTCATGTGTGCCGACTGTCACTCGACCGATGTCCGCAAGGGCTACGACGAGGCGCAGGACCGTTACGACACCCGGTATGCGGAGATCTCGGTCGGCTGCGAGTCCTGCCATGGTCCCGGCGAGCGACACCTGCAGTGGGCTCGCGGCGGCGCAAAAGGCGCGGACCGCGGGCTGGCCGTGGCGTTCCACGGACGCCGCGGCGTGACCTGGCCCATCGATCCCGTCACCGGCAACGCGCGTCGCAGCGCGCCGCAGGGGGACGCCCCGCATGACGCCGCCCCGCATGACGTCGCCTTGAAGTCCTCCGGTGCCTCACAGGACGACGCCACCTGCGCGGCCTGTCATTCGCGCCGCAGCCAGTTCGCCGAAGGCTGGCGTGCCGGCGACCCCTTGCTCGACCACTTCCTGCCGGTGACGCTGCGCGAGGGGCTCTATCACCCGGACGGCCAGCAGCAGGACGAGGTCTTCATCTGGGGCTCGTTCCTGCAAAGCAAGATGCATGCGGCGGGCGTCGGCTGCGCGGACTGCCACGACCCGCACACCCAGAAGATGCGCTTGCCGGGCAATGCGACCTGCGCGCAATGCCATGCGCCGGCGCGCTACGACGTCGTCGAGCATCACCGCCACGAACCGGGCGCTGCGGGTGCGCGCTGCGTCGATTGCCACATGCCGGCGACCACCTACATGGTCAACGATCCGCGCCGCGACCATGGCTTCAAGGTGCCGCGGCCCGACCTGACCGTCGCCACCGGCGCACCGAACGCCTGTGGCAGTTGCCACGCGGATCAGGACGCGGTGTGGGCGGCGACGGCGCTCGATCGTTGGCATGGCAAGGACTGGCGCGCACGCCCGAGCATCGCGCCGACGCTGCATGCCGCGCGGCGCGCGGCGCCCGGTGCGGCCCGCGGCCTGCAGGCACTGCTCGGCGATCCCGCCCAACCGCCGATCGTGCGCGCGACCGCGCTCGAATTGGCCGCGCGCTTCCCGAATGCGGCTGCCGATGCCGCGCTGCGCATCGCCCTCGACGACCCCGACGACCTCGTACGACATGTCGCAGTCTCGCGGCACGAGGCCGCACCGCCCGAGATGCGCGCAGCCGTGCTCGTACCGCGCTTGCGTGACCGCGTACGCGCCGTGCGCATCGAAGCGGCGCGCCTGCTGCTGCCGGTCGCAGGGACGCTCGCGGGCGATGACCGCGCGGCCTTCGACGCGGCGCTCACCGAGTACGAGGCGGCGCTGCGGCACGACCTCAGCCGACCCGAATCGCGGCTCAACCTCGGCAACCTGCTGCTGCAGCGCGGCGAGGTGCCGGCGGCCGAGGCGGCGTTCCGCAAGTCCCTCGCGATCGACCCGCGATTCGTGCCGGCGGCGGTGAACCTCGCCGATCTGCTGCGTGGCCGGGGCGATGAGGTGGGTGCGGAGCGCGTGCTGCGCGACGGTCTGCGTGCGCTCGGGTCGCCATCGGCCACCGCGGCGCCGCTGCGCGAAGCCTTGGGCCTCGCTCTGGTGCGCCAGGGGCGCAAACCCGAGGCCTTGGTCGAGTTCGCGGCCGCCGCGCGCGTGGCGCCTGACCAACCGCGCTATGCCTATCTGCAGGCCTTGGCGCTGGACGACGCGGGGCGCCGGCCGGAGGCCATCAAGGTGCTCAGCGAGGCGGCGCGCCGCTCGCCCGACCGGGACCTGTTGTTGACGCTCGCGATGTTCCGCAGCGAGGGCGGCGACGAAGCCGGCGCCCGCGAGGCGTTGGCCGCCT
>JBIIVD010000092.1:0-3702 GCA_044339635.1 Steroidobacteraceae bacterium | reverse complement strand
AGGCGTCGACGCGCTGCTGCGTGATCGGCAGCCAGTCGCTGACGTGGACTTCCTGGCCGATCCGGGCCTGCAGGGTGGCGAGGGCGTTCGCGGCGGCGGGATTGCTCATGTCGTGAAGGTTACCGCAGACCGCCGCCCGCGTGCGCGTCGGCGGGCAGCGGAGCGGAATTTCCCGCTCGCCAGAACCGCGCATTCAGCCGCTCTCCGATCGCGGCATCGAGGTAGGGGATGTGCAGTGCATGACTGGCGGTCATGCTCTGTATATCGACGGCCAAGCTGGCCGTCCCTTCGCGCTGGTCGCGTGGCGATCGGCGCAGCGCGGTCGATTGTGCGCGGTCGTCGAACACCAGCGTCCAGTGTCTCGCCCAAGCGCCGCTGCGGAAGGCGATGACACCGTCGCTGGCTGCGAAGGCCGACCATCGCGCCCACCGCCAAGCGTGCACCACGCTGAGACCGAGGACGATCGTGGCCGCGACCAGTGCGCCAAGCAGGGCGGCAGAGGGCAGCCCCGGGATGAGCCCCGCCGCCGCGACGACGAGCGCGAGCGTCGGCAGCAGCCACCACGCCGTCCTTTGCCATCGCCGTACGGCGGCGCTGCGATGCAGCGGCTGCCATGGCAAATCGTCGATGTCGAGGCCGGGGATGAGTTCGTGCAGCAGCGATCGAGCCTTGGCCGGGGTTGCGATCGGCGCGAGCGTGTCGAGCCGACTGTCCGCAGCCTCCGGGTTCCCGAGCAGGGAGGCGCCTGCCAGATCCACTTTCACGGCGCAGCGTCGGAACGCCCGGTGCAGCAACGATTGCTCGAGCACGATGCGTTGGAACCCCGACACCCGGCCGCTGACATCCACGCGCGACAGCAGACCGCGGTTCATCCGCAGGCGGTCGCCGGCGCGGCGAAGCGTGAAGTCATGCAGCGTGAAGAGCGCGAACGCGATGGACAGCAGGCGGACGAGGACCATGATCCCGAGCAGCAGCACCAGCAGCACGCCCAAGATCGCGCCCGCGTCGATGCCCGCCGCGGTGTCGGTGCTGTCCTTCATGAACTGCTTGAAGTCGATCGGCAGCAGATCGAGCAGCTCCCTGTTCTGGCTGATGATGCCGAGCACCAGGGCGATCACCACAAAGCCGCGGTTCGAGATGATGCCGTGCAGGATCAGTTCGTCGGTCGGTATGCGCAGCAGCTCCCGGGTCGTCGCTGCAGCGGGTGACGCGACGACGCCCGGTGTCGCGTGCTCCGGTACCCCGTGGTCCGCTGCCGTGACAGATCGCAGCATGCCAGCGATACGCGCCGCTTCCGCGACGCCGAGGACACGCATCACCGCCTCGGGCTTGCCCGCCGCGCCCGACTCAAGGACCAACTCGGTGACGCCCAGCAGACGGTGCAGCGGTCCTTGGCGCTCGTTCACGGCCTGCACCCGGGCGAACGGCACATGCCGTGTCTCGCGGACGAACAGGCCCTCGCGTACCAAGAGCTCGCGCTCCAACAGCTCATAGCGGAAAGTGCGCGAGCGGATGATGCCCCAAGCGACCAAGATGATCGCCGCCACAGCGCCCACGACGAGGGGTCCGAAGGCATCTTTGTGCCCGACCACCATGAAGACCAACGCAGGCAGCGCGACCTCGCGCAACGCCCGTATCGCATGGAACACCCAGGACCACGGATGAAGGCGGCCGGCGGGCAGCGTGTCGGTCATGGCTCGACGCGCAGGCGTTGCGCGCGGATCTCAGCGAGCAGCGTATCGCGCAGTGTGAGCGCGTGTTCCGGATCCATCCCCTCGAGCTTGACGCGATACTGATGGTAGCCTGCGGTGAACAGCGCCAGTGTCGCGAGTCCATACGCCCGCTCGATCGGGCCACGCACCACGTCGAGGTGCTGCAGCCGTGACACGGGCAGCCAGATCTCTTTGTGCCACCAGGCGCCCTGATGCACCACCACGCCTTCCTCGGGCAAGTGGGTCCACGAGAACCGGGCGAACGCAGCCCGTGCATGCCATTCGATCGCGGCACCGGCGATGACCGCGCCGGCGAGCGCGACGAGCGCCGTGCGCCCGGCCGCCGCGCCCCATCGCAGGTCGAGCAACTCGTGTCCCAGGATCATCGATACCGGGAACATAAGCGCTATCCCGCCCGCGACCCGGGCGAGATGCCGGATCCGCCAGGCCGTCTGCAGCGCGGGCAGCGGCCGCTCCGCCGTCATCTCATCCGTCACTTCATGCCCATGCGCTTGCGTACGAGCTCACCGGCTTCCTTGTAGGTCGCGGGCAACGCGCCCGCGAACGCGTTCGGCTGGAACACCGGATCATAGGCCTGCAGGACCGGCAGCAGCAGCGCCTTCGGCAGTTCCTGCACGCGGCGTGTCTTGCGGAAGTCCGCGATCGGGATGCGCGCCGTGATGATGTCTTCGTGGTGGTTGTCGGTCTTGGCGAGCGTCGTGCCGCGCGGGTCGACGATCACGGTGCCGCCGTCCTCGGTGCCCGAGGCTTCCGGGAAGCCGATGTTGTCGGGCGAGACCGAGTTGCCGACGCCGACCGTGTAGAGACGGTTGGCGCGCGCGGTGGTGATCGCCGACTCGGCGTTGCTGCCGCCGGTGACCGACAGCACGAGGATCTCGGCGCCCTTGAGGCCGAGGCAGGTGTAGAGCGTCGGCTCGGCGCCGACGGCGGTCATGCAGATGTTGCCGATGTCGGTGCGCGCCACCGGCAGCGTACGGTCCCAACCGTACATCTCGACGTAGCGGTCGAGCACGTCGTAGACCGTGGTCCCGATCAGCGCCTGGTCGCCGAACAAGCCGAGGATGTTGCGGGCCTTCCACTGCATGTCGACGATGTTGCCGTCCGGGCCGACGAGCACGGACATGTTGATCACGTGGTCGGGCCAATCCTTGAGCTTGGCGTAGCAGCCGAAGGCGATGTAGCAGCCGTAGCGCTTGGCACGCTCGCCGATGGTCGCGGCCTCGGGCCCCGGCAGCTCGAAGGCGATCTGGGTGAGCTCCTTGCGGGTCCAGGGCTGGAAGCCCTGCACCGGGAACTCGTGCATGCAGATGAGGTCGACCTTCGAGCCCCAGCGGCGCTCGCCGCCCCATTCGGCGGGCGAGTTCTGCGCGAGGTCGATGAGGTGCAGCACGCGGTCCATGTTGCGCTTGAGGGTGCGCGCCTTGTCGCGGGTGTCGATGGAGAGCAGCCGCGACTGGATCGCGGCGATGTTGACGAAGTCCTGCTTGAGCGGCACCGATTCGTACTTGCCGCCGCGTGCGGCCTTGATCTCGCCGTCGCGGGGCGGGCGGACACCGGGCGTGGCCGCACCGGGCGATTGCGCACCGGCTTGGCCGGCGAGGGCGGCGACGCTGGCGGCGGCGGCACCGGTGAGCAGGGAGCGGCGATCGATCCGGGTGTCTTTTTTGGGCATGACGCTTGGCCTCGGGTGTCGGGAGGTCCCCAAAGGATACGGCCCGGACGGCGCGAAAATCCCCGCAGGGCGGTCGCGGGCGTCGGTCGGGATCGGCTGAACACGGATCGTCTGGCTGGCGTCGTCGGGCGGTGATGCCCCGACGCAGGTGGAACATCAGGCGCCGCCGTCCTTGGCGGCGCCCGGTGCCCTGGGGTCAGGTCAAGGTCACGGACGGGTGATGTCGACCCGACGAGCCTCGCGGTCGTTGATCGCGCCCGTCACGAACATCGGCGGCTGCATCACGATGCTGCTCTC
>JBIIVD010000091.1:0-3718 GCA_044339635.1 Steroidobacteraceae bacterium | reverse complement strand
CCGATCAGGCGCTTCACGGCATAGAGCGTGTTGGTCGGGTTGGTGACCGCCTGACGCTTGGCCGACTGGCCGACCACCACCTCGTCGTCCTTGGTGAAGGCGACGATGGACGGCGTGGTGCGGTCGCCCTCGCTGTTCTCGATCACGCGCGGCTTGCCGCCTTCCATGATCGCCACGCAGGAGTTGGTGGTACCGAGGTCGATGCCGATGACTTTGCCCATGATGGTCTGCTCCGATTCGTTCGTTCGAGCCCCGATGGGGCGCCTATGGCCGTGTAAGTAGGGTCGCCTGTGGATAATTCAAGGGTCGGCGGTGCGCTGCCGCTCAGCCGGACGCCCGGGCGACCACCACCCTCGCGGCGCGCAACAGGCGGCCGTTGAGGCTGTAGCCGCGCTGCACCACGAGCAGCACCGAGTTCGGCTCGGCGGTGTCGGAGGGCTGGGCGGCCACCGCCTCGTGCCAATCGGCATCGAAGGGCTGGCCGACGGGGTCGATCACGGTGACGCCGATGCGCTCCAAGGCCTTCTGGAGCAGCCGTAAAGTCGCGGCCTGCCCTTCGACGAGCGCGGCGGCGTCAGCCCGGCCGGCGTTCTCGACCGCGAGGTCCAAGCTGTCCTTCACCGGCAGCAGCTCCTGCACCCACTTCTCGATGCCGAAACGATGCGCTTGTTCGACATCGCGCTGGGCGCGCTTGCGAACGTTCTCGAGGTCGGCGACCGCGCGCAGATGCTGGTCGCGGTGTTGCTGGACCCGCGCCTCGGCATCGGCCAACAGGGCTTTCAGGTCGTCGACCGTCAGGCCGTCACCGCCCGGCGCGGCGCCGGCCGCGGACGGGTCCGAAGGGGGCGATGCGGGGGTATCAGTCATCGAAAAACCTTGTTGTTCATGAAGTTAGGGCGAAATCCGTCGCGGACACCCGACGCCGAAAGGCGATCGAGCGCGTCGGTCAGGGGCAGAGGTGGGGGTCAGCGCCGGGAATTCAAGGCCGACCCGAGCAATCGGGCCGTCATGTCGACGATCGGGATCACCCGCTCGTACGCCATGCGGGTGGGTCCGATGACCCCGATCACCCCGAGCACGCCGTCGGTGCCGCTGTAGGGCGCGGTGACGATGCTGCAGTCATCGAGCACCTGATAGCCCGATTCCTGACCGATGAAGATCTGCACGCCGTCGGCATGCAGGCTCTGGTCGAGCAGGTGCAGGAAGTCGCGCTTCTCGTTGAAGGCCTCGAACAGGCGCTTCAACTTCTCGACGCTGGTGAGCTGTGCGGCGCCCATGAGGTTGGTCTCGCCCGCCACGATGTACTCGAGACCGGACCGCGCAGGCTCCGGCGTCAGCACCTGCTGGGCCAGCGAGATCGCCTCGACCATGAGCGCGTTCATGTGCTCGCGGGCTTCCTGGAGCTGGCGGAGGATGTCCTCGCGCGCCTGTGCGGGCGTCCGGCCGATGAGCTGTTCGTTGAGGAACTGCGCGGCGCGGCGCAATTCCTCGGGCGAGTGCGCGCGCGGCAGCTGGATGATGCGGTTCTGCACGTCGCGATCGTCGAACACCAGCACCACGAGCACGCGGTTCTCGGAGAGCCCCACGAACTCGAGGTGCGTGAGCCGCGCGACCTGCGGCCGCGGCACCGTCACCACCCCCGCGAGATGCGTGAGATTGGAGAGCAGTTGGGAGGCGTTGGCGACCAGCGCCTTGGGGTCCGACCCGGGTGCGGCGTCGAGATGTCGGCGCAGCTCGTCCGCCGAAACGGCATCGATCGGCCTTGAGCGCAGCAGGGTATCGACGAAGAACCGGTAGCCGCGGTCGGTGGGGATGCGCCCCGCCGAGGTATGCGGCGAGGCGACGAACCCGAGGTCCTCGAGGTCGGCCATCACGTTGCGGATGGTGGCCGAGGACAGGCTGAGGCCCGAATCACGGGATAACGCGCGCGAACCGACCGGTTGACCGTCGCGGATGTAGCTCTCCACGAGCACCCGCAGCAGTTGCCGGGCGCGTTCGTTCAGGCGTTCGTCATCATGGGCCATGTCCGCACGCTACCGACAGGCGTGGAATTGCGTCAAGGCGCCCGTTATGCCGATTGGTCCCGGCCTGCACGGCATGATAAAAACACACCGTCCCCCATCGGTGCCCCATGAGCCCCATCCGTCACGCCGCCCTCGTCACCCGCTTCGCCGATGCGCGCGCCGCCGAGAGCGCCGCGCTGCTCGCGCGTCATCTTGCGGGGCGCGGCATCACGACCCTCGCGTCCGCCGATGAGGCCGAGCGCCTGTCCGGGGTCGAAGCCCGCTTCCCCCCCGAGTCCGAGCTCGTCTCGCAGGCCGGGCTCGTGGTCGCCATCGGCGGCGATGGCACCCTGCTCTACGCCGCCGGCCTCGTCGCCGGTCGGGACATCCCGCTCCTCGGCGTGAACCGCGGACGCCTCGGGTTCCTCACCGACGTCATGCCGGAGGACATGCTCGAGAGCGTCGATGCCGCGCTCGAAGGGCGCTGCGCGCGCGACGAGCGGCCGCTGCTCGCCGCCGAGATCCACCCGGCCGCGGGCGGCCTGCACAGCGGTCTCGCCCTCAACGACATCGTGCTGCAGAAGAGCCAGAGCGGCCACCTGATCGACTTCGAGACCTTCATCGACGGCCGCTTCGTCAACACGCACGGAGGCGATGGCCTGGTGGTGGCCACGGCCACCGGCTCCACCGCGTATGCCCTCTCCTGCGGCGGCCCGATCATCGAACCCTCACTCGACGTCGTGGTGGTCACGCCGATCTGCCCGCACACCCTCTCGGACCGGCCGATCGTCGTCTCGGGCCGCGCGAGCATCGAAGTGCGGTTGGTGGACCGACCGGACTCGCTCGCCGAGGTCGCCTGCGACGGTCGCGCGCTCGGCCCGCTCGCGCCGGGGGACCGCCTGCTGATCCGTCCCGCCGCGGCCCGTCTCACGCTGCTGCATCCGCCCGGCTACGACTACTACCGGCTGCTGCGCAGCAAGCTCAACTGGGGGCGCCGCGCGTTCGACGCGCCGGCCTGACGTGCCCATGCTCACGCACCTGCAGGTCCGCGACTTCGCGATCATCGACGCCGTCGAGGTGGAGCTCGGCGATGGGCTCACCGTGCTCACCGGCGAGACCGGCGCGGGCAAGTCCATCCTCGTCGATGCGCTGCAGTGGGCCGTGGGCGGTCGCGCGGGCGTGGAGGTCATCCGGCACGACGCGGCGCGCGCCGAGATCGCCGCCACCTTCGACCTGCGCGCCGCCGATCCGCTGCTGCGCGGATGGCTCGCCGAGCAGAGCATCGAGGCGGACGACGACCTCGTCGTGCGGCGCGTCATCACCCGCGAGGGCAAGTCCCGCGCCTACCTCAACGGCCAGCAGGTGCCCGTGCAGGCCTTGCGCGAGGTGGGCGCCCTGCTCGCGGAGATCCACGGGCAACACGAGTTCCAGTCGCTGCTGAAGCCCGCGGCGCAGCGCCGCCTGCTCGATGACTACGCCGGCACCGAGGCCCTGGCGGCCGAGGTGGCCGCGCTGCACCGCGACCGGCTCACCAAGGCCGAGGCGCTCGCATCCCTCGAGGACGATGCGCGCGAGCGGGACGATCGCCTCGACCTGCTGCGCCATCAGGCCGGCGAACTCTCCGCCCTCGCCCTGCAGCCGGACGAACTGCCGGCGCTCGCCGCGGAGCGCAGCCGCCTCGCCAACACGGGACGCTTGGCCGACAGCGCGCGCGC